>JBBQBE010000006.1:0-60470 GCA_038317225.1 Tepidisphaerales bacterium | reverse complement strand
TTAGCCACAGCAAGATAAGCAGCCGACGTGGTCAAAGACCACCAGACGCTCACTTGCCCGGTCGGCCAAATCTTCAGCGGGCCTCCCGGCACGCGCCGGGTTGCCCGTCGTCCAGTCATTCGCCAGCGCTGCCCGGGGCGTGGGGTTGGCCGCTTGCGATTGCATGATGTTAGCCGGGCGTACTCCAGCAGTCAGCGCATCTTTTGGGGAGGGTGTTGTAACGCAGTTAAAAGGTCCCTCTTGATCCCGCTTTGCGCAATAACGCTTTTGTTCACGTTGCCCGTTGGTGGGAAATAGGGATATGATGAACCTTGGCTCTTACAAGGATGAATCATGTTTTATTTCAAAGTGGCGGCGGTTTGGCTGGTGGGGTTGAGCGTGCTGGCCACGGGGGGGTGCGCCACTGATAAGGCCGTGATCAGTCAGGCCCAGGATGTGCACCAGGGCCTGGCGCCGGCGGTGATGAGCGATCCGCAACTCAGCGGCTATATCCAGGCCGTGGGCGATCGCGTGATCGACACCGCCAAGGAACTGGATCGCCAGCAATACGGCCCCGATTCGCATCGCAGCGAGCAAAGCGACTGGATGTTTTCCAATAAAATGCAGTTTCATCTGGTCAACAGCAAGACGCTGAACGCCTTTACCACCGGCGGGGAGCATATGTATATCTACAGTGCGCTGTTTGAGCAGTGCCAGAGCGAGGATGAACTGGCGGCGGTGGTGGCTCATGAATACGGGCATGTGTACGGGCGGCACGTGCAAAAAGGCATGAACCGGCAGAAGGTGATGCTGGGTGTGGCGGTCGGGGCGGGGGCCGCGGGGTATGTCGCCGGCGGCAGCGACAAGGGGGGGGAATATGCCGGCATGTTTGGCACCGCCGCATTGGCGGCCAGCCAATTTATCGGCATGGGCTACACCCGCAAGGACGAAAACGAGGCGGACAAACTCGGCTTCACCTTTTATACCCATGCCGGGTGGGAACCGAAACATTTCGCCGATTTTTTCCAGCATATGATTGATCTGGGATTGGACACGACGCCGCAGATGCTCTCGGATCATCCGTCGCTCAAAAGCCGGGTGGAGCAGGTGAAGCAATGGGTTAAGGAGTTGCCGCCCAGCGCAGCGCAGTGGCGGCGGCCGCCGGTGGCCGACGCGGCCCGGTTCGCGGCCCTCAAGCAGCACAGCGCCGTGGTCTCCAAGCAGACGCCTTCGGATCAATCGCTGGCCAAGGCGCAGCAGCTTTTGGCCGCGTTTCCCAGTTGCGTTTCGCCGGTGGAAACCCAGCAGCGTAAGCAAGCGCAGGCCGAGGTTCTGGCGGCGGCGCAAAAAGAACAGGAGCGTAAAAAATAGTTATTCGTCGTCGGCGCGATGGGCGGCCCGGCCACCTACAGGCGGCGCAGCCACGCCGGGCAATCGCAGATTGCGGTTTTAATGCCTCTATCGCGTACTGGCGGAGGAGGGGGCGTGGGGCGCTCATTAAAAAAACGGGCATTTCAATGCTCGGCCCTCATGGAAGCGCTCTGCTTGGAGGACTGGGCGAGAGGATAATCCGCCCGATGCAATAATCCGGCTCGGCCACATGCGGCGCCCAGCGCGTTTACAATGGCGCTTGCAGGATATCGGCCGCTTGCGCTGCCAGGGCGTCGGCTTGGCCGATGGTGGCCCGCACGGCGGCGCGGCGGACGGGCGGCTCACCGCCGCTTTGGCCCACCGCCGCTCGCAAACTGATGGTGTCATTTTCTCGGAGGGCCCAGGCGGCGATGGGAGAATGACAATCACCATGGAGTTGCCGCACCAGTTCCCTTTCCACATTAACGCACAAGCGCGTGGCCGGATCATCCAGCGGGGCTAAAAAATCTCGCACATCCTGCCGATCCGCCCGGCACTGTAGCGCCAGCGCTCCCTGCCCGGCGGCGGGGAGCATTTCATCGGGGGGGATTGTAAACATGTATATAGGATCAAACAGCTTGGCGCGTTGCAAACCGGCCAGGGCCAGGATGATGGCATCGCAGTCGCCGTGATCGAGTTTTGCCAGGCGCGTATCGACATTGCCGCGAATCCAGTGAACGAGCAAATCCGGGCGCAGGGCGAGTGTTTGGCAGCGTCGCCGCAAACTGGCCGTGCCTAGCCGGGCGCGGTGGGGGAGAGTGCCAAGAGAATTGGCCGTGCGGCAGATCAGTACGTCGCGTACATCCACCCGTGGCGGCACGGCGGCGATAACCAACTGTTGCACCGGCACCAGCGGCTCGGTAACCGGCACATCCTTAAAACTATGAACCACCAAATCCACCTGCCCGTTGAGCAAGGCTAATTCCAATTCACTGGTGAAAAGCCCTTTGCCGCCGGCGGATTGCAGCGGGCGGTCCTGGATGCGGTCGCCCCCGGTGGTGATGGGACGTAGCTGGACCGTCAAATCCGGCCAGTGCGCTTGCAGGGCATCGGCGACCTGGCGGCTTTGCGCCAGCGCCAGTCGGCTGGCGCGGGTGCCAAGAATGAGTGTGCGCGATGCAGCGGGGGCGGTCATGGACAGGTCAAGCGCATTGGGTGCTAATGACTCCCTCACGGGCGAATTGACGTGAGGAAGCCGGGTGACAGCCTGAGAATTGCTTGAAAATACAGGCATTTTGACCACTGGGCCCTCACCCTAGCCCTCTGGCTGAGCACAGGGCGAGGGGACAATTGGGCATATGTAATTGCCCCGCGGTCATGGATTGCCGCTGGGGGGCGGCGTGGCCGGCGCCGGGGCTGGCGCGGCCGGTGCAGCGGGGGCCGACGGTGCTGGACTGTTCCCGGCGGGCCGCTGGGGAATATTGAGCCGCTGGCCGGTCGGAGCCGCAGCGCCGGCCGGATTAGCGCCCTTACCGGCAGGCTTGGGGATCTTGGTCTCCGGCTGCAAGACCAGGGTCATGCGCCGGCCTTCCATCTTCGAGTCGCGCTCCACTTTGCTCAGCGGCGCCAATTCTTGCTTGATCTTGATAAACAGCGCCCGGCCCAGTTCCAAGTGGGCCATCTCACGGCCGCGGAACTGGAGGGTGAACTGGACTTTGTCGCCCTCCTCCAGGAAATCTTTGGCGCGGTTGATCTTGATCATCAAGTCGTTGTCGCCGATTTTGACGGTGCGCATCTTCAGCTCTTTGAGCTGTCCGCCGCGTCCGCTGGCGCGGGACTTGTCATCCTTTTTCTGCTGCTGGTAGCGCCACTTGCCGTAATCCATGATGCGGCAGACCGGTGGGCGGGCATTGGGCGCCACCTCCACCAGGTCCATGCTGGCTTCGCGCGCCAGCCTCATCGCCTCGGAGGTTTGAACCAATCCGAGTTGCTCTTCATGCTGATTGATAAGGCGAACCGGAGAAATGCGAATCTGCTCGTTGTGCCGGAAGTTGGTAGAAATAGCCGTGGCCTCCAAAAATAATAAGACTAGCGGGAACCATTCCCGCGCCCGCCCATTGGCGGGTTTCCTATAATATGAACGGATTGAGTGAATTTGGCAAGTCTTTTTTTTACATAATCCTGCCAAAGCGGCACTGGAGCCGCCAGGGGTATGGGGATGTCGAGGTGAAAAACACCGCGCCCGGCGGAAATTCGCCGGGCGCGGGATGAGGTTTATCCGGGCTTTGCGTCAGACAACTAATTGACGCAACACACGTTTACACGGCCGAAGGTGATGCGCCATAGACTTCAAAATCCCACAGCGAATAGCCCCAAGGCGAGTTTCGCTGGGTGGCTTGCAGGCGCACGAATCTGCCGGAGCCTTGCAGGCCGGTCAGGTCGTCCATGCCGCCGTCGCCGCTGTCGGTGCTGTAGAGGGTTGTCCACACGGTTCCATTATTGGAAACCTGCACCTGGTAGGATCGGGCCGAGGCCACTTCCCAATTGAGTTTGACGCGGCTGATGTCATACGTCGCGCCCAGGTCCACCTGGATCCACTGGTTGCTGGAAAAGGCGCTGGACCAGCGGCTGTCGGACTGGCCGTCGGTGGCCTGGAAGGCGGAGAAGTTGCTGCTTTCCAAGCTGGAAACGCTGGTGGGACGATTGAGCGCCAGGTCTTGCTCGGTGCCAACCGCGGCGCCATTGCCGCCGGGAACAATATCCGGCGTGTAAAGCTGGCTGGTGGGCACAACCGCCATGGGCGTGCTGGGGCTGGACCAATACAACTGCATATTGGCCTGCCCGGCGGCCTGGTAGTATTCCAAGGTCATGTCGTAGCGCAGGCCGGCCTTGAGGTCGATGGTGCCGCTGTTGGTGGCCAGGGGATGGACGGTCCAGTTATCAATAATCACCTGGCCGTTAATCGTCAGCCGCACGCCGTCGTCGGAACGGGTGGTGAAGCTGTAGGTTTCATCGTATTGGGCCTGCACCTTGCCACTCCAGCGGACGGAGTAGTCGGTTGTGCTCAGGGCGGCCACGGGAGCGGCACTGGACCAGTCGAAATCAATCAGGCGATCGACTCGGATGCTCTGTGGATTGGTCAAACTCTGGCCTTGGAAATATTCACCCAGTAACCCGCTGCCGGTGCCGATGGCCACTGGCCCGACAGGCTTTTGCGGCGCGGGCTGGGAGGATTGAACGACTTTGAAATGCACGGTGGCGCTGCCGACAACCGTGCCGGTGGCCTGGGCACCGCTGTAAGCGACGGCGCTAAGGGTGTAGTCGCCGACGGCCGGCTCCCAGCCATAGTAATGGCCGGCATTGTCATCGCCAAAGACCGAATAGGGCGCGACAGATTGCACGCCGCGATTGATGCCGTTGAGCGTGAATTTGATGCTGGCGGCGCCTTGGGCATTGGCGCGGATGTTGACATTGTTACCAATGGTGCCCAGGTCGAGAACCGCGCCGTCGGCCAGCGTGTCAAAACCGCTGACCACTTGCGAGGTGTTGGCGTTGATGAGCGAAAAACTTTGCACCGCGCCCGATGGCGTCGGGGTCGGCGTCGGCACCGGTGTTGGTGTAGGGGTCGGCGTCGGCACCGGAGTGGGGGTCGGCGTCGGTGTTGGCACCGGAGTGGGGGTCGGCGTCGGTGTTGGCACCGGCGTGGGAGTCGGCGTCGGCGTTGGTGCCGGGGAGGCAGTGGTGTTGACTACTTTAAAATGCAATGTCGCCGGGGTTCCGGCCTGGCCGGTACCGCCGAAGCCATTGTACGGCGTGGCGGTGAGGGTGTAATTGCCCAGGGCCGGTTTCCAGGCATTGTATACGCCGCCGCTATCGCCAAAGACGGCGTAGGGGTCCGCATTTTGCACGCCTTGATCCGTGCCGTTGAGCGTGAAGGTTACGCTGGCGACATTGGCAGCGGCGGCGCGGATATTCAAATTGGCCGGCAGGTTTTTCAGGTCCAGCACCGCGCCGTCGCCCAGGGAGGTAAAGCCGCTGATCGGCTGGGCGGTGTCGGCGTTGATCAGCGCAAAGCCATCAATTTTCATTGTCGGCGCTGGCGTTGGCGTTGGAGTTGGCGTCGGAGTGGGAGTCGGCACCGGAGTGGGAGTCGGCACTGGAGTGGGAGTCGGCGTCGGGGTGGGCGTACCGGCGTTAAACTGGTCGGCCCCGATATCCCAGCTTGTGCCGCGGGTGGCCTGGTGGCGGTCGTCATTGAATCCGCTGAGAGCTTCGCCCTTGGCGATGGCGGCGCTGCCGGCGGTCAAATCGCCATTGGCATCGGTGCCGGTGGCGGCTTGCAGGCTGGCGGTGTCGCCGGAGGTTATGGTCCACTTGGCGAACGTGCCTTCCATCAAGTTTTTGCTGTCATCTTCAAAGATGGAACCGGCGGAATAGAGGTTGTGCGCGAAGGTGGCTTTGCCGCCGGTCAGCGCGCTGTCGTTAATATAAATGGCGCGTTTGCCCGCTGCGACCGAGAGGATATTGTTTCGCACCTCCAGGCCGGTATTGCCAATAATTTTGCCATTGCCATCGGGCGAGTCGGCGCCGACGGCGTAAAACGCCGCCTGGCCCTTTTGGGCGGCGTTGATAATGGTGTTGTTGTAAAACTTGCTGTTGAGCGAACCCCAGGCGCTGATGCCGGAATACTGGGCGTTGATGATGGTGTTGTTACGAGCGGTGCTGTTGAGGCTCTCGTACAAATTAGGATTGACGGTGGGATTAAACGAACCGTAATCGGTGGATTGGCCCAGTAAAATGCCGGAAAATCCGACGTTCATGATCAAGTTGCGCTCGATCAGGCCATTGGAACTGCCGCCTTTAAGGAAGATGGCGTTTTGTGTGGTGTCGTGGAAATAACTATCGCGGACGATGACATTGGCGGCGTTGACCGCATCCAATCCCTGGCCCTGATTTGCATCGCGGCGACCTGAATTGTACATCTCCACGCGGTTGAAGGTGATGTTGGTGGATTCGGGAGACAGTTTGACAATATGCGTGCCGCTGTCGTGGAGTTTGACGTTGTCAAAAAGAATATCGCGTGAGGCCACGCCACCGGCGGCCGGGTCATCGTAGCTGTGGGTGGTTTCGGTCTTAACGGTGTAATAATATCCGCCGGAAAGGTCCAAATTGCGAAAGGTGATATTGCGGGCGCTGGTGCCCAGATCGACGGCGAACCAGATGTTGGCATTGGTATTGGGCGAAGCGATTTTGGCCACCTCGCCGTTGTAGCCTTGGATGGTTAAGTTGGCTTTATCGATATTGAGGTTGCCGCTGTAGGTTCCAGCCCGAAGACTGATGACGTCGCCGGACTGGGCGGCGTTGATGGCCGCCTGTACATCAGCGCCGGCACTGAGCACGACGCTGCTGAGCAGCGTGCGCGATTCCAGTCCTTCCAGGCCGACTTTTCTCAGCAGGGCGCGACTAGACAAAACCTGTTGCAAATCTTTGGAACGCTTACGCATTTTCGCCTGTCCTTCTTATCCGCTGGGTAGGGTTCCAGTCGCGATGGGCTTGCGGCGGATTAAAACGCAGGCCCGTATAAGGCAGGTACGGAGCGACCGGGAGTTTTATCAAGGCCGACATCGGTTTAGTCGGTGGCGACCCTGGCACATTATTTTTCAGGACACATCGTTTCCGACATCATCTTCATCGGACGTCGGGGCGGACTTTATTTCCTTGTGGGATTTTTTTGCAGCGTTGCGGGCATCATCGCCGCGCGGGTGGGCTGGTCGTAACGTTTCTACCGCGCCGTGGCGGATATTATCGGAACCAGCGTGGCCGAAGGCCTCCAATCCCTTCGGTACGTCAGACAAGCCGGGCGGGTTCATCACAGGCCCTTCCAACGTATTACCCATAACTACCTTGGCGCTTTGGGGACTACAAGTGGCCGGCAGCGATAAAAAAAATATATTTTTCGCTCCGCCCAACCGCGACGAGTTGTCAATTGCGCCCTGTTGGCTTTTACGCCCATCGAGCAGCGGGGTTTGACCTGCGGGCGGGGGGCCAATACAAAATAGCCATGTCGCAGTCCGATTCCCCTTTGCCGTTGTCGTCCGACGCCGCGATCGCCGAGGCCTTGCGTCCTTTGCGCCAGCGCATTGACGCGCTGGACGAAAAAATCGTGCGCTTGCTCAATGAGCGCGCCGCGGTGGTGGTGGAGGTGGGGAAGGTCAAGCAGATAAGTAATGCCCCGATCTATGCGCCGGATCGCGAGAAGATGGTTTTGGAAAAGATTCGCAAGCTCAACGCCGGGCCGCTGCCGGATCGCTGTTTGGAGGCGGTGTATCGAGAACTGATGAGCGGGTCGTTCGCGCTGGAAAAACCGTTGCGGATCGGCTACCTGGGTCCGGAGGGAAGTTTTTCCCATGCGGCGTCGCTACGCAAATTCGGCTCCAGTGTGGAATATGTGCCGCTGGCGGACATCGCCTCGGTATTTTTGGAAGTGGCCCGCGGGCATGTGGATTACGGACTGGTGCCGGTGGAAAACAGTATTCACGGCGGAGTGGTGGATACGCTAGACGCATTCTTAAATAGCTCGGCGCGCATTTGCGCTGAAGTGCTGGTAACGATTCACCATAATTTGCTGGCCCGCTGCCCGTGGGAGCAGGTGAAGCAAATTTATTCCAAGCCCGAAGTTTTCTCCCAGTGTCGCAACTGGCTGGCGGGCATGGCCAAGGACCGGGATGTGCAGCCGGCGGCCAGCACCAGCCGGGCCGCGGAACTGGCGGCTGTGGAGCAGGGGACGGCGGCGATCGGCTCGCTATTGGCCGGGCAGATTTACGATCTGCAGGTGCTATTTGAAAATATCGAGGATACCCCGGACAACATCACGCGCTTTTTCGTGATCGGGCGGGAAATGGCCCAGCGCAGCGGGGATGACAAAACCGGAATTTTGTTTACCACGGCGCACAAACCCGGCGCACTGGCCGAGGTGCTGGATGTGTTCCGCGACAATGGCATCAACCTGACGGATATCGAAAAACGGCCGGGAAAAAAGGTGAACTGGGAATACTGCTTTTTTGTCGATGCCCAGGGTCATATGGATGATAGGCAGTTGCAAAAGTGCATCGAGCAGGCGCGGCATCATTGTCTGCAATTGACGGTGCTGGGCAGTTACCCGCGGGCTGCGGAAGTACTATAGTGTAAGGCCGATCGCTGGCGCGGCTGGTTGGCAAGTTGCCAGGGCAATCCGCCTATTGCCGGCCATCGTCCCTCAACATAAAGGGTGGCGGGCCGCACTGATTGTATGAATGATTCATCCCAACAATCCGATGAGGCGCAATTGGCGCGGCTGGATCATTTCAAACGCCAACAGTGGCCGTCGCCGGCTTTGGGACCGCAATTGCTGGAGTTTTTCAAAAACTCCGTGGCCAAGCGGCAAAAGCGTTTTGGAGAGATCGCCGATTGCTGGGCCAAACTGGTGCCGCCGCTGTTTCACGATCACTGCGCGCTGGATGGTTACCTGCGCGGCACGCTGACGGTGCTGGTGGATTCCTCAAGCCATTTGTATGAACTGAAACAATTGCTGCTGGCGGGTCTGGAAAAGCAGTTATTCATGGGATGTGCCAAGGCGGGCTTGCGCAAGATCGTGCTCAAGCCAGGGCGGTGGTATCGCGGGGAGGCCGATGAAAAGAAGCTGGAATTTTAGGCCGGGTAGATGATTGTCGCCTCTGGCCGCGGCGAGCGGGCGGAGGTTTTGTTTTCACAGGTGGGCAGGCATGTGCGGATTGGCGGGCATCGTCGCGTTCAGCGAGCGCTATCGTATCGCGCGGGCATGGTTAGAGGCCATGTCGGCGCGCTTGGCGCATCGCGGACCCGACGGTCAGGGACTTTATCTGAATCACGAGCGGGCGATTACTCCGGCCGCGCCGCAATGCGGGCTGGTGCATCGTCGGCTGGCGATTTTGGATTTGCGGGAACGGGCCTTGCAGCCCATGGAGGATGCCAGCGGACAACAGTGGTTGGTATTTAATGGCGAAATTTATAATTTCCGACAGTTGCGGGAACAATTAGATCGGGCCAATCCGGGAATGTGCTGGAAAACCAGCGGGGATACGGAAGTGCTGCTGCGCGCCTGGCGGCAGTGGGGCGAGGGATGCCTGGAAAAACTCAACGGCATGTTCGCTTTTGCCATTTGGGACCAGTCGCGCGGCCAACTATTTCTGGCGCGCGACCGCATGGGGCAAAAGCCGCTTTATTACGCGGTGATGCTGGACAATGGGCAGGTATGGTCCGGCGAAGCCGGTGGCGGCGCGCAATTGCCGGCCGGGCGGCAGGTGCAGGCGGTGGCTTTCGCCAGCGAGCTGACGGCCCTGCGGCAAGTGCCTTGGATTCATACTCAGATCGACATGCTTTCGCTCTCTGATTATTTGTGCTGGGGCTATGTGCCGGCACCGCGCACTATTTACAGCGGGGCGCGGAAATTAACGGCGGCGTCGTGGCTGCGCATTGACGGGCGGCAAGTGGAATTGCGGCGGTATTATGATCCCAACAGCCCATCGCCCGGCCAGGCGGAGATGGAATTGCCCCAGGCGGTGGCCAGCACGCGAAATCTGATCAACCAGGCGGTGTCGCGGCAACTGGTCAGCGATGTGCCGGTGGGATTGTTCCTCTCCGGCGGGATGGATTCGTCGATTATCGCCGCGGCGATGAAAACGGCCGCGCCCGATCAGCCGATTCACAGTTTCAGCATAGGCTTTGATGATCCGCGCTACGATGAAACCGCCTGCGCCCGCCGGGTGGCCGAGCATCTGGGCACGCGGCACGAGCAATTTACCGTTCGCATTGAGGCCGCCGCCGACCTGCCGCGGTTGGCCCAGGCGTTTGGCGAACCCTTTGCCGATTCCTCGGCGCTGCCAACGCATTACTTGTCGCGGCAAACGGGCTTAGGGGTGAAGGTGGCCCTCAGCGGCGACGGTGGCGATGAGCTGTTCGGCGGTTACGACCGCTACCGCGCCATGCTGCTGAGCCATCGGATGCGGCGCTGGCCCACACCGCTGCGGCAGGTGGCGCGGTCGGGCTTGTGGCAATGGTTGCCCGGCAGTCATCCTAAGGGGCGGCTGACGCGGCTGAAGCGTTTGCTCGGCTCCTTAGGCGAACCGGCGCCGCGGCGATACAGCACTTATATGCGACTGTTTGAAACCCGCCAGATTTTCGCACTGCTGGGCGGACGGGTGGGCCGGGAACTTCAGATCAGCGGCAACTGGCTCGGAGAGCGCTACGCGCAGTTTTTGGGCCAGCGCGACGTGGTGGAGGCGGCCCTGGCGGTGGATCGGATCAGTTATCTGCCGGATGATCTGTTGACCAAGGTGGATCGCTGTTCGATGCTGCACGCTTTGGAGGTGCGCAGTCCCTTCATGGATCATGATTTGGTGAATTTCGCCGCGGCGCTGCCCCAGCCGATGCTGCTGGAAGGGGGAAGCAAGCGCCTGTTGCGACTGGCGTATGGGGATGCCTTGCCGGCGGAGGTTTTTGCCCGTCGCAAGATGGGATTCGCGGTGCCGCTGGGCGAGTGGTTCGCCGGGGAACTGCGCGACATGGGTCTGGATCTGATCGAATCAGCCGGCTCCTTTACGCGCAGTTACCTGGAACTGCCGGCGGCGCGGGAACTTTTCCATCGCCACCTGCGCCCCCACGACCACGGCCAGCGGCTTTATGCGTTATTGATGCTGGAACTGTGGTGGAAAAACCAGGATGGATCGTCGTTGTAAGCCCGTCGCGGCGGCGGGGGGGGAAATGGTCTGGCGTTGCACTAAATTGCCGAGCAGGCCCCGACGTATACGTTTGACGCCCCGGCGGCAAATTCGTACCATCAGACCCCGCGCCTGTGGGCTTATCGTCCTGGGCGTCAAGACTCGCGGCTGCGGACAGTCGTGTTGAACTGAGGCGGCGGCGGATGGATTATGTTTGCCATAGTCAGCGATATTCATAGCAATCTGGAAGCGTTCAGCGCGGTGCTGGAGGAGATCGATCGCCGCGGTGTGGAGCAGATTATCTGCCTGGGGGACATCTGCGGCTACGGGCCTAATCCCATGGAATGCCTGGACTTGGTGCGTTTGCGCTGCCGGGCTTCGGTGATGGGCAACCACGATTTTGCAGTTTTGTACGAGCCGTATAATTTCAACAGTGGGGCCGAGCAAGCCTCGTTCTGGACGCGGCGCTGTTTTGAAACCGATCCGGATCCGGTTCGCCGGGCGGAGCGTTGGAAGTTTTTGGGAAATTTGCCGGTGCGGCTGCGCACCAACGAATTTGTGGCCGTGCACGCCTCGCCGCGGCGGCCGATCAACGAGTATATATTTCCCGACGACATCTACACCAACCCGGCCAAGTTTGTCAGTATCTTTGAGCGTTTTGAGCGGCTTTGTTTTGTGGGCCATACCCATGTGCCGGGGGTATTTCTCGAAGGGCCGGATTTTTTTTCTCCCGATGAACTGGACGGGCGCTACGAATTCACCGACGAGAAGGCGATTGTCAACGTCGGCTCGGTCGGCCAGCCGCGCGACCGCGATCCGCGCAGCAGTTTTGTGGTTGTTACCGACACGCAAGTGGAGTTTGTACGCGTGCCTTACGACGTGCAAACGACCTTGAAGAAGGTCGAGGCGGTGCCGAGTCTGGATCGCTTCCTGGGTACGCGCCTGGTGGATGGGCGCTAGGCGCCTGGGCGCTTTAAATCTGCAACAAAAAGTAAAGGACCCGAATGGATACCAAACGTTTGCTCACCGGCATCGTGGTGGCGATGACGCTGGTGCTGGGATGGCAGGCTTTAGTCGGATGGTTGTATAAAACCCATCCCGAGTGGCAGCGCCCCAATCAGCATGCCGCCACCACGCAGCCGGCCACCACCCAGACGGCGCAAGACCCAATTGAAGCAGCGGAGGTCGCATCCGCCGCCACCACATCCGTCGCGGGCACACAACCCGCCGCCACGCGGTCGACGGCGGGGCTGGTGGTTGCGTCCAATCCCGCCGCCGAGACAATTCATCTTGGTTCGGCGGCGAAAAATGACCCCAACTACGCCATGCAACTAATGCTCAGCAGCGGCGGCGCCGGAGTGCAAAGCGTTACGCTTAATCAATTTCGCCAGCATGTCGGCAAAGAAGATCGCTATGTGTTTCAATCCCATGAGGAAGGGTTCGACAGCTTTTCACCGCTGGCGACGCGCTGGTTAAGCGTCAATGGCCGCACGGTCGCCTTGAGCGGGCGGACATGGAAAGTGGTTTCCTCCTCGGCGGACGGCGCGGTTTTTTCACTGGATATCGCTGACGCCGGCGGGCCGCTGGTGCGGCTGATCAAGGAGTATCACCTTCCCACCCGCTCGGACGTGAGCCGTGGCTATGAAATCAAGCTGACCAGTCGGGTGGAGAATTTGTCGCCGCGGCCGGCGCTGGTCAAGTGGGCGTTTAACGCGCCGCTGGCACCGCCGCGGGAATCGGATATCGGGCGCGATCGGGCAGTGGTCAGCGGATATAACGATGATGGCCGGGTTACCATCAGCACGCATGTGTTTGAGGAATTTACCCGTGACAAGCCGGTCCGCGAGCTGGAAAAAAGCGACAAGGGTTTGCCGATGCTATGGGGTGGGATGAGCAGCGCGTATTTTGATGCGCTGGTGCTTCCCGACGGGGCGGCCGAGGGAAAAAGCCCGCTGGAAAAATATGTCGCCGAGGCGATCAATCCCGAAGCGGACATGGAATTGCGGCAGGTGCGCGGCTATTTCCAGACCGCGCAGTGGACGCTGGAGCCGGGGGCGCAAGTCTCCATGCCGCTGAATGTATTTTTCGGACCCAAGCAAAGAGCGCTGCTCAATAAAGCGCCCTACAGTGATTTTCCGCGTCAATACAGCCTGACACTGATCACCAGCGGCGGGTGCGCTATCTGCACCTTCCAATGGTTGATTGACCTGTTGGTATGGCTGTTGCGCGGGTTCCAATTTGTGCTGCGCGACTGGGGTCTGGCGATTATAGCGCTGGTGGTGCTGGTGCGCGTGCTGCTGCATCCGATCACCAAGCGCTCGACCATCTCCATGCAGAAAATGGGCAAGATGGGGCCGGAGATGGAGCGGCTGAAAAAGAAGTACGCCGACAACAAAGAGGATCTGAATAAGGCGATGATGCAGGTGTATAAGGAGCAGGGCTTCACGCCCATCCTGGGCTGTTTGCCGATGTTCCTGCAAATGCCGATCTGGATCGCGCTGTATAGCTCGCTGCAAAGCACCTTTGAGCTGCGCCAGGAGCCGTTTTTACGCATTGGCTCATTATCGCTGACGTGGATCAACGACCTGTCGCGGCCGGATCGTCTGGTGGAGTTTGCCCGACCGATTCCGCTGATTTTTGGTTGGAAATTGCACGCGATCAACCTGCTGCCGATTTTGCTGGCGGGGGTGTTTTATCTCCAGCAAAAGTACCAGCCCAAGCCTGCGGCGGCGACGCCGGAACAGGCTCAGCAGCAGAAGATGATGGCGTGGATGAGCCTGATTTTCCCGGTGTTTATGTATTCCATGCCCAGCGGATTGAATTTATACATATTCACCAGTACGACCATTGGCATCATCGAGGCCAAGCGCATCCGCGACCATATCGAGGCCCGCGATGCCGCTGAGAAGGCCGGCAAGGTGTTTGTCGAAGCGCGGCCCACACGCGCTTCTAAGCGCATAGGCGAAGCGGGGGCCCGGCCGGCGAAAAAGGGTGGTTTGGCCGGTTGGCTGGCGAATTTGCAAAAGCGGGCCGAGGAGATGAAAAATGATATGGACCAGAAGAAAAAGAATGACAAGTAGCCGTCGCTGAAAGATTGTACGGCCCGCCAGGGCGTGAAAAACTCTCGTCTCCAAGCGGCGCATAGGGCACTCGGCGCGGCGCGAGGCGCCATCGGGGTTGCAGCATGAACGCCGCCGACACCATTTGCGCTCTCTCCAGCCCGCCCGGCCCGGCGGGGGCGGTGCTGGTGCGACTCAGCGGCCCCGATGTATTGTCAGTGGTCAAGCAACTGGGCGCGGCAATGGACGCGCGTCCGGGGAGCTATTTTTGCTCGCTGGGCATCGATGACCTGCCCGTTCCCTGTCGCATCAATATTTTTCTTGCGCCCCATAGCTACACCGGTCAGGATGTGGTGGAACTGCTGTTGCCAGGCAATCCGCTGCTGGCGCAGTGGGTTTTGGCGGCGCTGTTGCGCCGTGGGGCGCGACTAGCCGAGGCCGGCGAATTCACCGCGCGGGCCTTTTTCAATGGCAAGATGGATTTGACGAATGCCGAGGGCGTGGCGGCGGTTATCGCCGCGCGCGATCGGCACCATCAGCGGGCGGCGCGCCGCCTGATGGACGGGGAATTGACGGCGCAATTGCGCCGGCCATTGGAAGCGGTGGCGCACACCCTGGCGCTGCTGGAGGCGGAGGTGGATTTCTCCGAGGAGGATATTTCATTTATCAGCGTGGATCAGCGTCGGGTTCAGGTGGCATCGATTATCGCGCAGTTGAGTGATTTACTGACGCGCTCGCCGCGGCTGGAGCCTTTGGATCGTCCGCCGGCGCTGGTGTTGGCCGGTCGGCCTAACGCCGGCAAGAGTACGCTGCTCAACGCGCTATGCGGCTGGGAGCGGGCGGTGGTGTCGCCGGAGGCGGGAACCACACGTGATGTGCTGGCGGTGCCGCTGCTGCTGCCGCGCGGCTGGGCGCAGATAGAGGATATGGCGGGATTGGAATCCGCCGGCGGCGCACAGGCGCAAGAGCCGCAATCGTCTTTGGCAAACGGCCAAGCGCCCGCCAGTCAGGCCGAGGCGGCTCGTGCCATGCAAGAGCAGGCGCAGCGCCGGCTGCTGGAGGCCGACGCGATTGTCCTGGTGCGCGCGTGGGATGACTGGCGGCCGGCGATTTCATTGCCGCGACCGGCGGATCTAACCGTGATAACCAAGTGTGACCGCGGCGCGGCCCTGGATGCCGCCGCGGGACATCTGGCCGTCAGTGCGCGCGATGGACGCAATATGGGCGCGCTGCGTCGGGCATTGGATCGTTTGGCTTTCGGGCATCGCGCCGCCGACAAACTGGCGCTGACGGCGCGGCATGTGCGGGCAATCGAACTGGCGTTGGAGGCGTTGCAACGTGCCCAGCAAGAATCGGCCACGGAACTGGCGGCCCACGAGCTGCGCTTGGCATTGGATCATTTGGGTTCGATTGGCGGGCGCGTGGACCCCGACCAGGTGCTGGGGATGATTTTCAGCCAGTTTTGTGTTGGCAAATAGGACCGGGAAAATTGCGCCGCGCCCGGCCGTAGGGCGTCGCACCGCTGGCCGAATGCGACGGCGCACCTTCAATGCCGCGCCGCCGCCGCCGGCAAGCGCCATAGGCAGAAAAGTCCGGGGATGGCGGTGGTAATGCTTAACAGAAAAAACAGTTCCCAGCCCAGACTCTGGGCGAAAAAAGATGCGACGGCGCACCTTCAATGCCGCGCCGCCGCCGGCAAGCGCCACAGGCAGAAAAGTCCGGGGATGGCGGTGGTAATGCTCAACAGAAAAAACAGTTCCCAGCCCAGACGCTGGGCGAAAAAACCGGCCGGTGCCGCGAAGCCCACGCGGCCCAGCGCCATCAAGCTGCTGAAAAGCGCAAATTGTGTTGCCGAATAGCGCGGGTCGCAGCGGGCCATGAGAAAGGCGCCGAACCCGGCGGTGGTCAGACCGATGACGCCATTTTCGATGATGATGGCCACGATCGCCACGGGCAGATTCAGCCCCGTCCATTGCAATACGGCAAAACTCAAGTTGCTCATCCCGTGCATGATGCCAAACACCCACAGCGCGCGGTACAAGCCCAATCGCGCCGTGATGACGCCGCCGGCCAATGCGCCGCCGATGGTGGCCAAAATCCCCATCATCTGCCGGATGGAGGCGATTTGCTCCTTGGGCATCCCCAGGTCCATCAAAAACGGCAGGCTCATGGAGGTGGCCAGCACCTCCGGCAATTTGTACAAAAGCACAAACGCCAGTACCCACCCGCCGCCCTTGCGGGTCAGCAACTCTTGCAGCGGCAGCACGATCGCCTGGCGCAGCGTCCGCGGGGCGGCGATATGATCGCCGGGACGCTCGGCCCGCCAGGTGGCAATCGTCGCCAGCAGCATCAGAGCGGCCATCAGTTTGTAGATCGTGGGCCACGACCAGCCGGCGCGGCCCGATAGATACAGCGCCCCGGCCCCGGCGGTGATCATCCCCAGCCGGTATCCGGCCACCCACACCGCGGCCCCGGCCCCTCGCTGCCGGGGCGGCAAAATATCCGTGCGCCAAGCGTCGGCGACGATATCCTGGGTGGCGCTGAAAAAAGCCAGCAGCAAACCCAGCCGCGCCACCGTCCCCAGCCCGCCGCCCATTCCCACCAATCCCATCGTCAGCAGCACCAGCGCGATTGCCAACTGGCTCAGCACTAGCCATCCGCGGCGGCGGTCCAGCAAAGGAGGAATGAAACGATCCAGCAGCGGCGACCAGAAAAACTTCAGCGCGTAGGGCAAGCCAATCAGACTGAAAAGTCCGATGGTGGCCAAATCCACCTTGGCATCCACCATCCAGGCCTGCAACGTGTCGGCCGTTAACACCAAAGGCAAGCCCGACGCCGCGCCCAGGGCCAGCACGATGCCCATGCGCCTGTTGAAATACAGGCTGGCGGATTTGCTCATGGTGCCGGCTCCAGCGCCAGTTCCAGCGGCTGGGTCGCCGCGGCGTGATAGTCGGCCAGGAATGTCGCCCGCGATGACCAGCATTTTTTATTCAACTGGCGAAAATGTGTCGTAACGCGTACCGCTTTTTGCGCAAAGGGCCACGGCCCGATGCGCAGCGTGCCATTTTCATCCAGTGCAAGCGACAGCGTTCCATCGTTGCGCCCCGGCCGGCTGGGCGCAGGCTCAACAGCACTGATAAATAGCTGGCGGCAGCAAAGCACCAGGCTGAATTGATCCATCGCCTGCAACCAGCGGAGTTGAAACAGCAGCAATTCTTCTCGAGCGGTCACCGCATGGTTTTCCAGCGGCAAGCCGTAGTGAGTGGGAAGATCGTTGCCCATTCCCAGAGCATCGCGCTGCGCGTGTTGCAATTCGACTTGCTCATGCTGGAATTTGCTCAGTTCAAATACCTCACGCGGACTGTGGCGGCGCGCGGCGGGAATGGCCGACAAACCCAGCCCGTGCAGGCTCACCAGCAAACCTTCCCACGGGCCGTGGGCCGCCGCCAGCCGGGAGCTTTTTCGCCAAGCGTCCAGCGCGATCAGCAGCGGAGTCTGGAAAACATGGTGCGGCCGGCCGTCGCTATCGAGCGTCGGGGCCTGATCGTGCTCCCGCCAGCCCAGATCGTGATTGGCCATCGCCCATAGCGCCGCGTCATCGTCCACTGCGGCAAATTCGCCATTGCCCATGCGTAAGCCCAACTGGCCGCTGAGCAGCGCATGGTCGTGCTGGCCGATCAGCCGCCAGCCTTGGGTGGTTTCTATGCAAATCACATCTGCTCCGGGTGTGCGATGCCCAGCAAATCCAAGCCGCAAGCCAGTGTGCGCCCCGTCAAGGCCGCCAGCAGCAGCCGCTCTTGGCGCTGTGGCGGCTCGCTTTGCAAAATCGGGCAATTTTCATAAAAGCCGCTGAAGCCCGTGGCCAGTTCATACAAATAAGCGCATAGTAAATGCGGCTTAAGCTCGCGCGCCGCCGCCCGCACCGCATCGGCAAAGCGCAGCAGGCATTTGGCCAAAGCCAGTTCATGCGCCGACTGAAGCCGCGGCGAGGCCCCCTGGGCCAGGACATTCGACCCATCCGTTTCAGCCTTGCGGAAAATGGAACATATCCGCGCATAGGCGTATTGCAGATAGGGGCCGGTATTGCCATCCATCGCCAGCATCTTGCCAAAGGAAAACACGTAGTCGCTGACGCGGTCCTTGGCCAGGTCGGCGTATTTGACCGCGCCAATGGCCACCGCCTCGGCGATTTGCTCACGCTGGGCTTGCGGCAACTGCGGGTTCTTCTCCGCCACCAGTTCCAGCGCCCGTCGGCCCGCTTCGTCCAGCAATTCCTTGAGCTTGACGTTTTGACCCGCGCGCGTTTTGAACGGCTTGTTGTCCTCGCCGAGAATCGACCCGAAGGGCGCGTGTTCCAGCACCGTTTGCCCGGCCCATCCAGCGCGGCGGGCCGCCTGGAATACCTGGTCAAAATGCTGCGCTTGCCGCGAGTCGGTGGTGTAGACGATGCGCTGGGCTTGAAGTGTTTCCACGCGATAACGAATCGCCGCCAGGTCGGTGGTGCCGTAAAGGTAGCCGCCGCCGCTTTTTTCGATAATCAGCGGATTGGCGTGTCCCTCGGTGAACACCACGGTCGCCCCCTGGCTGCTTTCGGCCACACCCAAGTTGCGCAGATCATTGACCACATCGGCCAGCATGGGATTGTAAAACGATTCGCCGCGCTCATCGGCCTCGGTGAGCAGCACATTGAGTCGCTGGTAAAGCGGCAGATAGTGTTGGCGGGTTTCGCTGACAATGGCGCGCCATAACGCCAGCGTAAGCTCATCGCCGCCTTGCAGGCGCACCACGGTTTGGCGCGCTTCATCGGCGAAGGCGGAGTCGGCGTCGAAGCGCAGCTTGGCTTGTTTGTAAAATTCCTCCAAGTCCGCGATTTTCGTCTCCCGATCTTCCCGCTGGCCCAGCAGCGCGATCAACATGCCAAACTGCGTGCCCCAGTCGCCAATATGATTTTGCCGAATCACCCGCCAGCCGGAAAATTCCAATATGCGCGATAGCGCATCGCCGATGATGGTGCTGCGCAAGTGCCCCACGTGCATCTGCTTGGCGACATTCGGACCGGAATAGTCCACCACTACTGTTGGCCGTTCTTGGGGGCGGTCAATACCCAGGCGCGAGTCGCGCGCCTGTTGGACCAGTTGCCCCGCGATCCAAGCCGGACTTAGGCGCACATTGATAAACCCCGCGCCGGCGATGGTTACTTCCTGGGCCATGTCGCCCAGATGCAATTTTTCCACGATGCGCTGGGCCAATGGGCGCGGCGCCGTCTTTTCGCCGCGGGCGCTGAGCGCTTTGGCCAGTCCCATCGCCGCGTTGGATTGGTAATCGCCGAATTGCTCGCTTTGGGAGAGGGTTACGGCCGCCTCGGCCTGTTGTCCGGTCGCTTCCAGGATTGCTTGCGACACGGCCTGATTCAACAATTGTGCGGGAGTTTCCATACCCGGACCATGCTACCGCAAGGGCCGCGGAGACTCCACCGCCGCGGGCCGGCTTAGTTGCCGTATGAACTGGCGGATTTTTTCAGCGCTCTTGATCCCCGGCGCGCTCTCCACGCCGCTGGAAACGTCCACCGCGTCGGGATGCACGCGCCTCAGCACCGCCGCCACGTTGTCGCTGTGCAAACCGCCGGCCAGGATGATCGCGCCCATGCCGGCAAAACCTCCGGCGGCCTCCACCGCGGCGATTTGTTCCCAGTCATTTTCCCGTCCGCTGCCGCCACGAACGGCGCTATCACTGTCCAGCAGCAAGGCGCACAGATTATCCAGCGCATGTTGCTCTATCGCTTGCCGCCATATGCGCACATCCTCAGCCAGCAATCCGGCGCGGACCGGCAGGGCTTTGATCACGCGGTATTCCCGCAACTGAGCAACCACTTGCGGAGATTCCTCGCCGTGCAATTGCAGATGGGTTAAGCGCAATTCGCCGGCGACGCTGCGCATCAACTCCACCGGCGCGTTGACGAACAGGCCGACACAGGCCACAAACGGCGGCAGGCGGCGCACAATCTCCCCAGCTTGTTGGAGGCTGACAGAGCGCGGGGAGGGTGCATGAAAAACCAGACCGATGGCGTCAGCGCCCGCCGCGCACGCCACCAGCGCGTCGGCCACGCTGGTGATGCCGCAAATTTTGACGCGCGGTAAAGCCATGGTCGCACTGTACCAAAAAAAACGGGCGCGGCGCAGTGCGCCGGCCCGATAAATGATTGCAACATCGTCAAAAAAACGGCTATTTCTTCTTGGCCGGGGCGCTCTTGGCCGCGGCGGCGGGAGCGGCGGCCTTAGCGCCGGCTGCCGGAGCCTTGCCGGCCGGGGCCTTGGCTGCCGGAGCCTTGCCAGCGGGGGCCTTGGCTGCCGGTGCCTTGCCAGCCGGAGCCTTACCGGCCGGGGCCTTAGCGGCACCAGCGGCGGGAGCGGCGGCCGACAACGCCTCGCCCTCGCCTTCTTCAGCTTTGGCGATCTTGGCCAGGGCCACTTTGCGATGGCCTACTTTGGGCAGGCCATAAACGCTCTTGGACTGGTCCCACTTCTCCTCATCGGCCAACTGCTCCAGCCGCTCGCCGCGGGTCAGAACATTGCGGTGGCGAACCAGAGTATTGGCTCCTTTTAGCGATCGATCCAGAGACATATCGTTCCTGTCAAATAAAGGTCAACCTATTTAACGACGGTTGGCGCGTTCACAGGTAGCGCCCGTCGGCAAGGGTAAAAATTTTACCCCTCGCCGCGGCGAATCACAAGCCCGCCGCCCGGCAAATAAAAAAAGGTCGCAACTCCGATGGAAGTTGCGACCAATGGAGCCATGGGGATTTGAACCCCAAATTCAACCATGCCATGGTCGCGTGATCCCATTTCACTATGGCCCCGTGCGCGGCGGTGAAACGTCGAATCGTTAATGTACAATCGCCCGGCGGTCTGTCAAGATCACAGGAATGAAAATATTGCATCGGTAAATTAAATAGCGCTCGCTTGACACTAAAGCGAAAATTCGCATGATGGCTCCTCTTCCCTTTCGGGGGAAGCGCGGCGTCGAGAGGTCCGGGGCGTCCCGGAAGGGTAGACGAGCGATGGTTCCTTCCCGGTCGGCTTTTTTTGCCGACTCCTCTTTTAACCTGCATAACCTTTGCCGCCTTACCCCGTAGTGTAACGGTAGCACAAGAGATTTTGGCTCTCTTTGTCCTGGTTCGAATCCAGGCGGGGTAGTTGTGGCTGCGGCCACGATGAGGAAAACAATGAACGCCTCCGCAATTATTCTCGCCGCCGGCAAAAGCACGCGACTGAAAAGCCGCCTGCCCAAGCCGCTGCACGAGATTTGCGGGCGTCCCATGTTGCATTACGTACTCCAGGCGTGTTTTTCCGCCGGCTGCCAGCGGGTGATGGTGGTGGTCGGCCACGGCAAACAGCAGATCATTGACACCTTCGGTTCCGACAAGCGGATCATCTTCGTCGAGCAGACCGAGCAACTTGGCACCGGGCACGCCGCCCGCATGTGCCAGCCCCACCTGCAAAACCAGGGCGGGGATGTATTCATTCTCGCCGGCGACGGGCCGCTGATTCGCGGCCAAGTGTTGCAAAATCTGTTGGAAACCCACCGCCGTGAACAAGCTGATGCCAGCATGGCCACGGCCGAACTGGATAATCCATTTGGCTACGGGCGCATCATCCGCGACGCCGCCGGGCAGTTTGAAGCGATCGTCGAGGAGCCGGATTGCACCGATGAGCAGCGGCTGCTCCGCGAAGTCTTCCCCAGCTACTACTGCGTCAAGAGCGAGCAGTTGCTTTGGGCCTTGGGGCAACTGACCAACAACAATCGCAAAAATGAATATTATTTGACTGATATCTATGAAATCCTGCGGCGCGGCGGGCGCAAAGTGGCGGCCGTGCGCTCGGTGGCCGCGGATGATGTCATCGGCGTCAATACCCGTGCCCACCTGGCTTTGGTGGATGGAATTCTCCAGCGGCGTTTGCAACAGGCCGCGCTGGAGAGCGGCGTAACCTTGACCGCCCCGCAAACCATTTACATCGAAAGCGATGTTACCTTCGGGCCGGACACGGTCATCGAACCGCATACCTTCATCGGTCGCGGCGGCAGTATCGGCTCGGATTGCCGGATTGGCCCGTTTGCCATGATCCAGCGCGACAGCGTGGTGCCCGATGGCAGTGTGATCAGCGGCAATATCACCAGCGAATCGACGGTATTGAATAAATAGTGAAGCGGCCCGCGTCCCGGTGTGGGCGTCGGGCGGTAAGAAAATTATGTCTCAAGCGGATGCGGATAAACTCAAGCTCTTTGCCGGTCGCGGCAATCCCCAGTTGGCGCAGAAAATCTGCGACTACCTGCAATTGCCCCTGGGCCGGGCGCGCACCGAATTGTTTCCCGACGGGGAATTGATCGTCAAGATTGAAGAGGATGTTCGTGGGCGCGACTGTTTCATCGTGCAAAGCACCTGTCATCCGGTCAATGCCCACTTGATGGAACTGATGATCTGGATCGACTGCCTGCGCCGGGCCTCGGCCAAGCGCATCACCGCGGTGATCCCCTATTTCGGCTATGCCCGCCAGGATCGCAAAGACGAGGGCCGCACGCCCATCACCGGGCGACTGGTGGCCAATCTGATCGAGCGGGCCGGGGCCGATCGCGTGGTCAGCATCGACTTGCACGCGGCGCAGGTGCAGGGCTTTTTTGATATTCCCATGGACCACCTGCACGCCGGGCCGGTGCTGGGAAAATGGTTCCGCACGCTGAATCTGCACAATACCGTTTTCGTTTCGCCCGACGTGGGCAATGTCAAACGGGCGCAGGTTTACGCCAATTTGCTGGGCGGTGAAATCTGCATCATCGACAAGCGGCGAAAGAGCGGCTCGGAGTCTTTCGCCCAGCATTTAATCGGCGATGTGGAAGGCAAAAATGTGATCATGGTCGATGACATGATCACCACCGCCGGGACCATGACCGACGCGGTGCGGATGTTGCGGGAGCATGGGGTCAAAGAAGTGTATATGTCGGCGACGCACGCGGTTTTCGCGCCGCCGGCGATGGAGCGTTTGGCGGCCTGCCCGTTTACCAAACTGGCGGTAACCGATACCATTCCCATCGGCAATCGCGCCGATGCCATCAAGGATCGGCTGGTGGTATTGAGCGTGTCGGAGCTATTGGGCGAGGCGATCCACCGCATCCACCACGATGCGTCGGTCAGCGCCCTGTTTAAGCGCGAGGAAACCGCCCGGGCGGTCAGCGAGTAGCGTTATTTACTATTATTGCCCGGAGATGATTTCCGGGAGATGGACAACGGATTACGGAGTAGACGATTATGGCGGTACAGACGATTAAATTGTCGGCCACAAGCCGCGGTGAACTGGGTTCGCGGGCCAACCAGCGCCTGCGCAAGACCGGCAATGTGCCGGCGGTGGTCTACGGCCACAAAGCCGCGGTGCTGCCGATCAGCGTGGATAAGCGGCAGATGATGTCGCACCTGAACAAGGGCGCCCACTTGTTTGATCTGGACCTGGGCGGCCAAAGTGAAACGGTGCTGATCAAGGAAGCGCAATACGATCACCTGGGCATCGAGCTGTTGCACGTGGACTTTGCCCGCGTGAGCCTGGATGAAAAGGTGGAAGTAACCGTTCCGCTGGAACTCAAGGGCACGCCCAAGGGCGAAGCCGACGGCGGCGTGTTGCAGCAGATTATCGCGGAACTGGAAATCGAGTGCCGCGTGCTGGATATCCCGGAAGTGATCCGCCACAACGTCAGCGACATGGCCAAGGACGATGTGCTGCACATCAAGGATTTGAAGTTGCCCGATGGCGTGCGCTGTCTCCAGGATGAAGACCTGCTGGTGGCGACCGTGAAGGAAATTCAGGAAGAGCAAGTGGCGCCGACTGAAGGCGAAACCGCCGAGCCGGAAGTGATTGGCCGCGTCGCTGATGAGGATAGCGCCGAGGCGACCGACGCCAAGGCCGAGAAGAAGTAGCCACCATGCTATTGCTGGTGGGCCTTGGAAATCCCGGCGCCGAGTATGTCGGCACGCGGCATAACATCGGTTTTGAGCTGCTGGACGCGGTGGCCGAGCAACTGGGATGGTGCCGCCGCGGCGAGTTTGACCAGGTGGCCAAAAGCAAATTTTCCGGGCTATGCCTGGACGGTTTGGCCGGCGGCGAAAAAGTCTTGCTGCTCAAGCCGCTGACGTTTATGAATCGCAGCGGCCAGAGCGTGCAACAGGCCTGCGCGTTTTATCAACTGGCACCATCAGATATTCTGGTGGGGCTGGATGACCTGGCCCTGGCTTGCGGGCGAATTCGCCTGCGCGGTGGCGGCTCTAGCGGCGGGCATAACGGCCTGAAGGATATCGAGCGGGCCTTGGCCAGCGAGCAATATCCCCGGCTGCGGCTGGGGATCGACCCGGCGCCGCCGCGCGTGGCCGGACGCGATTATGTGCTGGGACGCTTTACCGCCGACCAGCGCCAGGCCGTGGATGGAGCCTTGCGGCGCGCCGCCCAAGCGGCGATATGTTGGATGGAATCGGGCGTACAGGCGGCGATGAACCGCTTTAACGCCGAGAATGTGGAACCGTAAAATCACGGCCGCGGGTGTGAAACCCTATGCGGCGGATCGCGCCCGTGGCGGCGCGGAATTGTCCCGGCGGTCGGATTCGACCGACCAAAAACCTTGCTAGGGAGTCAGTGTATGGCAGCGATCATGAATGTTTATGAAGGAATGTTTTTGCTTGGCCCGATCGGCGCCGCCGAACCGGAAAACGCCATGCAAATGGTCCGCTCCGTCATCGAAAAACATGATGGACAGATCATCGTGCTGAAAAAATGGGATGAGCGCAAGCTGGCCTATGAGATCGCCGGCCAGAAGCGCGGCACCTATATCATCAGCTATTTCAAAGCGCCCTCGACGGCCGTGGCCCACATCGAGCGCGATGTGAAGCTTAGCGAAGATATTTTGCGGGTAATCGTTTTGCGCTCCGAGCATCTCAATGAGCAGGAGATGAACGCCGTCGAGCCGCAGCCGATTATGCCCAAGGAGGAGCGCAATCCCTGGGACCGGCCCGATTTCAACAACGACCGCCCGCGTCGTGAAAGCCGTCCGCGCCGCGAAGAAGCGCCGGCGGAATCCGAGAAGCAATGATTTCCCGGCCGCGCCGGGCAGGAGTACGCTATGGCCAGTTTCAACCAGGTTATCCTCTTGGGGAATCTGACGCGCGATCCGCAGCTTAAGTATCTGCCCAGCCAGACGGCGGTGTGTGAGTTTGGCCTGGCTTGCAACCGCAAGTTCAAAGCCGCCAACGGCGAGGCCCGTGAGGAAGTTACCTTTGTGGATTGCACGGCCTTCGGCAAGCAGGCCGAGGTACTCAATCAGTACTGCTCCAAGGGCAAGCCCTTGTTTATTCAAGGCCGTCTGAAATATGATTCATGGGAAGATAAGCAGGGCGGCGGGAAACGCTCCAAGATCACGGTGGTGATCGAAAACTTCCAGTTGATCGGCGGACGCGATGGTGCCACCGGCGCTCCGCGATCCGAAGGCGGCGAAGGGGCCGCTCCGCCGCGTCAACCGACGCGGCCCGCGGCCCGACCGGCACCGGCGGCCGGACCCCAGACGCCGCCGGACGATGCGTTTGGCGATGAGCAGCAGTTTAAGGATGATGATATCCCGTTTTAACGAAAATCGGGCCAGGTGCCCGGGTGGCGTATTCAGCGGACAACGGACAATCAGTAGAGGTTATTATGGCAACTGTGAAATTACTGTTAAATGAGAGCATCAAGAGCGTGGGGCGCGTGGGCGACGTGGTGAACGTGTCGCCGGGATACGCCCGAAACTACCTGCTGCCCCACGGGCTGGCGGTGGAGCCGACGGCCGCCAATCTCAAACGCGTCGAAGCCCGGCGCAAAGAGATCGAACGCGTCGAGCGCGAGCGCCGCGAACAGCAGCAGGCGCTGCTTAAGCAGTTGGAAGGCATCGAGGTTACCCTCGAGCGCAAGACCAACGAGCGCGGACACTTGTACGGCGCGGTTTCGGCCACGGATATCGCCAAGGCCCTCCAGGCCCAGGGATTCAATGTCCGGGCCGACGATATCAATCTGCCCGGCCGCATGGATCAGGTCAACACCTACATGGTGCGCATCCGCTTTGCCGAGGATTTGGAGACCGAGGTCAAGGCTTGGATCGCTCCCGACGCCGAGAGCAAAGCCGCCATCGAGGAATATCGCAAGACCTCCCAGGCCGAGACGCCGCCAGCGAGCAATTCTGAGAATAACGGCTAAGCGGCCGCCGCCAAGCCAACAGCGGCTAATGACACTTGACCACAACGGCGGGTTTGCCAAACGGGCAGGCTGGCCGTTGTGGTTGCATTTGATTTTTAAACGGATTCAGCCTGCATGGCGATGCGCATGATCGCCGCTTGGTCGGCCTCGGCGGCGGGCAAAATTCGCCGCACCCGCCCCTGACGCATCACCGCGATGCGCTGGCGATAAATTTGAGTTTAGCCACAGACTCCACAGAGTCCACAGAGGCCACAGAGCGTGCGCGATCGCGGGAGTCAACTGCCATTGCATAGGGTCAAGACAGAGCAGATTGTAAGCCATTTTTATAAATTGGCTTATGACCCCTTTTCCGTTTTTTATAAATTGGCTTATGACCCCTTTTCCGTTTCTACGCCGCGCCGCCGAGCGCGAGAAAAAGGCGTGCGTCCGGGCGTGCAAGCAAGCAAATGACCCGTCATGTAGTGCCTGGTATTTCTGGAAATAGGTCGATTTTCGGGAACATATACAAATGAGCGCCGAAGTCGGGTGAGTGTGGATTGTGGAATGTGGAATGTGGAAAAATGCAAATTCAACGCTCAACACTCAACATTCAACACTCAACGCTCAACACTCAAAAACCTCCATGTCAACCGCCTACAGGGCCACCACCCCGGTAAAAGCTTTGCCCAGTCCGGTGAGGCGCAGCAGTGCAACGGGATAGCTGGCCGCGTCGCCAATCATGCCAGGGATTTTAGTAGCGCGGTTGCGATTCACCAATGCCCAGGCCGCGTCCCCCGCGCCCTATCGCCGGCGGCGCTTGCGTCAATCGCATAAAGATGCGAAAAACGACGAACTTAAACTGGAGAGCTTTCATGAAGGTATTGGTAACCGGTGCCGCCGGATTCATTGGCTCGCGTTTGTCGCGCGCGTTGCTGGATCGCGGCGATGAGGTCATTGGCTTGGACAACATGAATGACTATTACGCGCTGGAACACAAAATGCGCCACCTGGAGGATTTGGATCGAGAGCCCGGTTTTTCACTCATGCGCTGCGACTTGAGCAACGCGGAGGCTTTGTCGGCAGTCTGCAAATTCGCCAAATTTGACGCCATCGCCCACCTTGCGGCCATGGCGGCGGTGCGCTACAGCGTGGAGCATCCGCTGATATATGGCCTAGTAAATGTACAAGGGTCCATGCATGTGCTGGATGCGGCGCGGCTCAGTGGCAATCCCAATGTGGTCATCGCGTCAACCGGCAGTACTTACGGGGCCGATACACCCGTACCCTTTGTCGAAACCGCCCCGGCCGTCTGCCCGCTGGCACCCTATCCGGCCAGCAAGCGGGCGATGGAACTGATGGCCCACTGCTACCATCATCTTTGGAAAACGCCTATTACGGTTTTGCGGTTTTTCAACGTCTACGGCCCCCAGGGCCGGCCGGACATGATGCCCTGGCAATGGTCGCAAATGATCCATCGCGACCAGCCCTTAACCCTCTATGGCGGCGGAAAACTGAAGCGCGACTGGACCTACATTGACGACATCGTCAGCGGATTCATCGCGGCATTGGACAAGCCGCGGGAGTTTGAAATTATCAACCTCGGCTGCGGCAACCCGGTCGATAATTTACACATCGTACAGGTGCTGGAAGACCTGCTCGATAAAAAAGCGCAAATCACCGATGCGCCCACGCCTGCAAGCGAGCCGCTGATTACCTACGCGGACATAACCAAGGCCCGGCAACTTTTAGGTTATGAGCCAAAGGTGCGCGTAGAGGAAGGCCTGGGCCGCTTCGTGGATTGGATGCGGCAACTCGACCTTTTGTAATTACCCCTGTTGCTTGTCTGAGTGGCAACAAGAGGGCTTGGCACCACCCTTGCCATCGGCGGCATCGTGTCTTTGCTCCTCGCTTTTTTTCATGCCTGTGGCGTTATCCACGGATTTGAGCATTCTCCCATGGGACGGCGCGCGGCCGTGGGCGATGGGGCTGGAAATATCCGACGGCTTGGGATTACTGGTTTTCATAAAAAATCCTTTCAGCGCCGACGACATGCCGGGCGCTGAAAGGACAGGTTGCAAAATCAGTGCCGCAGGCGCAACCGCGCCGCCGGCGAAACAGTGGCCGCAGGCGAATTAGTGACCCCAGACGCAACCGTGCCACCGGCGAATCAGTGCCGCAGGCGAAATCGTTCCGCAGGCGAATTAGTGACCCCAGGCGCAACCGTGCCGCCCGCATATCAGTGCCGCAGGCGAAGCCGTGCCGCAGGCAAATTAGTGGCCGCCACCAGAGCCGCCACCGCCGCCGTGCGCCGCTTCAATTTCCGCAAAGAAATCGTTGCCCTTATCATCCACGATGATAAACGCCGGGAAATCAACCACTTCGATTTTGCGAATAGCTTCCATTCCCAAATCTTCAAAATCGACCAATTCGACTTTTTGGATGTTGTTTTGAGCCAAAATGGCCGCCGGGCCGCCGATGCTGCCCAGGTAAAACCCGCCGTGCTTTTGACACGCCTCGGTAACCATTTTGGAACGATTGCCCTTGGCGATCATCAGCAGGGATGCGCCGTGGCTCTGAAATAGATCGACATAAGAGTCCATGCGCCCGGCGGTGGTCGGTCCAAAACTGCCGGAGGCCATGCCCGCCGGCGTTTTGGCCGGGCCGGCGTAATAAATCGGATGGGCCTTGAAATACTCCGGCATGGGTTTGCCGGCGTCAAGCATCTGTTTGATCCGCGCGTGGGCCACATCGCGGGCCACGATCAAGGTGCCACTAATGCTCAAACGCGTTTTAATGGGGAATTTACCGAGGATGCTCCGCACCTTTTCCATGCCGACATTTAAATCAATCCGCACCGGCGGGGCCATGTGCGGCGCCTCGGCGGGCAGATAATTTTCCGGATGCTCTTCAAGCTGCTCCAGAAAAATACCTTCATGGGTGATTTTGCCTTTGATATTGCGGTCGGCCGAGCAGGAGACGCCCAGGCCCACCGGGCAACTGGCCGCATGGCGCGGCAGGCGGATGACGCGAACATCGTGGGCGATATATTTGCCGCCAAACTGGGCGCCGATGCCGCAGCGCTGGGCCAGTTCCAAAACGCGCTGTTCCCACTCCAAATCGCGAAACGCGCGCCCGCCGGCCGAACCACTGGTGGGCAGATGGTCCAGGTATCCGGCGCTTGCCAGTTTGACGGTTTTCAAATTGCTCTCGACGCTGGTGCCGCCGATCACCACCGCCACGTGGTAGGGGGGGCAGGCCGCCGTGCCCAGGTCTTTGAGATGCTGGCCTAAAAAGCTCATCAGACTTTTCTCGTTCAGCAACGCGGGCGTCTGTTGATACAGAAAAGTTTTGTTGCCCGAACCGCCGCCCTTGGCGATGAACAAAAATTTGTACTCATCGCCGCTGTCGGCCGCTAGATCGATCTGCGCCGGCAGGTTGGTCGCGGTGTTCTGCTCCTGAAACATGCTTTGCGGCGCGATCTGTGAATAGCGCAGGTTCCGCTGTTGCCAGGTTTCATACACGCCGTGCGACAGGGCCTCGGCGTCATCAAAATTGCTCAAAACAAACTGTCCTTTTTTGCCCATAATGATGGCCGTACCGGTGTCCTGGCAACTGGGCAACTGGCCGTGCGCCGCCACCACGGCGTTTTGCAGATGCGTGTAAATCACAAAGCGATCGTTGTCCGACGCTTGCGGATCCTTCAATTCATCGGCCAGTTGTTGCAAATGCGCCGGTCGCAAAAAAAATGACACATCGTTAAACGCCTCGCGGGCCAGCAGCCGTAAACCTTCTGGCCGCACGCGCAATATCTTCTGGCCGTCCAGGTTCAGGGTGCTGACAAAATCCTTGCTCAACAGGCGATAGCGCGTGGTGTCCTGGCCATATTGAAACGTCGGTTCATACGAAAATTCGGGCATATTTCATTCCTGTAAAATTATTACTCACTCGATCCGCCGGCGGCATTTTGCTGAAAAATCGCGGGGAAATCCACCCGCGGCCGCGTCGGTAGCAAGCCACCTTACAATCCCGCCGACTCCAGCAGTTCATTCATGCGGCCCTGGTGCATCTGTTCGCCGCACATGCCGTTATACACAATCGCCACCACTCGCCGCTGGCGCGGATCGGCCCAGGCGATGGAGCTTTGGCTGCCGCCGTGGCCGAAGGACTCTTCAGACGAATGCGTGCCAAACTGGTAGGGATGCTCGCCGTAGCGGCGGCTGTTGAGCATGAAACCCAGTCCCCAATCAATCGTCTGCTTAAAGGTTTTGTCCATCACCCCCTGGCGGCGGCGGGCAACGAGCTGCTCAACTGTTTGCCGCTGGAGCACCTCTTGCCCATTGGAGCCGCGGCCGCCATTCAGCAGCATGTGATAGAAGCGGCCCAACATGGCAGTCGGACCGCGCAAAGTCGCGCCGGGCCGGGGACAGTTGCGATGTTCCGGCGTCTCCCACGGGCAGGGCCGCACCGGCTTGGGCGGCTCGGTACGCAACATCACGCCCAGCCGCGGGCCAAGCTCCGCCTGCTGCTGAGGCGATAGTGCAAAAGCGCAATCGCGCATCTCCAGCGGAACAAAAATTTCCTCTTCCACAAATCGGTCAAAATCGCGCCCGTCGATGCGCCGGATCAGTTCCCCCAAAGCGATCCATCCGCCGGCGGGGTTATATCCCGCGTCGGAGCCGAAAACCCAGTGCGGCTCGGGCCGGGCCTGACATAAGCGGGCCACCAACTGCTCCCACGGCTCCAGCGAAAAATTGCTCGCCGCCGCCCGCAAGTCGGCGGTGTGCGTCAGCAGATGTTCGATGGTGATGGAGCCTTTGCCGTGGGCGGCAAATTCAGGAATGTAATGCGCAACCGCGTCCGTCCATTGAAGCTGCTTGCGCTGCCACAAAATTCCCATGGCCGCGGCCACGATCGGCTTGCCCGCCGAAAGCCATGGCATCACCGTGTCGGCCGTCATGGCGGCCTGCTCCGAAGCCCGCCCGATCGCCACCTGCAACGGCTCCTCGCCCTGTTGCTGGAGATACACCTGGGCGCCGGCCAGCAGCCCCCGCTCCATCTGCTTTTGCAAGGTTTGTTCAATCGCCTGACGCACGCTCATCCAACGCTTTCCACTACCTCGGCCACTTGCGCAATGGTCGCGGGATTCATGATCCCTTCCTGACTTAATCCCACATTGAAGGTAATCGCCCCTCCGGCGGCGCGGCACGTGGCGCTAAAGCCCTTCAGTTCGTCGGTGCTGTACGCCGACGGCGTCATCGCACCGGGCCGGGTCGCTTGCCATGCCCGCCGCATGACCGACAGATGTTCCCCATCGGGCACCTGCGTGCCGTACATCCAGAAGGCGTCGATGGGGATCAGCGCGTGCCAAAGGGTTTGCGTGCCCGGAGCGTAGCACTCGGATGGCAAATGGGTTTGAACAAGCTGGCCGCGGCCCAGGCGGATTTTCCCGTCCACCAGCGACTCAACTTCACCGGCTAAATAATCCTGTTGCGGCGTAACCGGCTGGGTCAAGCCGACGCAAAACGCCCCGTCGTTGAAACAGACCAGCGCCTCGGGGTTGCCGGCGCGCGAGGCCTTGAACCACTTATCCCATTGGTAAAGCGTGTTGTTAAATATCGACCAGCCGTAGCAGCCATCGTACCACCAGCCGTCCAGGTTCCGACCCCAGCGCTGGGCATACTCGGCGATAAAGCGGCAATAGCTTTCTTGAAATGCCTCTTGCGCAGTCCCTTCCTGTGTGGTCCAAGCAAAAGCCCGGTGAATTTCCGGCGACTGCGCCGCCACTTCCGAGGGCAGATACGCGATGAAGCGCTTGCCCATGCGATGCACCGCTTCGGCCAACTGGCCGATCAGATCGCGCCGGCTCGTATGCCCGGGACAGGTGCCATCCAGCAGGGCGCTTGGCGAGCAGTAAAAGCCGGTGTTTTGGCCGATGGTGAAGATCAGCCATTTGGCCTGGCTTTGTTCAAACTGCTCCATAAACCGTTCCAGCGGGAAGCGATCGACCATTTCCTCCGGGTCGCTTAATCCAGGCTGGCGTAAGGGTTTGACGTCCGGCAAAAGCCAGTGCACCATCAAACCCACCCCGCTGCGGCTCATCCACTCGTTACGCATGGAAAATACCTTACTGTTGTCTTGCACAATCGGCGATGCCGGCGTGGGGCCTGTCAATCACGTTGCCTTACACAACCGGCGATGCTGGCGTCCCGCCTGTCTGTCAAGTTGCCTATGGGGCCAGTGCTCATGGCTGTGCCCATATATTTTTGTACTCTACGGTTTTAAAGCGGTAAACGCGGATTCCGACTGCCCATGAAGGCTGATTCCCTGAACCCATGCAAAAATCAAAAATCTGTAGGTACGCCCGTGCTCATCAGCTTTCCGATTGCGCCGTCGCGTTGGCCTCTGCCTCCGCGGGGTTGTCCATCTCCGCCTCTTTGCTCTTTTTGGCGGGCTTCTTGGCATGAATCGCCGCTTCCGGCGGCAGGTCGTCGGGGATGTAAAGCATGCGCTGGCAACTGGGGCAGAATACCGCTTCATCGCGCGAGTGCAGGCGATTGTAAACGTCCAGCACCAGCGACATGTTGCACGCCATACAAATATACTCTTCGCGCTTGCGGTGCGGCTTGGCCAGCGCGCTCATCGCCTCGCCGTCAAACCGCTCGGCCAGCCGCTCAAAGGCGTGAAGCCATTTTTCGTCCACCGCCTGGGCCGCCGCGTCGCGTAGCGGCTGCAACTGATCGATTTCCTTTTGCAAGACCTTGAGCTTGTCGCAGATCTGGTCTTTTATTTCCTTCAACTTGGCTTGCTCGCCTGCCAGTTGCGCTTGAAGCGTTTGCAACTGCGCCTGCTGCCGCTCCACCTGCTCCAGCACGCCAATGGCCTGATCCTCCACCTTGTTGCGATCAGTCTTTTCGGTGTTGATTTGAATCAAAAAGGCTTGATAGTCGCGGGCGTGCGCGGTGGTTTGCTGCTGCACGCGAAGCCGTTCGATGTGTTCATCACGGCTTTGCAGATCCAGATCAAGTTGCCCGGCCTGGGACTGATTTTGCCGAAGCTGCTCCTGTACCAGGCGCACCTGCTCCGACAGATCGCGCACTCGCCGTTCCTGCAGCCGGGCGGTCTTGCCGGCTGATTCCCACCGCTGCCGCGCTTCGCGTAAAACGGTTTCAGCGTCATACAACTTGACCAACGCAATATTGGCCGGACCCATACGCATCATCCTTTTTGAAAAAGAGCGCCCGGCCACAGGCAAATTCCCGGGCTGGACCTAAGTAAACGAGCTATTATGCCAAAAGGAACCCGCCGCGTACAGCCGCCTTGGCAAAAAATGCCGGCCCGTTGATCGTCTCTTTAATATAAAATAAAAACAAATATCTGGAAAATGCCGCAAACCATGATTGCATGTTTAAACCAAAGGGGCTATATTGCATTCTTCAAGGCGGGTTGCCCTTCCTAGCACTTGATTCTCCAAGGAATCCAATAAATACGCATGAGTACCGCATCGCTTGAGGGAATTTTACAGTTCACCGACGATCGTCGCGACGGCCAGCTTCGGGATCCCGAACAACCGTTGCGCCCCTTGCCGGGCAACGTAACCGTGCCACGGCAACTGATCCGTCAGATGCAATTGCGTCCAGGTTTGATGCTGCGCGGCCCCTCGCGCGGGCGGGTCTTATCCGATGTTCAGGCCATAGAGGGTCTCAGCCCCGATGAATACATGGGTCGCGTGCAGTTGACCGACGCCGTGGCCCTGGACCCCCAGCCGCGAATGAAACTGGAGTATGATCCGGCGGAACTGACCACGCGCGTGATCGATTTTCTGGCCCCCGTCGGCTTCGGCCAGCGCGGGCTGATCGTCGCCCCGCCGCGAACCGGCAAAACCATTCTGCTGCAAAATATCGCCCGCGGCATCCATGCCAATTATCCCGAAGTGCAACTGATCCTCCTGCTGGTTGATGAACGGCCCGAGGAGGTTACCGACATGCGCCGCAATGTGCCCGGAAGGGTCTTTGCCTCCAGCAACGACAATACCGTCGAAAAACATCTGGACTTGGCCCAACTGGTCATCGAGCGCTGCAAGCGCCGCGTGGAATTCGGCGAAAATATTGTCGTGCTGATGGACTCGCTGACGCGCCTGGGCCGGGCATTCAATGTTGGCGGACCCAACGGCGGACGCACCCTCTCCGGCGGCCTGGACAACCGCGCCCTGGAAATTCCCAAGCGCCTTTTCGGCGCGGCCCGCAAAATCGAAAACGGCGGCAGCCTCACCATCCTGGCCACCTGCCTGGTGGACACCGGCAGCCGCATGGACCAGGTGATCTTCGAGGAATTCAAGGGCACCGGTAATTTGGAATTGACCCTCGACCGCAACCTGGCCAACCAGCGCATCTACCCGGCACTGAATATCTGCGAAAGCGGCACGCGCAAGGAAGAAAAACTGCTGGACGAAAAGGAACTCAACGCCGCCCGCACCATCCGCCGCCACTTGCTGAACCTTCAGCCCCAGCAGGCGATGAAAAATCTGCTGGAAGTGCTCAGCAAGCACAAAACCAACGCCTCACTGTTTAATTCCGTGCGCGTTTGAAGTGTAGCGGCCGCGTTGCCGTGGCGCTGATTTGAGCGATGGGCCGCCGCCCGTCCGCCCAGGCCCTTACATATTGAGTATCACCTTCAGCACCCCACCCCCGGCGGCGTAGCCCATCGCCTCGACGCCTTGCTCCAGCTTAAATCGCCGGTGAATCAAACTGGCGACATCCACCGCATTTTCAGCCAACTCCGCGATGGCCGCGTTCAGCGGGCCTGATCGGCTGCCAAGAATCTGTATTTCATCATCCACCGCGCTGGTCAAATCCAGCGGCGCTGCATCGGTCCACATACTTTTCAATACCAGCACTCCCCGCGGCCGCACCATTTGTAGCGCGGTGCGTAAGCCGCTAGTGCTGCCGGTGCAATCCACCACCACATCCTGGTCGCGCCGTCCAGTTACCTCGCGCACCTGCCGGGCGCGAATCGACCATTTTTCACATAACGCCAAATTCGCCTGGTGGTGTCCCAGCAACCGCACCGCGCAACCGGCATTGCGCAGCACCTGCGCCGCCAGCAGTCCCAATCGTCCATCTCCCAGAACCGTAACCCACTGGTTCTTATCCACCGCCACTTGTCGCAAAATCTGCAGCGCCGCCGCCAGCGGTTGGGCAAAAATGCCCCGCTCATCTTCCAAGCTGTCGGGCAGCACATGCAAATTCCCCGCCGGCAGTCGCACCCGGTCGGCAAAGACTCCGCTATGGCCTTGCATACCCAATACCTGTCGATGGCGACAATGATTAGACAGGCCCGACTGGCATAAATCACACCGCCCGCACGAGATATCCATCTGGCCGACCACGCGCTTGCCAATCAGTTCCCGACTGGGCGACTGCTCCACCCGCCCGACAAATTCATGGCCCAATACGCCTGTAAAATGGTTGCACCCACTGGCGATTTGCAGATCGCCGCCGCAGATGCCGGCGCAGCGCACGCGCACCAGCGCGTCCCCCTCCTGGAGGCTCGGCTCCGGCTGGTGGGGATTGAAGCGAATATTTCCGTCAAAAACCAAGGCGCGCATGGTGTGGTGAGAAATAAGCCCGTCATAGGCATCAATGAGTGTTTAGATCCTTACGGCGGCAACCAGCCCGTCCGGCCAACGCCGCCCTATTGGTTTATCGGCACGGCAAACTGGCCAGGCGCAAATGCCTGCGAAATTGCGCGTCTTCATAGCGTCGCTTTTGCTCATCGGTTTTGGGTAATATGGCCGGCACCGCCACCGTCTTCTGCCGCTCGTCTAAGGCGACATAGGTGAAATACGCCGAAAAAATGTGCCGGCGCTGGTGATCGGTCATATGCTCAGCGTAGGCTTTTAGGCCGATTTCCATGCTGCTGCGCCACACCCGATTGACCGCAGCGCTCATCACCAGCAAGTCAGTCTGTGTCGCCGGGGCCAAAAATCGCACCGAGTCGATTGCCAAAGTTACGCATACCCGCCCGCTGTGCCGCATCGCCACCACCGCCGCCAAACGGTCGGCCAGTTCCAGCACCCGCCCGCCGAAAAGCGTGCCCCGGCTGTTCAGATCATTGGGAAAAATCAGCGACGTCTGCTCCTCGATCGCCGAGTCGCTGACCAATTTTGCCTCAACCGCATCGCTCATAATTGCGTCCTCGCCGGCCCAAAGGTCTTGGTGGCTACAGTCGCGCCGCGGCGTCGCCGGTCCCCGGCGGGCGCGGCTTGCGGCCGGCCTGCGTACTGAAGCTTTGCAAATAGGCGATCCACATCATCGATAAACCAAACCCGTAAGCCCCCTGGATCACCAGGTCCATGTAGTGCTGGGTGGGGGGGATGTGGTTGCGATCCATACTGGTCCCCTGATAGGTAAATACCGTCAGCGGTTCACCTTTGCCCAGCGGCGCCACTTTGACCTGCACATGCTTGTACATGCCGACTTCGCGCTGGGCGCCATCCAGTTTCCGGTCCACCTTACAATCCAGCACCTTGCATTCGGCCTCGGTCAACTCAAACAGCGCCCCGGCGACATACTTGCCCGGATCATACACGATGTCCGCCGTCCCCCCGCCCCAATATTCGTTGTAGATCGGAAAACAAAGCCGGTAATTATCCAGCACCGCCGGGCGACCACTTTTCAAGCCCGGCGGACGATACCCATAGTGCCGGCACCACTCGGTAACGGCCCTGGCGTTCAAATTTGATCCGTAGGCGAAGTACCACATTCCAGCCGGTTCCTTGCCTCCGGCAACAGCATTGTCGATTACAACGAATTAAAACACAATCAATGCCCGTACTTGCGGTTGCATCTTTGGACTCTTGCCAGCCAGCGCCGCTCATTTCCCATCGGCTGACAAGCGGGGTAAAATAGGGCGTCGTTGCCAGCGGCGTGATGTAAACCACTCGCTATTTTGATTTTCGTCGCCAGGCCCCGATCGCGCGGGTATCCGTGAGCAGTGGATTGAGAGCGTGATTGCCGCCGCGGAGTATTCGGTGGTGCAGACTGATGGACACATCCGCATGTGGGCTAGAGTGGCTGAGGCTGGCGACAAGTGGCTTCGGGTTGTGCTTTTAGCCGATGGCCAAACCGTGCATAACGCTTTTTTCGATCGTGATTTCACCGGAGATTGACCATGCAGGTGAAATATTTTCAGGATACTGACACGCTGTTTATCCGTCTCAGTGATCTTCCGCCCGCGGAGACGCGCGACGTTAATGAGAATCTCACCGTGGACTTGGACACCAATGGCCAGGTTGTCAGTTTGACCGTCGAGCATGCCCAGACGGAAAAAAACCGGCTGGACTTTTCCTATGAACGGGTCGGCAAGTAGTATCCACCGGCGAGCCACGCCGGGCTATCGCGTGCATCGCGGATGAACCCTCCTTGTCGTCGCATCAGCATTTTGTCGTCACCATACTCGCTAGCGCATGTGCCGCGCTCTTGCCAACAGCCGCCGCGGTGTGGACAGTAGCAACGATGTCCCAGGCAACGGTTGATGACAAGTGGATCGCGGTGTTGCGCCGCTACTGGGGGTTTGATGCGCTTCGACCTCACCAGGCTCAGGCCATTCAAGCGGCATTGGATCATCGGGATTGCCTGACGGTGCTGCCCACCGGCGGCGGCAAATCACTGTGTTATCAGCTTCCGCCCATGCTGGATGATGCGATGGATGTGGTCGTCTCGCCGCTGATCGCGCTGATGAAGGATCAAGTGGACGGCCTGCGTGAAGCGGGCTATCCGGCCGCCGCCATTCATTCCGGCATGGATGAATCCCAGCGTGCCCAGGTCATCGACGATGTGCAGAACAATCGGCTCAAGCTTTTGTTTGTCGCGCCCGAACGGCTGGTCGCCGACGGGTTTCTGAATCTGCTGGCGCGACGCGGCGTGCGCCGTTTCGCCATTGATGAGGCCCACTGTATCAGCCAGTGGGGACACGATTTTCGGCCTGAATATCGCAGGTTATCCATCCTTCGCCAGCGCTTTGCCGATGCTTCGCTACACGCCTTCACCGCCACCGCCACCCCGCGGGTGCGCGGTGATATCGTGGAGCAATTATGCCTCCGCGAGCCGCAAATTCTGGTCGGCTGCTTTGATCGACCCAATTTGATTTATCGCGTATTGCCCAAAACCGATCCTTACGCGCAAGCCGCTGAGGCCCTGGGGCGACACCCCGGCGAAGCGGCCATCGTCTACTGCTACAGCCGCAAAGAAACCGAGTCCATGGCCGACTGGCTCAAACGCCGCGGTGTCAAAGCCGCGTTTTACCACGCCGGCATGGAGGCCGAGTCGCGCCACAAAGTCCAGGAGGCGTTTGCCGCCGAGCGGGTGGACGTGATCGCCGCCACCGTTGCTTTCGGCATGGGGATCGACCGCAGCAATGTCCGCTGCATTGTCCATAGCGCTTTGCCCAAAACCTTGGAGGGTTATCAGCAGGAGACTGGCCGCGCCGGCCGCGATGGCCTGGAAGCCGAATGCGTACTGCTGTACTCGGCCGGCGATGTATTTCGCGCCCGCTCGCTGATTGATAAAAGCGCCGCCGAGGCCGCCGATCCCCAGGCCGTGGCCAAAACCCAGTACGGCTTGCTGGAGCGCATGAATCAGTATTGCGCCGCGGCGGTCTGCCGGCATAAAGCGCTATCGGAATATTTCGGCCAGTCTTATCCTTCTGACAATTGCCACGCCTGTGATGTGTGCCTCGACGAAGTGGAGACCATCGTCGAAGGCCATGTGATCGCGCAAAAAATCCTCTCCTGCGTCGCGCGGGTCAATCAGCGCTTCGGGGTGGGGCATGTGGTGGATGTGCTGGCCGGGGCGGATACCGAACGCATTCGCCACATGCGCCACCATGAGCTAAGCACCTACGGTTTGCTAAAAGATTTTACCAAAAAGCAGTTGACCTCGCTGGTGTATCAACTGGTCAGCCAGAACGTGCTGCGCCGCGATGAGGGGGAATTGCCGGTACTCAAGCTCAACGAGCAGTCCATGAGCGTATTGCGCGGTCAGCGGACGGTGCGGCTATTGCGCCCCAGGCAACAGCTTCGCGCTCGCGGCGAGCGCCAGGAACGCGACATGACCGGCGTCGATACCGGCCTGTTCGAGGCCCTGCGGCAATGGCGCCGCCAAGCCGCGGAGCGCCACGGCATCGCCCCATTCATGGTCTTCTCCGACGCCACATTGATTCATATGGCCCGCAACAAACCCGCCGACTCAAAGCATCTTGCGGCGATTAACGGCGTCGGGGAAATGAAATTAAACCAATACGGTGAAGAATTGTGCGCATTGATCGGCCAGTATTGCCAGGCCCAAGCGCTCCAGCCCAATGATTTTGTCCACGAGCCGGAATTGGAGCCGCCGCGCGTCAATCCCACCAAACTCAAAGCCTGGGATATGTTTGACAGGGGCCAGACCGTGGAGCAGGTGGCCGCCGCCACCAACCGAGCTGTCAGCACCACCAGCCAATACCTGGAAGACTACATTTTAGAAAACCAGGTGAAGAGTATCGATGCGTGGGTGCGGCCGGAGATCCAGCGGCAAATCATGGACTACCTGCAGAAACATGGCCCCGGTCCGCTGGGCCCCATTTTCCAAGCCTTCGGCGGAGCCATTGGCTACCACCAAATTCGCATCGCCACCGCCTTTGCCCGACGTTCTCTGGAAGTGCAATGAACGGGTCGTACCCCCGCGTTACTGGCTCGGTGGCAAATGGCACGCAAAATGTCCTGGTCATCCCTTGACGTGCATCGTGAAAAAGGCATAATGCCCTATTCGTTCGTTTTGGCCCGATTGTCGGGCAAGTGCGAGCGGGGTTTCAACAGGCTATTCAATGTACGCAATCATTCAGGACAGCGGCAAGCAGTTTATGGTTACCAGCGGCGAGCGCATTGAGATCGACCGCAAGCTCGGCGACGATGAAAAAACCATTCGTTTCGACCAGGTTTTGCTGGTCGGCGGCGAAGGAGAAACCAAAGTCGGCCAGCCATTGGTGGCCGGCGCATCGGTTGAGGCCGAGGTGCTGGGCGCGATCAAGGGCGACAAAGTGGTGATCTATAAGTATCGCCGTCGCAAAGGTTATCACAAAAAGCAGGGCCACCGCCAGAAATATACCGAAGTGCTCATCAAGGCGATTAACGTCTAAATAGCGCATTGCCAACGATACTTTGCCGCCGACGATTGCAAGATCGCCGGCGGCATTGCATTGATATCTTGCTTGATCTTCCCCGCCTCGGCCCTAGCATCCGCTAGCGATGCCGACTGCTGATGCCATTTCATCCTCGCCGCCAGCCGCTAGCCGCGGCCGCAAAATCGGCGTGCTGGTCGTGGCTTACAACGCCGCCACCACCATCGCGTCAGTGCTGGAGCGTATTTCCGCCCCGGTCTGGGCCAATGTTACCGAAGTGGCCGTTTTTGATGACGCCAGCGGCGATGACACGTGCGGCGTCGCCGCCGCCTGGGCCGCCGCGGTCGGTCAAGGCAAATTGAGCGTGCAGCGCAACCCGATCAATCTCGGCTATGGCGGCAATCAAAAAGCCGGCTACGGCTATTTTTTACACAAAAATTTTGACGCCGTGGTCCTGCTGCACGGCGATGGGCAGTACGCCCCGGAAATGCTGGCGGCGCTGTATGGGCCGCTGGCGGCGGGGCGCGCCGATGCGGTCTTTGGCTCGCGGATGACCAATCAATTTGACGCCCGCAAGGGTGGCATGCCCTGGCACAAATACTGGGGCAATCGCATCCTCACCTGCTGCGAAAATCGCGCCCTGGGCCTGCGGCTCAGCGAATTTCATAGCGGCTATCGCGCTTATTCGCTGGCGGCGCTGCGGCAAATCCGCATGGGAAACATGACCAATGATTTTCACTTTGATACGCAAATTATCATCAAATGGCACCACCAGAAATTCACCATTCTAGAAGTGCCGATTCCCACCTTTTACGGCGACGAAATCTGCCGCGTCAACGGCATGAAATACGCCAAGGACGTTTTCCGCACCCTCCGCCGCTATCGCCGCACCTGCCGGGGCCAACAGTCTTACTCGGAATACGCCGAATACTTTCCAAGATGATGTGTGCCTGCCGCCGCGGCACATCTATCCTGCCCGTCCCGGGCAAATTTCCCCCATCCGCTCAAAGCTCCCACCTGGCATAAATCAGCAGTGCCGCGCCCCACAGCAGGCTATTAACCACAAGCAGTCCCCATACCTGGCCGCGCCAGGTTCTCATGGCCCGCGCCGGCCAGATCAAAGCAATCAGCATCGCGCTGCTCGCCACTGCGCAATACACCGCCTGACTCCACGGCCGGCCGGCTAAAAACCCCGCCGCCAGCGTCAGCGGCCACAGGCCGAGCAGGGCCGCGCCGCTCACTGGCCACTGGCGCAATAAAGCGGGAAAAATCAGCCCGCATAATAGAATTTGAAGGATCGTGAGTTGCTCAAGGGCCAACGCTTCCGGCGCGGCCCCCAGGCCCGCCGATAAAGGCCAGCGCCAGGCATTGATCGCCACCAGCGCGCCTTGGGGAATCAGCCACACCGCCAGCCAAAGGGTGTTGCCGCAGTCAGTGTCCGTCGGCGCGGGCCTCGCGCGCGGTGTGGTGTGTGCCGCTTGAGGCGGCCCGGCCGCGCGGCGCGTCTTGCTCCAGGGCCGGAAGGGGATGGGTAATCTTATCATAGCGAATGTCGATCCACGGCTGATTGGCGTCCACGCGATGATATTGCCGCCACACATTCTCTAGCGCATCCAATTTACGCTCGCTGGACACTTCAATAAACGCATCGGCGTCGCGTAAAGCCCGGCCCCAGCGGATTTCACTGGGCGGGGAGGTGTACTTGGTCTTTAACACCAAATGCGAATCCCGCTCGCTTTTGCGTCCGGCGAAATTGCTCACATCCACCGACATGATCTCCTCGGCGTAGGGCTTGAGGTACAGCAATTTCACCATATCCAGCCCGGCCAGCACATCCTCTCCCGACCATCTGCGTCCCGCCCCCGGCGGCGCGTTTTTCACTCCCTCAATCAGCCGGATATTCATCAAGCCATTTTGCCCCAGCATCACGCGCGGCAATTGCGCCGCGGTAAATGGGCCGGGCAACTGCACTGCTTGCTCATCAACTAGCCAGAAATATTCGCCCCAGCGCACCATCGCCACGGGCGCGCGATACTGGCAGTCCAAAAGCAGCGTGTCGCCGGGCTTGTGCCCGTACATCAGTCGCACCTGGCGTATCTGCTTAATCCAGGGACTGATGCGCAGATCGCTTTTGAGCAGATTGAACGAATCAACCAGTGCCTGGTGATCCAGCGCCGAGTGCGTGCCCAGCGGCCGAGCCACAATCGCGATTTGCTCGGCCAGAAAATCGCTCATCCATACCGGACGATTTTTCAACACCACTGTCGGCGGATTGCTTTGAAAAACCAGTTCCGTACGCACGTAGCGCCAGGCGGCGCGATATCCCGCCACCGCCGCCGCCAGCGTCATCACCAGCAAAGCGGCGATTGCCACCCGCTTGCGAAAACGTGCCGACGCCGCCGGATCGGCCGTCGCCCCAGACTCCTTTTTGCCTTTCCTTGCCATACGCGCCTCTCCCAGAATCATATTATCGGACGAGTCGCAATGCGGGCTACATAAATGTGCCGCTATGGCGCGCGGAATGTGATATTTTTATCGCGTGGCTGTATTTCAGCCCAGCGGGGCATTGGCTGGGTTAGCGCTGATAAATCGGCAGCAGACGGTAGGGCCGGAATCCCTTAACTCTAAACACAAGCTGGGTTAGCGCTGATAAATCGGCAGCAGACGGTAGGGCACTGCCAAGGTGAGTATCGCCAGGGAACTGGAATAAATCCTTCCGGGTTCCTCCCCGGTTTTGCTCACCGGCCAGCCTCCATCGGGCATCTGCCGGGCCAACAGGGCTTGGCTATACGCCGCCCATAGCGCTTCCCAGGTGGGTCCGCCGGCCTGATACGCCGCTTGGGTGGCGTAGTAGGTGGCGTAGAGCGTAAAGCGCGTATCATCATTGACGCGATTGGCCCGCAAAAATTTGCCGGCTGCTTCCAATTCCGCCCGATCGGTCGCTTCCAGCAGATATAGATTCAGCACCGCCACCCCGGTCATGGCGGCGCTGGAAGCGGCTCCCGGTTGATAGCCAAAGCCGCCGTCTTCCCGGTGATAACACTTCAGCACAAATTGCACAGCCTTTTGCAGTGCTTCCTTGGGCACCCCCAGCCCAACATTTTGGCAGGCCCGCAATGCCAGAGCGTTCCAGCCCGAGAGCGAGAGATCTGCATCCAGGCTGCTCGGCTCATAACGCCAGCCGCCGATGAAGGCATCCGATTTACCCACGTTTTGGGCGGCCAAAATCACCTTCAATCCGCGCTCCAGTGCTTGGCGCAGGGCCAGGCTCCGCTGCGGATCGCGTTCCACGCCGCTGACTTCCGCAAGGGCCAAAACCGCAATGCCCTGCCCATACATGCGGCTGCCGTCCAATTTGCCCAAATACCCGTCGGCGGGAACGGCTTTCACCAGGTAATCTTCGGCCGCCCGCACGCTCAACCCAAAACGTCCATCGCCGGGGGTTTGTCCGCAGGCCAGAAATGCCAGCAGTGATAATCCGGTCATGGCGATCTTAGGCCCGCCGCCGCTGAAGGAGCCATCGGGTTCTTGATTGCGGGCTAGAAAATTCAGCCCCGCCTCCGTGGCGGTTTCCAGGCGGGTGGTTGATTCGGTAGAAATCGTCTGCCCCCTTGCCCAGCCGCCGACCAGAATCAACAGCGCCGCCGCCCATCGCGGCAAACAGCGGCGAGATAAATGACGTGAGGCAAACTTTTGGCTATACTGGACCATCCGATGTTTACCAAGCTGCTGAAAGCCAAGCTGCACCGCGCAACCGTTACCCAGACCGACCCGGACTACCACGGCTCCATCACCATCGACCGCGATTTGATGGACGCCGCGGGTTTTGTCGCCAACGAAGCGGTTATCGTGGCCGATTGCGAAAACGGCAACCGCTTTGAAACGTACATCATCGCCGGCCAGGCCGCCAGCGGCGTGATCGGGATAAATGGCGCCGCCGCCCGCCTCAGCGCGGTGGGGCATCGCGTCATCGTGATGAGCTTTGCCTTGGCCCAGGCAAATGAAGTGGCGAAGCACCATGCCGTGGTCTGCCTGGTTGATGATCAAAATCGCCTTAGCAAGCGATTGGAAATTAAGAGTGAATAACCTCACGCACTGGGCCGCTTATCGCCGCCGCGACGAGAATTAGATTTCCGCATGTGGCACGAACTATTTCGCATTCCCGTTCTCAACGCGCCAGTGTATGGCTACGGCCTGATGCTGGTGATCGGCTTTTTTGCCGCCACCTATCTGGCCAAGTATCTGGCCGGCCGTGTGGGAATGGATGGAGAAATTTTTGTCAACGCCGCCTTGATCGCGCTATTGGCCGGCATGGTCGGCGCGCGCTTGTCGCATGTGTTGGAAAACTGGTCGCAGTACAGCCGCGGCGATCGCACCTTCTGGCAAAACCTGCTGGATGCAGTCAACATCCGTTCCGGGGGCCTGACATATTACGGCGGATTTTTGCTGGCGTTTGCCGCGGTGCTGGGCTACGGGATATGGAAAAAAGTGCCGGTGCGTTTGGGCATGGACGTGATTGCGCCCTGCTTGATGCTGGGGCTGGGGTTTGGCCGCATCGGCTGCTTTACCAATGGCTGCTGCTATGGGGCCCAATGTGATGTGCCGGGAATATCCGTGCGATTCCCTTACTATTCCAATGCCTATGTGGAACAGTATGACGCCGGGGCATTGAAAAACCCGCCGCCGCCGCTATTGACGATTCGGGCGCCCAATCGTCCGGCGATTTTGCTGCCGCCGGAGAGTTTCCAGGCCGATGCGCAGCGGCTCATGTTGGCGGAGCAAACGCGGGCCAATCCGGTGATCGCCGCCGAGCTGCTCAGCGCCGCCACGGCGTTTTTGCTTTGTGGCCTACTACTGGCTTTTTTCACACTTTCCCCTTCGCCGGGCAGGGTCTTTGCCTTGATGCTGCTGCTGGAGCCGGCGTCGCGCTTCATCCTGGAATTGCTGCGGGTCGAGCCGGCGGTGGCCGGCCTGATGAGCCTGAGTATGCTGCTAAGCCTCCCGCAAATCGCGCTGGGGGCGGTGCTGTGGTGGGCTTTCAGGTCGAACCGCGCCGCCGCATCGGTGGCGCAATTGGCTGGGGACCAGGCAACTTCGTCGCGGTAAAATGAACTGAGAATTTGCGAAAGAATCACGATTTGCGAAATAATCATGACGTTTCTGCGCAAATATCGAGGGTCAAAACCAATTTATTCACAGGCTCGGCTGCGGGGCCGCATCGCCGCGCCGGCCAATTAAATTTTTGCCCTCGAAGTCGACTTGGTTTGATCCTCTCCCTCGGGCGGTAGTTCAATCTCCTCCGGGCGGACCCAGACAACTTTGCCATCGCGCCACTGGGGAACCAGCTCACCGCGGAGCTTGGCTTCATGCAGTGCTTTACGGGTAGCTCGAAGCAAAGCGGCTTGCGTGCCGGCCAGGTCTTGGTTCTTTTCCGACCATTTCATCATGCTTCGCCTCCTTCATCAATCATAACCGGCGGCGATCGGGTCGCATCATAAATTTGCCAGCTACTGACCAATGCCTTGTATGTATTGCCAAAGTTCAACCAGCCTTGTTCGTAGCGACGTCGTATCACATTCACTGGGACCCTGTGGCCACCCATGCGAACGCGGTGCTGAACCCGGGCGACCGCCATTTCCGGTGAATCCAGCCGCAGAAATACAATTTTAACGCAATAGCCCGCCTGCTTCCACTGGCGAATTAACTAGGCGTAGGTTTGCCCGGCCAAGGTTGACTCAACTGAAAAATCCAGCCTTTGCTCAACACATTCCCGCATCCGCTGGGCCATCAGTCGCATGGCTTGGATGTTGGCTTTTTCCGGTTCAAACGGCGACAACCCGGCGGCGATCAGGTCGGCATTGAGGAATATGGGGCATTTGCCTTCGGCGGTGAGAAACTCTCTGGCAAAGCTGGTTTTGCCTGCGCCATTGAGGCCAGCCAAAATAATAGCGCGAGGCGAAGTTTTTGAATGCCCGACAGTCATCCCCAGCCTGCCTGGCCGCAAAATTGGGCAGCGATCATTTGTTCACAATAAGGCGGTGTGCCCATATATTTGTACACTCTACCATTTGTGCGCGGGAAACCAGGTTTCTGAATGGCCGTGCAAGCTGATTTCCGCAACTCGTGCAAAATTCCGTGGCCCGCCCCAATAAAGAGGAACCGCGCTTTTTGTTGACGCGGGCGGTTGACAAAATAGCGGATTTATCATAATATTGTCAACTGTCCTGGATGGAGCTGGCAATGATTGCGCAACGACTACGACAACTTCGGCTAGCGCGCGGATTGTCATTGGATGAACTTGCCGCGGCGATAGGTGGACTGGTTACAAAGCAGTCTCTTTCCAAGTATGAGACCGGCAAGAGCGTGCCTTCGCCAGTGGTTCTCAACAAGCTGGCCGCCACCTTGGACGTCAAGACGTCGTATTTGTGGACCGAGCCGGCCGTGCGCATCGAGTTCGTCGGCTATCGCAAGGGATCGCGGTTGCCGGTCAAGGAACAGGTGCGGCTTGAAAGTGAAGTGTGTGAAGCATTGGAACGCCGGATTCGCCTGTGGCAACTCGTGGAGGTCAAGGCGGCGGTTCCTGTTCCCGTGCATTCAATTCCTGTTAGGACACTGGAGGATGCCGAGGAGGCGGCGAATCAGATGCGCGTGCATTGGTTGATCGGCACGGATGTCATTGCCAGCGTTGTCGGCACCTTGGAGGATCACCAAATCCATGTTATCGAAGTTGATGCCGCGGATTGCTTTGACGGAATATCCGCTGTGGCATATGGCGGCGACAATGAAGTAATCGCGACGGCGGTCGTTTGCCGCCGAGATGTGGCGGGCGAGCGTCAGCGGTTTAATCTCGCGCATGAACTTGGCCACTTGGTCATAAGGCCATTGGACGGCGTGGATGAGGAAAAAGCGGCGCATCGCTTTGCGGCAGCTTTTCTGTGCCCGGCGGCAACGCTTCGGCGCCAGATCGGATCATCCCGAGCGTATATCCAGGCCGGCGAAGTGCAACTGCTCAAGCGGCGGTTTGGCCTCAGCATTCAAGCGTTATTGCATAGATTACGCGACGTGGGCATCATCACTGAAGGCCAGTACAAACAGTGGTGCATGAACGTCGGCCGGATGGGATGGCGCCGCCGCGAACCGGGTGAAATAACCGTCGAGAAGCCGCAATGGCTCAGCCAAAATGTGTTGCGGGCCGTTTCCGAGGGATTGCTCTCACGGGTGGACGGCCAAAACATGCTTCAGCAACTGGCGCCGCTTGATCAACCGATTACGTTGACCGAGCGGCGGGCTTTTCTGAAATTGCCTTTGGCATCGCGCCGTCGCATCCTATCTGAACAAGCCGAAAGGATTGGGGATGCCTATGCCGATGGCACGCCCGCCCGTGCGGAGATTCAAGGGGGTGATCTTGTCACCTTCAAAGCTATGCAAACCGGCACGCGGCCAGATATGGATTGTCAACTTTGATCCGACTGTCGGGGCGGAGATTAAGAAAAAGCGTCCCGCGGTTATCATAAGTTCCAACGCCATTGGTATCTTGCCGGTGAAACTCGTCGCTCCCATAACCGAGTGGGATGCCAGATTCGCCCGTAATCTGTGGCATGTGAGGGTGGACCCGGACATGCATAACGGACTATCTAAGCCGTCGGCGGTGGATGCATTGCAGGTGCGCAGTGTCGATACACAACGGCTAATCACATGCATTGGGCGTCTTTCCGCTGATTTGCTTGAGGAGATTGTGGCTGCAATCGCCCCTGTGATTGAGTATGGCCCATCGTAGTATCGTTCATTTTAGGTGATGCGGTGCGGTCATCGCGGCGGCGTCAACTAACCTATGCGGCGTACACCTTCCATTTCTGACTGAGCGCTTTTGGCGTTACAATCAATTGAACTTATGAACGCTGGCGGCAAAAAGTTGCGGATCATTGTCGGGGGGTTGGTTGGGCAATTTCCCCTCGGCGGGGTGGCCTGGGATTATTTCCATTATGTGCTGGGGCTGCATGAGCTGGGCCATGAGGTGTATTACCATGAGGACACCTGGGTGTGGCCGTATGATCCCATCAAGCGCTATCCCACGGATGATCCCGATTATTCCGTGCGTTTTTTACGCGACTTTTTTAATACCTATGCCCCGCAACTGGCCGACCGCTGGCATTACCTGCTGCTGCACGAAACCCATCATGGCATGAGCGCCGCGGCGTTTGATCAAGTCGCACGCAGCGCCGATATTTTTCTCAATGTCAGCGGGGCCTGCTTCTTTCCCGACCATTTGAATCCCCGTTGTCTGAAAGTTTTTCTGGACACCGATCCGGGTTACAACCAGATCATGCTTCATGAAAAGCACGCCTGGTCGGAGCATATCGAGCGCTGGTGCAAGCAGGTGGCCCAGCACGATCGGCATCTGACCTACGCGGAAAATATTCACCAGCCGGATTGCGTGTTGCCCAAGATGAATTTCGACTGGCGCACCACGCGCAGCCCGGTAACCCTCGGCTCCTGGCAAGCGCTGCGGCAAACGCCGCCGCCGGCGGATGCGCCTTTCACCACCATCATGACCTGGGACTACTTCAAGGGTCCGCTGACGTACATGGGCCGGGAATACAAAAGCAAAGTGGCGGAATTTGAGCGGTTTATGGATTTGCCCAAGCTCACCGACCTGCCGCTGGAAGTGGCCGTGGGCGGGGTCAAGGCCCCCGGCGCGCAATTGGAACAGGCCCATTGGCGGTTGGCCGACGCCCAAAGCGTTACCCTGACCCCTACCGCCTACCAGCGGTTTATCGGCCAGTCGCGCGGCGAATGGTCGGTGGCGAAAAATGTCTACGTGGACACGCGCAGCGGGTGGTTTTCCTGTCGCACGGCCTGCTACCTGGCGGCGGGCCGGCCGGCGGTAGTGCAGGACACCACCTGGAGCCGCACGATTCCCTCCGGCCGCGGGCTTTTGGCCTTTACCGATATGCGCCAAGCGCTCGAGGGACTCAACGAAGTGGCGCAAAACTACGCGCTTCACGCAGCGGCGGCCTATGAGGTGGCGCGCGAGTATCTGGCCCCCGATCGCGTGTTGCCCAAAATGATTGATGATATTTTCGCCGCTCCCGCACGTGGTCCCGTGCAATCCAGTCAACCAGGCCAATGAGCCATTGAAATATGTCCAAACCATTGACGATCGTTGTCGGCGGCTACATCGTGGGCTTCCCGCTGGGGGGGATGAGTTGGCATCACCTGAATTATCTGTTGGGTTTGGCCGAACTGGGCCACGAGGTGTGGTTTTTGGAGGATTCGGGCAGTTACAGCATCCCCTACAACCCGCGCACCTGGACCTGCCAAATCCAAAGCGATTACGGCCGCGATTATTTAACCAGCACCTTTGCGGCTTACGGGCTACCGCCACAGTGGTGCTATTACTCAGAGTTTGAGAATCGCTATTACGGCCTGAACGAAACGGAATTAAACGATCTGCTGGGCCGCGCGGACTTGCTGCTTTGCGTCTCCGGCGTAACGCCCATCCGGCCCCACCGACCACGGCCGCGGCGCATGGCGGCGATCGACACCGATCCGGTATTCACGCAACTGCGCATGATCAACGACGCGGAGTTTGCCGACTATTACCGCCAGTTTGATGCCGTCGCCACCTTTGGGCGCTTGATCGGCCAGGCGGATTGTCCGCTGCCGACGCACGGCCTGAACTGGATCCCCACGCAGCAGCCGATTAGCCTGCGCCATTGGCCGGTTGTGCCCTCATCGTCCAGGCGATTCAGCACCGTGGGCAAATGGGAACACAGCGCTGAACGCCACTACGAATTTGCGGGGAAAAAATATCATTCCAGCAAAAGCGCACAGTGGATGAAATTGCTGGATATGCCAAGCCAATCTCCTTTTGAGTTGGAACTGGGGATGCAGCAGATGCCCGCGGACGTGGCCGGGACTTTTGCCGAGCACGGCTGGCACCTGTTTGACCCGGAGCAAAGCACGCTCTGCTGCCAGGCTTATCAGCAATATATCCAGTCGCGTGCCGGGGAATTGACGGTGGCCAAGGAGATCTACGCCGGCCTGCCCAGCGGTTGGTTTTCCGACCGTTCGGCGGCGTTTCTGGCCAGCGGCAGGCCGGTGATCACCCAAGCCAGCGGGTTTGACCGCTGGCTGCCAACCGGCGAGGGTCTATTTAGTTTTCAAACGCCGCAGCAGGCGACCGAGGCGCTGCGCCAGATTCATGGAAATTATGAAATCCACGCGGCCGCGGCCCGGTCCATTGCCGTGGAATATTTTGATTCGCAAAAAGTGCTGGGCCAACTGCTGGCGGCGGTGTTGTGAACAATGGTGAAAAGCGCCCGGCCGCGGCCTGGTTCATTGCCGTGGAATACTTTGATTCGCAAAAAGTGCTGGGCCAACTGCTGGCGGCGGTGTTGTGAACAACGGTGAAAAGCGCCCGGCCGCGGCCGGCTAGAGCGTTTGCAAGCCGTTCGTAGCGGCTGGCAAAGAGCCGTGCGCGTCAGCACGTGGGAAATCCACCGCTCACTCACCGCTGCGGCTTTTGTTCATGCCACATTTGGTTTGAGAATGCTCTACGGGATGATGCGCGTGCGATCGCGGGCCTCTTCGGCCTGCTTCAATTCATCGGGCACAGGCGGCTCTTTTCGCACTACTCCCGCGTAGATCGCCCAGCCCTTCCAACCTTGTACGTGCAGTCGGGACCACAAATGATACAGCCCACCCTCGGCCTCAAAACGCAATTCGTCGCCGTCGTCACGCTGATTGAGCAAAATCCCCTGCCCCTCGCTCTTTTTCATCTCGCGCATAAATCCCCATAAAGCCATCTGCGGCCCAACGGGAAAGGGAAGCGAGAAATAAATCACGCCGTAAGCGGTTTTCTTTGTGGGCGACAACCAGATTTGATGATAGTGGCTATCGGATTTTTTCAGCGGCTCGGCGGTCCATCCCGCCGGCGGGGCGCAGATCGCCTGGACAGTCAAAACGGTGAGCGCAATCGCCGGGGCCGGCCGTGTGGCGGCGGTGTCGCGGGTGCCGCAGCCACTCACAACCAAACCCGCCGCGGCCAGGAGGGTGCCGATCAATATCCAGCTAGAAACAAAGCGCGGATTTTTCTTCCGGATTGGCGTGCGCCGCAAGAAATAATAGAGGCTTGGCATGACAAGCACCCAACCACGCTTACTTCTTGGCGGCGGGGGCGGCAGCGGCGGCGGTCTTCTGGAAGCTGTAGGTTCCGCCGAATTTCTTGCTGAATCGTTCGACGCGCCCGGCGGTGTCCACAAATTTCTGCTTGCCGGTGAAGAACGGATGGCAGGCGCTGCAAATATCGACGCCCACTTTGGCCAGCGTCGAGCGCGTGGTGAAAGTATTGCCACAGGCGCAGTGGACGGTGCAAATCTGGTACTTGGGATGAATCTTGGCCTTCATAGCTACTCCAATATTCGCCGGGCGTGCGGAAAACGAAACCCGCTCCGTCAGCCGGGCGATCAGTCGAAAGGTCCATTGTAGTAAGGTTTTATTTGAGAGCAACGCGCGGCATGATATTTTTTTTAACATGCGGGTGAGTTGGCCTGAAAGTGATCTGGCATGTGGGCGGCCGGATGAAAGCTACTTATATTGTAGGAATAGTGGAAATCAATTTTAGCGCTTGCTATAATCCGCCGCGACTTGGGAGAAATTATGAATTTTGACCCGAAAATGGCCAAAGTGGAGCATATCAAGCAGCGGGCGGACGGATTATCCGTCTACGGTAGGCTGGCGGAATTTGCAGCATCGGGCCTGGAAAAGATAAATGCGGATGATCTGACGCTCCTGCGCTGGATCGGCATTTATCAGCAAAAACCCAACGAAGGCCATTTCATGTGGCGGATCAAATTGCCTGGCGGGCGGTTAGCGCCATCACAATTGCGCGGGCTTGGCCACATGGCCCAGCGCTACGGGCGCGGGTTTTCCGATATCACCACCCGGCAGGATATCCAATTTCACTGGTTCACGCTCCAGGATTTTCCCGAGGCGTTTGCTAGGCTTCAAAACGAACTGGGTTTGCATTCGATCTTCGCATGCGGGGACACGCCGCGAAACATTACCAGTTGCCCGCTGGACGGCCTGCTGGCCGGGCAGTCGGTGCAACTGGGCGATCTGGTGCGCCAGGTGTCGGACCTGTTTAAGGCGGGGGGAAGTGAATTTTCCAATTTGCCGCGTAAATTCAAAACCAGCCTGGCGGCCTGCCCGATTCACTGCCACCAGCCGCAGATCAACGACGTGGGCACCTTTGCCGTGCGCCACCGCGACGGACGGGCGGGCCTGGGCGTCGTGGTCGGCGGGGGGCTTTCCTCCAGTCCGATGTTCGCCCAGGGCTTACGCATCTTTGTGCCGGCGGAAAAAATTGCGCAACAGATTCCCGACATCTTTCGCCACGCGGCGCTGATTTTCCGCGATTCCGATGAGCTGCGCTTCAAGCGCAAGCAGGCGCGAATGAAGTTTTTAGTGGCGCAAAAAGGATGGCAATGGTTTGGCGCTGAGCTGCAAAAGCGGCTGGGATACGAGCTGGAACAAGATGAAACGATCGTCAATCCCGTCGGCGGGTTATACACCGATCACACCGGCATCGTGCCGCTGAATAACGGACTTTTTTCCGTGGGTGTGCCGGTGGAGCGGGGGCGCTGGAGCGGGGAGCAAATGATTGCGCTGGCCGATTTAACCGAGCGTTTCGCCCAGTCGGACCTGGGAGAGATTCGCTTATCGCAGCGGCAAAATGCCTTGCTGCTCAATATTCCCCAGGCCCATATTGAAGCCCTGTGCGCGGAGCTGAAGGGTTTGGGCCTGCCGGCCGATGCGCCGCTGTGGCGTCAATCGCTGGTCAGTTGCACCGGCACACAATTTTGCAATCTGGCCGTGGTGGAGACCAAGCAGCGGGCCAAGGAGATTTTGGAGTACCTGGAAAGCCAGGTGGAGCTGGACAGCCCGATCATGGTTTCGGTCAGCGGGTGTCCTAATTCCTGCGCCCAGTTACAAATATCCGACATCGGGCTGACCGGCACCAAGGCCATTTACAACGATTTGAAGGTGGATGCCTACGACGTGCTGGTGGGCGGAGCGTTGGGGGAGAATCCCAAGTTTGGTCGGCAAATTCTGGCCAAAGTTCCCGCCCAGCGCGTACGCGAAGTGATCGCCGCGGTGGCCCGGGCGTATTTGGAGCATCGGATTGTATTTGGCGAAGGGGATGTGGAGGCCTTCCGCGATTTTGCGGCTCGTTATACCATCGAGCAACTGGCCCAGTGGGCGGCCATCGAGGGATGGACGCCGCCGCCGCCCAGGCAGGTGCGGCTCGATGAGGCTGCGGCGATAAACTAAACCAAGCGTTTTATTTTTGTATAGCTACCCAGGAAAGGAACGGATTATGAGCAGTACCCAACAGAGGATCGATACACTGGCGGTTCACGCCGGCCAGATCGCCGACCCGGCCACCAACGCCAGGGCGGTGCCGATTTACCAGACGACCAGTTATGTTTTCAATGACGCGGCCCATGCCGCGGATTTGTTCGCTCTGCGCGCTTTTGGCAATATCTATACTCGTTTGATGAACCCGACGACCGACGTGCTGGAAAAACGCCTTGCGGCCTTGCACGGCGCGGCCGGCGCGGTGGCCACCGCCAGCGGCATGGCGGCGATCTTTTACAGCATTCTGGCCATCACCCAGGCCGGGCAGAATATCGTCTCCACCAGCAATCTTTACGGCGGAACCATCACACTCTTCAGCCATACGCTCAAGCGCATGGGCATCCACGTGAAAGTGGTCGATTCATCGGATCCGGCCAATGTGGCCCGGGCCATTGACGATAAAACCCGGCTGGTCTTCACCGAGTCGATCGGCAATCCGCGCTGCAATGTGGATGATTTTGCGGCCATCGCCCAGGCGGCCCACAAGCACCACATCCCCTTTGTCATCGACAACACCGTCAGCCCGCCACCTTTGTTTAACCCGTTTGAACACGGCGCGGATATCGCGGTTTACTCTCTGACCAAGATCATCGGCGGCCACGGCACCAGCATGGGCGGGGCGATCGTGGAAAAGGGGGATTTTGACTGGAAAACCAGTGGGAAGTTCCCGGAGATCACCGAACCGGATGCGGCGTATCATGGCGTAAATTTCTGGGATGCGTTTGGCGGACACGCCAAAGCGGTGGCGCCGGGGTTGGCGTATGTGCTGAAAATCCGCACGGGATTGCTGCGCGACACCGGGGCGACGATTTCGCCCTTTAACAGTTTCCAGATTTTACAGGGCTTGGAAACGCTGCCGCTGCGGGCGCGCAAGCATGTGGAGAACGCGGCCAAGGTCGCGGATTTTCTCTCCAAGCACCCGGCGGTGGCGTGGGTGAATTATCCGGGACTGGCCCAACATCCCGATCACGCCAACGCGAAAAAGTATTTCCCCCAGGGGCCGGGGGCGATTCTCGGTTTTGGCATCAAGGGCGGACTGGAGGCGGGCAAGAAGTTCATCAATTCGGTGAAGCTCGCCAGCCACCTGGCCAATATTCTCGACGCCAAAACCCTGGTGATCCACCCGGCCAGCACCACGCACCAGCAGCTCAGCGAAACCCAGCAGCTTGCCGCGGGTGTCAGCCCTGATTTTGTGCGGGTATCGGTGGGAATTGAGGATGTGGCGGACATTATCGCCGACCTGGATCAAGCCCTCAAAGCGTAAAAACGCTTGGGTACACGATCAAAGCCGCCGCCGCGGAGTATCCGTGGCGGCGGCTTTTGCATCGTAGCTACCGGCTCCAGCGCACCACCGTCATGGACAGCGGCGGCAGCCGATTAATCAAACTCATCGCCGCGGAAGCTGTTGCCCAGATAGGCGCTGCGAACGTCCGGATCGTTGATAATCTGTTTGGGAACCCCTTCTTTAAAGACGCGACCTTCGTTGATGATCAATGCCCGGTCGCACACCCGCAGGGTTTGGGCCACGTTGTGGTCGGTGATCAGCACGCTCTTGGCGAACTGGTCGCGCAGGCGCAGCACCTCTTTTTGTAATTCCTCCACGGCGATGGGGTCCACGCCGCTGAAGGGTTCATCGAGCAAAATGAGCTTGGGCTGGGTTACCAGCGCCCGGGCGATCTCGAGTTTTCGCCGCTCACCGCCGGAGAGGGTTTCGGCCCGCTGATTCTTCTGACGGCTCAGCCCGTAGTGATCCAACAGCTCATCGGCGCGCTTATGCCGCTCGCGGCGGCTGATATGCAGCGTCTCCAGAATCGCCAGCAGATTTTGCCGCACCGTCAAACGTCGAAAATCGCTGCGTTCCTGGGACAGATACCCCACACCCAGGCGCGCCCGCTTGTACATGGGAAGATGCGTTATATCCACGCCGTCAAACGCCACCGCCCCGCTGTCGGGGGTTACCATGCCCAGGATCATGCGGAAGGTGGTGGTTTTACCCGCGCCGTTACGGCCCAGCAGGCCGACGATCTCCTCTTGTTGCAACAGGAAACTAACCTGGTTGACAACGGTTCGCCCGTCGTAACTCTTCATCAGCTTGGTGGTTTCAAGAAGATTCATCGGCCCGGCTAGTGTCGGCAAGGACGGGGGAAATGCAAGGGGCTGCCGTTTGGGTATGGAGGCCGTGAAGGGTGCGGCTGGATTTGGCGCGCGACCTGCTGGCGCATACGGATTTGCCGATGTCGGACATCGCCCGCCAGTGCGGATTTCCCCACGCCGAGCGCATGGCCGGTGTTTTTCACCAGGCCACGGGCCAAACCCCCACGGCTTATCGCCGGCAGTTTCAGATTCGATAAACCTTTCGCTTGCGTCGATATATGTGTCGGCGGCTCAGGACTGGCATTGCGGGCAGTAGTGGGTGCCGCGGCCGGCGAGGGTAATTTTCACCAGCAAACCGCCGCAGCGGTGGCAGGGCAGGCCGCCACGGCCGTAGACGCGGTGGAAACGCTGAAATTCACCGGGGCTGCCATTGCCGCCGCGATAATCGCTGAAGGTGCTGCCGCGATGATTTAAGGCGCGGCGGAGAATGGTCTTGATGGACCGGCAAAGCAGGCCGACTTGCTGGGGCCGCAGCAGGGCGGCGGGGGTGTGCGGAGCGATTTTGGCTGCATGCAGCGATTCATCGACATAAATATTTCCCAGGCCGGCGATGAGTTTCTGATCCAGCAGCGCTGCCTTGATACACCGGCGCGTGCCGGCGAGCCTTTGAGCCAATTGTCGGGGGGTGATGAGCAGCGGTTCGGGGCCGAGTGCTGATTCATCCAATTGATCGGCCAACCAGAAAACCCCGCCGAAACGACGCGGATCGGTGAAATGGAGCTGGCGGGGTCCAAAATCGAAAACCAGGTGGGTATGCTTATGCAGTGGCGCATGGGCGCGGCACAAGCTCAGCCGGCCGGTCATGCCCAGGTGGATGTAAAAATAGTTGCCATCCTCTAGAGCAAAGACAATGCGTTTGGCGCGGCGAAAGATGGCTAAAATGCGCTGCTGGCGCACGCGGCGGCAAAAATCGCAGTCGGCGGGCGTGAGAATATCGTTGCGCAGCAGGGCGGCGCGCTGGATGGTAGCGCCGGCGAGCGGCTGAAGGTCATTGACAATGGTTTGTACTTCAGGCAATTCAGGCATAAGCGGACTCGATAACGGCTGGGGAATTGTCGCGTAAGGCGCGTCAAGAGCAAATCATAGGTTGGCGGTCGCGAGGGCGTGGCCACGAATTTTTGCACGGGTTCAGGAAATCAGCCTTCATGGCCAATCAGAACCCGTGATTCCCGCTCAGGAACGGTAGAGTGCAAAATATATCGGCACACCCCGTCGCACTGACCAAACTCTTTGGCGAGCCGGTTGCTCCATTGGCGGGCATGTAGGATACTACGCTGCGGGGGTGGTGGGGTTTTGGGAGTTGCGATGGATGAGCTGAAGGACCAACTGGCGGAGACGGACCTGAGGGCGGTGGCCAAGCTGCAGGAGGCGTATGGGCAGCTCAAGGCGGAATTGGGCAAGGTGATCGTCGGGCAGGAAGCGGTGATCGAGGAATTGCTCATTGCGCTGTTTTGCCGGGGTCATGCGCTGTTGGTGGGAGTGCCGGGATTGGCCAAAACGCTGCTGATCTCGACATTGGCCCGCACCTTGGGTCTGGGATTCAGCCGCATTCAATTCACTCCCGACCTGATGCCCAGCGACATCACCGGCACGGAAGTTTTTGAGGAGGACAAGACCACCGGCGGGCGGCAACTGCGCTTTGTGCGCGGGCCGATATTCGCCAATGTCATCCTGGCCGACGAGATCAACCGCACGCCGCCCAAAACCCAGGCGGCGCTGTTGGAGGCGATGCAGGAACACCAGGTAACCGCCGGCGGAGCGCAGCATCGGCTGCCCCAGCCGTTTTTTGTGCTGGCGACGCAAAACCCCATCGAGCAGGAAGGAACTTATCCGCTGCCCGAAGCGCAGTTGGACCGTTTCATGTTCAACATCCAGGTGGGTTATCCCAGTGAGGATGAGGAATTTGAAATCGTCCGCCGCACCACCAGCGGAGGGCAACAGGAATTGAAGCATGTACTCAGCGGCGATGAAGTTTTGGCGCTGCAGGAGATCGTGCGGCAGGTGCCGGTGGCCGATCATGTGATTCGCTACGCGCTGCGTTTTGCGCGGCTGACGCGCCGGGAGGAGGAGGACTGCCCGGATTTTGTGAAGCAGTATGTCAGTTGGGGCGCCGGGCCGCGTGCCAGCCAGTATTTGATTATGGCCGGGAAAGCCCGGGCGCTATTGAAAGGGCGCTACCACGTCAGCACCGAGGACATCCGCCAGGTGGCGCTGCCGGTGTTGCGGCACCGAATCGTTACCAATTTCAATGCCGAGGCCGAGGGGATCAAGAGCGACAGTATCGTGAGGAAATTGATTGAACTGATCCCGCGGCGGGAATTTGAGCCGGCGGCGGTCGGCGCGGCCAAAACGTAAATATAAATAGATGAACACCACCGCCGATACCGACTATCGCAAGTATCTGGACCCGCGCACGCTGGCGCGGTTGTCGTCATTGGATTTGCGGGCGCGGCTGATCGTCGAGGGGCTGATGAGCGGGATGCACCGCTCGCCGTACCAGGGAATCAGTGTGGAATTTGCCCAGCACCGGCCCTACGCGGCGGGAGATGATATCCGCCACGTGGATTGGAAGGTGTTTGCCAAGACCGACAAGATTTATCTCAAGCAATATTTGGAGGAGACCAATTTGCAGATGGTTTGCGTGGTGGACGCCAGCGAATCAATGGCGTTTTCATCGCAGCCAAACTGGAGCAAATTCGATCACGCCACGGCGATCGCCGCCTCGCTGGCATATCTGGCGATTCAGCAGCAGGACGCGGTGGGGCTGGCGATCTTCGACCAGGAATTGTCGCGATATTTCAAGCCGGGCAACTCACCGGGACCGTGGAAGACCGTGGTGCATGAATTGTCGATTACGCCGCGGGGGCGCAAGACGCACACGGGTAAAATTTTGCAGCAATTGGCGGAAATATTATCGCATCGCAGCCTGCTGGTGCTCTGCTCGGATTTTTTTGACGATCTGGACGCCGTGGAGCAAGGTTTGCGTCATCTGCGTTACAAGCGCCATGAGATCATGGCGTTTCAAATTCTGGATCCGCAGGAAATCCAATTTCCTTTTGAGCGCATGACGGAATTTGTGGGACTGGAGGAGGCGGGCAAGACCCTGGCCGATCCGCTGTCGCTGCGGCGGGCGTATTTGGCCGAATTGCACGGGGCGCAGGAGCGGCTGCGGCGCATGTGCCGGTCGATGCGGATCGATTTTACCACGATGGACAGCGCTCAATCGCTGGAGATCGCCTTAAGCGGTTTTCTGGCCACACGGGCGGCGGGACTTAAATGATTTATCCCCAGATGCTGGCCTCGGCGCTGATTCATCCCGGCCTGTTGTGGGCGGGGGTGGGGGCGATGGCGCTGCCCATCATCATTCACTTGCTGAGCCGCAGACGGTATGTGCGTTTGCCTTGGGCGGCGATGGATTATCTGCTGGCGGCGTTGCGGAAAAATCGCCGGCGATTGCAAATGGAGCGTTGGTTGCTATTGGCGGTGCGCTGCCTGGTGCTGGGTTTATGCGGTCTGGCGTTATCGCGGCCGATGGGATGCGCCGACAGCCAGGCCGGGCAACTGCTGGCCCAGCGGTCGGGGTTGCATGTGCTGGTGATCAACACCAGCGCCTCCATGCTCTATCGCGCCTCCAATCGCTCGCATATGCGGGCTGCCCAGAATTTGGCCGTGGGGTTGATTGAACGGATGCGCCCCGGACAAGATGCGGTGGTGATTATCGCCGCCGGCGCGCCCGCCCGGGCGATCATTGCCGAGCCGACGCTGGATTTGGCGGCCGCCGCCGCGGCGGTGCGGCAACTCCAAGCCGGTTACGGCGGCGGCGATCTGCCCGAAGCGCTGCGCCAAGCGTTACGGATTGCGCGCAGCGCTGACACCTATGGCAAGCGAACGTGCCACTTGATCACGGACGCAAGCGCGGTGGCCTGGCAATTGCCCGGCGAGCCGCTGAAGGACTTGGGCCGACAATTGGCCGGTGTTTGCCGTTTGGAGCATTACGACGTATCGGAACCGGGTCAGTGGAATCGGGCGGTGGTGGCATTGCCGCCGCCGCGCGACGGGCTGATGGGGCGATTCGGCGGGGAATTGACGGCCGACGGATTATTCCAAGGCCGCGATCCCCTGCCGCTGCGCTGGACCCTGGATGACCGGGCGGTAGAGGGAGCGGCGCGGGTATCGGAGCGGGCGGGCGAATCGCGCTGGGCCTGGCGGGCTGCGCCGGGGGCCGGGGCGCATGTGGTGGCGGTAGCGGTGGCCGAGGCCGATCCGATGGAATGGGATAATGTGCGGCGGCGGGCGCTGTGGGTGGAGGCGGCGCTGAACGTTCTGCTGGTGGAAGGGGATCGGGCGGCTCGTCCACTGGAAGGTTCCGCAGGATTTTTATC
>JBBQBE010000005.1:0-60946 GCA_038317225.1 Tepidisphaerales bacterium | reverse complement strand
CAATTACGGCGCCGCCCTGTTGCAGTCTGGCAAAATATCCCTCGCGGCGGCGCAATTCACCGCTGCGCTGCGGCTGAATCCCAACCTGGAGCCGGCGCGGCGCGGCCTGGCGGCGTGCGAACGATTGCGGTAAAGCCATGGGGCCACGACTGCGCGGCGGATTCCTCCGAGTGCATGACGCCAGAGCAGCTTCCAACTGGCTTATGACGAGCAAATGCTTCAGGACTCTTCGGCGGCTTCCGCCGCAGCGGAGGACGCCGCAGCATCTTCCAACTGGCTTATGACGAGCAAATACTTCAGGACTCTTCGGCGGCTTCAGCCGTGGCAGAGGACGCCGCAGCATCTTCCAACTGGCTTATGACGAGCAAATGTTTCAGGACTCTTCGGCGGCTTCAGCCGCAGCGGAGGACGCCGGCGCAGCTTCCGACTGGCTCAAGACTTCGATCTGCTTTTCCGCCTGCTTGAGGATGCCCCGGCAGTGCTGAATCAGGAAATTGCCACGCTCATACTTGGTGAGACTCTGCTCCAGTCCCACCTGCCCCGCTTCCATTTCCGACAAAATACTTTCCAGTTCCTCCAAAGCTTCCTCAAAATTCTTGGGCGGAGTTTGATGGCGTTTGGACATACTCAGAATCATAGAGCGCGGCCCTTTTGAAGCATAGGGCTATCGCACCCAGGGGCGGCGGATTTTACATGGACACGGTCATTGTTCTGGAAACCCAACCCCGGCAAAAAACAAAAAGCGTCTGCCGTATATGCACGATCCCGGGCAGACAATGAGATATCCTGTTGGTGCTTGGGCCGTGAACTGTGAGCCAATCCGCCCAAGCTGCCGCAATTTCCGCGACGATCTTCAGCGACAAATCGCTGCCGGTTAAGCCGCCAAGCAGGATGTCGTTGAACTTACCCATGCCGCTCGTCGCCCGCCGCCGCGGGGTTACGGGCCGTTTTACGCCGCGGGCTGGGCCTTGCGGCGCTGGGTGATGTCGGCGACGACGGCGATCATGCGGCGGGGCTGGTTGTGCTCTAATTGATATATATGTCCGCGCGTGGTGATCCAGCGCACTGAGCCGTCGGGCAGATCGATGCGGTGTTCGATGGAAAAATTCGTGCCGGTGCGGGTGCTATTGGTAACGGCGCGTTTGACAAAATCCAGATCATCCGGGTGCATGTAGGCCAAAAAGCCATCATAGGTGCCGGAAAATTCCAGCGGCGGGCGGCCGAAGATGCGGTTCAGGCCCGGCGACCACCAGAAGGTGCCATTGACCAGATCGTAATCCCACGCGCCCATATTCGCCTTGTCCAACGCCAGCAGCAGTCTTTGGCGGTTGAGCAAGGCGTTTTGCACCGCGCGGTTGCGACTCACGTGCAAGTGGGCCATCAACAGCGAGATCAGCACAAAGGTTCCCAGGCGAACCAGGTCATCGGTGGCGCTGATGCTCGGCTCAAAAAGCGGAGGAAGAATCCAGACCATGCACAAGACCGCGACCAGCAGCGTCGCCACGCCGCTGCGCCAACCGCCCAGCCAGGTGGCCAGGGAAACAGCGCCTAAAAACAGTACAAAAGTTCCGCGCTCGATGAGGGTGGGGAATAGGACCAGCGAAACCAGAACCGCAGCGCTCAAGAGCGTGGCCACCGCCATTTGCCAAAGCAGTCCGCGCGGCCCGAAGACCACATCCTCCGGAGTCTCGGCTTGTATGACAGTTGGGTTCAACATCAACTCCAAAGGCAAGCGGTGGCGGCGATGACCGGCGGTTAGCGCCTGTCGCCATCGCCGTAAGCGTCGAGGATTCGGCGAATGACGCCACTGGTGCTGCGCCCGTCGATCAGCGGGGCCAAGGCCACGCGCCCGCCGCGGGATTCCACCAGATCGGCCCCCACCACCTGATCGCGGCGGTAATCAGCGCCCTTGACCAGCACATCCGGCGACAGAGCGTCAATCAGCGCCAAGGGCGTATCATCATCAAAAAGCACCAGGTAATCAATACTGCACAATTCCTCCAGCACGCTCAAGCGGTCGGCCTGGCTGACGATGGGGCGCTTGTCGCCCTTGAGCCTGCGGATGCCGGCGTCGGTATTGACCCCCACCACCAGCACATCGCCCTGGCGTTTGGCAAAGCGAAAATATTCCACGTGGCCCAGGTGAATCAGGTCAAAACAGCCGTTGGTGAAGACGATTTTTTTGCCGGCGGCGCGGTGGGCGGCAAGTTGGGCCAGCAATTGCTCGGACGTGCGGATTTTGCCCCCCTCCCCAGCGGAGGCGGTGAGAATATCGGCCGCCAGTTCCTGGCGGGTAATCGGCACCGAGCCAAAGCGCTCCACTTCCAGCCCGCCGGCCAGATTCCCCAGCAGCACGGCGTCGCGCCAGCTTCCACCGGCGGCGCGGCAGAGCGTAACGGCCGCCAGCACCATGTCGCCGGCCCCGGTTACATCGTAAACCTGCCGCGGACGGGTGGGCAGATGCTCCGGGCGCTGGTCGCGTGTGGCCAGCACCGCGCCGCGCTTATCCAGCGAAATAATCACGGCCTGTAAATCCAGCGTGTCCAGCAACCGCTCGGCGGCCGCGAACCATTGGGCCTCGGTTTCCATCGGCAGACCCGTCGCCTTGGCCGCTTCCAGGCGATTGAGCTTTAAAGCCGACGCGCCGCGATAGCGGCGGTAATCTGTGATGGCCGCAGGATCGATCAAGACGGGAATATCCCGCCGCCGCGCTAGGCTAATGAGCGCTTGGCACATTTCATCACTGAGCGTTCCCTTGTTGTAATCCTCAATGCACAACGCGGCCGAACCTTCCATCGCTTGGGCGGCGCTGCGCAAAAGCGCCGCTTGATCCTCTTGGCCTATAGCGGTGGGGCATTCATAGTCGATGCGCAACATTTGCTGGGGATGGCGGTGCTGCGCCAGGCCCACCAGGCGGGTTTTGCAGGTAGTGGGCCGATCGGCCACGCAGCGCAAATACCCATCATCAATTTGCCGCTCGGCCAGCAACCGGCGCAATTCCGCGGCGGCGGGGTCTTGCCCGACGCATCCCAGCAAACGCACCTGCGCCCCCAGGGCCGCTAAATTGGCCGCCACGCCCCCCGCCCCTCCCAGCCGCGACTGCTCATGCTGGTAATGCAAAACCGGCACGGGGGCTTCGGGACTGAGCCGCTCGGCGTTGCCGTAAAGGTAGCGGTCGAGCATGACATCCCCTACCAGGGTGATCGGGGTATTTTGAAAGCGTTCCAGCAGCGGCAGCAAACGTAAAGGCATCGGCGCAGTATAAACCAAGGGCGCTGGCGGACAAAAATGGCCGCGGGCAACAGCGACGCAAAACCGGGCAATCGCAAATGGCGAAGTTTCCCTCCCAACCCTTGCCTGCGCCAGTACGAGCCTGAGGGAGTCAAGCGCCGATCGTGCGATTGTCGCGCGGGGGCAAACGGTTGCTTTGCCCGCTTTGGGTTCATAGCATCAGCATCATGATTCAACGGCGAAAAACACGACAGGTAACCGTGGGGGATGCGACACACCGCACTGTGCGAATTGGCGGAGATGCGCCGGTGTCGGTGCAATCAATGACCAGCGGCTACACGCATCAGATCGACCAGTGCGTGGCGGAAATTCACAAACTGACCGCGGCGGGTGCGGACCTGGTGCGCGTGGCGGTGCCGGAAAAGAAGGATACCGATGCGCTGCGGGATATTTTGCCGCAAGTGAAAGTGCCCATCGTGGCCGATGTGCATTTTCATTTTCAGCGGGCCTTGGAAGCCATCGACGCGGGAGTACACAAGATTCGGCTGAATCCTGGAAATATCGCCGACGCGGCCCAGGTGCGCGAGGTGATCCAGGCGTGCAAGCAGAAAAAGATTCCCATTCGCGTGGGCGTCAACGAAGGCTCGATTGTCGAGCGGCGCGACCGCAAAAAACGCGCCGAGGAACTAGCCGGATTCTTTTCCAACAATCGCCACGGGAGGCTGCTTGGGATCATGATCGCCAAACTCGAGGAATACCTTGAGATTTTTCACCGCGAGGATTTTCACGACATCGTCATCAGCGCCAAAAGCATCGATCCCTTGCTGGTAATGGACGCTTATCGGGAGATTTCCAGCCGTTTTGATTACCCGCTGCACCTGGGGGTAACGCATGCCGGCCCGCGTGAAACGGGGACCATTCGCTCGGTAGCGCCGCTGGCCAGCCTGTTGTGCGGCGGTGTGGGCGATACGCTGCGCATCAGCTACGCATCGGATCCGGTGTACGAAGTAAAAGACGCCTTGGAACTGCTGTATGTGTTGGGCCTCAGACAGCGGGTGGGCGCGGAACTAATCGCCTGCCCGAGTTGCGGACGGATACAAGTGGACCTATATAAGCTGGTGCAGGATGTGCGCAAGCAGTTGGAGCGGGAGATTTCCCTGCCGATCAAGGTGGCGGTGATGGGGTGCGTGGTAAACGGTCCGGGGGAATGTGAAGGGGCCGACGTGGCGATTTTCGCCGGCGACCGGCGGGGCATTATCTACGTTCAGGGCCAGCGCGTGGCCAATGTGCCCGAAGAACAGATCATGGAACGACTGCTGGCAGAGTGCCGAGGTTTTCAGAAGCGGGTAATGGCCGGCGAAGCCAAGCTGGGAGAGAAAACAGTGGAGATTACCACGCCACAGTGAAAGCCTGTTAATAAATACAATTCGACCCTCGATATGCGCGCAAAAACGCCATTATTTTTTTAAAAATCGTGATTCTTTCACAAATTCTGAGCCGACGGCAGCGCTACGGTATTATCGCGTTTCGCGCCAGCGGAACGGCTGGGGATCGAATTTTTTGAACTTGGAACCGGCGGCGAATTTTTTGCTCGCCTGCTCGATCGCCCGCACATACTGCTCAAACTCCGGCACATTACGGATTTTATCGAACCCTTTGATGCCGATGACGCTGTACCAATCGCCGCGTCCATAGGTGGGCGGGGTATGTTCGGCGGTGCAGAGTATCCCTTCCTTGAGAAGCAAATCACGAGCTTCGGCAGCGTCTTTTTCCACAGGGTAACTTTGGACAATCACGTAGTTCAGCCCGATGGTGCGGTGAACATCATCTACCAGCAAAGTGGCCGGCGGCGCGGGGGCCGTCCAGGTGCGCGGGGCATCGCCGGCGGCAGCCGGCGCGGGAGCGGGATTGGCCGGCGCGGCCGGGCGCGACAAGTCCAGAGCCGAGCCGCTGACCGGACCGCTCATAATCTCCTCACTGGGGGGGGTGAGCATGGGTGTGGCGGCGCGGCTAAAATGCCGGCCAATGACGTAAGCCAGCACCAGAACAACCAGTAGCACAAACAGGCCGATCAGAGCGGAGGTATAGTTCAAGCGCAGGGAAATTTGCTGGCGATCCCGATCCACGCGCATTTCATTCAGCGCCGCGCCCATCGGCGCGGCCGGGGAAGACGCTAAAGTCTGCGGCGGCTGGGACGAAGCGCTGGCCGGAGCGGAGGCGGGCGGTGAAGCGGCAGTGGCGTCGCGCGACTTAAACCACCATTTGGGTGTGTCCAAAGGACTGCCGCTTCCGGCGCGCGCCGAACGCTTGCCCTTGTTGATCACCTCAAACAAAGCGGTGGAATGTTTGCTTTTGGCCATCCTGACCTCGCGGTAAGCGAAGGATCATCCCTCGCCTCCTCAAGCTACGATTCACCAGCCCACAAAGCAAGCGACCCGACGAGCGGCAAACGATTTTTCCGCCCTTGCCGCTATTTCACCTCGGCGGAAAAAGGCACGGCGGGCAGGCCGGCCTGGTTGTACAAACGCGCCGGCGGCGTATTGCGCCAGGCGTAGCGCACCATTACCGGATTGGTAATTTTTGGGCTACTGACCACCACGTGATCGCCTTGGATTTTCGCATCGGCCCAGGCCCACTGGCCGGAGGCGTCGCGCAATTCAAAATCCTGTGCCAAGATGTTGTCCTTGGCCGACAATCCGCCGGCCAGATCAGTGAAACGGATGACCACTTCGCTACCGCGGCGCGTGGCTTTATCCAGCACCGGGCCGGATGCGGCGATGTCTTTGCCGTACACCTTGGCAAGGGCCTGTTGGGCCAGGCGATTACCCACGGCCTGCTTGTTGGTGGGATGGATATCCGTGGGATTGCCCACGTCAATCGCCACCGCCAGGCCACTATGGGGCACGGTTTGGGCGATTTGCCGCTGGGCGTCGCGGAAAGTCGCCCACATGCACTGGGCACCCGCTTCGGTTGCGTTGTGTTCAAATCCGGCGATCTGCACGATGAAAAATGGGAATTGCCGACCCCAGGCCTCGCGCCAGCTTTGAATCATCGTGGGCAGTAACTTTTTATACTGCTCGGGCTGGCCGCAATTACTTTCGCCCTGATACCAGATCGCCCCGGCGATGGGGTAGCCGGCGTAGGGGTGAATCATGGCATTGTACAATTCGGTGGCCATGGTATCGCCGCCGCCTGGAATGGGCGGGCGGGAGGCGTTGTCCAAATTTTCAAACCACTGTTCCGGCTGATATTGCCAAGGCCCAGCCAGCGGGAATGATCGGCCCCCCACCGACAGGCTCATGGCGGTATTGGGGCCAACCAATCCACCGGCGCCGCCAATATCGGTTACGCGCACGGCGATGACATTTTTGCCATGACGCAAAATGCCCGCCGGCACTTCATAGTGTCGTTGGGCCATCCAGAAATTAGGCGTCTGACCGTCGCAATGACCGACGGAGCGATCATTGACGAAGGTGATATCAAAATCATCCGCAGCCCCGATCTCCAAAATGGCCGGGGCGTCGAGTTTCACGTCATCAGAGATTTGCAGGGTTTTGCGGAACCAGACAATGCCGTTGTGCACTAAACCCTGGCTCTGCCAGTTGTTCGGCAGTTGCATGGTTTTCCAGGCTGAATCATCAAAATCCACCTTCACCCAGCCGGCCTTTTGCTTGGCCGAAGCGTCCAGGGGAATGCCCTGTTTGACCATCCACTGGTTGAGTTTTTCGCCATGCTCGCGCCAGGCGGCGCTTTGGTCCTCATGCTTGGCTTTGAGCAACTGCTCCATGCCCGGAAGTTGCAATAGTGCCGGCTTAGGGGTCCAGGCTTCAGCCATGGTCCCGCCCCAGGAGGCGTTGATGAGTCCCACCGGCACTTTCAATTCCTGGCGCAACTTGCGACCGAAAAAGTAGCCGACGGCGGAAAATCCGCCGGCGCTGGCCGAATTGCAGACCGACCATTTGGCGGGAATCTGATCGCGCGGGGATTCATCGCGTACCTGCGGAATTTGGAAGAGGCGAATGCGTGAGTCGTTGGCGGCATCCCGCTCGGCCGGGCCGTTGTCGGCGCCTTGCAAGGCAAATTCCATGTTGGATTGCCCGGAGCAGAGCCACACTTCCCCAACCAGCACATCGGCGAAAGTCAGCGTGCTGGAGCCGTGGACGCTCAAGGTGTACGGCCCGCCCGCCGCGGGCGGCGCGATGGTCAATTGCCAGCGACCATCGGCCTGGGCAACCGCTTCAGCCTTCTGGTCGGCAAACTCCGCGATGATCTTCCGGCCCGGTTCATCTTTGCCAAACAGTTTTAATGGCAATTTCTGCTGGACCACCATGTGATCGGAAAAGATGGTCGGCATAAAAGTGGCCGCACCGGCACCTGTCGCCGCCAGAGCCACCAAAGTCAACGCCGCGATGGATTGTTTGGGATTCATGCTGATTTCAAAAATAAACCGTGTTTCACCACACCAAACCAAGAAGCTACAACAGCGTCGCCAAAACTCAAGAGCGCCCAAGCGACAGGCCGGGCAACGGGATTAAATGCAAGAATCAATCCAACCACCGCCCAGAAGCTGGTCGGCGTCATAGACCACTGCGGCCTGCCCCGGCGTGATAGCGCTTTGGGGCTGCTCAAAGCGCACATGCAGCATCTGGTCTTGCAACCAGGCCCGCGCCGGCTGCGGGGCGTGGTTGTAGCGAATTTTAACCGTGCAACCGATCGGCTCAGGTCCGAGCCGATCGCTTAGCACATTGACTTGCGAGGCGATCAAGCCGTCGCGCAGCAATTGTTGGCGATCGCCGATGGTTACGGTGTTTGCGGCGGCATCCCTTCCCGTAACGTAATCCGGCTTGCCCATTGCCAGCCGTAAGCCTTTGCGCTGGCCGATGGTGAAATGTTGATGTCCGCCGTGGCGGCCGACCTGGCGGCCCTGGGCATCGACAAAAGCGCCGTCGGCAAATTTTTCGGGCGTTTTACGCCGCACCAGGCCGGCGTAATCCTGATCGGGCACAAAGCAAATCTCCTGGCTGTCGGGTTTGTCAAAAACGGGCAATCCCCACTGGCGCGCCAAATCCCGCACCTGCTGTTTATGCAATTCGCCGATGGGCAAAAGCGTGTGGTCCAGTGCCGGACGGCTCATGCCGAACAGCACATAGCTTTGATCTTTTTTCTCATCCAGACCGCGCAACAGCGCCGGCTGGCCGTTCACCTGGCCGATCCGCGCGTAATGCCCGCTGGCCACCGCGTCGGCCCCCACCGCACGGGCATAATCCGCCAGCTTGCCGAATTTTAGCCAGTCGTTGCAGCGCACGCAGGGATTGGGCGTTCTGCCGCGATTGTATTCGGCCACGAAATAGTCGATCACCCGGCCAAAATCCTCCTGAAAATTCAAGACATAAAAGGGAATATGCAATTGCGCCGCCACCTGCCGGGCGTCATCGGCATCGCGCACCGAGCAGCAGCCTTGCTTGGCGTTAGTATCGCAAGCGTTGTTATTGGAAGCAACGCCGTCTGGGCCGCCCAGTCTCATGAAGACCCCCACCACTTCATGGCCGGCGCGCAGCAACTTCGCGGCGGCGACGGAGCTATCCACTCCCCCGCTCATGGCCACGACTATTTTTTGCTTCTGGCTCATCGCTGGATTTCCAGGGTTACGCCGCTTCGATGGTTGCGGTTTGATTTTATATCACTTGCGGCCAGATTCATTTGGCCTGTCGCGCAATGGCATCGAGCATTGGTTGCACCTCGGCGGCGTCGATGGCGGGGTGGGCCGCGTAAGGGTTGTATAATGGGTCGCCAATCGCACAGATCATCCAACTGGTCATGGGCGTGGTTCGCCAGTAGACCTCCGCCAACGTCAGTTTGCCGCTCCACAGCAGCGGGAAAAATTCATCGGGGTGAGGAAAAGAATGCAAAAAGGGTTCAGCCACCGGCCCCAGCGTCGCGGCGATCCCGTCGCTTAGCATTCCCTTGACCCAACCATGATTATTCGGATCGCGCAGGCTCACCATTTCAAAGCTGGCGATATGGTAGCCGACGGCACCCGGCACAAACTGGCAGGCCGGCACGTAGTTGCCCACGCTGTACCAGCCGCAGTAATTGGCCACCTGGGCCACAGCATGGGGTTGCAACACCGCCGGGGCATCGTCCATCACCACTGCCAGCTTGGTATGCTTGGTGGCGATCACGTCCAGATCGCGCAAAAGCTGATCAAACTGGCCATAGGCGTCGGCTTGCTTTTTAGCGTTGACGGCCGGGATGCCGCGGGCATCGATGACCACTTTGCCGTTTAGTCCCTTCTTCTCCGCGGCCAGGCTGGCCAGCACAATATCGCGGGCGGTTCCGCTTTGCGGGCCGTCGAGGCGCATGACCATCATCGTCGGCGAGGCGCCGAGTTGCGTGTTTCGCCAGTTGAGCAAATTCGGCTGCCAGTTGCCGCGCGGATAGCTGTCCCACCACAATAATGCCAGCTCGTTATCGGTGGCGGCGGTGGTATTGCCGCCCTGCAAATAGTCCAACTGCGATTGCAAAAGCTCCACGCTTTGGATCAAGCCGAAATTTTCCGTCAAGAGCATTCGCAGCCGCTCGCGGGCATCGGGATCGTAGCGGCGCTGGCGCAAATCGCCAATGAGTTTTTCAGCATGTTCAATGCGCTCGGCCAGGAGCATCCAGCGCTGCTTGGCGGCGGCGTCGGTGCGGGCATCGAGCATTTGCGCCGCGCCGAATTGGCGCAACATCGCCGCCGGCCCGCCGAGATTTTGCAGCAGTTCGGCGGCCTGTTTCTCCAAGGTCGCCCGCGCGGCGGGATCGGCCGGCATTTTCTGGTTGATCCAGTTAAATGCCGCCTGCGCCCTTGCGGCCGGATCAGCGGCCTGCGGCATACTGGTTTGCGGGCGAAAGGCTTTGTCGGCGGCGGCGGCGGTTTGTTCCAGGCGGGCCACGGTCAAATCCAGTTGCAAACGCAAGGTCGCCTGTTGCATCCGCAAGGCCCGCAGTTCACTTTCGTCGGCGGGGCTGGCGACGCGGGCGGCCACGCGTATGGGTACGCCGTAAAATGTCAGCAGGCAGGTAACTTTGTCGCGCAAATGGTTATCGAGCAAAAATTGCCGAACCGGCGGCACCACCTGACGCTCGTACTGCTCGAAAGTCATCTGCTCGGTCGGCGGCAGGTCCAGTTCCACCAGTTGCTTGATGGGCACATGGCGCTGACGGGCATAAAACTGGGCCAGCGATTTACCGGCTGGCACGTTTCGATTGACAATCAAAAGAATCTGATCCGGCTGTAGCGCGTAGACAGGAACGCTCAGAATCAAAAGCAATCCAAGGGCCGGCAAAATTCGTCGCAGCATTCTTCCATGCTAGACCGATTAGCCGAGAAAAACCATATCGCCGAGGTGATTACGGTGCGGCGGGCGCTAGCAAGCAAATCCACGAGTATTTTGTTTACTGGCGAAGTGCCGGGGGGATGCTAACATACGCGCACGTAACCCAAGGAGTTTGTTGTGCCCAAAAGTTTTCAAGAGTGGATCAGCGAAGGTGAATCGCTGTATGAAGCAGCGATCAATGAGTTTCGAGCGATGGAGACGCAGCTTGAGGAACTGGAAGCGCGCCTCAGCGGCAAGCAGGCCGAGGTAAACCAGATCGCGCAGGTGATCGGCAAACCGCCGGTGGAGAGTAATCGCAAGGTCGCGGCGCAGATCATGGAAGCCAACACCGCCCCATCGGGCGCGCCATCTATTATCGCCCGGGCGCTGAGCGGGCGGCAAATCAATCGCTGATTTTGTAACCCGTGAGCGCGGCCAAGGATTTTTCCACGGGTTGAGGAAATCCGCCTTCATAGGCAGTTACAAACCGGGGTTACCGCTTCGAAACGGTAGAGTGCATAAATATATGGCCACACCCTCTATCGTCGCCCCGCCGCCTGCCCGTTGGCTTTAGCGGCCTTTGCCACGGAGTTGCGGTTGAGGCCGATCCTTGGGTTTATGATTCGCCAGCAACTTTTGGGCCTTGGCGGGGTCGGACGCTTTGAATATACCGGTGGTGCGCCCGCCGGGAGCGCCGCTGGTGCAGTAGGCGTAGTTGATATTGATGTGATGCTGAGCCAGCAATCCCGCCACCTCCGCCAGCGCGCCGGGGCGATTGGATAAATCCAGGCACAGCACCTCGGTTTCGGTCATGGGCAAATTCAGCGTCGCCAAGACCGTCAGGGCTTTGGCCGGATCCGCCGCCACCACGCGCAACACGCCATGTTCCTGGGAATCCACCAGTGTCATCGCCAGAATATTCACTTTTTGCTCAGCCAGTGCACCGGTTACTTGCGCCAGCACGCCGGGTTTATTGACCAGAAACACGCTGTATTGTGTCGCAATCGTTACCGTAGCCATTGGTCGCTCCTTGCTTAAATATTTTTAGCCGCCGGCTCGCCCAGCGGCTGCACTTGCAAGCACATCTGGTCCACCGCCAGCACGCGCACGCGCTGGCCCGCGGGGATGAGGGTGGCGCTGCGGGCGTTCCAGTATTCCCCTTCCACATGCACGCTTCCCGACTGGGGGGTAATAGCGCTGACGACGCGGGCCTCCATCCCCACCAGCAGTTGCACGCCGGTTTGGGCCGGACGCAACTGGGCTTTGAGGCCGGAGCCGACAATCCACAGGAAAAAGGCGGCGGTCAACAGCGTGGCGGGCAAAACCAAGGACAGGCTCAGCCGCCACATCGGTTCGGCATGTTCAAAGAGCATCAGCGAGCCGAGGAAGAAGGCGATCACCCCGCCGAAGGTCAAAATCCCGTGGTTGGCGGCGAACAAATCCACCACAAAAAAAGCCATCGCCAGGCCGATCAAGGCCAGCCCCGCGGCGTTAACCGGCAAGACCGACGACATATACAGCATCAGCACCAGCGCGATCGCCCCGCCGACGCCGGGCAAAATCGCACCGGGGCTGCTCAATTCGCCGATGATCCCATACATGGCGATGAGCATGAGAATGAACATCACCTCCGGCCGCCACAGCGATTGAAAAACTTTTTCGCGGGCGTTCATCGGCAATTCGACCAGAACCGCACCGGCGGTTTGCAAGGTGCGGCCCTCGATTTTGCGGCCGTCAAGTTTTTTAAGTAAATCCGGCAGATCATCGGCGATAATTTCAATGACCTTCAAATCCAATGCCTTGGCGGAAGTGATCGAGGCGCTGTCGCGCACGGCGCTGGCGGCCCATTGCACATTACGCTGTCGGCGGGCGGCGATGGCTTCGATCCAACTGACGGCATAATTTTCCAATTTTTGCTTCATCACCGAATCAGGCTTCTCCTCGCCCGCCCCGCCGCCGAGGGAGACCGGATGGGCCGCGCCGATCGTGGTGGCCGGGGCCATCGCCGCCACATCCGCCGCCAGCGTGATGAAGGTGCCGGCGCTGCCCGCCCCCGCGCCGGAGGGGGCGACATACACCACGGTGGGCACGCCGCCAGCCAGCATTTTTTGCACGATGATTTTGGTTGAATCCAAAAGCCCGCCCGGCGTGTCCAGACGAATCACCAGACAATTGAGATTGCGCTGGGCCGCTTCATCGATGACGCGCACCAGGTAATCGGCGGTGGCCGGCCCGATGGTTCCCTCCACGCTCGCCACGCCCACCGCGCCGCCCCAGGCCGAGCAGCAAAATAGACCCATCAGCCAAACTGCCACAAATCGCATGAATAATCCTATCCTTCCCCTTGGCCCACGCCCCGCTCAGCCGCCCAGTTTACGCTGCACCGAACGCGGAGCGGTTACGATCAGGTTGCCGTTGTAATAACGAATGGAGGCGGTGCCGCCGTTTTCGCGCCAGATGTCCGGCTGGATGGTATCGCGGATCAGATTGAGTAGTGCCTCGGCGCGATCGGCCTTGCTGAGGCCGGGATCCATCACATCGATGCCGCCGCCACTGCCGCCACTGCCGCCGTTGCCGCCACGCGAACGATTGGAATTGTTATTGCCATTGTTGCGATTATTCCCATTGTTACGATTATTGTTGCCGCTTCCGCCGGAACTATTCAGACCAAAACTCGGCCCGGCGAAGTCCGGAATCTCCAGGAGAAGATCCTCCACCGGGTAGACGCGGGTGATCATTTTCCCATCGGCCTCGGCGCGGGTGGTTATTTCAATGACCCCCTCATCGACTTCGTAGGCTAACTGCCCGTTGCCGGCCTGTTCTAAGATCAGTTGCAGCATTTTACCCAGCGAAACGGCGCGGAGGCGCAGACTAATCGGCGTTTGCTTTTCCACTCCCGATTGCGCCAACGCCTTCCAGTTGACGGTAATATTTGCCCCGGAGGCGTCGCGTAAAAAATCCACCACGTCCGTCAGCGGCACATTCTGCAAATTCAGTTCCGGCAACGCCCTCGCTGCGGCCGGAGCCGCGGCGCATAATGCCAAACAGGCTAAGCCCGCCAGAATACTCGGTAATCGCATGGGCATGAGATTCTCCCGTCAGGTCCAATTATTATATGCCATTGGCACCAGGGGCGGCTGTGAAATATGAGTTTTTGCAATATGCCTAAGCCATTGCGCACCGCCTCCCCCCACCGCTTCGAGGCCAAAGCGGCGGCGGCGCTTAAACCGTCGCCGGCTCACCGGCGGCGCGCTGGCGCAAGCCGGCCATATTTTCCTGTACTTCCTGGGCAATACGCGAATTGGGGAAATCGCGGATAATTCCCTCGCCGATTCGCACCGCCTCGGCCCATCGTCTTTCCTGCACGCAAGTGGAAAACTGCCCTTTGAGGCTTTCAAGTTTAGCTTTGAAAATGTTGCGCGCCCCCTCCTGCATAGTTTCGGCCTCGGCGGGGGTGAGATACACATCCAGTTGCCGCAGAATCTCTATCGCCCCGTCCACATCCTTGCGCTCGACCAACTGTTTCCAGCTTTCCACAAGCTGCTGCTTATGGTTCATGCGCCGGGCGTCGATCTGCCTGGGCAAATCGCGGGTCAATTCATGCTCGGGATATTGCTTGGTCAGTTGTTCAGCCTCGCGGAGCGCTTCGGCCCATTTTTCGGCGCGGCAATTGCGTTCGATCACCGCCAGCCCGTCATTGATTTGCTTGCGAACGTGTTCCTCGCGGTAGACGGCGATTTCCTCGCGCAGCCGGTCGGCTTCCTGGCGATAACCGAAAGTCTGCTCCATGTCGGCGATCAGAGCCAAAGCCGCTTCCCAGTCCTGGCGTCCCATCTCCTCGCGGATAGCGCCGCGCACGGCGTCGCGGTCCTTTTCCCGGAAGGCGACGCTCTTGGCCCGGTCGCTCAAAAGCTGCTGCTCGCTGATCATGTTCAATAAAATGGAAATCTGTTCCAACCGCTCATTCCAGGTGGTCTGCAATTCACGCTGGAGGCGCACCGACTCCTCCATCTGGCGGCGTTGCAGCACCAAAAGCGGCCCCAGCCCCAGCATCAGCAGCAGCGATCCGGCCCCGGCGGCCAGCATTGCCCACCCCTGACCGCGCCAGGCCAAATAGGCTCCCACCGCGGCAAAAATAATGGCGGCAAGCACCAGCAGCAGATATAAACCACTGGTTCTGGTAACACTTGACTGGCGACCTTGCGTCTGATCTTGCATGGTTCCTCCCTGGTTGGAAGACCCTGGGAAATTAACCCCTTGCTGGAGTGTATAACTCGGATTAGAGGGTGTCAATTCATAAAGATTTTGTGTGTCAAACCAAAGTAGAAATGTCCGGTAGTTCTCCAAAGTTAAAATGTCCTGTTCGGGCTGCTCGCGGCCAGGCGCCAGGGATGGGTTGACGCTGGACGCCAGGGGCGTCGGCTGCGAGGCGTGGGAAAAGGAGATCGACGAGCGCGTGGCAGCGTTGTATGGTTTATGACGGGTCATTGACGGGAGTTGGCCATGGCGAAAATCAACGTGTTGAGCAGAGAGATCACGGTTTAGACTCGCAATGACGCGGACTACATCAGTCTGACGGACATTGCCCGGTACAAAGACGCCGAGCGGACGGATGATCTGATCAGAAATTGGCTGCGCAATCGAAACACCATTGAGTTCCTGGGGATATGGGAGCATCTGAACAACCCCGGTTTTAATCCCGTCGAATTCGACGGGATTAGAATGCTGGCCGGCCTGAACAGCTTCACCCTCACTCCCAAGCAATGGATCCAGAAAATGGGGAAAACGGGTCAGATGGGGAAAACGGGTCAGGGATCAAAAACTGAGGTTGTCGGCTTTGATGAAAAAGGGAAAGGGGACAATTATGCGCCCCCGCGCAACCCAAATGTGGGATGTCCCCTTTTATCCCCCCGCAACCCAAATGTGGGATGTCCCCTTTTATCCCCCCGATGGCAAACGACTGATCAACTGGCGCAAGGGCCGGCATCTGGGCCGGCGGGATCATGTGGTGCAGTGGAAGAAACCTTCGCGGCCGAAATGGCTCAGTCAGGAGGACTACGACCTGAAACCCGATACTATAAGCGTGCGTGAGGTCGCCGTGAGGGTGGAGCAACGTGGGTTTAGGACTCGCCAAATACTCCTGGTAACCACACTGCTGGATGCCACGCTTTACTCGAGGGAAGACCTTGCCATGACCTACCGGGCTCGCTGGCATGTGGAACTGGACCTGCGTTCGATCAAACTGGTGATGCACATGGAGGTGTTGCGGTGCAAGACGCCGTCGATGGTGCGAAAGGAAATCTGGATGCACCTGCTGGCCTATAACCTGGTGAGGAAGCTGATGGCCCAGGCAGCGGCGACGGCCGGGGTCAATCCTCGGGACATCAGTTTCAAGGGGACGTTGCAGACTCTGGCGGCGTTTGCCCAGATCGGATGGGTTTGTTCCGTAGAGCAATGGCGGAGCACATATCCGGCGATCTTGCGGGCGATTGCCACGCATCGGGTCAACAACCGACCCGACCGCATCGAACCGCGTGCCCTGAAGAGACGACCCAGGGCGCAGAAGCTTCTCACCTAACCACGCGCTATCGCCAAAGCGATGAGGGCGGATGGTTGAAACAATCGGTGTCAACCGCCCGCCCTCAATCATTGTGCGACAAAAACCGATGATTTCCGCCCGTGGTTAATGGACCGCTTCACCTTGCAAAAACCCTTCCAGTTTGCGTGCCCGCACGGGATGTTGCAGCTTGCGGATGGCCTTGGCCTCCACCTGCCGAACACGTTCGCGGGTTACCTTGAAAATGCGCCCCACCTCTTCCAGGGTGTAGGTGTAGCCGTCGCCGATACCGTAACGGAGCTTGATAATTTCACGCTCGCGGTAGGTCAGCGTTTTAAGAACCTGCTCAATTTTGTCCTTGAGCATTTCCTGGGTGGCGCTGCTGACCGGATCCTCGGCCTTTTCATCGGGAATAAAATCGCCAAAGTAGCTGTCTTCACTCTCGCCCACCGGCCGGTCAAGGCTGATGGGATGGCGACTGATTTTCAATACGCGGCGAGTCTCGGCCAGGGTCATCTTGGCCCGCTTGGCGATTTCCTCAATCGTCGGCTCGCGCCCCAGTTCCTGGGTGAGCATTTTGCCGATATTCCGCAACTTGCTCATGGTTTCGATCATGTGCACCGGGATACGGATGGTGCGGGCGTGATCGGCAATCGCGCGGGTGATCGCCTGGCGAATCCACCAGGTGGCATAGGTGCTGAATTTATAGCCGCGGCGATATTCGTATTTGTCCACCGCGCGCATCAGGCCGGTATTTCCCTCCTGGATGATGTCCAGGAAAGAGAGGCCGCGATTGCGATATTTCTTGGCGATCGACACCACCAGACGCAGGTTGCCGCCGGAGAGCTTGCGCTTGGCGTCCTCATACTTGTAATAAATCTTGCGCACCGCCACCACGCGACGATGCAAATCCTGCGGCAACTCCAAAACCAGGTCTTCCAATCCAGCCAATTCCTGCTGGCAAACCTCCAGGTCTTCGCCGGGGTTTTTCAGGCGCGACAACTCGGCAATGCGCGCTTCCAACTCAACCATCTTGACGCTCACGCCGGTAAGCCGTTTCATCAGCGGCGACACCTTGCTGGTGCGCAAACTCAATTCCTCCAGCAGTTTCACCGAGCGGCGGCGTCGGCGGCGAATCGCCAGCGTCAGTTCCTCCTGCTCTTTTTTGGCCTTGGCCACACGCAATGCTTCCCAGTCATCGCGGTTGCGCGTGAGCATCTGGCGCACGCTCTCCAGGTTCAACGGGATGCGCTGGCCGATGGTGGCCTTGTCGGCTTGGTTTTCGGCGGTGCTGATCTTCATGGTGCGGTCGAAGGGCAAATCACCTTCATCCACCTGTTGCAGAATTTCCACCGCCGATTGCAGACAGTAATCGCTCTCCAGCACCTTGGAACGGAAAATTTTGCGGAAGATTTCGATGCGCTTGGCCAGCGAAATTTCCAGTTCGCGCGAAAGCAGCGGGATTTCACCCATCTGCGTCAGGTACATGCGTACCGGATCGTCAATGCGCTTGCTGGAAGCCTCGGCCAGCTCCTTTTCCAGGCTCATGTCCAGCTCTTCCTCCTCGACCGCCTCAGGCGGCAGGTCCGCCGGGGCCGCCGGCTGCTGCCGCGTCGCGCTGGTGCGCAGACTCGCCGGCACCACCGCCTTGATATGGCGCGGCTTAACCGACTTTTGCTGGAACTCGGCGACATCCCCCTCGTCGATCAGACGAATACCCATTTCGTCGATCTGCATCAGCAGCGAATCGAGCTTGTCGGGGCTGACCACCTCATCGGGCAAGCGCTCGTTAAGCTCCTCATACGTCAGATATCCGCGCGATGTACCCATCTCCAACAGCGTGCGCACGCGCAGATCCACTTGCTCCTGCGAACCGGACCCAATCAAGGGTGTTTCCATAACCATACTTACCCACACTTCGTACAAAAGGCCGCATACGGCTGGCCGCCAGGCCAAGGTCCTCCGGTTCGTTCCGAAGCCCTGTAACGGGGCGGCGTCGCGCCGATGCTATGAACCGTCCCGCCCCAGGCGGCAACGATTATTTGTGCTAATGGCCCAACCGACGCAAATCCGGTCGGCGGGCCTCATCCTGCAAACGCCTTAAAAGCGCTTCGTCATTTTCATCAGTCGCCGCGGGCCGGCTGCTCCGCGCCCGCTCGTATAATACAAACTTCACATTCTCGGCCAGCATTTTAGGCACGGCCTGGGCGGGCGATTCCATTCGCTCCAGTTTTTTCCCCATTTGCTCGACCAGTTCCGTGGCCAGGGATGCCAAATTCAGCGGCCCTAAAAAACCGAGCAATTCTTGTAATACCGCCGGCTGCTCATGGCGTTGAATTTCCCACAGCGCCTCGGCCAAACCCCTCAAGCTCCGGTCGGCAAAATCGACCGGCCCGATATGCCGCTGGGTCTGCTGCCAGTAATTCGGCTCCAGCAGCAAAATCCCTAAAATTTCCCGCTCGGCGGTCAACCGGCCCAGGCTCAAGGGCGGCGATTGGTCCTCATCCACACCGGCAACTTCCCCCGGCTCAACATCCTGACTTTGCCCCGCCGGGGGTCGCGCCGCCACCGGGCGGGAGGCGCGTTTGGGGCGAAAACGTCGATTCAAATCCTCGGTGGCGATTCCCGTCAAGCGCGACACCCGCGCCAGCACCGCCCCCCACCGCAACGCATCCACCGACCCAGCGCCCCGCGCCGCAGCCAAGAGCGACAAATACGTCTCCACCGCTTTCTGCTGGCCGGTCATATCGCCGGCGGCGGCGTATTGCTTTAGCAACTGTTTCCACTTGTACGCCAAGGCATCCGAGGCGTTGGCCAGCAATTTTTCAAATTCCTCGGTGCCGCTGGCCAGCAGAAACTCATCCGGATCCTGCCCCGACGGGATTGAGGCGATCTGAATTTCCACCGGCTGGGTCAAAAACAGTTCCACCGCCCGGTCCACCGCTTTTTCACCGGCAACATCCGGGTCAAACAGCAGCACAATCCGATCGGCAAACCGCCGCAGGATCGTTACGTGCTGCTGGGTCAACGCCGTACCCAGGATCGACACCGTATGGTTGACGCCAAACTGGTGGCACCCGATCACATCGCAATAGCCCTCGACCACCACGGCGGTGCGCTTTTCCACGATACTCTGGCGGGCCGCATCCAGCCCGAACATGCACCGGCTCTTGGAAAACAGCGGCGTCTCCGGGCTGTTTAAATATTTCGCCGGGTCGTCATTGCCCGGCAGCACACGCCCGCCGAAAGCGATCACCCGCCCCGCCTCATCGCGGATGGGAAACATCAACCGGTTGCGGAAAGTGTCGTAATAGCGATCACTCTTCTCGCTTTTTTTCACCAATCCCCCCGCGGCCAACAGCGCCGGGGGATATTTTTTCATCAGCGGGTGGCCGACCAAAGCATCCCAACTATCCAGCGCCACGCCCAACTGAAAGCGGCGAATCGAATCAGCGGTAAATCCGCGCTTCTCCAGATATTGCCGCGCCGCGGCGCCGCGTGCTTCGTCGGCCAGCCACTTTTCAAAGATCGAGCAGGCCGCCGACTGCATCGCCAACAACGACTGGCGCTCACCGCTGTTTGCCGCCGCCTCGCCGCGTCGGGGCAGTTCAATTCCCGCCCGCTCGGCCAAAATTCGCAGCGCTTCGAGAAACGGAACCCGGTCCCGTTTCATAATAAAATCGATTGCACTGCCCCCGGCTTTGCATCCATAGCAGTGAAAGAACTGCTTGGAGGGGCTGACGGTAAACGATGGCGACTTTTCCTGATGAAACGGGCAGAGTCCTACGAAATCCTTGCCGCGCCGCTTCAGGGCCACGCTCTGGCCGATCAAGTCAACAAGCTCGGTTGCTTGCAGAACTTTCGTCCTCAAGTCGTCGCCTATGCCGCCAAAACTCACTTAGGGTTCACCGCCTTTGTGCTTCAGTACCCGGCTCAACTTGAACCAAGCCCTTGCTTTTCGTGAACACTTCAATATAGCACGCAATTGCCCGTGCGTCAAATAATTTTTTCCCGGCCAACAGGCGTTAAATGTTGCACAGAGCGCACTTTAGGGTTAATCGTATCCGCGTACCGTCCATTCGCCGCTTAGCGCCCTGCCGCGGGGCCGGTACACTGGCTCATCATGGCCGCTGAAAGCTCCAATCTGCCCAATTGGCCTCGTCGCGCCGCCGCCCCGGCTCAAATCCAGCCATTCGAGCCTGCCTGCGCCCTCTTTCGCCGCTATCTGCATAGCCACCAACTGAAATTTACTCCTGAACGAGCCAGAATATTGGATGCCGTGCTGCGGAAAACCGCGCTGTTTGAAGCCGAGCAAGTGGTAGATGAACTGAAACACCTCAAACCCACCGTCAGCCGCGCCACGGTTTATCGGACCCTCAACCACCTGCAGGACGCAGGCATTATCCGCCTGATCTTTTTTGATAAGCAGTCTTATTACGAAGTGATGGTCGGCAGACAGAGCAGCGATTATTTGATTTGCCCGGCCAGCGGCAAGGTGGTGGAAATTCAGTCGCAGCGCGTGCGCGAACTGCGTGATGAAATCTGCCGGGAAATGGGATACCAGCCGCTGAGCCATCGCTTGCTGATTTTTGGATTAAGCCCTGAGGCGCAAAAAAAGAAAATCCAGGAATAGACCCAAAATCAGCACAGGGCGATGAATGTCGCCAGCGTCAGCAGCGCGATTCGCACTTTCTTATCCCAGAACCCTGCATAAAAAGCGGCGGTCATGGCAAGCTCCTCAGATAACCCCCCGAAGCCTTCGGGCAACGGGGACTGCCTGAAGCCTACCCCCGATTTAGACAAAGGCAAAAACTTTTTTATTATTTCGACAATCGATCACATGGGTAAGTCGGCACCTGCCCCCACCGTCGCGTTGTATGCCGCCGGCCTGATGGGCGCTTGGCATCATGCCAAAACGCATCGGATTGATGCGTTATTTGCACTGTTGCTAAGTTAGCCGCAGGACACTTGGGATGCTCTGGATCAGGGCTTACTGAACAACCGCTTGAAACCCGGAATCAGCGTCAATTTTGTCCAAATATTGCTGAAACTTTGCACTTTGCTTGTCCAAGGCGCAAAAAGAACCTACAACTTTTTTGATTCAACATTAAAGAGGTGTGTGCAGACGATTGCGCGAACCAGCGTAGCATTGAATAAGTACGAAGCTAATATGAATGTATTAAATCCCTCCACCGCGATACTGAAGCTCGTCAGCGACGGCCAAAGCGGCATCAATCGCGCCGATATTTATCGCCAGGCGATGGAGGCACTGTTGAAACAGGTGCCGGCCGAGCAATTTGCCATCTTTACGACGATGCCCCGCGGCGGGCTGCAACTGTTGTATGCGCCGCGCCAGTCGGATCGGTTCAACCGCTTGTATCACCGCGACATGCAAGGGTATGATTTTTTAAGCTGGCAAGCCATCGGGCAGAACCGATCGATCACCGAAGCGGAGGCTTTTGCCAATCCCCAGCACAATCCCTACATGGCCCAGGTGATGGGACCGCAGCAGTTGTGTTACGCGGCGGCCGCCCAGATGCCTGGGCCGCTGCTGGACGGTTTCCCCGGCGTGGTGCATTTGTATCGCTCCGAGGGTCAAGCGCCCTTTTCTGCCGCGGAATTGAGTGAGCTTGCCGCCGCGGCCTCCAAGCTCAATGACGCTTTGCAAGAAGCGCGTCGGGTAATGGAAGCGCCCGATGAGGAAGCCTGGCTGCATCGGCCGCGACATCCGTTGGTGGTTGTTGATGAGCGGATTCAGCCACTATTGGCCGGCCGCGACCTGTCGCAATTCGATTCGCGTCTAAGCCAGCAGTTGAACCACCACCTGCGCAATCGCGGGGAGGCGATGCGCAAGAGTGATCAGCCGCTTGCGCCCGATCGTCTGGCGTTGCCGGATTCGCATGGCGATTTGTGGTTGTTCCGTATTGTTTCCCATAGCGCCTACCCCGCCCTGGGGCCGGGAGCCGCAATCTTCGTGGTCGCGCTGCCGGATTGTCGCCAATGGGACCAGCTTGGGCCGGACCTGTTTCCCGCCGATCAGGACATGGCCAAGATGGTCGAGGCGATGGATTACCTGGCGCGGGAATTTTGTCGTCCGCCGACATTGCGGCAGGCGGCGGCGCGGGTGCATTTAAGCGCCTTTTATTTCCAGCGGCGCTTCACCGAACTGGTGGGCGTGTCGCCCAAGCATTTCCTGGTGGAATGCCAGTCGTTTAGAGCCAAGGAGCAATTGGCCTTGGGGCACAAGAATTTGCAACAGGTGGCCCGCGACAGCGGTTTTGCCCATCAGAGCCATTTCACCAGCCGTTTCCGGCAGGTGTCTGGCCTAACGCCCCGACGCTGGGCAAACATGGCCAAAAATCTCCAAGGCGCCAAAGCATCCCAGTAAGCCGCCGGTCATGCTGGACGGCAATGAAGGCCGATGATAGGACATACATAACAGACCGCGCCGTTGTCGGCGCGGTTTGTTGCTTTGTTATGAAATGCCCCGCGCTGGGGCATTCGGAGTGGAATATGAAACTGCTGGTAACCGGAAGCAGCGGCCGGCTGGGCGGCGCGGTGGTGCGGGAGTTATTGACTTGCGGACACGAGGTGCTTTGTGTGGATGTGCGGGCCAGTGAAGATGCCGCCCTGCCACCGACACAACTGGTCAATCTGTTGAACCTCGACGCCCTGGCGCCCTTGGTGATGGGCGTGGATGCCATCTTTCATCTGGGCAATCATCCTTCATTTGGTAAAACCGGCCAGTCGGTCGGGTTCGCCAACAATGTCTGCGCGACATTCAATATTTTCCAAGCGGCTCTGACCGCTGGGGTGAAGAAAATTATCGTGGCTTCCAGCGTGCAAAGCTATGGAAACATGTCTCATACCGGCGAGGGATTGTCTTACGTTGTGCCACGCTATTTGCCGGTTGATGAGGCCCATCCGCTGCTGGCGACCAATCCCTATGCGCAAAGCAAGATGATCGGCGAATTACAGGCCGAGGCTTTGTGCCGCCGCGCCCCGGGGACGCAGGTGGTTTCGCTGCGCTATACCGGAATTTGGGCGATGGATCATGCCCCCACCGAGGCGGATTTGTGGCGTATGTTCCAAAAGCCGCCGCGCATCGCCGGCTCGCTATTTACCTATATTCGGCTCAGCGAAGCGGCGCGGGCCACGCGGTTGGCGCTTGATTTCGCCTTGCCCGGCCATCATGCTTTCAATGTTGTCGCCGCACGTTCGGTGATGCCCTGGTCGCAAGCGCTTCTACATGATGCCTACGGCGCGGATATACCCTTCCAGCGCCCCATCACGCCTTGTGAGCCGCTGATCTGCTGGCACAAGGCCCACAAGCATCTGAGCTTTGTATCCGATCCGCTGCAAGAGGATTTCAAAACCGCTGAAAGGGAACATTGCCGCTGCGCCGCCTCTTGAGGCTTGGTTAAAATGCGTTCATGTCCATCGACGGATTGCGAATTGGTTGCGTCAGTTTTCTCAACGCCCGGCCCTTAATTCAGGGTCTGGTCCAAGGCGGTGCCCATCGGCTGATTTTCGATGTGCCGTCGGCGCTGCTGGCGCTGCTTCAGTCAAAACAAGTGGATGTGGCGCTATTGCCGGCGATTGATTACCAGCGGCTTGCCGGTGCCCGCATCGTGCCCGGCGGGTGCATCGGCTGCGATGGCCCGACGCTTACCGTGCGCTTATTCAGCCGCACGCCTATCGAGCAAATGACCACACTGGCCTGCGATCCCGATAGCCACAGTTCCGTGGCTCTGGCGACGATCATACTGCATCACGTTTATGGCCTGCGCCCGCGATTTGTCGCGCTGGAGGATGACGATGAGCCAACCCCCCGCTTACTCATCGGCGATAAAGTCGTCTGCCCCGGCCCCAGCGGCTTTGATTATCAAGTTGACTTGGGCCAGGCCTGGAAACAGTGGACCGGCCTGCCCTTTGTTTTTGCCGTGTGGGTGGCTCGGCCAGGCGTGGAGGTGGGGAATTTGCCCGCGCAACTGGAAAAGTCGCTGCAATGCGGCATGGCGCAACTGGAGCGGATTATCACCACCGAGGCCCGCCCGCGCGGCTGGGACGATCAACTGGCCCGCCGGTATATGACGCAATATTTGCAATATACGCTGGACGTGTCGGCGGATTCGCCGCAGCTTGCCGCGCTGAAGTTGTATTACGATCTGGCGACGCGGGAAAAATTGATTGATGCCCCGCCCCAACCCTTGCGGATTATCTCCAGCACCTGATCCCCCCGGCGTCGGATTGGGCGGCGGCATTAACCCAACTTCCGCAGATAGGTCTCGAAGATTTTTCATTTTGACGAAAAAGCATCGCTGGCGTTTCATGGCCAGGGGTGCGTGATTGAAAAGTCGATGTAGTGCCTAAAACCGTGTGACAATCGGCCCTGGCGCTAGCGCCAAGGCCGATTCGATCACGCAACTGCGGAAGTTGGGGTAGCGCCAAGGCCGATTCGATCACGTAACTGCGGAAGTTGGGGTTAACGCAGACGCCTTTTTGTCTCTCGTAGGCTTCGCGATAAGCTATACACCGCCTCGTCCCCGCTAATCACTGGCGGTGTGGTTGCATTCACTTGCCGGTGCCGACGATCCAGCCGCGGCTGAGGTAGTCGCTGAAGGTCAGGCCCATCAATAGAGCCAGCCAGGCCAAGGCGGCGACGGAGAAGAGCCGGGTGAGTTTGCTGGCGAAGCGCACATGCATGAAATACCACACGACCAAAGCGGCTTTGAGGCCCGCGATGAGCAACGCGATCAGCAGGCTTAAAGCGCCCAGATTCCAGTGCGCCGCCAGAACGGTGAGTCCCAACAGCAGCATGAGGGCGAAAAAGATCAGCCAGTAGGCGGCGACGGAGGTGGAGTTGTGGTCCGTCAGCAGGTCGGATGGAACCGAAGCGGCGGGCAATTGGGGGCCGCGCGGGGCTGTGGAGTCAAGGTTCATCATCGCACCAGGTAAAGCAAGGGAAACAGGAAGATCCAAATAATATCCACAAAGTGCCAGTAGAGGCCCATGATCTCGATGGGGGCGTAATAGGCGGCGGAAAAATGGCCGCGCCAGGCGCGGATCAGCATCACCAGCCACAAGGCCAGGCCGATGAGCATATGCAAGGCGTGCAGGCCGGTGAGCGTGAAGTAAAAACTCATAAATACGAAGACCTCATTGGCGTGGGGGCCATCGTAGGTAAAGCGGAGGGTGGGGATGACGCCTTCATGGTATTCCAGTTGATATTCATGGGCTTTGATGAGCAAAAAGGCGCCGCCCAAAAGCAGTGTGATAGCCAGCAGCCAGACCAGGAGTTTGCGCATGCCGTGCTGGGCGGCATGGACCGCCAGAGCCACCGAGAGGCTGGAGCCAAGCAGGACGGCGGTATTGATTGATCCCCAGGTTTCCTTGAGATATTCGCCGCTGGCCAGTTGAAAGCCCTGGGGCATGCGGTGGCGGTAGACGGCGTAGGCGGTGAATAGGCCGCCAAAGAACATGACTTCCGTGGCCAGGAATATCCACATGCCGAGCGTGCCGGCCTCGCGCTGCTGGGCGAGGGTTTCAAACTGCTCGGCCAGGTGGGGGTTGCGGGTTGGGTGATTGCTATGCGGCATTCGTCGGCTCTTTGGTGTAGTCGTAGGCTTCCTCGGTAACCAGTGGAATGGAAGCGAAATTATGCTTGGGCGGCGGCGAGGATACTTTCCATTCCAAGGTGGTAGCGCCCCAGGGATTGGGTCCGGCGGGTTTGCCGTATTTCAAGCTCCAAAGCAGGTAGACCAGGGGCATCAGGTAGCCGACGCCCAGGATCGAAGCGCCGGCGGTGGAGAAGACATTGAGCATCTGAAATTCTTCGGGGTAGGTGTAGTAGCGCCGGGGCATGCCCAGATAACCCAGGATAAACTGGGGAAAAAAGGTGAGGTTAAAGCCAATGAAGATAATAAAGGCGGATACGCGGCCCCAGATGTCGGGATACATTTTGCCGGTTATTTTGGGCCACCAGTAGTGGATCGCGCCCAGATAACCCATGACCGCGCCGCCGACCATGATGTAGTGGAAATGGGCGATGATAAAGTAGGTGTCGTGGACATGCACATCCACGGCCAGGGTAGCCAGCATCAGGCCGGTCAGCCCGCCCATAGTGAACAGGCCGATGAAACCCAAGGCGTAGAGCATGGGGGTTTCAAAACTGATTGAGCCGCGATAGAGCGTGGCGGTCCAGTTGAAGACTTTGATGGCCGAGGGGATGGCGACAAAGAAACTGAGGAAGGAGAAGATCATAGCGGAATAGACGCTTTCGCCGGCGACGAACATGTGGTGGCCCCAAACCAAAAAGCTCAGCACGGCGATGGCGATGGAACTGGCGGCGACGAAGCCGTATCCGAAGATGCGTTTGCGGGAGAAACAGGCGATGATGTCGCTGACCACGCCCATCGAGGGGAGGATCATGATGTAAACGGCCGGATGGGAGTAGAACCAGAACAGGTGCTGGAAAAGGACCGGGTCGCCGCCCATTTTGGGGTCGAAAATGCCCAGGTGAAAAACGCGTTCGACGCCGACCAGGGCCAGGGTGATGGCGATGACGGGGGTGCCGAGAATGAAAATAATGCTGGTGGCGTACAAGGACCAGAGCATCAGCGGCAAACGGCCCCAGGTCAGGCCGGGGGCCCGCATGGTGTGGATGGTAACGACGAAATTGAGGCCGGTCAGGATGGAGGAGAAGCCGGAGATGAAGATGCCGATGACGGTGGGCACGACTTTGCTGTTGGCATAAAGGCTGGAATAGGGAGTGTAGAAGGTCCAGCCGGTGTCCACGCCGCCGCTGATGATGGCGTAGAGCGTGATCAGCCCGCCGATGACGTAGAGATACCAGCTTAGCAGGTTGATTCTGGGGAAGGCCATGTCGCGGGCGCCCACCTGCAGGGGGACGATGAAGTTGCCAATGACGGCGGGGATGGAGGGGACCAAAAAGAAGAAGACCATGATCACGCCGTGGGTGGTGAACATGCGGTTGTAAGTTTCGGCCTCCATGAGCGTGGAGTTGGGGCTGAGCAATTGCAGCCGGATCAATAGCGCGGCGATCCCCCCCACCATGAAGAAGAAGGTGAGGGAGATCATGTAAAGGACGGCGATGCGCTTGTGGTCCACGGTCAAAAGCCAGGAGCGCAGGCCGGTTCCATCATGGAGATAGTCCGGTGCGGGAAGCGGGGGCAATGCCGAAGCGTAGTCGATCACTTTGCTCATGGGGACTCATTTCCGGTGGCGGCTGGCGAGGTGGCGGCCACCTCCTTCTGACTTTTACTCACGGCTGGGGATGGAGAGGCCACCTCCTTTTGACTTTTCACCACAGATTGAGATGGGGAGGCCCCCTCCTTTTGACTATTGCTCACGGCTTGGGATGGCGAGTCCCCCTCTTTCTGACTATTGCTCACGGCTTGGGATGGTGAGTCCCCCTCTTTTTGACTATTGCTCACGGCTTGGGATGGCGAGTCCCCCTCTTTTTGACTGTTATTGGCGGCCTGGGAAGTGGCGGCCACCTCTTTTTGACTTTTAATATAAGCGAGCAACTGCATAATCTGCTCCTCGCTGAGTTGGCCGGCGAAGGAGGGCATCAGATCCGCGGAGTAGCCGGCGACCACCTGGGCCCGCGGCTGGAGGATGGACTGGCGCAAATAGGACTCGTCGGCCTTAACGGTGGAACCATCGGCGAGTTTGACGGTGGATGCAAACAATCCGGCCATGGTCGGGGCGCGGGAGCTATGGCACAGAGCACATCCGTATTTTAAAAATAATTTTTCGCCGGCATCGGCGGCGCTGCTTCCGGTTTCGGCACCGGTGAGCCATTTTTGATAATCCGCTTCCTCCATGACGATGACTTTGCCGTTCATGTTGGCGTGCTGCATGCCGCAATATTGAGAGCAAAACAAGTGGTACTCCCCCACCTTGGTGGCGGTGAACCACTGGGTAAGCATGCGGCCGGGGACCACATCGTGTTTGATGCGGAAAGCGGGGATGAACAGATCGTGAATCACGTCTTCGCTGGTCATCAGCAATTTGACCGGGCGGTTGACCGGTACATGGAGGGTGTTAATTTCGCGCGGGCCTTCGGGGTGCTGGAATTTCCACATCCACTGTTTGCCGATGACGTAGATTTCCATGGCGTCGGCGGGCGGGCGGGAATTGGAAAAAAAGATAATCGCGCCCCAGGAGAACATGATCATGACCAGGGCCAGGGGCAAAAAGGTCCAGGCCAATTCCAATTTCAAGGAGCCGAGGATGGGCTTGGGGCGCTCATCGGGAGATTTGCGGCGATAGCGCAATGAGAAATAGATCACCAGTCCGGCGATCAACAGGGTGAAAAAGACGGAGACGGCCAGGATGAACAAAAAGAGCGCATCGGTGCGCGCGGCCGTGGTGGAGGCCTGATCAGGGATGAGTTGGAGCGAAGTATTCATGGCTTATAGTTGATCTTAGGCCGGCGGATGACGATCGGGTAAATCCGTCGGCTCCACGGGTTTATTACCAGGCTCCTGGACGCGGGTTTCGGGCGGGTGTGGCGCCGCAGCGCCAATGTCGGCGGCGGCCCGCTTGTTGCTGAAGCGATGAGCAAAGAAGAAGAAGGCGGCCAGGCCGGCCAGGATAATCAAGGCCCCGGCCTGGATGATGCGAAAGACCGCCAGGGAGTATTTGCCGGTGGTGGGATCGTAGTGATAGCAGTAGAGCAGCACGCGCTCGGTAAGGGTTCCGGTGCGGTTCTTTTGGGCTTCCTGGAGGGTGAAGACTACATCCTTGGGAGCGTAATCAATGCCAAAAAAGTAGCGAAAGATTTTACCTTGCGGGGTCATGACGATGATACCGCTGGCGTGGGCGAACTGCTGATTTTTTTCGTCCCAGGCATAGCGGAAACCCACCGCGCGGGTAAGGGTGTCGATAGCGGCTTGATCACCGGTGAGGAAATGCCAGCCGCTTTCTGCGCCGGGTCGATTGTACTGGCGGAGGTAACTGGCTTTTTTAGCGTTGGCCAGGGGAGCTTTTTCGCGGGAATCGAAACTGACGACCAGCACATCGAAATCCTTGCCGGCGGTTTCTTTCATGGTCTTGAGCGTGCCCAGCAGGGAATTGAGGCTCATGGTGCAAAGCGAGGGGCAGTTGTAATAGACCAGGGCGAGGATGACCGGCCGGGAGTGGAAAAAGTCGGAAAGCGGGTGGGACTGGCCGTGTTCATCGTTGAAAACGGTTTGCAAGGGGAGAAATTCGTTGATTTTTTGATCGATGCCGACATCATTCAAGATGGGCATGGTGGTGGCGCTGGTGGACTCGGCCGCGGTCCAGCGCGGCGGCGTTTGGGAGAAAGCGGGCTTGGATCCAAGCAGCGGCCAGGCGGTTAAGAGTGCGATGAGGATAAGGAGATTTTTCATGGTTCACCTGCTTTGCATAGGGGCCGTGGCGGCGGGCGCGGTGGCCGGCGCGGTGGCCGGTGGCTTGACGCCTAAGGATGCCCAAGCCACGCCGCGCTGGAGCAAAAGTGTTTCGGCGCGCTGGATGGGGATGCGGGCCACCCCGCGATCATGCTCAACCCAGGCGTATTGGCTTAGCACCCGTTGCTCTTTTTCCAGGAGCTTGGCCAAGTCCTCGTGAGGCAGCGTGGGGTGATAGGGCACGCCCTGAAGCTGCGGGTCAGCCGGAGGAACTTTGTAAACCGACAGCGCCGAGACCGGTAGATCGTTTTGATGTTCCCGCTGCGACAACACGTCAAAGACCTTGATGAGCAATAAATGGACCAAAATGACTATGACAATAAGACCCACGCCCGACCAGACGATGGCTTTGACGCTGGCGTCGCGCTTTTCGTAGCCGTCGGCGGGGTTGGGCGGAGGTGATTTAGTGGGATTCATGGCTCTCCTGCCGGCGCGTCGCGCGTAAGCGCCACAAGAAAATAATCAGCACGGGGATGCCGAGCAGCACGGCCAATGCGGCGTCGAGCCACAGATTGACGCCCTGGGGGCCAAAACGTCGCGTGAAGGTTGGCTCAACCAGCCAGATCATGTCCACCCAGCGCAGCGCGAGCATTCCCGCGGCCACCAGCGAGAGGGCCAAGGCGTTGCGTTTGAGGTCGCGGCTGAGCAGAAGGATGAAAGGAACGGCAAAATGGCCGAAAATCAGCAGCAACGCGACCAGGTGCCAAGGGCCGGTGGAACGCTGGATATACCAGGGGACTTCCTCACTGAGATTGCCGGTCCAGGTAATCAAATATTGACTAAAAGAAAGATAGGCCCAGAGGACCACAAAGGTGAGCAGTAGTTTGCCCAGATCGTGAAAGATATCGGCGCTGAAGCGGGGATCGTCTTTCCCGCCGGCGGTTTTCCACATGGCCATGACGATGACAAAGCTCAAGGCGCTGAGGGCCTGGCCGTTCATAAAGGAAAAGCCGTAGATGGTGGAATACCAGTGCATCTCCAGGGACATGCCCCAATCAAAGGAGGCGAAGGTAACAATGACTGACCAGAGGACCAGCAGCGGGCCGGGATAGCCGGCTTCGCCGGGAGGACGGAGTTTGACGGCGCGCCAGGCGATCAGCAGCCAGCAAAGCCAGTAGAAGGCGGCGCGTATTAAAAACCACTGGCGGGAAAAATAGAGGGCGCGCAGGTCGTGGCCGTGCATGGCGCTGGTCCACTCGTACAAATGATCCATGCCCGCGACAATGGGCAGGAACAGGATGGCCAAGAGAGGCAGGGTCATGGCCGAGGCGCGGAAGTAGGGACGCGCCGCGTCGCCCCAGCCCCCGCCAGTGAGGCGGTGAAGCAGCAGAAAGGCGACGGCACCGTTGGTTACTCCCAGCCAAAGGAGGTAGGCGGACAAATAGCCCTGGTAAAAAGTTCCGCTCACGGCTGGGCCTCCAGGTGCGATTGATCCGGGGGCGGGAGCTTGGACGCGTCGGCGGCCCCGGCCAGTTGCAGCGCCCGCACGTAGGCGACGATGGCCCAGCGATCGGGCACGTCAATACGATTGCGATAGTCGTACATAGCGCCCACGCCGTTGGTGATGACGTCGAAAATATGCCCGACGGGAGCAGCCAGCAGGCGCGGGTCGGTATAGGCCGGGGGTTTGACGTGGCCGCGCAAAACGATCATGCCCTGGCCATCGCCGGTTTGGCCGTGGCAAACGGCGCAGAAGATATTGAACCGCTCCTTGCCGCGGGCCAGAAGCTGAGGCGTAAGGGGCATGGGAAGCTGATCGGCAAGTTTGCCGTTGATTTTACCGGTATAGAGCAGTTCATCATTGCGCAAGAAAGCCGGATCGGGGCGAGTGGTTGAGGCGCGGCCCCAGGCGACGGTGCCGGGGACCACGGGGCGTTCGGAGCGTCCGTCGGCGAACATGGCACTGGGAGTGAGGGGATTATGTTTGGGTTGCTGGACCATATCGGCCTGGCTGCAGCGCCCGCCCAGAAGCGCCAAGGCCGTAAGCGCGAGCCATTCCTTACGGAAAGCCTGGCGGAGAAAATGGATGGCGCGGCGGATCATACTGATTTGGCCCATCACGCGGGCACCTCCCATAGCTGGGCGCAATGCTGCTGGAGCATAAATTGCCGGGTTTTTTCCAGATCGTATTGCGGATCGTCAGACTCAATGCACAGGAAAAACTCGTCGCTGGAGGCCCGAGCGAAGCGCTGGATATTGAATACCGGGTGATACGGCTGAGGCAAGCCGTTGAGGGCGATCATGCCGACGACCGCCGCGAGGGCCGCTCCAAGAATGGCCATTTCAAAGGTAATAGGGATAAATGCTTGCCAGCTATTGAAAGGCCGGCCGGCGATATTGAGCGGATAATCGATAACGCTGGAATACCAGAGCATGCCGAAACCGCCGGTAGCGCCCAAAATAGCGCCGATCAATACGACCAGCGGCACGGCGGTGCGTCCCAGGCCCAGGGCTTCGGAGAGGCCGTGGAGCGGATAAGGCGCGTAGGCGTCGATTTTGACATATCCCGCCTGGCGGGTGGCGCGGCAGGCTTGGAGCAGGGATTCGGCATCCTCAAAGCGGGCCAGAAGGCCGTACACCGCGGGGATGGGGGTGGGCTGGTGGCTCATGGGTGCGCCTTGGGTTCCTGAGCGGTTTCGTGGACCAATTCGCGCATTTCAAACATGGAGATTATGGGGAAGAAACGGGCGAATAGAAAAAGACATGCCAAAAAGAAGCCGATGGTTCCGGCCAGAGTCGCCCAGTCCCAGAAGGTTGGGTAGTACATATGCCACTTGGAGGGCACAAAATCACGGTGGAGGCTGATGACGATGATGACGAATCGTTCCAGCCACATGCCGACGTTCACGATGATGGCGATGATAAATAAAAGCGGGATGGAGCGACGGATTTTGCCAAACCACAGCAGTTGGGGAACCAGCACATTGCACAAAATCAGCGACCAGTAGGCCATCCAATAAGGGCCGATGGCGCGGTTGACGGTTAAAAAGCGCTCGGTGGGACTGCCGCTGTAGAAGGCCATGAAGGCTTCGATGGCGTAGCCGTAGGCGACGATCAAGCCCATGGCGAGCATGACTTTGGCCATGACATCCAGGTGGCGCATGGTGATGAAGTCTTTGAGGCCATAGGCGGCGCGGATGGGGATGGCCAAGGTGAGAACCATGGCAAATCCGGAGAAGATGGCGCCGGCCACGAAATAAGGCGGGAAGATGGTGGTGTGCCAGCCGGTAACCTGGGCGGCGGCAAAATCCATGGCTACAACCGAGTGAACGGAAACAACCAGGGGCGTGGCCAAACCAGCCAGCAGCAGATAGGCCCAGTGGAAGCGTTGCCAGTGGCGGGCGCTGTTGCGCCAGCCGAGGCTGAGCACGCCGAAAAGTTTTTGCAGCCAGGGATTTTGGGTGCGGTCGCGCAGGGTGGCGAAATCGGGGATCAGGCCGACAAACCAGAACATGGCCGAGACGATGGCATAGGTGGTAACGGCAAAGACATCCCACACCAGCGGGCTGCGCCACTGCGGCCACATGCGCATGGTGTCGGGATATGGCATCATCCAGTAAAACATCCAGGGCCGGCCCATATGCAACAGCGGAAACATCCCGGCGCAGGCAACGGCGAAGAGGGTCATGGCCTCGGCGAAGCGATTGATGCTGGTGCGCCAATCCTGGCGTAAAAGCAGGAGGATGGCGCTGATCAGCGTGCCGGCGTGGCCGATGCCGATCCACCAGACGAAATTGACGATGGCAAATCCCCAGGCGACGGGAACATTAATTCCCCAGATTCCCACGCCACGCAAGAATAGATAGCCGATAGCGCCGTTGAGCACCATGACAAAGAAAAAGGCGATGGCGAAGCCGAATACCCAATTGCGTCCATGCTTTTGTTGCAGGACGATGGAGCCGATGCGATCGGTAACGCTTTCGTAGCTATGACCGGGTGCCAGTGTGGGGTCGGGGGAGGTTGTGGTGGCGGCTTGGCTCATACGGAATTATCCCTCCGACGATTGCGCATCGGCCCAGCGGACGCGTTTGAGGTAAGTAGTGCGCGGGCGGGTGTTGAGCTGCTCATCGAGCATGGCGTAGCTCAGCCCGTCGGCCTTGAGCCGGTTGACCTTGGCGGGCGGGTCGTGCAGATCGCCAAAAACGATTGCCTGGGTGGGGCAAACCTGCTGGCAGGCGGTGAGGATCGCGCCGTCGGGGATCGGTTGATCGCTTACCTTGGAAGCGATGCGGGCCTCGTTGATGCGCTGCACGCAATAGGTGCATTTTTCCATAACGCCGCGGGCGCGGACCGTAACATTGGGATTGTGCATCAATTTGTACGATGCGGTATTCAGATCGCTGTACTGGAAGAAATTGAATCGGCGGACTTTGTAAGGGCAGTTGTTGGAGCAGTAGCGCGTGCCGACGCAGCGGTTGTAGGTCATTTCATTGAGACCTTCCTTGCTGTGACTGGTGGCGGCGACGGGGCAGACCAGCTCGCAAGGCGCGGTTTCGCAGTGCATGCACATCAACGGCTGGAAAATGGTGCGAAGCTGTTGGGGATCGGCCGGGTCGCCGCGATAGTAGCGGTCGATGCGGATCCAGTGCATTTGGCGGCCCATGAGCACCTGCTCCTTGCCAACGACCGGAGAATTATTTTCCGACTGACAGGCCATTACGCAGGCGTTGCAGCCGATGCAGGCCCCGGTGTCAATGCTCATGCCCCAGGCATGGCCATCCCATTGATGCTCTGGAGCGGGAAAGAGGCTTAGGGGTTTGGAATGCGCGGGAAGCGCTTTGCCAACCAGCTCGGACCATTCTTCAAGCGGGGCAAGATCGCGATCGGGAATGGTTTGCACGCCATTGGTGGTTTGGCTGGCCAGGTGTTTGGGGTCGATCAATTGATGCAACTGTGTGCAGGCCAGCTCCATGTGCTGGCCAGTGGGAGTGAGGGTTGCGGGCCCGGCGCTGGTTAAGGCGCTGGTGGTCGCAAGGGGGTAGGCGTTGAAGCCGACCTGGTTTTTGAAATCGCCCCCGGCGCGGCCGCTTTTGGCGCGACCATAGCCTAAATGGATGGTTATGCAGCCGTCGGCGTGGCCGGGGAATAGCCATACCGGACCTTGGATGGTCGAACCATTGGCCGCAACTTTGACCACCTGGCCATTTTCCACATTCAGCCGTTTGGCGTCGGCGGGGCTTAAAAGCACCGCATTGTCCCAGGTCAACTTGGTCAGCGGTTTGGGAAGTTCCTGGAGCCAGCCGTTATTGGCTTGGCGACCGTCGCCGATACAGGGGTCGGGACGGAGAATCAGTTCCATTTGACCGGCTGGCGCTGGCGGCGGCGCGGGGGCGGCCAGGGAGGCCGGCGGTAAATCGTTTATCAGCGGCGAGGTCGAATTGGGCAGATGTCCTTGCTGGAGGGCCAAGCGCCAGGCGGATTCAAAATCGCCAGTTTGCAGATGCTCTTTCCAGTAGTCGCGGAGGATTTCGTAATCGCTTTTCCCGACAATACCAGCGAAAAACGCCAGCAGATCGATAGCCGATTTCCCGTCGTATAAAGGGGCGATGAGGGGTTGGGTCAGGCCAACCGTGCCGTCGAACGCGCGCAGGTCGCCCCAGCTTTCCAGCCAATGGGCGGCGGGAATGTGCCAGTTGCACAGGAAGCTGGTTTCATCTTGATACAAGCTCAAATGGATCGCCAAAGGCGGCGGACCTTGCCGCGGGCGCGACAGCGTGAAGGTTTTCAAAACGTCGGCAAAATGCAGATCGCCCGGAGCGTCGTAGGCGGGATTGCCTTCGAGAATCAGCAGCATTTGGCAGCGCTCGCTCTGGAGTTTTGCAACCAGCGCGCTGAGCGACTGGACCTGATTGACCTGCTGGACTTCCACGCTTTGGCGCGGCAGGACGGTGTGGCCCATGTTGCCCAGGTGGTGATTGATCTGATGCACCAGGGCGTGGGAATATTCATCAAGGGTTTCGCCGGCCAGAACCATGCACTTGCCGCGGCTTTGGGTGAGGCGCTGGGTGAGCAACTGAATCATCGCCTGTTGCCGCGGGGGCAACGCGGCGGTCGGTGGAGCATTCGGGACGCCCAAGGCCCCGGCCAAAGTGAAGGTGAAATCGCGCAGTTGCGACGGGGTGAGCGGCAGATGGTGCTCGGCCATAGCGCCGGCCAGCGAGGGCGTGGTTTCCATGACATACAAACGGTTCACGGGGCCATTGAGTGCGTGGAGTCCGGACTGATCGAAGCGGATGCGGCGGCGGTCGATAAAATTGCGGGCGTAGGTCAGCGCGCCGGGGAACTGGCTAAGGAAGTCGCAATCAAGGCTGACGATCACATCGGCTTTGGAAAAATCGTAGGTGATATCCACCGGCTTATCGTAAGCGCGCAGCAACCCGGCGCGACGCTGGTGGTGATCGGCGGCGGACCACTGGTGCCAGGAGGCTTTGGGAAATCGCTGAAGCACTTTTTGCAGCAGATCGCCCTGGGTTGGACAGGTCAGTGTCGTGGTCAAAATACACAGCCCAGCCCCGCCGTCAGCGGCCAATTGTTCAAGAACCGGAGAGACGGAGCCGACGAAGCCGTCCCAGGTGCTGACAGCGCCGTTGCGGGTGTAGCTTTGCGAGCGGTCGGGGTCGTAAAGATCGAGTATGGCGGCCTGGGTTTGGGCGTCGGTTGCGCCCAGGCTGGCGGGATGGAGAGGATTACCCTCGATTTTCGTGGGCCGGCCTTCGTGGCTTTCGACCAGGACGCCCACGCCGCGGCCGCCGTCCGATGGGGCGCAGCTTGCGTAAAACAGGGGCTTGCCGGGAATGATTTCCTCCGGCGGATGAACATAGGGAACCAGGCGGGTTTCGGGCTGGCGGGTGCAACTGGCCAGGCCCGCCAAAGCTACGGAGGCGCCGGCGAGCTTGAGAAAATCGCGGCGGCTTTGGCTGTCGGTCAACTCCGAGGCGTTGGGGGGAAACTCGCGATAGAGACTTTCATAAAACTGATCGCGGCCACCTTGTTCATCAAGACTGCGCCACACCTTGGGCGCAGTTCGCGACGGCGTTGCGGGCAAAATGCGAAGCTGTATCGGTTGATGGCTCATGCTTATCGATGACAAATTGAACAGTTGGTCAGTTGTCCCACTTTGACGCCGTAATGTTTCACCAATAGCTCCCCTTGAACTTGCTGATCCGCCGGCGGCTGCCAGTCCATATTGAAAATCTGGTCGGCGGGCCGAAGATTTTTCGCCGGGTCCATGTGGCAGTCGATGCACCAGCGCATATGCAGCGTTTGGGCTTTGAACGTCATGGGCATTCGGTCCACCTGTCCGTGGCAGGTGGAGCAGCCCACGCCGTTGTTCACGTGTACGGAGTGATCGAAATAGACAAAGTCGGGGACGCTGTTGACCCTGCGCCAGTTGAGGGATTGATCGGTGGCAAAGCTGTCGCGGACGGGCTGGAGCATCTTGGCGTTGGTCCAGATTTGCGAGTGGCAGGTCATGCAGGTTTTGGTGGGCGGGATGCCGGCAAAGGCGCTGGTTTCGACCTGTTCGTGGCAATAGCGGCAATCAATTCCCAATCCGCGCACGTGGTGTTCATGGCTGAAAGGCACGGGCTGGGGCCTGGGCTGGTTGACATCGGTTAGGTAAGACGAAAAGTAAAATCCGTATGCGCCCAAAGTAATGGCCCCAAGCAATAGAGGAATGGCCACCAATGTGGCTTTGGCCAATTGATTACTGGACGGACGAAATATCTGGGCCATCGCATTCCCTGCAAACGCCAGTCAACAATACCGCCGAGTCGGTGCGTACATTCTTAGCGCCGCCAATGTGAATTGTCTACTGACAAAATATACGTGTTGAATTTGCGCGCTAGCTGGGGGAATGCTGGCAATCATTGACTTCATCGGCGGCGTTGGGCGCGGGCCAGACGCCCGGAGAATCGTCGGCGTAGAATTTGTCCAGCACCGCTATCCACTCGCGCAGGGAGTGGACTTGGATAAATGCCTCTTTGACCTGCGGGCAAAGCGGATGAAAGCGGGCGTATTTGATACCGAATTTGCGCATGCGGCGGGCGGCAAGCGACTGGCCGTGAATTTGGGTGGCGATGGTGAAATGTTCCAGCAGGGCCTCGGCTTGCTGGTGCAGCGTGGGAGGTTGCAAGGGCTGGTGGGGATGGAGGAGCAGGGAGGCGATTTGCTGGAAAATCCAGGGGTTGCCGATCGCCCCGCGCGCGATCCACGCGCCATCCACGCCGGTTTGTGCAAGCAAGCGCACGGCATCGGCGGCGCACAAGACATCGCCGGAACCCCAGAGCGTTAATTGAGGATAGCGCAATTTAAGTTGACGCAAAAATTCCCAATCGGCCTGGCCGAGGTATTTTTGCTCGACGGTGCGGGCATGCACGCGGATAGACATAAAACCCTGGCGGCACGCGGCGGAAACGATGGTTTCAAACAGTTCGGCCGATGGGGCCGAATCATCAAATCCGCGGCGGAGGCTGACACTCAGGGGCGCATCGGGCAGCGCTTGGCGCACCTGTTCCAGAACGGCAATGGCCCGCTTAGCGTCGCGAAGCATGTGGCCGCCGCGGGCGCGGTTGCGGATTTTTTTCACCGGGCAGGCGAAATTCAAATCAATGACATCATGGCCGGCGCGATACAGGATAACCGCCGCTTGAGCCATAGAGGCAGGCTCCGATCCGATGATCTGCCCGCCCAGGGGATGGTCCTCCTCATTGAGGTCCAGTGAACGGCGCAGGCCCTGGCCGCCGTTGATTAAAATCGTGTCCAGCAGCGCCTCGGTCAGGGCATAGGGGCAGCCGCGACGGCGGGCGACCAGGCGCATGGCCCGGTCGCTGTAGCCGGCGAGGCCCGCCTGGCACACGGGAAGGGGAAGTTGCAGCGGGCCAAGGCGCATCACGGGAAAAAGGCCCGCAGTTTTTGGCGGGCGGCCATGGCGGTTTGCGCGGCGGTAGCGACAAAGGGATACAACTCAACCGTTACCCAGCCGGAGTAGTCGATGTCGCGCAAGGCCTGGGCGACGGCGGCGAAATTGATCGCACCCTGGCCGGGCATGAGGTGTTGATGGACGCGGTTAGCGCCGATGTCCTCCAGATGCACATGGGCGATCTGGTCGGCGCAGGCGCGCAACACATCTGCCGGATCATCCCCCACGCAAAACAGGTGGCCGATATCGCAGTTCATCTTGATGCGCGGCTCGCGGGCGAAAAATTCCTGTTTGAACTGGACGTATTCGGCGGCGGTTTGGATGAGAAGTCCCGGCTCCGGTTCAATGGCCAGCGTGATATCGAGCTTTTGCGCGCTGGAAAGCAGGCCGGCAAGTCCCTGGGCAAAGCGCTGGGCAGCGTCGGCGCGGTCCATTTGCAGGCCGATCAGCGGCCCGCCCGGCTGGAGGCTGACGGTGCGGCAATCCAATTCCGCGGCCAAGTGCATCGCCGCCAAGGTATGGTCCACGCGCTTTTGGCGGCGGGATTCATCCGCTTCGAGCCAGGTGGGGTGGTACGTGTCGCCATCGGCAAAAAGGGTGAAGGCGTTGATGTTGCTGACGGGGAGGTGCAAGTTTTTGAGCAGGCCCTTAAGCTCCCGGCGGGCAGTCTGGTCCAGTGCGGCGGGCAGAGCGTGGGGGATATCAGCCATGATTTCCACGCCGCCATAGCCGGCGGCGGCGATGGCGCGCACCGCCTCGTGCAAGGAATTTTTCTTGAAGGCGTTGGTGGAAAAAGCCAGAGGTCGCATGGGAGCAATTGTAAAATAAGGAATGTGAAATTCACTGGCTGCGCGGGGCAATGAGGGCCATCATGCGGCCGGTAAGTCCGCGTTCGCGGCGGTGCGAGAAATAGTCGCGCGGGTTGGCGTAGGTGCAATGCCCGCAGCAATCGATATTGGCCAGCGGCACTTTCGTTTCCCGTGCTTGATGCACCAAAGCCTGGCGGAGGTCGATGTGGCCTTTGTCTCCCACGCGGCGGATCCACGGGCCGGCGGCAGCGCCGAAAACGCTGGCGAATTGCTCAACAACTTCGCCGCCCACTTCAAAGGCCGAGGCGCTGATACACGGTCCAATGGCGATAAGCCACTGGTTGGGGCGGGTGTTGGGATTTTGCGTTTGCAAGGCCCGCAGGGTTTCGGGAAGGATGCCCCCCACCACGCCGCGCCAGCCGGCATGGACGGCGGCCACGCACTTTCCATCAGCGTGCGATATTAAGATCGGCACGCAATCGGCCACGCGCACGGAGGCCAGGCGTAAAGGGTCGGTGTTGATAATGGCGTCGGCCTGCTGATGGTGATCAAAAGCCTCGCCAGGCCGGCAGAAGGCGAGGACTTTGCCGTGGACCTGGTGAACGCGGACGATCTGGCCGCGCATCTGGCAGGCGTCGAGCAGGCGGCGCTGATTTTCAGCAATATTTTCCAGACTGTCCTGCACCGGCTGGCCATTAGGATTGCCCAGGTTCATGCTGGCAAATGGCCCGCTACTGACGCCCCCGCGGCGCGTGCTGAAAACGTGCGGCACGTGAGCGCCGCTCAAGAGTGTTGAACGATAGTAAAGGCCGTCATCGGCAAATTGAACAGCTTCAAACATGTTCGCATCCTTGCTCAAAACCGCGGCAAATCACTGCCGCATGGGGCAACTGGGGGCCGAAGCGCAGCAGGCGCAGCCGGTTCCGTGGCCATCGGAAGCGCTGGACTGGCCGGAAGCGGCGCCGACGGCAAAGACGCTCAAAGCCTTGTCGGTTTGCTTGGAGCCGCAGTTGGGGCAGGCGTAAGGGCCGGCGGCGCTCATGGAGCGCACCAACTGATCAAACTTGGTTCGACAATCCTGGCAAACATATTCATAAATCGGCATGTTCATTCTCCTGTGTGGCAACTGATTCTTCCGATTGTCTTTGAGTTTCCTCGACGGCGATGTCGCTCTTGGTAACCTCGGCCATCAGGACGGTGGCGAACGAGCCGCTGGGGAGGGTGAAGGAAAGCTGAATATAGCCCCCCCGCTCATCGACGCCGCCGCTATAACGCACGTCGTAAGGCTTCACGCGCAGCGGCCGCCGCGCGCCCTTAATTTTGAACTTTCCGGACTGGCGAAATATGTCGGGGGCTAAACCATATTGGGCCAGCACCTCGCTTTCCATCTGGCCGGGCTTGCCGGTGGGCGTGCTCATGCGGTAGCCGACCAGCGGGCCGGTGGGGCTGATTTCAAAGTTGGCGCAGCGCGGCTGCTCGGCGGCGGCATTTTCTACGTGGAAACACGCGCCATTTTCATGCTTGTACGCCCAGTCTCCATCCATCAATTGATCCAAGCCCGCGATGCGCTGGGCCACGATGTCATTAAACACGCGCGATTGCAGGGCGGAGACCCAGAGGCGGCGAATCGGCTCATCAATGGCATACACCGCCGCCGAGGGGCGCGAGGTTTTCATCAGCCGGGCGAGGATGCGGCGTTCCATGCCGGCGCGGTGCGGCCAGAGGCGCATGGCTTTGTCGTTATCATGCTCATCAAAGGCTTTGCGCGCGCCAAGGTTTTGCGAGTCATCATGGGCGGGGTCGGGGGTGCCCAACAAGAGTTTTAAGACGCCCATGTGGTCGCCGCGAAGCAAGGCAGCACCCAAAAGGTCGTTATTGCCGCGTCGGCCAAAGCGCTGCTCGCCAAAATAATTGGGCATACCGCGCTGCTCCAGGCGCTCCAATATCGGCTGAATTCGCACCACATCGGTCGGCTGCACCTGGCGGAGCTTGAGGGTAAAGGCGTTGGCGGCCAGATGGCCGAGGCGCAGTTTATTGTTATGGCGTTTGCAGGACAGGATACTGATGTCGCGCAAGGCAAGCGTTTGCACGCGATTTTCGTCAACGCCTTGGATGGAGAGGAATTGGCGGGTAACGGCATGGGCGTCTTTCATGCCGGCGTAACCGATCTGGCGACTGCTGACATCCAGGGCTTCAGCCAGGCGGCTGATGGCCTGGAAGGTGGTTAAGCCGCGTTTTTCGATCTCGCAGTAGAGGTGTTCACCCTCCCCGCCCGCGGGGTAGAGAGGGATTTCCTGGACAATAAAATCCTCCGGGCGCTGTTTAAGTACGCCGCCGACACCGGGCAAATCGCTGGTCAATAAAGGCAGATCTTGCATGCGGTGGATCATAGCCCAATCAGGGGCAATCGACCATGCCGCTCCGGGGATGGGGCAATTATTATGGCGGATTCAATTCAGCTTTTGACGCGATCCAGCAGCCAGAGGGCAAGCGGGCCGAATATCATGATCGGCAACCAGGCCATCAGGGCCGGCCACAATTCGGGCCAGTTGCCACTTTGGGGCGGGCTTCCGGCCAACTGGTGGGCCAGGAACATTGCCGCCAGGCAAGCTCCGGTTAATGCCACGGTTTTGACCGCGGCCATTTTCAGCGCGCCCGGTTCGCGGGTCAGCACGCAGGGAATAGCCAGTAGAAGCAGCACAACGTTGGCCAGGGGCTGAGTGAAACGCCAGTGCTTAACGCGCAACAGGTCGAGCCGTCCGTAGGAGCTGCGGTCGGCCAAGGCATTGATCTGGCGGGTGGAAAGCAGTTCCACCACATCATGGCTGGCGTAGAGGGCGATTTCGGTGGGCGAAGCGGTGACAATGGTTTGTACCGGCTCGATGCGCGGTCTTTCATCGGGCAACAAACCGGTGGTGCGACGGCCATTTTCCAGTCGCCACAATTTGGCCCGGCCATCCCAGGTTGCCGAGTCAGCGCTGACGTGCGCCAGTGGCTGAAGGGATGCATCGCGCAGGATTAAATCGACTTGTTCCATGGAGGGAATGGCCTGCTCGGTTCCGGGATGATAGAGGCCGGCGACCAGCAGGTTGTTTTGCGAATCCTGCAAAGCGCGGATGGCGAAACTGGTGCGGTTGTCGCGAATTTCGCTGTGCTGGCGGATGATTTTGGGGATCAGACGCGGGATAATGAGTTCCTGATCAATAATGAGCAAGCCATTGAGAATCAGGGCCACGACGATGATGGGCATGGCGATACGCAAAAGCGGGGTTCCGGCGGCGAGCATGGCCGTCAGCTCGTTGAATCGGGTAAAGCGCATGAGAGTGAATGCGGCGGCGACCACGGGAATAATCCCCGATAGATGCACGAAGAAGACGAACATCTGATAAAAATAGAAACCGGCGATATCCGCGATCATGCGCACGGCGACAAAGAGAGCCGAGCCGCCGGCACCCGCGCCCTCGGCGCCGCCGACCAGGCCCGCGCCGCGGGTGAGGTCGTCAAAATTAAATACCATGTCCAGCACCACGTACAACCCGACCAGCACCATAAAGCTGATGAGGTAGTTTTTCAGAAAGCTGGTAATGATATAACGGTCCAGGATCCTCATTGGCCGCATCTTACGGTCAGAGGGAATTTTACTCAAAACTGACTTGGGGGGCCGGACGGTGTTAAAATAAAACCGGCTCTCCGCGGAACCCGCTGATGGATGCCAAGCTGCCAAGCTCGGACATGCGATATTTCGCCCAGAACGTGGTTTCTAGGACATGGCAGGTATGTTTACCAGCGTCTTTCGCGGAGAGCCATAAAACCGTTAGCACGGGAGCGACTATGAAACATTTGATTTACCTGCTGATGGGATGGATTGCGATAAGCAATGCGGCGCGGGGCGCTGCCGACAACTACCAGATTCACCTGGCCGGCGCGGCAACCCAGCCGATTAGCAAAGCCGTTGCCACGGCCCAGGGATTGCGCAGCGACATCCAAGGCGCGCGACAGGGCAAGGACTGGGTTTTTACGCCCCTGCTTGCGGATGTGGCCTATGACTTGCGGGTGGAACTGGCCGATGGAACGATTTTTCAAGGGGTGGACCTTGGTTGGTATACGCCGCAAGTGCCTAAAGCGGACGCCGAGCCGCTCAGCGAGCAGGATCGGCGGGATATGGACGAGATTTGCACTGTGCCGTCATTTTATGACCAGACACAAATCCTGATGCTGCGCGGCACCCACGAGCGGGCGGTGGGTTTGGTGCAACTGGTGCGTGAGCGGGATTTTCACGCCGGCAATGGGCAAGTGATTTGGCGCGTGGAGCTGTGGTATTTCCAGTTCCAGGCCGGCGGGTGGGAGCGGATCAGCCAGGCCCAGCGCGTGCTGCGGCGGGAGCGCTTGACTGGATTGCAAGCGTTTTCGCAGGCTACGCAAAAGCTGCAATGGGTCCAAGAGTGGGGAGGACTGAAGCTCAGCACTAGCCGGCCAGCACTAACGGTGCCGTGGCCGGGTGCCCAAGCCGCGGCGACTGCGCCAAGCGAATCGGAGTCGAAGTAAGGCCGGCGGGCGAAGTGCTGCGCCACTGGTCCATTAAAGATAAAAAGGCATGGGGGTCGCTGGAGAGTTCGGCCTGGGCGATCAGGCAATGGGCGGCCAGATTGGCGGCGATCTGGCCGGAACGTTTATGGGGATGCAATTCGCGGATGGGCCAGTCGCGGCGTAAGGTGGCGGTACGCTGGCCGGCGGGCAAGGCCCACCAGCGGGGTCGTGAGCGACGGGAGGGCGCTATGAGGGCTACGGCGTCGCAGCAAGCGGCCAGGTCGCCGGCGGGGGTGCCAAATTCCTGTCCCCAATCAATCCACTGGCCGCGGGCATTGACCATGGGGCTATGGGTCAGATGTACCAGTGGCCGTCCGTCGGCCTGCAAACTCAATGTGGACCAACTGGCGCCCAGCAAACGATACCCCGCACGCAAGGCCGCGCGGATTTCCGGTTCCATGTCCAGTTTGCCGATCAAAAGCACGGTCCAGCCGCCGCGGCTGAGCGTGGCGGCGGGCAGACAGTGAAGCCCCCGGCCGCGCAGCAGGTGAAACAAAGGGTGGAGTATGGCGCGGCTGGCGCATTGCATCGCGTCGATTTTGGTATGCGGCAAGATCCAGCTTTGGGCCGTTCGCTTGAGCAGATGAATTTCGCCCAAACCCCAGCGCTCATCGACGCGCCAGAAGCGTTCGCCGTCCTGATAAATATCGCCGTCGGCGGCATCGGAGGCGATGGGTCGGGCCTGGGGAGACAGAGCGCGTAAAACCTGCTGGGGCACAAAGGGATAAATGTACACTTGAATGGCGTTTGTGGCCACCGGCGTTTTAGCGGGCGGGCCAAAGCCGCTTAACCAGCGCAATAGCGATTGGTCGAGGGAAGGAACGGCGCTATGGACCTGCAGCGGCACCCCCAGGATGGACCAGCCGCGCGCATAGGTAGGCAAACCAATCACAACAACTCCCGATCATGCCGCCCCGCAGTATTTATCGGTAAGTTGGGTAATTTGGCTGGATTATTGGCCGCATCGTCCGCTTGGCATCGTCCGCGGGGGAACAGCGCAGTTTATGCACCCCAATCGCACCGCGTTTGTTGCCCCATGGCGGCCTGATCGCACGAGGTCAGCAAACTTCAGGTGGCTCCATCCCAGGAAAAATCCAAGGCGTCCAGCAGCGCTTTGGCCAGGATCATGTGGCCGGGCTGGGAGGGATGCACCCGGTCCCAGGATAGAGTTGCCGGGTAATATGCCGCCAGAGCCGGGGCCAGGGCGGCTTGGGTATCGACCAGGGGCTGACGGTGTTTGGAGGCGATTTTCTTGACGATGGCACCGTATTCATCCATGCGGGCGCGCATGGCGTCTCGGGGATTGGGTTCGATGTAATACGGGGTCATCAAGACCACGCCCTTGGCGATATCGAGGGTGCGGGCGACCAGATCATCGAGGGTCAGCTCATATTCTTCGGGCATCACGTGGATTTCGGGCATCTGGGGCAGATCAAATTGCCGCCATACATCATTAGCGCCGATCATAATAGAGACCCACTGCGGGCGCATGTCCAGCACATCGCGTTGCCAGCGGTTCTTCAGATCGCGCGCGGTGTTGCCGCTGGTGCCCATGTTGACGATGCGAAGATTTAATTGCGGATACAGACCGCGCAACATGGCGTCTACGAAGTTGGGATAGCCACGTCCCAAGGCTTCGCCGAGGCCCTCGCCGATGGGCTGGGCGCGACCGACGTCGGTTAAAGAGTCGCCAATGAGCAGGAGCTTATCTTCTTTTTGCAATTTCATGGGAGGCGATTATTGACTTGTTTTTGGCGCGGTCAAGCGGTCCCGCTGGAGGCTGGTCAGGGCCAGGGCGATCAATTTTTGTTGGGGGCGGGAAAGTGCGAATTGAGTGATTTGACCCGGCTGGACCCACAACTGATCGGGACGCGCCGGAGGCAGTGCATCAGGCATATCGCCGATCCAGAGGGAAAAAACGTAATGTCGGTGGGTGAGGGAATGTTTCACTTGCCCGCCATAGCGCAGGCGGGGGATGCTAATGGCAAATCCTTCGGTCGGAGTGGTTTGGGCCTGCGCCTGCGTGGTGGGCAGCGTGGGCAGTTGCCACAGTCCGGCCCAGCGGCCGCGGTCGGGGCGCTTGTGGAGCCAAAGCTGGGTATGCCGCTGGAGGAAAAGGGCATGACGATAAACCGTGGGTATGGCCTGGCGCGGCTTGGGAGGAGGGATTTGGGCCACGAGATTGAGCCGTAAGCCCTGACAAAAACGTTGCACTGGACAGAGCAGGCATTGGGGATTGGCGGACGTGCAGATCAAAGCGCCCAGTTCCATCATGGCGGCATTGAAGTCGCCGGGCCGGCGGGCCGGCACAAACTGCTGGGCGCGCCGCCATAAAAGAAGATTGGTGTGTTTCTCTCGCGGATCAGCGGAGATGGCGTCGAGGCGGCAGAGAACGCGCATGACATTGCCGTCCAGCACGGCGACCGGCTGGCCAAAGGCGATGGAGGCGATGGCCGCGGCGGTGTAGCGGCCAACGCCGGGAAGTTGGAGCAATTCGGCGGCGGTTTGCGGGATTTGGCCGCCTAAGCGATGCATGATGAATTGAGCGGATTTTAATAAATTGCGGGCGCGGCTGTAGTATCCCAGGCCCTGCCATAGATGCAGCACATCGTGCAGATCGGCGGCGGCCAGATCCGTCAAAGTCGGGTAGCGTGCGATGAAACGGTTGAAGTAAGGGATGACGGTGGCGACCTGGGTTTGCTGCAACATGCATTCACTTAAGAGGATATGGTAGGGATTGGCTGTGCGGTCAGCGCCGGGCGGGATGCGCCAGGGCATGGCGCGCTGGTGGGAGTCGAACCATTGAAGCAGGGATGGGGCTAACTCTGGGGGCATTGCTTGAGTCTGGTTTTAGCCTGAAAAATCAGGCGCTTTTTTGTTAAAAATGGCAACTTTGCCCTTGTCGGACTGATCGAATCGGGATATTCTAGGTGCAAATGGAACGCAATAGGAAGCGAGTCGAACTTTTCCCTCTACGGGAGGAAATTCCCATGAGAACACCGCACGTGGACGATTTTGTGAGATTGACGCAGGATATCCCGGAACTGACGCTTCGGCGAGGCGAAGTGGGCGTGGTCCGCAGCACGTGGTTTGCGCCGCATGTCGCCTATGAAGTGGAATTTCATCAAGTGGGCCTGAATCACCAGACGCGTGCTTTGCTGCTGGCGGAGCAAGTGTATGTGGAGGAAGGTTCACTGCTGGAAAAGACTGCCGGGCGGTAAAATCCAGCTGCGGGGAACGTGGCGGGATTCTGGGGGGAACGTGGGGGGATTCTGTTTATCAAAATAATTGCATGCAATCGATTGTTTGGCGGGTAATGGTGCGCACCCGGATTGCCGCGCGGCTCCGTTGGGCCGTGTGGATTAGAGCAAAGTGGCTCTCCGCGGAAACCGCTGGTGGCTGCCAAGCTGACTGGCTCACCTGCGATATTTCGCCCAGTACGTGGTTTCCAGGACATGGCAGTTAGCCCAACTTCCGCAGATAGGTCGCGAAGATTTTTCATTTTGACGGAAAAGCGTGGCTGGCGTTTCATGGCGAGGGGTGCGTGATTGAAAAGTCGATGTAGTTCCTAAAACCGTGTGACAATCGGCCCTGGCGTTAGCGCTAAGGCCGATTCGATCACGCAACTGCGGAAGCTGGGCTAGGGTTACCACCGTTTTTCGAGGATAGCCAGCATTCTCAAACCAAACGTGGCGTGAACCAGAGCCGCACCGGCGAGCGCCTGTGAATCAACTGATTTTGACCCTCGATATTTGCGCAAAAACGCCGTTATTTGACAGAGAATCGTGATTCTTTCACAAACTCTGAGTACGCGGAGGGGGTTTCCATATGCTGACGCACGCAGCACTTTGCCCACCGCATTGAACGGCTTGGAAACGCTGTAGCACGCATATACAAACGGCACGGATCGGGTGATCCGTGCCGTTTGTGTTTCGGTCAAGAGTTCTCCACAGAGGTTCACGCTCCGGTGGTCAGGCCGGCCGGGCTTGCCGGCGGGCTGGGGCGTTTGCGTGATTCATCGCCGCCGCTATGACGGACAAATCAGCCTCGCACGCGGGTCGGCTATTGGCTTACCGCCCACAAGCCGCACAATCGAAGCGGCGGTTGCAAAGCCTTGTGGCGGCGGTTCAACGAACTGGTTTCAACCGCGCCACCGTTCCATCAGGGCGATGTCGCACCTGAACGCCTTTAACAGGCGGCGGGCCGCAACGGGCGGCCGTCCGCACTATTGGCTGACACACTGGCCGGCGAAAATCAGGCTTGAACCCGCCGGGTGCAAATCGGCACTTCCCGGCCGGTCCACTGACTTTCGCGCCTCTCGCGAGGTTTTGTTTCCCTTCAGCGTTTTCCGGCAAGGCGGCGCTGGGTATGCGGGCCACGCATACTCTATCCCGCTGCGGCCTTGTGATCCGATTCCAGAATGGCCCACATGCTTACGGGCGCTGGAGGTTTCACTGGCCCTTGCGGTATTTCACCGGCGGCGGCGATGCATCATGCCATCGCTCCATCCGCTCCAAGCGGCGGTTACATGCGCATTACCTCAGTCGCGCCCAGGCAAACCGTCGCACTGGCTGCCTCACCTGGCTGAAGCGGATCAGTCGCTTCAGCGACACTCATGGGATTTGACCCTTCGCAGGTTTGTTCCTGTCCAACCGTGAAGACGGGTTACCCCGTCTTGGACCCGCATGCCGTTATTCGTCGACCGATCCATCGTGTTTTGGCGATGGAGAAACGTCAGCCCAATGCGCTGACGAAGGGTTGCCCTTCGTGAAGGCGGGCGCATCTCGCAGATGCTCACCGGCCCCGGACGCCGCCGCGTCCTGTAGGTTGGCCGCACATTTCAAGGCCGGCGAACCGGCTTCCGGGTGCGTGGCATGGACAATCCGCGCCGTCCAGATCAACAGGTCTGGCTCGGCCGATCCTGCCTTGGGCTTTGCCTTGCGTCGGGGAGGAGCTGGCGGCATCTGCCGCCGGGCGAGGCACTATTTTCAATACCTTCGCCCGCTTGTGGAAACGCTAAGCGGTTTCCCAGCCGCCGGGAGGTGGTATCGTTGGTTCAGCGGCAGCACCAGCGGCACTGACCTACGCGAACAAGACGATATACCTTTGCGGCCACAAGCCCGCGCCGTGGCGATGAAGCGCACCCACCGGTCCGCTTAATCGCCGCCTGACACACGGTGTTTTGCCTACCTGAAAAGAACAGATCCTCGACACGCGCCAAGCCAATCCATTCACTTCAAGCCGGGCACCTGACCGATCCACACTGACGAACGTCATTTTACCTTTGGCATCCCAAAAATCGCAACCGAAAAAATTATGCGATCCAGCAATTTATTTTGGCTCTCCGCGGAACCCGCTGATGGATGCCAAGCTGCCAGGCTCGGACATGCGATATTTCGCCCAGAACTTGGTTTCTAGGACATGGCAGGTATGTTTACCAGCGTCTTTCGCGGAGAGCCTTTATTTTTTTGCCACATGGGCAGAGAAAGCAAAGCGAGAGTTTTGCAAAGCGGGAACATGGCGGAAGACTTGCTGATTTAAAAAAGACCCTCGAACGGATGCGGACTGATAGTAAGTTGCGATGAGCGGCATGCCGTTGCTCACCCATTGTCGCCATTTCTCGAAGATAAGACTTGGGCACCGTCTATATCAACTTAATGACCGGCCGGATCTTCATCTCTCACCGACTTGCCTTTGGCGTGGGCTTAGTCGAATTGATGACAGGCAGGTTCATAGTCCCCCGCCGACTTGCCCTTGGCGCGGGCTTAATTATACTGGGTTTTCAAATTCGCTTCATGTACCGCGATCTATTGCGTGCGGCGCTGGAGCAGGTAGTTCATACAACTTTTCAGGGAGTCAAGCCCATGCCCGGATACAGCACCGCCGATATTCGCAACGTACTATTTGTGGGACACAGCGCCTGCGGCAAGACCACGCTGGTGGACGCCCTGCTGCTGGCCGCCGGCGCGGTCAACCGCAAGGCGTCGGTCGTGGATGGGAGCAGTTTTTCGGATTTTGAAAAGGAGGAGAAGGAGCACAAGCATTCGATCTTCGCGTCGGTGTTGCACCTGGATTACCAGGGCAAGCGGATCAATATCATCGACGCCCCCGGTTCGCCGGATTTGATGGGTCAGGGGATCGCGGTGATGACGGCGGTGGAGACGGTGGTGGTAGTCGTCAACGCCCAAAGCGGCATTGAAGTGGTTACGCGGCGGATGATGGAATACGCCAAGGCGCAGAATCTGCCGCGGGCGATTGTGATCAATCGCATCGATATGCCGGAGCTGGATTTGCCGGGACTGGTGCGGCGGATTCAAGAGACGTTCGGCACGGAGTGTCTGCCGATCAACCTGCCGGCCGAAGGTGGCAAGAAAGTGGTGGATTGTTTGCTGGATCAAAGCGGCACCTGCGATTTCGGGTCGGTTAAGGAGGCCCATGCGGCGCTGCTGGACAGCATTGTGGAGATGGATGAGGGACTGATGGAAAAATACCTGGGCGGCGAGGAGCCAGATTACACGGCCTTGCACGCCCCGTTTGAGAAAGCGATGGATGAGGGGCATATCATTCCCATTTTGTTCACCGACGCCAAGAATGAGGTGGGGGTGAAGGAACTGGTGGATGCGATCGCGCGGCATTTTCCCAGCCCCGAAGAGGGCAATCCGCGTCCGTTCTGGACGGGCGAGGGGGAACATGAGCGGGCGTATGAATATCACGACGATATTAACAAGCCGCTGTTAGCGCATGTGTTTAAGGTTACGACCGATCCATTTGTCGGGAAGCTGGCGATTTTCCGGGTGCACCAGGGCAAGGCCTCCGGCAACAGCCAGGTGGTCATCGGGCACTCGAAAAAGACGGTGAAATTGGGACACGTGTTTCACTTGCAGGGCAAGGAACATCGGGAAACCGATGCGATTATCGCCGGGGATATCGGGGCGGTGGCCAAATTGGAGGAGATTCATACCAATGATGTGCTGCATGACGATCACTCCCTGGACAGTGTGCATATCAAGCCCGTGAGTTACCCCACGCCGATGTATGGGCTGGCGGTAACGCCCAAGGCCCGCGGCGATGAGCAGAAGATTTCCACGCAGTTATCGAAACTGGCGGAGGAGGATCCAACCTTCAAGTGGACCACGGATCGTCAAACCCACGAGATGGTTATCAGCGGGCTGGGCGAACTGCATTTGCGGCTGCTGCTGGAGCGGATGAAAAATCGCGGGGTACAGGTGGACACCAAGCCGCCGAAGATTGCTTACCGGGAGACCATCACGGCCAGCGCCGACGGGCATCACCGCCATAAGAAGCAAACCGGCGGTGCCGGGCAGTTTGGTGAAGTGTTCTTGCGTGTCGAGCCGCTGGAGGCGGATTCGCCTGTGCGCAAGGCCAATGGCGGGGTGGGGGTGGAAGTGGTCAACGAGGTATTTGGCGGCTCGATTCCCGGCCAGTTTATTCCAGCGGTGGAAAAAGGCATTCACGATATGGTGGATCAGGGCTTTATTGCCGGCTATCCGCTGCAGGATTTGCGGATCGCCATCACCGACGGCAAGCATCACCCGGTGGATTCCAAGGAAGTGGCCTTCCGCGCGGCGGGGAAATTTGCCGTCAGAGAGGCGATTGCCAAGGCGCATCCGGTTTTGCTGGAACCGATCGTGAACATGGAGGTAACGGTTCCGGAAGACAAAATGGGAACGATTACCGGGGATTTGTCCGGCAAGCGCGGGCGGATTCAGGGCACGGACATCATGGCGGGCGGTATGGCGGTGGTGAAGGCCCAGGCGCCGCTAAGCGAGGTGATGCAGTATCAAAGCCAGTTGAAGAGCGTAACCGGCGGACAGGGCAGTTTTATGATGGAATTCAGCCATTATGAGCCGACGCCGCCGCTGGTGCAGCAGCAGATTGCGGCGCAGTACAAGCCCAAGGCGGAGGAGGAATAGCGCGGCTGGGAATGGTGTCGATCAGCCATCCGTATCGCGTTGCCAGCGGCGCCTACGGATGGCTGATGGTGTTGATGGCGGCGCGGGTTGAGGCGCGATGTGCGGTGCGGTTTGAGGCGCGGTTTGCGGCGCGATGTGTGGCGCAGTTTGCGGCGCGGTTTGCGGCGCGGTGCGTGGCGCGGTTTGCGGTGCGCGTTGCGTTGTGGTTTGCGGCGCGGTTTGCGTTGTGTTTTGCGGTTTGGGGTGCCGCGGCGTGGCGGCCCCAATGGCCTCCTTTCATTTAATTGGCGATTTGGTCGATAATGGACCAGTGCAATCCTTGACGCTCAGCATCATCGTTCCCACGCTCAATGAGGCGGAAAATCTGCCGCTATTGGTTCCCCGTATCGCCGCGGCGCTGGCCCCAAGCCAGCGCGAATACGAGATATTAATTGTGGATGACAACAGCCGGGACGACACCGCGGCGGTGTGCGCCAAGCTGGCGGAGACCTATCCTTTGCGATTGCTCACGCGGCACAAACCGGACAATGGATTGAGCGGCGCGGTATTGCACGGCATGAGCCACGCGTGCGGGGAGGTGTTTTTGTGCATGGATGCGGATTTGCAGCATCCGCCGGAAAGCATTGAGGCATTGTTGGAGCCGCTGGAGAGCGGGCGGGCGGACTTTACCATCGGCTCGCGTTATCAAAGCGGGGGCAGCACCGAGGAGCAATGGGGCCGGTTTCGCAGGCTTAACAGCCAGGTGGCGACACTTTTGGCCCGGCCCTTTTCCGGGCCGGTTAAAGACCCGATGAGTGGTTTTTTTGCCTTGCGGCGGCAGACCTACCAGCAGGCGCGGCGGCTGACGCCGCTGGGTTATAAAATCGCGCTGGAGCTGATGTGCAAATGCCGGGTGCGGCAGGTGGTGGAAATCCCCATTCATTTTGGGATGCGGCAAAAGGGAGAGTCCAAACTGAGTATTTCCCAGCAGTTTCGCTACCTGGAACATTTGAGCCGGCTGTATGATTTTACCTTTCCGCGCGCTTCGCCGATGCTGAAATTCGTCATCGCCACGGGCACGGCGTGGTTGTGGGGCGCGGGCATGTATTGGCTGGCGGCGCGGCGCGGCTTGAGCGGGGTGGGCGCGATTATGCTGTCGTATGCGGTGGCGATTTTGGTTACGGCGATTTTTCATTTGCGTTACGTGCGCACGCAGCGGGAATTTCTCAGCACGCGGCATCCGTGGATCGATTTTGGGGTGATCGCGGTGGCCGAGTGGACGGTGGCGGCGCTGACGGCACTGTGGATTGCGGCACGGGTGAACGATCCGGGCATGTGGGAGACGTTTGGGCTGTGTTTCGGGGCCGCCACGCTGGGGCGATACATGCTGCGTAAGGAATTTCTGCTGGATATCAGGGGGCTGCGGCGTGAGCCGGAGGATCGGTAGCGCGGCGGATAAGCGCACCTGTGGGCGGCGCAAACCATATAATCGGCACAAAATGCTTTACCCGCGCGATTTATCGCGCCGCCGGCGGCCATGGGGCTGGGGGAGACTGGCATTGTGGCCGATTCAATTCGATATCCATGATGATGCGATTCGGATTGAAAATCAAAAAGCGCGCTGGCGGCTTCACGTTGATCGAGGCATCGCTGACGACGGTGATCGTCGGGGTGGGGATCGCCGCGACGATGATGCTGTTTTTCACATCCACGCGCAACAATGCCTTTGCCACGCACGGCACCATAGGCATGATGCTGGCCGGGCATATCCAGGAGGCGATGGCGCCGCTGAGCTTCAATGATCCGATTACGGCGGGCAACACCTTTGGCGCCGAGACCGGCCAGACGCTGGATACCTTTGACGATGTGGATGATTTTGACGGATTGACGCTGACCCCCCCTATCGATGCGCTACGCCGTCCAATCAGCAATATGGGCCAGTATACGCAGGTGATCCGTGTGGTGCCGGTGTACGCGCGGAAATTGTCGGTGAGCAACGACCCGGACCACCCGGAAATCCCGCTAAGCACCTATACCGGCGCGGTGCGGGTTACCGTGCGGGTGTTGTACGCCCCGCGGCCGGGAAATGAGAAGCAGGAAGTGGCGAAACTGTCGTGGATACGCGTGGATGGGTAAGCCGATGAAACAGCCATGCCAATGCCGAACTAGACGCCGCCGCGGGATGACCGCGGTGATCGCCATGATGTTTTTGATGCTCACGGCGACACTGGCTTTATCGATGTTTTCCGTGGCGACAGTGGGCGTTGCGGGAGCGGACAATCTGGCGCAGGCCGAGCGGGCCAGGGCCAACGCCGAATCGGGATTGCGCTGGATGGCGTGGCGGATGGTGAAGATGAACCGGCCGCGCACGGCGGTGGGAATGATTGACGATGCCGAGGCCGCGCTGCTATGGGTCAGCGGCGACCGCTATCACGGCGGGACGCTGACGGCGGCGATCAACGCCGACCTGGCGACATTGATGACGCCGGCGGAGCGCCCCTGCGTCATTACCGACAATTCGCTGACCACCAGCCGCATCGCCGTGGACAATCTGGGAGGCGCTTTTGTCATCACCATTAATCAGCATCCACTGGACGGCGGCGACCCGCTGGACAGGCGCTATCTGCGGGTAACCAGCACGGGCTGTCAGGGCCAGACGCGCCGCGCGGTTTTCATGGATTTCAAGATTGACAAGAAAATCAAGTATGCGGTGATCGGCAAGGTGCCGATTCAACTGGGGCGAAACGTGCTGGTGGAAGGCCCGGTGGCGATGGCCACCACACTGAAGCCCAACAACCAGTCGCCGATTTTTTCGTTAAGCGATTTCCGCGATTTAAACAGTTCGATGCGGATTCGCAGCGACGCATTTAAGAATTTTTTGAAGAATAATTATGCCGGATACGACAACCGGATCGCCAAAACCAACGCCACGCTTTTCGCCGCGGCCAGCAGCGCCGGATTCGCCGACACCAACAGCGACGGCCACATCGATGAGTTTGATCTGTTTTTACGCGAGTTTGACAGCAACGCCGACGGCGCGGTTTCCAGCGGAACCGGAGTGCTGGGCAGTCAACTGGCCAATGAGTTTTACAACAGTTCCACGCACGGCCAGTATGACAGCGAGCTGTTGGGAGCGATTGACAGCCTGGGCGGGCCGTTGTTTGGTGGGGATGTGATACGCCTGGGGTATCGCGATGGCGTGGTGGCAAGCAATGACGGGTATGCCAAGGTGCGCGGGACGATCAGTGTGGCCGAGAGTTCCGATGCTTTGATCAGCCGGTTGCGCAGTAACAACCAGACGATCCAGGATGTGATCCAGGGGCCGATCGTTCCGATGAATCCGGGGGATACGCCGGTGAAATTCGGCCTGAGCATGTCGGATATTTTTGATTTGTCGCCGTCCAACTTTGACACCAGCGGCTTTGCGGCCATGGCCGGCGTCGGCGGCGGCGCGGCGGTTGTGCAGCGCGTGCGGCCGGACCAGGGCCGCAGCATTTATAAGAATTACACCGTGGGCGGCACCGATGCCACGGGCCTGCTGAGCACATCGGGTCAGCCGGTTCTGGTAAACGGCCAAATACAAAAGGTGCTCAGCGGCGACCCCACCCCCTATGGATCAACGTCGATCCAGGCCAAGTATGATCGGCCGGTTTTCACCAACGTGGACTTCAAGAATTGCGTGATCGCCAAGGGGACCAACGCCCTGTTTCGCAACTGCACGTTTTCGGGGGTTACGTTTGTGGAGATGAGTACCAACATCACCAACAGCTCAGGCAAAACCTCGACCAATAAGGATGATGGGATGTGGTGGAGCAAGCGCATGAAAAGCGGGTATAGTTTCAGTACCAACACGTCGCTGAACGCCGTCAATTCCTATGGTTTTACCGACGGTAACAATCTGCGATTTGAGAATTGCGCTTTCGCCGGGCCACTGATCAGCAGCGTGCCGACGGCCTACAGCCATTTCACCAATAGCTGGGAATTTTGCGGCAACAACACGGTATTTGACATGAAAAGCCTCGACCCTTCCGACCCGGATAACGAGATGAAAAAGACGGCGACGATCATCGCGCCGCAGACGAATATCGAGATGGGATCGTTTACCCTTCCGGGCCAGGCTTCCAGCACGCTCAAGGGGGTAGTGGTGGCGGGCAATATTGACATTCGCGGCTCGGCGACAGTGGATGGTTCGGTGCTGATTACCGGCGATGGCGCGGGTAATACGACCCTGGGCTGGTTTGGCTTGTCCGACGGCTCGACCGATCCCGATGCCCCCATGCCCGAAGGGGGATATGGCAGGCTGAATCTGCGTTACAACCCCTACCGGGCCTTGCCGGACGGCATTAACGTGCCGATCGATATTTTGCCGGATATCAGCACTTACCAGGAGACTACGCCATGAGAAAAAGTCGCCGTGGCATGCTCTTGGCTGAAATGCTGGTGTCGCTGGCGATCGCCGCGGCACTGTTGACGGCGGTGGGTGTGGCGCTGGATGCGTCGATCAAGGCCTATAAGGTGAACCAGGAGCAGGTAACGCTGATGCAGCGTGGCCGACTGGGACTGCATCGATTGCTCACGCAGGTACGCAACAGCGCTTTGCATACGCCGGCGCATTACGATGCGGCGAGCGATCGCATTGTGGTGGACGCAACCGCCAGCGGACAATTTCAAGGGGGCGCGGTGTGCGCGGGTTTGCCGGGAGTGGGGTTGCGCATCATCGACGGCGGAGTAAGCCATGATTACTGGTACGCGTGGGATGCGTCCAAGCGGCGCTTGCTGGCGCAGAAGGACAACCAGGCGCCGCGGGTGATGCTCAGCGGAGTCAGCGCGTTTGAATTGACGATGGAGCCAATGCGCAGCGCCGAGGCGATTAAAAGCGGCGGCGGGTTTGATCTGCTGCTGCGAGCCACGATCAACTTAACTGTGGCCGAAACGCTGGCCAGCGCGGAGAGCGGCGGCCAAGGCACACTTCAGGACAGCACCGGCAAGCAGCAATTGAGCTTCAGCGGCTCGGTGTTGCCGCGAAAAAACGTGTGGTCGGGGCAACGATTGTCGGTGAGCATCGCCGAGGAGCGGCGGTTGGGATTGTAGTCTGCCTCGGGGCGCATCCGCCGCGTCCCATGCCACCAGCAATTGATACGATGGCACATTCCGTACGCGTCAGTGCCAGCGGCAAATGATACGTGGACGGATTATGCGCGCGTCAGTGCCACCAGCAGTTGATACGATGGCGGATTATGCGCGCGTCAGTACCATCAGCAGTTGATACGTCGGCGGATTACGTGCGCGTCGTGAGCACCAGCGATTGATACGTCGGCGGATTACGCGCGCGTCAGTGCCATCAGCAGTTAATACGATGGCGCATTATGCGCGCGTCAGTGCCACCATCAGGATGCCAGCAAACTAAAGGAACCCTCCAGCGCCTGGCCCAGCGAAAGGATGGGCGGGTTCATGGAACCGGTGTCGATAAATCGCCCGCTGATCCAAAGGGTGGTGGGCTTTTGCGCGGATAGTTCGTGCAGCAAGTCGTCGATGGCTTGGGCCTGGCGGGCCGGGTCCAGATAATATCCGGTGCAGGGAACAGGATCGGCCAAGTCCCCCACCGCCGCCAAGGCGGGTCGCGTTTCGGTGGTGTACTGCTCGCTCCCAACGGTGAGCAATTGCGCGGCAAGGGACGCATCGCCGCAGAGGATGGCGCTTACCTGCGGCGGGGTAATTGTCCGCCAATCATTTGGATGGGCGGAGCTGACGTCCATTTGCGGACTGTAGCGGGCGGCGGCGGCGCGCAGGGCATCGTAGGCGATGGTTTGCCCCGGCAGGTCCATGGCGACGATGCGGCGGTGGCCGGCGAGAATCATATCGCGCGCCAAGGTGAAAAGGGCCTGGGTTTTATCCATCAAGACCGCGTGGGTGGCGTAGCCGGCCTGGGGGCGCGTGGTGATGACCGGCAGGCCGCGCACCACCAGATCACGGAAAAGCGGTTCAGGCAGGCAATTCATGCAATTGATTACCGCGGCAAACTGCGCAAGAAAACTCGGCCGGATCAGGCTCGTATCCGTAACCAGGCGGGATTGGGAAAAGCGCCGCGACAACTGCTGAACCAGCGGGCTGCCGGCGTCATCAGCCAGAATTAAACAGTGCTCGGGCGATAGCGCCGCCGGCAAGCTGCCTTTGACAAAGGTTCCCAGGCCGACGCTGCGCTGGAGCAATCCCTCGGCGGCCAGATCCGTCAGGGCCTTGGAGAGCGTTTTGGCATTGACGCCAAAGCGCTTGGCCAACACGCGCTCGCCGGGGAGTTTGCCGGCGAATTCGCCACTGGCGACGGCCAAGCGGATCTGCTCGCGCAAGCGTTGAAATTTGTAGCTAAGGGTTGCAGCCGGTGTGTTGGGTTGTGCAGGTACTTCGTTTTCCGCAAAATTCATCACTCGCCTCACATTACGCCTGGCCGTCGTGGCCTAGACGCGCCTATGTGACCCAGGCTCCAGATCAACCTCCTCGACAGCGAGAAGTGTAGCGAGCCTTACACTTGTATTATCGGGTATTGAGAAAAATTGCGTTAATCGAATCGCATAGGGAAAATGCGATATTTACGATTGCTCAGGTCGGGTTATTCAGTTTTCGCCACAATTTATCCAAAAGCGGTTCCACGCCCTGGCGGCTGACGCCGGAGATGGGGAAAATTTCCTTGTCCGGCAGGTTTTTACGCAGTTGCAGTAATGCCTGATCGTCAATAGCCAAATCCATTTTATTAGCGGCGATGACTTCCTGCTTTTCAGCCAGGATTTGGCTGAAGGATTCCAACTCCTTGCGAATGATGCGGTAATTGTCGGCCGGGTCGGATCCGTCGGAGGGATACAGGTCCAGCATGTGGACGATGATTTTGGTTCGCTCAATGTGCCGCAGGAAAGCGTCGCCGAGGCCCGCGCCGCTATGAGCGCCGGCGATGAGGCCGGGAATATCGGCGACCACCATGCGGCGGTGGCCGATCAGCTCGACGATACCCAGTTGCGGCTCCAGCGTGGTAAAGGGGTAATCGGCGACTTTGGGCCGGGCGGCGGAGATGGTCCGCAGCAGCGTGCTTTTGCCGGCGTTGGGCATGCCGACCAGTCCGATATCGGCGATGAGTTTGAGTTCCAGCTTGAGATTGCGTTCCTGGCCTTCGGTGCCGGGTTCGGCGTAGCGTGGGGCCTGGTTGGTAGAGGAACGGAAATGCCAGTTTCCCCGGCCGCCTTTGCCGGCGCGGGCGATGACCACGGGTTTTTCCAGTTCCGTCAGATCGGTAAGCAAAATGCCATGATCGGCGTCAAAAATAAGCGTGCCGGCGGGGACGCGAATAATGAGATCCTGGCCATTGTGGCCGGCCATTTTCTTGCCTTGGCCGGCCTCGCCCTTGGGGGCTTTCCAGTGGTGTCGGCCGGAAAAATCCAAGAGGGTATCTTTGGAACTGTCGGCAATGAAGATGATCGAGCCGCCGTCGCCGCCGTCGCCGCCGTCGGGGCCGCCTTTGGGAATGAATTTTTCACGCCGGAAGGAGACGCAGCCCCCCCCGCCATCGCCGGCTTTCACGTGAATAAGCGCTTCGTCAATAAACATAAAAAAACCGCCCGTCGCCAGGGCATCGGGGAGAGAACTCCACACCGCCGGGGAAACGGACGGGAATAATCCAGTTGGCGCCGCGATTAAGCGATGCGCACATGAACCTTGCGGCCCTGGAATTCCACTTTGCCGTCGGTGAGGGCGAAGAGGGTATCATCCGTTCCGATGCCGACATTAAAGCCGGGGCGGAATTTGGTGCCGCGTTGGCGCACGATGATGGAACCGGCGCTGACGGCCTGGCCGCCATACGCCTTGACTCCCAAGTATTGCGGGTTGGAGTCGCGCCCGTTGTCCGAAGAACCTTGACCTTTCTTATGTGCCATAATTCACCTGCTTGCAATCCATTAACAAAACCAGACCACCGCTCCAATCGAGCGAATGAGACATATTATCGAATTATTTGCCGATTTACAAGTCGGCGTAAAGCATTTTGTCAAACCAAAGTAGAAATGTCCGGGTTTGGGCTGCCTGCGGCCAGGCACCAAGAATGGGTTGACGCTGGAAGCCAGAAATGCAAAAGGCCTGGCAGTGGGACGTAATGGGTCGCCGCTGGTTATAGAATAGTCGCGGCCCAGTTGCACGCCGTCCGGCCTCCCACGGCGTGAAGCGTCGTTTTCACTTCAATTATTCCAAAGAAAACATCAGAGGCAAGCCGTATTGGCTTATGACCCTTTTTCTAGTTGGCTTATGACCCTTTTTACGGGGCCTGGTATCCTCGGATTTCCTCCCAGAGGACCGATTACTGGCCATCCACCCCGTTGTGCCGTATAAATCGGCTTCAAACTCAACGCCTATGGCTGATAAGGGGTTCTTATGCCTCGTCTGACGGATCAGGAAAAAGCTGACATCCTCCGCTTCATGGAGCAGGACAAGCCCCTGCCGGATCATTACCGCTTTCTTCTCTTTGACGACAAACGCGAGGTCGAGCTCGTCTGGAACGGCAAGACGGCCGAGGTCTGCAACGTCGTCCTGCCCTTTCAAACCATCGAGCACGTGGATGAGCCGCGGATTGAGGGCAAGTCGTCGGTCGACGACGCGCTGGCGGGGGGATTGTTCGACACCCGCGGGCGGCAGCAATCCGGCTGGACCAACAAACTCATCTGGGGCGACAACAAGCTCATTCTCTCCTCATTGAAGAACGGCCCGCTGCGGGACGAGATCGAGAAACAGGGCGGCCTCAAGCTCATCTACATCGACCCGCCCTTCGACGTCGGGGCCGATTTCTCGATGGATATCGAAGTCGGAGATGGCGGCGACACCTTCCACAAACGCCCCAACATCCTCGAAGAAATCGCCTACCGCGACACCTGGGGCAAAGGGGCCGACTCGTTCATCTCCATGATCTACGAACGCCTCATCCTCATGCGCGATTTGCTCGCGGAGGATGGGAGTATCTATGTGCATTGCGACGGCAGAGTGAACTCTCACATTCGGCTAGCAATGGACGAAGTGTTCGGCTCGGACATGATGGCGAATCAAATCTCTTGGAAGCGCACTTCGAGCCACGGCGGTGCG
>JBBQBE010000004.1:0-65261 GCA_038317225.1 Tepidisphaerales bacterium | reverse complement strand
GAGGACACCGAGAAACCAGCGGCGGCGCAATAGCTATGTGAGAGGTGCAGCGCGCGGATTACCGCTGTATTGATGGTGGATTGTTAGATTTGAGTGTGGACTGTTGACTGTGGATTGTTGAAAAATGCAAATGCAAATTCAGCATTCAACACTCAACATTCGGCATTCAACATTCAACACTCAACATTCAACACTCGGCATTCAACCCTCAACATTCAAGTCTTTTCTTCGCGTCTCTGCGGCTCTGCGGCTCTGCGTGAGCTTCGGCTTTTCAGGAAAAGAACCATCTCACGCAAATCGCCGAGGCGCAGAGAGCGGATCGCCCCTATATTTTTGTACTCTCCCGTTTGCGAGCGGGAAACATGGTTTGGGACTGGCCATGAAGATTGATTTGCTGAACCCATGCAAAATGCAAAAACATTCGTGGGCAAGGCTAATTTCCTAATCGCGACGCAAATCATTTTTAATAACTTGACACCGCCGCCCTTTTGGATAGAATATTAGCGTTTCACAAAGGGCTGGGCGAAGGTTTGCCTGGCCATAATGAGCCAAGAAGGCTCCGATGCGGAAGACGTGTCGGAGCTTTTTTTGTCGGGGGTCCTCCCCGAAGAAGGTTCCCCCCCCCTCCTTCTTCAAACCCCCGACATTAAACTTACTCCCGGATCCCCCCATCCGGGATTTTCCCCGCTCCGCGGGGAACCGAGGCCGCGGTCCCCCCACCGCGGCCTTTTTTATGCGCGCCTATGGCCGGCAATTATCCGTATGACCGGGACGTATGCCATTGAGAGCGTTTCCCAGCCGCTGGTAGCGGTTGGCAAAGAGCCGTGCGCGTCGGCATGTGGAAAACTCTTCGCGCACTTATCGGTGCGGATTTTGTTCACGCCGCGCTTGGTTTGGGAATGCTCTAGAGCGTTTCTCAGCCGCTGGTAGCGGTTGGCAAAGAGCCGTGCGCGTCGGCACGTGGAAAACTCTTCGCTCGCTCACCGATGCCGGTTTTGTTCACGCCGCGGCTTGGTTTGGGAATGCTCTAGAGCGTTTTCCAGCCGCTGGTAGCGGTTGGCAAAGAGCCGTGCGCGTCGGCATGTGGAAAACCCTTCGCGCACTTATCGGTGTGGATTTTGTTCACGCCGCGCTTGGTTTGAGAATGCTCTATCTAGCCGGCAGGTTTTCCATAGGGTCGAGGCTACTCGAAGGATTAGACTTGCATCGCGTCCGGGCGGCTGCCCATGATCAGGCCCGCGGCGCAGAGCATCAGGCCCGTGGCCAGAACGTAGATGCGTGATTTAGGCTCGCGGCACCAGGCGGAAAAGACCCCGCCCAGCGGCTTATACGGCACCAGCGCCGGGGGCGGGGCGACCGCCACCAGCAAAAATGGCGACATCTCGTTGGCCTTGTCGCTGTTTTTAATTTCCAGTACCGCCGTCCCCTCGCGCACCACTTTCATTTGCCGCTGGGCCAAGCGCTCGGCCAGGGCCGGATCATCCACCACGCGCTTGAGAAATTCATCGTTCACCGCCACTTGATCTTGCAGATGTTTCAGGTCCAGTTGCAAGCGCTGACGCTCATAGCTCAAGCGGCGATTTTCATTGGCCTGGGGAATCAGCAAACAAGCGGCAATCAAGGCCAGGCCGGCGCATAAAAGCGGCAGCGTCCAGGCTCCGCCGCGTGCCGGCGGCGGGGAGGACGGCGGCGTCGGCGGCTCCAACTCTTCCGAGTCCACTTGCAATTGATCCAGCGAACCGGGTTTGGGCGCAGAAAAAGCGGCCGTGAGATTCCCCGGCAGCGTAACGGGCGAAGAAGCGGTTGGAGGCCGCGGAACCGGAGCCGATGCCGATGCCAGGCCGTCGGCTGCGGCCTGGCAAATCAGCGGTTTTTCCTTGGCGGGAAAAAAGTCCGCTCGCGGCGCGGCTTCCGGGGGCCGCGAGGACTGGGCCGGTTGATCCCATAAAGTTTCCATCATGCCATCCTTGGCTGAGACTCAAGCTGCAAAGTTTTTTTACTCTCCCTTCCCATGGGTCAATGGGCGAGGGAATTTATTCTCTTGTCCCTCTGGCGGTAATCCGGGGGAGGGGAGGGTGGGGGCATCCTTATTTGATTGTTGATTGTTGATTGTTGAAGAGGCGTTCATCAACCTTCAACCTTCAACATTCAACATTCAACCCTCATCCGCCCATCGGAATGAGGATGGCCCCCACCCTACCCTCCCCCATGAGTACATGGGAGAGGGAATTTCTTATATTTTACTATCCCCTCTAAGAGCACCTGGGCGAGGGAATCGTTTTTTGCGCCGTCCTCCAGAGGAGGTTTGGGCGTGTTCCTACTTATTCCAGAACTTGCCGCCGTAGACGGCCTGTTCGCCCAGTTCCTCTTCGATGCGGAGCAACTGGTTATATTTGGCCACGCGATCCGAGCGGGCCGGGGCACCGGTCTTGATCTGGCCGCAATTGGTGGCCACGGCGATATCGGCGATGGTCGCATCTTCGGTTTCGCCGCTGCGGTGGCTGAGCACGGCGCTGTAGCCGTTGCGCATCGCCAGGTTCACCGCCGCGAAGGTTTCCGAGAGCGTGCCGATCTGGTTGACCTTCACCAAAATCGAGTTGGCGGTGCCGGTTTGGATGCCCTTTTCCAGGAATTTGACGTTGGTTACAAACAGATCGTCGCCGACAAGCTGGGTCTTTTTGCCAACCGCGTCGGTCAGCGTCTTCCAACCGGCCCAGTCGTTTTCCGCCATGCCGTCTTCCAGCGAGCGGATGGGATATTTTTCGATCCACTTGGCCCAGTATTCGGCCATCTGTTCGGGCTTGAGGATTTTGTCGGGGTTGCTCTTGAAGAACTTGTAGCCCTTCTTGGCCTTGTCCCACAATTCGCTGCTGGCCGGGTCCAGGGCGATAAAGACCTGCTTGCCGAAGCTGTAGCCGGCGGCCTCGACGGCCTCGCCGATCACCTTCAACGCATCCTCATTGTCCTTGAGATTGGGAGCAAAGCCGCCTTCATCGCCGACAGCGGTGCTCATGTTGTTCTTTTGCAGCACTTTCTTGAGGGCGTGATAAATTTCCACGCCGGCCCGCAGGGCCTGGGAGAAATTGTCAAAACCCCAGGGTTGAATCATGAATTCCTGGAAATCGACGTTGTTGTCGGCATGCTTGCCGCCGTTGAGAATGTTCATCATCGGCACCGGAAGGGTGCGAGCGCCGGTTCCGCCGAGGTAGCGGTAAAGGGGCAAACCGCAGGAGGCGGCGGCGGCCTTGGCCACGGCCATACTGACGCCGAGAATGGCGTTAGCACCAAACTTGGCTTTGGTGGGGGTGCCGTCCAGATCGATCATTATCTGATCGATGGTTTCCTGGGCGCAGGGGTCCATGCCGAGCAATTCCGGGGCGATTTTGCTGTTGACGTTGTCCACGGCCTTGGAGACGCCCTTGCCCAGCCAGGCTTTTTTATCCCCGTCGCGCAATTCGACGGCCTCGTTTTCGCCGGTGCTGGCGCCGGAGGGGACGGCGGCCCGGCCAACGGTTCCGTCGGCGAGAATGACATCGACCTCCACGGTGGGATTGCCGCGGGAGTCCAGAATCTGACGAGATTGGATCATTTCGATCAGCGCGCTCATGGGTCTTCCTTTAATTTATCGGACCAGAGGGACTAAAAACTTGGGCGCGGGTCGGCCAATCCGCCCGCGCACCGAAACGGGCAGTGTAACTGCGGGCCAAAAGGTGTCAAATAGCGGGATTAAGGGAGCAAAAGCGGGAGGACTCAAGCTGGGGCGGATATAATTATATTGACTTGAATGTTGAGTGTGGATTGTTGATTGTGGAAAATGCAAATTCAACAATCAACAATCAACACTCACCACTCAACATTCACCGCCTCTCTCTTGCGGCTGTGGGGTGGTTGTTTTACGCTGGATGGACCATGCAACCACTGCTCGATGTGCAAGAACTTTCCGGCGCGGCGATGAGCGCGGCCATTGTCTTAGCCAAAGAGGCGGGGTTTGCGGGGTTGCTGGTGAGCGACCGGCAAGCGGCAGAGTTGGGTGATGCGGCCCAGACGAAGGCGAGCGATGGCCAACGGGGCGAACCATCCGACGCGGCGTCGGTGCGCTGGGTGCGCTGTGCGATGGCGCTGGCGCCGCAAACGCGGCGGGAAAGTAGATGGGGGCCGGTGCTGCAAGCGGCTGGGCGCGCGGGGGCCAGGGGCATTGTGTTGCAGACGGCACCCATGGCGCGGGGGTCAAACGGGGAGCAATGGGCGTCGCAATTATCCGGGGCGCTGGCGCGGCTGGCGGCTGACGCCCAGGGGCTGAACCTGCGCGTGCTGATTGAAAATGGTGGCGGATCGCCGCTGGCGAGAAATTTGTGGCATGTAATGGAACAGCTTCCCTTCGGCCAGGCCGGCGTGTGCTGGAATGCGCTGACGGGCTGGAAGGCCGGACAGACGCCGCAAATCGCCTTGCCGATGCTGGGTCGGCGCATCGAATTGGTCGTGCTGCGGGATTGCTCGGGCCAGGATGCTCAGCCGGTTCCGCTGGGCAGCGGGGTTATTCCGGTGCAAACCCATCTGCATTTACTCAAGGGGATCGGGTTTACCGGCGATCTTGCGGTATCCAGTGCCGCGGACTGGTCGGCGGCACAGGCGATATTGGAGCCGCCGGCCCCCAAAGCGCCGGCCAAGGCCCCCCGCCCCGCCGCAGCGCGTGCTTGAGCGGTGTTTTTGCCTACACCCCAGCCAAGACTAAGCATCGGCATCGTCACAAATCGGCTCGCCGCGCCGGCGATACCACGCCAAAGCGTTAAGCCGGGCCTGGGCATGATCCACGACGGGCGCGGGATAATCGCTTCCCAGGCGGCAGTGGGCTTGGCGCTGTTCCAGGGGCGAAAGCCGCCAGGGGGCGTGAATCGATTCATTGGGCAAGCGGGTCAATTCCGGGCACCAGCGGCGAATAAAGGTGCCGTCTGGATCAAATTTACGGCTTTGATTTTCCGGGTTGAAGATGCGGAAAAACGGCTGGGCGTCGGCGCCGGTGCCGGCACACCATTGCCAGTTGCCGTTGTTGAGCGAAGTGTCGCCATCGGCCAGTTGCGCCATAAAATCCGTTTCACCCAAGCGATAGTCCAATAGCAAATCCTTGGTTAAAAACATGGCGCTGACCATGCGTAGACGGTTGTGCATAAATCCGGTGGCGGCCAGTTGCCGCATGGCCGCATCGACGATGGGGTAGCCGGTGCGGCCGGACTGCCAGGCTTGCCAATACTGGGGATTTTGCGGCCAAGCCGCGTCGCGCAGTGTCGAGCGAAACGGCTGGCGGGCGGCTTGGGGGAAATTGAAAAGCACCTGCTGAAAAAAATCGCGCCAGATCAGTTCGCCGATCCAGCATACAGCACCGGCGGAAGCGCCGGGTCGCCTGGCGGCGGCCAAGGCCCCGGCCAGACACTGGCGAACACTGAGGGTGCCGTGGCGCAGGTGGGCGCTGAGGCCGCTGGTGGAATCGGCCAGCGCGGGGAAATTGCGCGTCTGGTCATAGGTGGCGATGGGGCCGGCGAGAAAATATTTTAGCTGTCGTTGACCGGCGGGCTCGCCGGGGGTGGCAATCAATGCGACTTCATGTTGAAAACCCAGTGATTCAAGCGATGGCAAGGGCACCACTTGCAGCGGCGGCGGCAACTCCAGCGGCGGCGGCGCTTGGGATAAGTCGGGCACGCCCTTTATCGGCGCACCGGCCGCGTCCCACCCGTGCAGGCACCACTGCTTGAGCCAGGCGTTGCGATAAGGGGTAAAGACGGTGTACGGCTCGCCGCGGGCGGCGGTGAGAAGTTGCTGCTCCTCAAAAATGGCTTGATCGCAAAAGCCGCATGACCGGGTGCCCTGTTTTTGCAGCGTTTGGACCACGCTTTGCTCGATTTCCACCACATCGGGGGCGTACTGTTTGTTGAAGTAGACCGCCGAGGCGCCAATGTGGGTTGCCAGGCGGGCAAGCTGTTGCGCCGAGTCGCCGCGTAGCACCAGCAGCGTGTTTCCCGCCGCCTGGAGGGATTTTTGCAATTGAGTCAGGCAGCCGCAAAGGAACTGGGCGCTGGGTGCGCCAAGCTGCGCTGCGCCCGCCATTTTCGGGTCAACAATGTAAACGCAGCAGACATAATCAGGACTGTCGGCGGCGGCTTGACTGAGGGCAGTATTATCGCCAAGCCGCAAGTCCCGGCCAAACCAATGGATAATCGGCATTGCTTTTCCTTTCCCCGAATGAATAATTTGCCGATTATAGTATGGTGTCGCCTGTGCCACTGAGTAGCGAGTCAGCCAAGGCCCCCGAACGGGGTTTGTTTGTCCACATTATTATCGTATTGGCCTGCGTGCTGTTTTTAGCGACGGTGGCGCTGCTTTACTACCGTTCGATCACGGTGCAGGAGCCGAAGACGATTCTGGTCATCAACGGCTCGGATCAATTAAATGACGCGATCGCGCAGGTGGACGGCCCGTCACTGGTCAATCCGCTGCAAGTGAAAATGAACGTCAGTACCAGTTACGGCGCGCGATTTTACCTGGCACCCGGCGGTTATACACTGAGCATACTGGCCGGCGCTAAGGAGCCGATTTACCAGCACGAAATCATCCTGTCTGAAGGGCGTACCTGGACGATTGATCTGTCTAAATGGGGCAAGCAAACGCCGCAGCAGCGAGTGGACTAAGCGAGCGGACTAAACGCCATTGACCATGACATCGACTCAACCGCGGATCGTCATAGCCGAAGGATGTGAGCCGGCGCCCTTGGCCTGGCTCAAGGAGCGGGCGCAAGTAGCGCAGCTTGCGGCGGATCATCCCAACTTTGCAGAGCAATTGCTTTTAGCCGACGGGCTGATGGTACGCACCTATACCCAAGTAAACGGCAACCTGCTCAAGCGAGCGCCCAAACTGCGGGTGGTGGGCCGGGGGGGCGTGGGTCTGGAAAATATTGATGTCCAGGTCTGCCGCGGCGGCGGCGTGGAGGTGGTATACACTCCCAATGCCAACACCGACGCGGTGGCCGATTTTGTCTTTGGCTATATGCTGCAACTGTTGCGGCCCTGGGCGTTGTTTTCTCATTCGGTTTACGCTCCGGCGGAATTTAAGCGTTTGCGTAACCAGCTTCGCGGCCGGCAACTCAATGAACTGACGCTGGGGATTTTAGGGATGGGCCGCGTGGGGCGGCGCGTGGGCAATATCGCTGCGCGGGGTTTTGGTATGAGGGTGATATATCACGACCTGGCGGAGGTGTCGGGGCATATCCCCTATCCCGCCGAGGCGGTGGACTTTGGGGCGCTGTTGGAACAGTGCGACGTATTGAGCATTCACGTGGACATGCGGCCGGGCAACCAAAACCTGGTGGGCGAAGCGCAACTGGCGCGGCTGAAGACCGATGCGATCGTGATTAACACCAGCCGTGGCGAGGTGCTGGACGCCGCGGCGCTGGCCGGGGCTTTGCGGCAAAAGCGCCTGTCCGGGGCGGCGCTGGACGTTTACCATCCCGAACCGCCGGGTGGGGATTTTCCGCTGCTCGGACTGGAAAACGTGCTTTTAACGCCGCACCTGGCGGCGCGAACGCAAACGGCTTTAGACAACATGTGCTGGGTAGTGCGCGATATGCTGGGAGTGCTGGCGGGCCAAGCGCCACAATATCCCGCGCCGCGATGATTTTTTTAGCCGCGTGGGGATGAAATAAAAGGTGCTTGTGGGGCACAGGTATCACTAGGCCGGGGAGCGTGCAGGCCGCGCTATGGCGGTGGAAGCTAAGACATCACTACGACCCATCGCTAACTTGACGCGCGGCGACGGCCCACCAGGCTGATGGCCCCCGCGGCCGCTTGGTGGCGCCGGCGGCGCCTGATGGCACCAGCGGGTTATTATCTTTGCATCAAAAATAAGCGGATAACTGAAGCCGGCGTTGGATCGGGTCGATGTTTTGTGGAGGACCGATCATGCATGTTGTCTGGCCACCGCCCATAGACGCCGATGCGCCCGCCCAGTCGCTGGAAGCGCTGGTGGAGGCGCTGCGCGATCAGATCAATTCGCTCAACAGCCAACTGGAATTGCAGCAGCGGCACGACATGGCGTTACGCGTGCATATGCAGACGATGGACCAGGAGATGCGACTGGCGGCGCGGTTGCAACGCGATTTTCTGCCCAAGGCGACGCCGCAAGTCGGGCCGGTGCATTTTCACACCATCTATTGCCCGGCCAGTTTTGTCAGCGGGGACATGTATGATGTGATGCGGTTGGACGAGCGGCATATCGGGGTGTACCTGGCCGACGCGATCGGCCACGGCATGCCGGCGGCGCTGCTGGCGATGTTTTTGAAGCGGGCGTTGCAGGTCAAGGAGATCAGCGGCGGGGATTACCGGCTGCTGCCGCCGAGTGAAACCATGCAGCGGCTAAACCGGGCGTTGATTGAGCAATCACTGGATCATTGCACCTTCGCGACGGCGATATATGGCCGGATAGACACGCAAACGCTGCGTTTGCAAGTGGCGCGGGGCGGGCATCCGGCGGCGCTGTTATTGCGTCCGGGGGAGCCGGCGCGGGCGATTTGCCCGGACGGGAGCCTGCTGGGGGTGTTTGACGAGGATGAATACTCCGAGCAATCGGTGCAACTGCGGCGCGCAGACCGGGTGATTTTTTACACCGACGGCATCGAAGTGATCTTCAGCGACGGCCAAGCGCCGGACCCGAGGCGATGGATCGCCGAGATGGAGAGCCGCCGCGACTGGCCCAGCGATAGATTGCTGGAATATTTCCGGCTGTGCGCTGAGGATCAAAGCGAGCCGGAGAGCAAGAAAGACGACCTGAGCATGGTGATGCTGGAAATCGAGGGCTAATCGGCCGCCAGCGGCATCGGTTGGGTTTGGCCCGCATTTGGCTTTGCGCGTCGTTTACGCCATAGCGACAGATCATCAAACAGCGAGTAGGCCACGGGCGTTACCAGCAGTGACAGCAGCAGGCTCATGGCCTGTCCGCCGACAATGACTTTGGCCATGGAGGCGCGGCTGGCGGATCCCGGGCCCTGGCCCAGGGCGATGGGGATCATGCCGGCGATCAACATCAGCGTGGTCATTAAAATGGGGCGTAAGCGTGTGCGGTTGGCCTCCACGATGGCCCAGAGGCGCACGCGGCGGGCCGGGTCCAGGCGATGGGTATGGCGGCCCCACCAGCCGTGGGCGGCGTGGTCGGTTTGGTCCTGGCGATACAAAGGCGGCACCACAGCGGGATCGGCCGCGGCGCGGGCGCGCAGCACATTGGTATAGTCCACCTGGAGGATGCCATTTTTCTTGACGATGCCAAAGAGCAGGAAGGTGCCGAGGATGGCCCAGATGGTCAATGGCTGGCCGAGAATGAGCAGCGACAGAAGGGCAAAGGGCACGGTAATGGGCACGGCCATGAGGATGGTGATGGGATGGACGAAGCTTTCAAATTGGGCAGCCAGGATCATGTACATAAATACCAGCGAGAATGCGAAGGCCATTAAAAAGGCGGAATTGGATTCATTTTGGGTTTTGGCTCGGCCGCCGGCGATCAGGGCATAGTCCGGCGGCGCGCCCAAACTGGCGAAGGCGTCTTGAAAGGCCTGCTGGGCGGTGCTGGTGGGCAGGTTGTTCAAGTTGGCCACGAGGGTGATTTTGCGCTGGCGGGCGAAGCGGTCGATCTGCGACGGCCCGCGGGATTCGCGCAAATCGGCGACGTTGGCCAGGCGCACCAGGGGGACTTTAGTGGATGGCAGGTTTAAATCGCTGATGGCCCGGCGGTCGTCGCGGTCGATGCCGCGGGCGCGCAGCCACACATCATACAATTCGCCCAGCGAGTTGTCCTTAAAATCGCTGACGATCTGCCCACCGACTAAAATGCGCAGCGTGGAGGCGATGGACTGGATGGAGACCCCCAGGTCGCTGGCGCGGTCGCGGTCCACGATCACGCGGATTTCCGGCTTGCGTAAGGCGAGGGTGGTGTCCACATCGACCATTCCCGGCACGGTGCGCAACCGCTCGATCATGCGCTGGGCGTAGTCGCCCAGTTTGGTTAGATCCGGGCCGACCAGGGCGAATTCGATATCGGAATTGCGGCCGCCGCCGCCGAAATTGCTGCTGGCCTGCACGCTGGTGCGCAGGTCGGGGAATTTTTGGCTTAGCATGGCGCGGGCTTGGGCCATGATGCCGAACTGGCTGAAGATTTTACCGTCGGGGCCGGGGCGGCGGTCGTCGAGATCAATCAGTCGGATATAGATATTGCCCTGGGTTACGTCGCCCTGGCCTTTGCTGATGCGCCCGGAGGTGTCGCCGATGGTCGAGAGCACATTGATCACCTGCGGCATTTTTTTCACCTCCCGCTCCAGTTGGGCAAAGCTCTCGCTGGTGCGCTGCAGAGTCCAGCCTTCGGGGGTGGTGATGGCGATTTCAAATTCGCTTTGGTCGTCCTTGGGCATAAAATCCAGCCCGACCAGGGAAACCAGGCCGGGATAACCCAGCGGGCGGATGGGAAAAAGCGAGGCGGTAACCAGCAGCGCCGCCAGCATTACCACCCAGCGATGGCGCATGGCCCAGCGCAATGCCAGCAGGTAGGGATTTTCCACAAACCAGCCGTAAAAGCCGCCGCTGTGATGTCCGGCTCCCTGTAAGCGGGCTTTGGCGCTCAAGCGCAAAAAGCGCGAGCAGAGCATGGGGGTCATGGTAAAGCTCACCAGCATGGACATCAAAATGGAGACGGCGATGGTGATGCCGAAGGAATAGAAAAACCGTCCCACGCGGCCGCTCATAAAAGCGATGGGCAGGAAGATGACCACCAGCGAAAAAGTGGTGGCCATCACGGCCATGCCGATCTCTTTGGTCGCGCCCATGGCCGCGTCCCAGGCCCCCATGCCTTTTTCCTCCATCCAGCGGAAGATATTTTCATGCACCACCACCGCGTCGTCGATGACGATGCCCACCGCCAGCACCAGGGCGCTCATGGTCAGGTTGTTGAGCGTGAAGCCCAGCATATTCATGACCATGAAGGTGGCGATGAGCGAAGTGGGGATGGAAAGCGAAGCGATGACCATGGTTCGCCAATCGCGCAAAAAGAGCAAAATGGTCAGCGAGACCAGGATCGCCCCCAGCACCAGGTGTTTTTTCACTTCGTGCAGCGAGGCGTTGATGAAGCGGCTCTGATCGCGGATCACTTCCAGTTTCAAATCCGCCTTGCCCTCCTCGGCAAAGGTCTGGCGCATCTGTTGCAAACGGGCTTTGACGGTATCGATCACCTGCACGGTGTTGGTGCCGCTTTGTTTTTGCACGATGAGCAGCACGCTGTTGAGTCCATCGAGCCGGCCCAGCGAGCGCGGCTCGGCAACCGTGTCCTGGGCCACTCCCACATCGCTGACGCGGATCGGCCGGCCGTTGATATTGGCGATAATGAGGTTGTTGAACTGCTTTGGATCGGTGATGCGCCCCATGGTTCGCAGGACCAATTCGCGTTGCCGCTCATCGACGCGGCCGCCGGGCAATTCCAGATTTTGATTCACCAGCGCTTGGCGCACCTGATCGATGGAGAGGTTGTAGGCTTCGAGTTTGCGGGCATCGACGGTTACGTTGATGGCGCGTTTGCGTCCGCCGACGAGGATCACCTGTCCCACGCCACTGAGACTGGAAAGCCCGTCGCTGATTTGCCGATCGGCGATCTCGGTGATCTCGCGCAGGGAACGTTTGCCGGCGACGGCGATGGTCATCACCGGGCTGGCGTCCACATCAAACTTGTCGATGACCGGGGTATCGGTGCCGGTGGGCAAGCCGGAAAGAATGGTGTTGATCTTGCTTTGCACTTCCTGCTGAGCCACATCGCGATTTTTTTCCAGGAGGAATTGGATGGTAACGACGCTGACGCCCTCCTTGGTGGTCGAGCGCAACTCGTCGATGCCGCTGATGGTGTTGACGGCCTGCTCGACAACTTTGGTAACGCCGGTTTCCATCTCCTCGACGCTGGCGCCGGCGCGGGTGGTGGATACGACAATCACCGGTAAATCGACGTTGGGAAACAGGTCCACGCCCATGCGGAAGTATGAAAGCATCCCCAGAACCACGGGGAGCATCACCAGCATAGTGGTGAAAACCGGACGGCGAATACATAATTCAGGCAAACGCATCAATCACCTATCTGACTATGGCAATGAATCAAAATTATTTTACGCTCCCGGGCCACTGCGGTTTAGTCGGCCTCGTCCTGGCCGGTTGGGGTGGCGGCGGTGCTGGGCGGCAGGGCTTGGCGGATCGAAACCGCCACGCCGGGGGCCAGTTTGCTGGTGCCGCTGACGGCCACCCGGTCGGTCGGGGTCAGGCCGCTGACGATTTCCACAAAATCTCCGTCGCGCACGCCGGTGGTGATGCGGCGCTCGGCGGCGCGGCCGTTTTCCACCACGTAGACCTTGTTGACGCCCGCGAAACTGACGATCGCCTCCTGGGGGGCAAAGAGCACATCGCGGTCATGCCGAGTTAATATTTGCGCCCGGGCAAAAGCGCCCGCCTTGAGCAGCCGCTGGGGGTTGGGCACTTGGATCTGCACTTGAAAGGTGCGGCTGGCCGGGTCCACCTGGGGATTGAGGCGCGCTACCGTGCCGTCGAACGCTTGTTGGTACGCCTCGACGTGGAAGACCACTTTTTGTCCCACCTTGACCTGTGAGATAAATCGTTCGGGCACCGCGGCCTGCAATTTGAGCATTTCATCGGCCACCAGGCGGTAAAGCGGCGTGGCCTCCTTGACATACTCCCCCACGGAGACCAGTCGGGCGGCGACGGCGTATTGCATGGCCGGGGCGGGTTGGGAGGTAGCGGGTTGAGAAGCAGTCGGGGCATCGGCAAGAAGTTGCGGGGCTTTGACGGTGGCGTCTTGCAATTTTTGCCGGGCGGCGTCGAGGTCGGCCTGGGAGGCGAAAACGGCAGAAAGCTGCGCCTGGGCGGCCAATAATTCCACATCATAGCCACTGGCGGCCACCTGCCATGTGGTTTGCAGATCGGCAAAATCCTGATCGCTGAGCAGCGGGGGCTTTTGCTGGTGCAACTGCTTGCCGCGCTGGTAGCGCTGCTGGGCGTTATCGGCCTGGAGCTGCGCCTTTCGCACCGTGGGGACCTGGGTCAAATCCATCCCCAGCCGCGGCATCGCCTCCAGGCCCAATTTGGCCATTTGCTGCTTGAGGGCCAGTTCTTTTTGCTCGACGGCCAATTGATAATCCACCGGATCGATTCGGGCCAAAGGCTGATCCATGGCCACGCGATCGCCGATATCCGCGGCCAGCCAAATCACGCGGCCGGGAACCTTGGCCGAGACGGTGGTATCCTCCTGGCCAAAAAGTGTGCCGACGACATCGACGCCGCGCTGCACGCCGCGCAGGCTGACGGGGGCCAGCACCACGGGCACCAGCGCGTCCTCCTGGCTAAGGGCTTTTGCCGCCGGTTTTTTACAACTGCTAGCGGCCAGCAAGGCCGCGGTGGCCGCGATTAGCGTAATATGTTTGAGTAACTTTTGCCGCATATTCATGGGCGTGATCCTTATCGAGCGCTTCGATTGACTCAATTTCATGACCGGCTACAATACTGACCAGTCGGTTTTGATCATACGCTTTGTTTCTTTTGCGATCAAGAGGAGCCGGTGCGACGACCTGATGAGAGCAAACGCCGCTTAATCCTGCGGATCGCGGCCCGACAATTCGCCGCCCAGCCGTTCCACAAGGTAACGCTGGAGGCCATCGCCGCCGCCGCCCACGTGGGCAAGGGGACGCTGTATACCTATTTTGAGGGTAAAGAGCAGTTGTACGCGGCGCTGTTGCACGAGGGTTTTGTGGATTTGGTGGACAAACTGGAGCGGCAATTGGCCCCGCCGCGGCCGGGGGCGTGGGATTGCCTGGGGCGCATCATTTATGAACTATTAAATTTCGCCGCACTGCGTCCGCAATTATTTGAACTGATGCGCACGGTCGGAGTGGCCCGCAAAGCCCAACACTGGCATGGACCGCGTTTGCGGCTGGTCAAACTGGTGGAATCGGTGCTTGGCCAGGGAATCAAAGAGGGGCAAATGCGCGATGCCCATCCGCATATTACGGCGGCGATCATTCCCGGCATGGTGCGGGCCTTGATGCTGCAACCGCCGGCGGACATGGATGTGCGGGCGATGCGCGACCAGGTGATTGGGATGCTCCGTCATGGCATCGGCAAAGGGCAGGATTGAATATGCATACCTCATTGTTATTGGGCTGGTCGCGCCTAGCGCTGTGTTTAATATTTCTAAGCGGCTGCGCGGTGGATCAGAAAAAAGAAGTGGCGACGTATCGCAAGGTACTGGATGCCCAGGCGGCTCCGCGCCCCGTCCAGGAGGCGGAAGAGACCGAGCCGCTGACGCTGCAAGCGGCCATGAACGCCGCCAATGCCGACAATGAGCAGTTGGCGCTGCGCGGGGAGGATTATTTGCAAGCCTTGATCGACAAAGATCGGGCCGGGGCGGCGTTTTTGCCCACGGTGAACTTAGGCGCTACCTATTTTACCCAGGATGCGCCCGGCGCGGCGTCGCCAACGGGCGCTAACACGCGCATCGATGTGCCGGTGCAGGGGCAGATGAATTTGTTCAATGGTTTTCGCGACCTGGCCAACGTGCGCCGCACCGCCGCGGTGATTGACGTTCGCAAGGCGCAACTGCTGGATTTGCAGGCGTCGGTGCTGCTGAACGTGGCCCAGGTGTATTACCAGATTTTGCGCTCGCAGCGCAGTGTCGAGGTGTTGGAAAATTCGCTGCGGACCCAGGAGGAGCGTGTGCGCGACATCGAGGCCCGCCAGCAGGCCGGCATCGCCCGCCCGCTGGATGTGGCCCAAACCCAGTCGCAGGCCGCGGCCACGCGCGTGGTCCTGGTGCAGGCGCGGGCCGACGTGCGCAACGGCCGGGCCACCTTGGCGTTTTTAACGCGGCTGGATGTGGCCCGCCGTCCGCTGGTGGATCGTTTCGTGGTGCCGGCGGCTAGGCCCGATGAGCAGGCGCTATTGGCCGTGGCCGCGATCAGGCGTTATGACCTGTCGGCGGCGCGCTATGCCGTGGACGCCGCGTGGCGCAATGTGCAGTACGCCAGTGGAGCGTATTGGCCGACGATTTCCGTGAACGTCAATTACTTTTTGCAGCGTCAGAGCACGCCGACCGACAGCGATTGGAACGGCTTGATCAGCGCCAATTTGCCGATCTTTTCCGCCGGCGTGATCCATGCCAACGTGCGTACGGCGCTGTCGCAGTTGCGCCAGGCCAACCTGGCCGAAAGTCTGCTGCGGCGGCAGATTCAGCAGGATGTGCGCATCGGTGCGGAAAATCTGCTGGCCAGCGATCAGCGTTTGGTGGAACTGCAAACGCAGTTACGCTCGGGCCGGGAGGGCTTGCGCCAGGCGGAGGAATCCTACAAGGTGGGGCTGGCCACCAACCTGGAGCGCTTGACCAGTCAGGATCAATTGCTCAGCGCCCAGTTGCAACTGGCCAGCGAGCAGTACAATAACACATTGCAATATTTGAATTTGCGAAGGATAGTGGGAGAACTGGATTTGGCCTACGCCCGCCAGGTTGAGCCGGCGACGCGGGCCGCCATGCCCGGGCCGATCACGCCGCCTGACGCAAGCGCTGCCAGCAGGGCAACTCGTTAGCGCCGCTTAAATCCAGCGCCCGCCAGGTGGCCCGCGGATCGCGCCGCGCCTCGGCCAGCGCCAGCACGGCCATTTTCGCGCTGCGGGCGGCGCCCACCCCCGCCTCGGCATCTTCCACCACCAGGCATTGGGCCGCTTCCACGCCCAGTTGCCGGGCCGCCAATAGAAAAATTTCCGGGTCCGGCTTGCCGTGGGTTACCTGCCCGCCGTCCACAATCACCTCGAAGCGTTGCAGCAAGCCGACCTTGGCCAATATCAGCCGGGCGTTGCGACTGGAGGAGGCGACGGCCAAACGCACATGCTGCGATTCCAGACGCTCCAACAGCGCGCTGACCCCGGGCAGCAGGTCTTGCGGCCCCAGATTTTCTAATAGCTGGACATACATGGCGTTTTTTTGTTCGGCCATCGCCACTTGCTGGCCGCGGGTGAAAAATCGCCGCGATTGCAGCAGCAGGATTTCAAGGCTTTGCGCCCGGCTGACGCCGCGCAGGCGGCGGTTGACGCCGCGGTCAAATGGAATATGGTACTGCCCCGCCAGTTGCGCCCAGGCTTGATAGTGCAATTCGTCGGTGCGCACCAGCACCCCGTCCAGATCGAAGATGACGGCCGCGAAGCGTTGCGAGTGATCCCATGATCCCATAGCCTGTTTATCGGCCGTTGGAGCGGAAAAACATGCGACTTCAGCGATTGATCTCGGCCAAAGCCTGGTAAAGCCGGCGGATTTCATGCACCGCCATGCCGCCGAGTTTGGGGATATTTTTACCCATATGCGGAGTCAAGGCATGGCCCAATCCCAGCCGGGCCGCTTCGCGCAGGCGCTGCTCGATCTGCGGCACCGAGCGAATTTCCCCGCCCAGACCCAGTTCCCCCACCGCCAGCGTGCCGTTGGGCAGCGGGCGATTGTTGTGCGCCGAGGCGATGGCCAGGGCAATGGCCAGGTCAATCGCTGGCTCAGCCACTTTCACCCCGCCGGCGATATTGACGAAAATATCCTCGGCGGCCAGGCGTAAGTCCCCGCGTTTTTCCAGTACCGCGATAATCATGGCCACGCGATCGGCGCTGACCCCGCTGACTTTGCGCTTGGCGGCCCCGATGACGCTGGGGGCCGTCAAGGCCTGCACTTCCAGCAGCAGGACGCGGCTGCCCTGCATCGCGGCGGTGATGACCGTTCCCGACGGCTGGCCCGCCGGGCCGTACTGTTCCATGAACAGGTTGCCCGGATCGGTCAGCTCCACCAATCCCTGTCCGGTCATTTCAAATAACCCCACTTCATGGGTCGAGCCAAAGCGATTTTTGATACAGCGAACGATGCGATGCGTATGAAAGCGATCGCCCTCAAAATAAACCACGGTATCGACGATATGTTCGATAATCTTAGGCCCGGCCAGCGTTCCGGCCTTGGTAACATGGCCGACAAAGAGCATCGCCGCCCCGCCGCTTTTGGCCAGGTAGACCAGGTCCATGCAGCAGTCGCGCAGTTGCGTAACGCTGCCCGGCGCGGCGGGCAGTTGCGGCTTGTAGATCATCTGGATCGAATCGATGATCACCACCGCCGGCTGGGTTTTGTGGATGTGATGGAGGATGCGTTCCAGATTGGTCTCGGCCAGGATGAGCAGTTTGTCGCCGCTGACACCCAAGCGCCCGGCCCGCAAGGCGGTCTGCCGCGCCGATTCCTCGCTGGTAACATAGAGGATCGGCCCTTGCATGGCCGCGGCGGCGGCTTGCGGCGAATCGCTGCGGACGGCCAGGGCGTTGGCCACCTGCAACAGGAGCGTGCTTTTACCGATACCGGGATCGCCGCCTACCAGCACCGCCGATCCGGGCACGATGCCGCCGCCGAGGATGCGATCAAATTCCCCGATGCCGCAGGCCAGCCGAGGACTTTCCGCCTGCTCGATCTGGTCCATGCGCAGCGGCTCAGAACCGCCGGTCAGTCCGCCATCGCGCGCTGACTTACGCGCATCGGGCGTTGGCGTCTTGTACTCTTCCAGCGCATCCCAGGTGCCGCAATCGGGGCATTTGCCCATCCATTTGATATGGGACGCACCGCAGTGATTGCATAAAAATTGCGTGTGAACCTTGGCCATGCCATCAATGTACCTTGCGCCGGGCCGCGATGGTAATGACCATTACAAGCGCGCCAGGGCAACGGCACCGAGCTGTTTTTACTCCCTCTGGCGCGTACTGGCGCTGGAGGGCTGGGGTGAGGATCTTGAAAAACTCCTGAAAAAGCAGGCGTTTTTACCATTCGGCCCTCACCCTAACCCTCTCCCATGAGTACATGGGCGAGGGGATAATTCGGCAAGTGCAGTTGATCTGTGATGCTCTGGCGGAGTACCGGGCGAGGGGATAATTCGGCAAGTGCAGTTGATCTGTGATGCTCTGGCGGAGTACCGGGCGAGGGGATAATTCGGCAAGTGAGTTGATCTGTAATGCTCTGGCGGAGTACCGGGCGAGAGGATAATTCGGCAAGTGCAGTTGCCTTGAAATGCTATGGCCGCAGCACATCGCGGCCGCTGTTGCGCAGCAGTTGCAGCCAGGTGAGTTTTTGGTTGTAGCGCTCGCTGGCCAGTTGCAACTGGGCATTGAGCAGGATGTTTTTGGCGCTGAGCCGGTCGAGGTTGGAGGCGTTGCCGAGTTGATAGGAGCGATCGGCCAGGTCCAGGGCTTGCGTGGAGGCATCCACCTGGCGATTGAGATCGGCGATTTTTCTGCCGCTGCCGGCGAAATTTTCATACGCCTGGCGCACCTGCTGAATGATCTGGCGGCTCAAACCCTGTCGGCTAAGTTCGGCCTGGCGGTAGCGCGACCAGGCGGCGCGCACGTCGGCCTCAATGCTTCCGGCGGAAAAAATCGGCACATTGGCGACGATCCCCCCGTTCCACAGTCCGCCCTGGGAGGGATCATGATAGAGCAGGTAATTAAAATTGACCGACACGCTGGGGTAATACCGCCCTACCGCCACGCGCACCGCCTGCTCGGCGGCGTTGACGGCGTCCTGTGCCGCCAGCAGATCGCGGCGGAAGCGCTGGGCCTGAGCCAGAAAATCGTCGAGGCTCGCCGGCTGGGCGGGCAATTGCAGGTCGTCGCGCAACTCGCCTTGGGCGTCTGAGGTGCCGATGAGAAAGGCGAGAGTGGCGCGGGTGTTGCGGATGTCGATCTGCGTCTGGGTCAGCGCTACGGATGCGGCGGCCAGATCGGCGCGGCTTTGCGCCAGGTCCAGCGGCTTGGCGATCCCCAGCCGCAAGCGCGATTCGGTATCGCGCACGCGCTCGCTCTGATAGGTGATGGAGTCTTGCAACACCTGCGCCTGCTGGCGCAACTGTAAAATTTTGTAGTAGCTTTGGGCGACATTGAGCAGCAACGTGGCCTGCTGGTCCAAAAGCAATTGCCGCTGCTGGCGCTGGCGCCACTGGGCGGCGCGCAAATTCGCCACGTCGCTGCCGCCGTTAAAGACGTTGACCGAAGCCGAGGCGGTTAGCGTGGTTTGCGACTGGCCGCGGCCAGAACCGCTGTCGGTCAGCGCGTAATTGGGCGATAAACCGACCGTGGGAAAGAAGGAGTCGGCGGCGCGGTTCTTTTCGATAATCGCCTGCAAATACGTTTCGCCGCTGACGGCCAGCGCTTCGCTGGACTGATTGGCCATGAGCATCGCTTCGGTCAGCGAGACCGCCCCGCCGGCCTCCACCGAAGGCTGCGTGGCCGAGCGCGTGGTCGGCCCCAGGGCGAGCACCTGGCGATATTGCGCCACTTCTTTTTGCTGATCAACCGCGCAGCCGCAAAGCAGCGCCGCCGCCGCTCCCGCCGCCGGCAACAGCCAACACCGTGCTATGGATCGTTTGAAAAAATTACTCATAGCGCAACGCCTCGATCGGATCCATCCGGGCCGCCCGGCTGGCGGGATAAAATCCGAAAAATACCCCCACCGCGCTGCTGAACCCCAGTCCCAGCAGGATACTGAACAGGCTGACCGACGCCTGCAAACTGGTGGCATGGGCCACGACGCTGGCCAGCCCCATCCCCGCCAGAACTCCCAATAGCCCGCCGATGCCGCTCATTAAAACCGCCTCGTATAAAAACTGGCGGAGAATATCGCGGTTTTTCGCCCCCACCGCCTTGCGCACGCCGATCTCGCGGGTACGCTCGGTTACGGTAACCAGCATGATATTCATGATCCCGATCCCACCGACCAGGAGTGAAATTCCCGCGATGCCGCCGGCCAAAAGCGTGAGAGTGCGGTTGAATGTATCGGCCATGTCCAGCATGTCCGCCTGGTTGCGGACGGAAAAATCATTGGCCATTTCGCCAGTCAAGCGATGGCGCTTGCGCAACAACTGCGTAACCTGCTCCTGCAACTGGGTCAACTGGCTTTCCTGCATGGCTCGCAGATCAATTTCACGCAAAAAATCGACGCCTAAAACCTGCTTCATCGCCACCGTATAGGGAATAATCACCTGGTCGTCGGGGTTGATCCACCCCTGGTCGCCCTTGGCCGCCAATACGCCGATGACGCGAAAATTGATTCCGCGCAGTTTGATCACCTGCCCCACGGCGTCGTCCTGGCCGAAGAGATTTTCCGCGGTGGTCGGGCCGATGACCGCCACGCGGCTAAGTGAATCGCAATCCTGGTCTTGGAACAAGCGGCCCTTGGCGATTTGAAAATCGCGGATGGCAAAATAAGTAACGCTGGTTCCCACGATGGAGGTGGAGGAATTGTTGGCCAGGTATTTGACCTGCCCGCCGCCGCGCACCACCGGGGCCGCGTCGTTGACCATGGGCAATTGCCGCAGCGCCAAGGCGTCTTCCACAGTCAGATTTTGCTGGGTGCCGCTCATCACCCCGCCGGTGCCGCGCTGGCCGGGGGTTACCACCAGCAGATTGGTCCCCATGGCGGTGATGCGGCTCATCATCTGCGTGTGCGCCCCGGCGACCAGGGACAAAACGAAAATCACGGCGCTGACGCCGATGATGATACCCAACATGGCCAGCACCGAGCGCAGCCGGTTGGACCACAAACTCCGTAGCGCCACTTTCAGGGTGATCCAAAGCATCATGGCGCGCCTCCGGCCCCGCCGGCCCCGCCGACCTCGCCGACCTCGCCGACCTCGCCGGCCCCGCCGACCTCGCCGGCCCCGCCGGCCCCGCCGACCACGCCGACCTCACCGACCCCGCCGGCCTCGCCGGCCTCGCCGACCCCGCCGGCATATTCCGGGGCCGCATCATCATGGGGCTGGGCCACTTTCCCGTCGCGCAAATAGATTTCCCGCCGACAGTGCCGGGCCACGGACAAATCGTGCGTTACCACAATCAGCGTTCGGCCCTGCTGGTTAAGCCGCTTGAAAAGCTGCAAGATTTCCTGACCGGTGCGGCTGTCCAGCGCCCCGGTCGGCTCGTCGGCCAGCACAATCGAAGGATTGGTAACGATCGCCCGGGCGATGGCCACGCGCTGCCGCTGACCGCCGGAAAGCTGGTTGGGCTGGTGGTGCATTCGATCCTCCAGCCCGACGATGGTTAAAGCTTCGATGGCGCGCTTTTGCGCCTGGCGGGCCTGACCCAGATACAGCAGCGGCAGTTCCACATTTTCCAGGGCGTTGAGCCGCGGCAGTAAATTAAAGGTTTGAAAGACAAAGCCGATCCGCCCGCCGCGGATTTCGGCCAGTTGATTGCCGCTGAGACGCGATACATCCTCGCCGTCAAGTACATATGTACCCGAATCCACTCGATCCAGGCATCCCAGCACGTTCATCAGCGTGCTTTTGCCGCTGCCGGATGGGCCGCGAATGGCCACCATCTCCCCGTCGTCGATGCGCAGGCTCACCCCGTCCAGGGCGCGAACCGTCTGTCCGCCCAGTTCATAAATTTTGGTTAAGTCAGTGGCTTGGAGCATGGGCCGCGGGTTTAAGTCATCCGTGCATCATCAACGGCCGGAGGCCGTGAAGTTAAGTCATCGTTGCATCATCAACGGGCCGGGGGGCCGCGGGTTTAGCTTATCAGTGCATCATCGGCGGGCCAGGGGGCCACAGATTTAAGTTATCCGTGCATCATCAACGGGCCGGGGGCCGTGAAGTTAAGTCATCGCTGCATCATCAACGAGCCGGGGGGCCGCGGGTTTAGGTTATCAGTGCATCATCGGCGGGCCGGGGGGCCGTTGGCTGCCGCTCCAGCGGCTGGCCGGCTCCTTGGGAACCAGCACCTTTTCCCCCTCCTTCAAACCGTCGAGGACTTCCACGTTCTCCCCGTCGCTGAGGCCAAGCCGCACCTGTCGGGTCGTCGGCTGGGTGGCGGCGGCATCGGCCAGGGGCAATTGCACGATCGACATACCCTTGCGCTTGATCGCCGCTTGTTCTGGCATCAAAAGCACATTATCGCGTTGGGCGGTTAGAATCTTCACATTGGTGGTCATCTCCGGTTTAAGCAGCAGACGATTGCCGCTGGTAACTTCGACCTGCACTTCAAAGGTAACGACGTTGGAAACGTTCACACCCTTGGCGGCGATGCGCGTTACCTTGCCGGCAAAGCGCACACCCAAATACGCATCGGCGGTGATGGTCGCCGGTTGGCCGAGTTTGACTTGTCCAATGTCCGCCTCATCCACCGACGCCAGCACAAATAACCGCGATAAGTCCGAGAGCGTCAACACCGTCGTGCCGCCGCCGATATTGGTGATGCCCGAGGAAATAATGGTGCCAATCTGGATGGTGCGCGCCGCCACCACGCCATCCATGGGCGCTTCGACATGGGTGTAGGCCAGTTGCTGAATCGCATCGTCCAAGGCGATTTGATCGGCGTCCAATTGCGCCTGGGCAAGTTCAATATCGTGGCGGCGAACCTCAATGGTCAGCTTCATCGCCTCGGCCTGCTGGGCCTGCACCTGGGCGCTTTCCAATTCCGCCTGGGCCGAGGCCACTTCCACCTGGGCAGTTTCCAAATCCTCGGCCGAGCCGAGTTTTTCCGCCACCAGTTCCTGCCGCCGCTTGGCCTTGGCCTCGGCCGTGCGCACTTTCACCTGCGCCGAATGAATGGCTACCTGCGCCTGCTTGGCGGCCAGTTGGGCATCAGACTGCGCCAGTAGCAGATTTTGTTTGGACTGCCCCAGCCGGGCTTGCGACTGGGCGACCGACGCTTTTTGCCGTTTGACATTGCGCTGCTGGTCGGAGGGATCCAGTTCCACCAGCAAGTCCCCTTTTTTCACCCGATCACTCACATCGAAGGGCAGTTTGATGACTTCGCCGCTGGCCCGGCACTTGATATCCACATCCAAATTAGAAACCACCCGCCCGGTGCTGCTGACACTGCTTTGAATATCGCCGCGGCTGACGGCAACGATCGCCGGCTCATTAGCCGCAGTCGCCGCCGGGGCGCTTGGCCCGCGATACCAGCGCACCGCCCCCCAGCCGGCCCCCGCCACCACCACGCCCACCGCCAGCCAGCGCCATAATTTCACAGTTCACTCCAGTCCGTCGGCCCGCCGCACACTATACCGGCACCGACAGGCCAAGATAGTGAACACTTCTTAAAACGCTCGCGAATGACATTTATTGTGTGCCATCATCGTCGCCAAGCATTACTCAAGAAATGCCATGAGATATGCGTCATGTTGTGCATATAGAATGTGCGGCGGGAAAGGATGGTTCGTGGTGCAAGTATGTCCAACCAGAATCCATCTTGGAATGCTGGAGTTATAGAGATTGGGACGAAACCTTGATCGCTCCATAAACTTCGGCCCGGATTGGTGACGGCGGCGGTCGCTGACGTGGTCGTGGTCGCGGTCGCGCTTGTGGTGGGGAGGCTGCCTGGTTGCGGCTCGCTGCGCGCGCCTCAGCCATTGACCGCGCCGAGCCGGCTGCGCCCCTGCTAATACGTCCGCAGCGGCATGACCGGGAGGATCATCGGGATGACCGAAAACGTTAGCGTCTCCTTCAGTCGCTTTGGTCAAAAAGATGCACCGCCAGGTTCGCACAATACTCTTTGACGACAGCCCAATCATGCCAGCGTGGCTTGAGGTTCTTGTACTCCGCAAGGCGCGTCGCTTCGAGATCGAAAGGGAGCGGATTGGCCAGTTGCACCTCAAGCTGCTGCAATGCCGATTCGCCGTTGGGCTGCGGGTAAAGCTCGTCGAACCGGCGCAAGCCATCGGCCGTTCCCTGCCGCCCCAAATGGTCTGAAAGCGCGATAAAGTCGAGGTAGTCGCGGGTTGCATTGCGCTTCAAGATAAGCGCCGCCTTGATGCGAAGCATCTCCGCCATAGTCGGCACGGTAAGCATCTGTCCTTCACGTTCGATCTGGGTGGTTTCAAGCGGCTGCTCACGGATGAGTTGGCGAATTCCAGTCTCGATACCATCCAAACTGCCCAGTATCTGCACCGGCCGGTTCACGCGCGCGGTTTTCCAGCCGGCGACCGACTCCAATTCGGCAAGCACTCGGTCGAACCGCTGACGCAAGTCGTGCAAGACATGATCCGCATCCCGCGAGAGCCGGTGTCCAACATACGCCGATGCGGCGGTCCCGCCGACGAGAACAGCCTCGGGCAGTAGCCGCTGAAGGTGGGCGGCGGCCGACAGCACTCGCTCCCACTCAGGCAGTTCGTCGGATTTCGACATAATGATTCCAAAAGTGATAGCGCTGAGCGTACGGATCAGCGAGCTTCGCCTGGCAGACCTGCCGGACTTTCTTCAGCAGCCGCGCATCGGCACGCACCGCGTTACGAAGCTGTACCCATTCACCGCGACGCCCCCGCGCGATCAGGTCGTCGATGGCGGCGAGGGTCGGTTCCTGGTGGTTGAGATGGCGATGTTGCACGGGAAAAACTCCTGCTTCCTAAGCTACTACGGGACCGCCAGGCCATGCAACATAAAAACGACCAGTTATTCGAAGCATCGAGCCAACTTTCGTGCCAGCGGCCGATCGCTAGCGGCAAAAAACGCCTGTGCTTCGGGAGAGAGAATCAGCTCAAACATCCGAGCGCACCTTACGCCAGTTGCTGCCCATGCCGGAATTAATCGCCTTTTCCGCGGCGATCAATCGCTCGGTTAGCGGTGGGCGAGTGAGGAACTGAACGTAGTCAGCCAGCGACTCCAACCGCTTGGGCGGCAGACGATCGATCGCGCTCTTGATCTTGCGACGCAATTGAACGGTACTCATGGCAGTATCGTAAAGTCGCTTTTTCCCACTGTCCACAATGCAGTCCGCAATTCCATCAGTAAGGAGTTCATGCTCCTGGTATACCTCCGCCGGTCGTATGCCAGGTTAATCCCTTTAACAGGCACAAGGCCAGCCGTTGCAGGGGCGAGCGAACATTTCCGTCGGTAATACATAAAGGGACAAAAACGAATGGCACTTCCATAAGCCATAAGTTTTGAATTTATCAACCTATACAAAAGTAGGCCAGTCGCCCTCGAGTGGCTTTTGCCGCCCGCGCTAAACTCCCAGGAATTGCTGTAGAACCGTTGTGCGGAGAATCGAAAATCCATGGTATGGGACGAATATGCCACCCCAGGGCGGGCGGCCTACTTAAATCACAGTAGGCCACTCGCCCTCGAGTGGCTTTTGCCGTGCGCGTCTGTAAAAAGGGGCAAAAGCCATTATGAGCTTGCCCGCCAATGGTGGGCAAGCTCAGCTTCCACTGATGTTGTTTGCCCAACGATGGCGCTCAGGGTTGCGTGAATTCGCCGCCGTTGGCAAACAACGTTGCAGCGGAAGGTTGGAGCTTTATGGCTGAAACATTTCGGCCAGGATATCGAGGATTCGGCTCTGGGTAGTGGGTGAGAGTTTTCCCAATTTCTTGACCAGTCGGGCCTTATCGACGGTACGGAGCTGGTCGAGTACCACCTGTCCCTGGACGCCTTGAAAGGTGCAAGCAATTCGCGTGGGATAATCCCGCCCCTTGGTGGTCATGGGGGCCACGATGAGCGTGTCGATGTGGTGGTTCATCTCGTCGGGAGAGATGACCACGCAAGGTCGGGTCTTTTTGATCTCGTGCCCGACCGTTGGATCAAGTGTAACCAGCAAAACGTCAAAACGGTTTACTTCCATGTCCAATCCTGGTCATCCCAGCGCGTCGAAAGAGGCTGCGCATCCAGAAGTTTATCGTCGCCCAGCCGCGCCATTCGCTGGAAGGATTCGCCCCAACTTGATCGCGGGCGGCGTGGCGAATAGATGACGATCATGCGATCGCGCATTTCCATCTCGACCGTTTCGGTCAATCCGCACTGATCGATCAGCGGCTTGGGGATGCGGACACCGCGCGAATTACCAATGGCAACCAAGTTCGCTTTCATGGCGCTATTGTAATCACAATGTAACCACTTGTCAAAAAAGCGGCGACAGGGAAGGTGCCACACGCCTGGTTTTTTCGTGTTGGTGGATTTTGCCCCACGCTCATCACCCGCGCCGGGCCGATTGCATGCGAAGCTCGGGGCCAACTCGTTTGCAGGAGTGTGCCGGTTTATCCGCACGACGGCGGCACTCAACAGGAGAATATGCAAGCGCCCTCCCAACATGCTTTCATGAAACCAGCGACGCGGCGATATTAAGCTGGCCAGAGCGGCGTGATCGGCCTCTGCCATGCGTTCATGGGCAAAGGGGATTTGAGGCCGACAAGGTAAACGCCATTGCTCTGCCACGGCCCAACTCTTCCGGCGGGCGGCGGCGGAAAATTGCCGCCGGCGACGCAGGGCGTATACTGCGTTGGACCGGGGGTTTTTCTTGCGGGAGCGAGCGTGCCGAGCGTGCAATCGTACAAGGTGTTGATCGGGCTGGAAGTGCATGTGCAACTGGCCACGGCGTCCAAGATGTTTACCGCCGCGCCGGTGGCCGCCGGGGCCGAGCCGAACAGTTTGGTCGATGAAGTGGTGTTGGGCCTGCCGGGGGTGTTGCCGGTGATGAACCGCAAGGCGGTGGAATATTCCATCCGCGTGGGGCTGGCCTTGGGCTGCCAGATCGCCAGCTACACCAAGTGGGATCGCAAAAGTTACTATTACCCGGACCTGCCCAAAAATTACCAGATCAGTCAATATGATTTGCCTTTGTGCGGGCCGGGACAGTTCACCATCGCGCTGGAGGATGGCAAGGAGCTGGCCGTGCGCATCCGCCGGGCACACCTGGAGGAGGATGCGGGCAAACTGCTGCACGAAGCGCCCGGCGGATTTCCCATTGATTACACCATTGTGGACTTAAACCGCGCCGGCACACCTTTGCTGGAAATTGTTACCGAGCCGGATATGTGCAGCGGGCGGCAGGTAGCGGCGTTCGGGCAGGAATTGCAAAAGATCGTGCAATTTTTGGGCGTCAGCCACGGCCAGATGCAGCTTGGGCAGATGCGTTTTGAGCCGAATATCAACCTGCATATCACCGACAACGACGGCAACGTGCATAAAACCGCCATCACCGAGATCAAAAATCTCAACAGCTTCGCTGCCCTGCAAAAGGCGAGCGATTATGAGATTTCCCGGCAACTGGCGCAGTTTCAGCAAAGCGGTCAGCTTGGGCGCAAGAGCACCTATGGGTGGGATGACATCAGGCAGATCACGGTGCATCAGCGCGATAAGGAAGAGGCCAACGATTATCGCTATTTCCCCGACCCGGATTTGCCGGCGGTGGAGGTGGATGGCGCGTGGTTGGAGCAGATCGCCAAGCAGGTAGGCGAATTACCCGCGGCCCGGCGAGCCCGCTTTGCCCAGGCATTTCAGTTAACCGACTCGGAACTGGCGCAATTGTGCGAACACAAGGCCACCGGGGATTTTTATGAGCAAATATTAACCCACGGTGCCGATCCGCGGCGGGCTTGCAATCTGCTTTTGAGCCAGGGAAAACGGCTGAGCAATCAGAGCGGGCGGGCTGTGTGGGATTTGGGGATCAATGCCCAGCGGTTTGCCGAGGTGGCGCAATTGATGGCCGAGGACAAAATCGCCGCCGGCAGCGCCGCCGGGATCATGGACAAACTGCTGGAACAAGACGCCGATCCCGCGCAGCTTGCCGAGCAACTGGGACTGCTGCAAAGCGGCGACAGCGCGGCGGTGGACGCGGCGGTGGACCAGCTCATCGGGCAAAATCCCCAATCGCTGATTGACTACCGCAACGGCAAACAAGCGGCACTGGGAGCGCTGGTGGGGATGATTATGAAAAGCACCAAGGGCTTGAATCCCAGAGTTGTTAAAGAAAAATTAATAGAAAAATGTCGGGGATAGTCAGCGACAAAGGCACAGAGGAGCCGCCTTGGTTGTTGAACGGGCGGAGGACGCCTTGTTGATTGTGGATTGTTGAACGGGCAGAGTACGCCCTGTTGATTGTTGAATGTTGAATGTTGAACGGGCGGAGGACGCCCTATTGATTGTGGATTGTTGACTGTAGATTGTTGAAAAATGCAAATGCAAATTCAACAATCCACATTCCACACTCAACACTCAACACTCAACACTCAACACTCAACACTCCACGTTTCACGCCTTTTCGATTTGCCAGTATTCCAGTTCCAGCGGGGTGGGGCGGCCGAAGATGGTGGTGATGATGCGGACCATCCCCTTATCTTGGAGGATTTCGTCCACTTCGCCTTCAAAGTTGATGAACGCGCCGTTGGTAACCTTGATCCTGTCGCCCTTCTTGTAGTCGGTTTTGAGGCTGGGCGAATCGTCGGGGCGCTCGGCTTCTTCCAACATGCGGGCCTGGTCCTTGGGGGTCATGGCCAGGGGCTTGCCGTTGGAGCCGATGAAATCGCCCACGCCGTCGGTTTCACGGATCATGAACCAGACTTTGTCGGGGATGCGGCCGTCTTTATCCATCTGCAATTCGATAAAGACGTAGCCGGGATAGAGCTTGCGGTCGGCCTCGCGCTTGACGCCGCCTTTCATGGAACGGACGCGCTCGGAGGGGACGAGGATGCGCCCGACGTGCTCTTCCAAGCCCTCGATCTTGACCTTGCGCGCCAGTTTGTCGCGCACAGAGTCTTCTTTATTGCTCGCCACTCGCAGTACGAAAAATTCCATGATTTGCCCAATCTCGAAAATTCACTCAGGAGCGGCCGTCCGTCGCCGCCAAACCGCCGGTTCACCCGCCGCCGAAATTAAACGGACTGACGCGCAACACGTGGATGAGGTAGAAGAACCAGCCGAAGATCAAATCCACCACAAACAAAACGGTGGCGATCAGAAACATAAAAAGGATAACGACTTTGGTCGAACCGATTAGCTGCTTGCGGCTAGTCCAGTTGACCTTTTTCATTTCGCTGTCGGTGGCGACCAAAAAATCCACGCTGGTCTGGCGGTTGACCAGCCAAAAGAGCAGCAGGCCGTATACCAGCAGAAAACCGGCAACCAAGGCGGCGATCAGGGTGGTGCGCGGGTGCTGGTCGGCGGTGAGCGGGAGGCTGGTTTTAAGCTGGGTGTAAAGGAACTGGGCCGTCAGCAGGCCGACAAGAACGGCCGTGGCGGCGGTTCCCATGCGCGTCCAGTAACCCTGGCCCTTTTTGCGAATGGTAAAAAAACCGCCTGGTGCGGAGCGGGCGGCCGAATACGCCGGCACGTTGGGGCGGGAAGTCTGGGTTTCTTCGGCCATGTCTTTCAACTCTTGCATAAGGAACTTTGCCGGTGGAGAGCGACGAACTGGCGGCATCCAGCGCCGCCGATGGCCGCGCTCGGGTCGGCAACACGTCAGGAGGGACTCGAACCCCCAACCTGCCGCTTTGGAGACGGCTGCTCTACCAATTGAGCTACTGACGTAACCCACAAGGCCCGCCAGCGCACGCCGCGGCGGGGTCGCCGCTCACTTGCGTTTGACTTTGTGCAGCGTATGGGTCCGCTCGCGCGGGCAGTATTTTTTGATCTCGATTTTCTGCGGCCCGCCGGCGATCTTGATTTCCGTTCGGTAATTCAGATCGCTGCACGAGGTGCATTGCATCCAGACCATTTCACGATTCTCTTTAGCCATAACATCCTCATCAAGTCCGTAGTCAGTAGTCCGTTGTCCGTAGCAAAGCATTTTGCTACTGACAACTGACTACTGACTACTGACTACTGACCACTCACCATGTCCTATTCCAAAATTTTGACCACGACGCCCGAGCCGACGGTTTTGCCGCCTTCACGAACGGCGAAGCGCAGTTTTTCTTCCATGGCGATAGGCGATTGCAGTTCCACTTCCATGGTAACGTTGTCGCCGGGCATCACCATTTCCGCTCCGCTCAGCAGTTTGGCGGCACCGGTAACGTCGGTGGTGCGGAAATAAAACTGGGGACGATAACCATTGAAGAACGGGGTATGACGCCCGCCCTCTTCTTTGGTCAGCACGTACACTTCAGCATGGAACTTCTTGTGCGGAGTGATGCTCTTGGGCGCCGCCAGAACCTGGCCGCGTTCCAATTCTTCTTTTTCCACACCGCGAAGCAGCACGCCGACGTTTTCGCCGGCCTGGCCTTCGTCCAGGGTCTTGTTAAACGCCTCGACGCCGGTGATGACGCTGGTACGGGTGTCCTTCAGACCGACGATTTCAATGGTGTCGCCGACCTTGGCCCGACCGCGCTCGATACGGCCGGTGCCGACCGTGCCGCGGCCCTTGATGCTGAAGACGTCTTCGATGGGCATCAGGAACGGCTTATCGATCTCGCGCTGCGGGATGGGGATAAAGTCGTCCAAGGCCTTGACCAGTTCGTCAATGGGCTTGTTGACCGCATCATCGGAGGGACTGCTCATCGCCGCCAGCGCATTGCCGCGGATGATGGGCGTATCGTCGCCGGGGAAGTTGTATTTGGTTAACAACTCGCGGATTTCCATCTCGACCAGTTCAAGCAGTTCCGCGTCATCGACCAGGTCAACCTTGTTGAGGAAGACCACGATCTTGGGCACGCCGACCTGGCGGGCCAGCAGGATATGCTCGCGGGTCTGGGGCATCGGGCCGTCGGCGGCCGATACCACCAGGATCGCGCCATCCATCTGGGCGGCACCGGTGATCATGTTCTTGATGTAGTCGGCGTGGCCGGGGCAGTCCACGTGGGCGTAATGTCGGTTATCCGACTCATACTCCACGTGCGCCGCGGCGATGGTCACCGTCTTGGTGGCATCGCGCTCGGTACCGCCCTTGGCGATATCCTTATAGTTTTTGGCCGTCACCGAACCGGGATACTTCACCGCCGCCCGGGCGCTGAGCGCCGCGGTGAGGGTGGTTTTCCCATGGTCGATGTGCCCGATGGTGCCGACATTTACGTGCGGCTTTTTACGTTCAAATACGCCCTTGGCCATAACAGACTCCTTACGATTTTCGACAGTTCGATCTGCGATTTGCGATTGGGTATCCGCAACCCTGACCTTCAACCGGATCTCGCAAATCCAAACCCGAAAATTTAATAAACCAAGCTGGCACAGGGGCTTGAACCCTGGACCTCCACCTTACCAAGGTGGCGCTCTACCACTGAGCTATGCCAGCGAGCGACCAGCGACAACGGGGCGCTGGGGGCCACCCGCGTGCTCTAAAATTCCTGGCTGCGCGCACAGGAAGCCTAGAGGGGGTCAGAGTATAGTCGCCGATGCCGTTCTGTCAAATAGCACGTTCGATTACTATCGCCGCCCTGGGCCAGTGCATCCCAGACCGACAAGATAAGCGAGAAACTTGCCAATTGGAAATGCCCTCTCCCACGTATGCGTGCGCCAGCGTGAAGCCTCCTTCTTATATTTCCCCTCTCCCACGTACTCGTGGGGGAGGGTTGGGTGGGGGCTTCCTTATTTCTTTGTCATTGCCAAGCGCACAGAGGACCCGCTCGCTGAATTCCATCGCCCATTGGTGCCCCACCGTCCCGTGTGGCCCCATGATCCCCGCCGTTCTCCCACGTATGCGTGCGCCCGCGTGAAGCCTGCTTCTTAAATTTCCGCTCTCCCACGTATGCGTGCGCCAGCTTAAAGCCTGCTTCTTAAATTTCCCCTCTCCCACGTACTCGTGGGGGAGGGTTGGGTGGGGGCTTCCTTATTTCCTTGTCATTGCCGAGCGCGCAGAGGACCAGATCGCTGAATTCCATCGCCCATTGGTGCCCCCCACCGTATCGTGTGGCCCCATGATCCCCGCCGCGCGCTTACGCCATGGCTTGGACGCCCCGCCGCTACGGCTCCGCCGACGGGTTATGCGGATGGGCATGGCGCAGCACATGCGGGCGCTCCAGGCCGTGGGCCAGCATCAGTTGCTCGTCGTTGAGAATAGAGCGGGTCGGCCCCTGGGCGACGATTTGCCCGCCGTCCAGAAGTAGCACCTGCTGGCACAATTCCACGATTAACTCCAAGTCATGCGACGCGATCAACTGCGTTTGCGGCAAGCCCGCCAGCAAGTGGATCAACTCGCGGCGGCCGCGCGGGTCCAGATTGCTGCTTGGCTCATCCAGCGCCAAAATCGAAGGCTGGCACGCCAGCACCCCCGCCAGGCAGACCCGGCGTTTTTCCCCCACGCTCAAATGGTGCGGCGGGCGTTTTTCAAACCCGCTTAATCCCACCTGTTGCAGCGACCGCTGGACGCGCTGCTGCACCTCCTGGGGCGATAAACGCAATTGCCGCGGGCCGAAAGCCACATCCTCGGCGACGGTGGCGCAAAAAAGTTGATCGTTGGCGTCCTGAAACATCAGCCCCACCCGCCGACGCATCTCCGGCAGATTTTTTTCCGTCAAGGGCTGGCCATCGATCCACACCGCGGGCGTTTTGCCCGGCGAATCGGGCAGCAGGCCGTTGAGGTGCCACAAGAGCGTGCTTTTGCCGGCGCCGTTGGGGCCGATCAAGCCCACGCGCGCTCCCTGGGCGAGGGTAAAATCCACCTGCCGCAGGGCCGCGGTGCCGTCGGGATAATGGTAAGACAACCGCTTGACTTGCAGGGCCGGGTTCACGTCCACCCCCGGGCGCACATGGCGGCATAAACGCGTCCGGCGCGCTCGCCGGCGCGGATGAACAGTTGGCTGATGACCGAGGCCCCGGCCCGCCACTGGGCCAGTCGGCCGGCGGTCAGCGTGCGGCTCTGGCGGGCGCGGCGCATGCGCTGGCTTTCATCCATTAACACAAATAGATAACGATACATCAAGGCCAGCGTGGTAACCAATAGTCCCGGCACGCGCCAGCGGCGCAGCAGTTCCAGCAGATCGGTAAAGGGCGTGGTGTTGCTTAGCAGCAGCATGGTCCACAGGCACAGCGTGCTACGGGCCATCAATAGTAGAAATAGTTTTCCCCCGCCGGGCTGGAAAAGCGCCAAAATCGCCACCCCCGCCACCAGCGGCTCCAGCAGCAGCAGGCGCTTGAGCAAAAACCACACGGGAACGCGGCTCAGGAGCGTCAAAGCCGCAAGGATCGCCGCCGCCGCCGCCAGCCAGGCGCCATGGCGGTAAGGGATCCACGCCATGGCGGCCACCGCCGCCGTGGCCGCGGCCAGTTTCAAACTGGGCGGCAATCGATGCACCGGGCTATCCAGGAAACTGTAGCGATCCAGGTATTGCGCGTGCATGCATCAGCTTTCAGCGGCGAGATTCCGTTTTTGCCGCGGCACCAGCGCCATGGCCAAAACCCAGGACAAGCCAAAGACCACCAGCGTCCCCACCGCTCCGGCCAGTGAGGTGGCCAGGGCCTCCTTGCTGATGCCCGGCAGTTTGTAATCGCTCATAGGCGCGTGCATCGGCTCCTTGGCGAATTCTTCAAACTTCAACGTTTGGGCGGTTTTATCCAGTCCATCGGGGCTGGAGGAGGCGTACGGCGAAACAAACAGCGCCAGTCCCAGGCTGATAATCAGGCCATAGCCCACCAGCGAAGCGATTCCCGCTGCGGGCGCCAGGCTCTTTTCTCCAAACAGCTCCGGGCGTGAGCGGGCGATGCCCACCAGCACCAGCGCGATGATCAGCGCTTCGCCGACGCCGATGAACATATGCACCCCGGCCATGGCCGGAAAGACCACGCGCCATGCGACCACGCCGCTGGCGGCCAGTTCCGCCGCGCACGCCATCGCCGCCAGAACGGTACTCAACCAGGCGGCAAAAGTGGCGGCCATGATCTTGCCAAACAACCCGCCCACCGCACCGCTGAGCAGCCGGTAGATGGTCCACCCGCCGACGCCGCCGATGATGGCCATGTTGAAAATGTTGGCACCCAATGCGGTAACGCCCCCGTCGGCAAAAAGGAAACATTGCACCAATAGCACCGCCGACAAGGCGATGACCGCCCCGGCCGGTCCCAGCAGCACCGCCGCCAGCACCCCGCCGATCAAATGGCCGCTGGTTCCGCCGGCGACGGGGAAATTGAGCATTTGGGCGGCGAAGATAAATGCCGCCGACAATCCCAATAAAGGCACGCGCTTTTGCGGCAACGTGCGCTTGGCCTGCCACAGCGCCAGTCCCAGCCCCCCCACCGACAACGCGCCCATGGCGGCAGCGGTTTTCACATCAAGAAATCCATCAGGAATGTGCATATAAACCTTGAAAGTAAATGACCAATTAAAAGTAAATGACTGGTTAAAAGCAAATGACTGCTTAAAACACGCAGGTCAAACCCAGGGCAATCGCCTTTGGCGGCTTTACTCCCGCCTCCCGCTGCCGCGTACTGGCTGCCGCGGGGGTAAAAACAGGAAAATACGATCTCCCTGATTACAGGATTAGCAGCATCTCGTGGAGTTTGCGCATCCATGGCGTATCGATGCCGTGGCGCTGGGCGCGGGCCAGAGGCCGGCCAACAATGGCGTCGATCTCCAGCGGCCGGCCGGCCTGGCGGTCAATTTGCATACTCGAACGATACGCCCCCATGGTGAGCGTGCGCTGGATATTGTGGCGGATCAGATCGCGGTCCAACACCGCCCCGTCGGCGGCGGCGACGCTCCAGACTTCCTCCATGATTTTTTCCAAGGTTTCCCGTCCCGCGACGCTATTCACCAGCCGATCGGTCGCCAGGTCCATGATCGCGCCCAGGCAATTAAACGGCACATTCCAAATCAGCTTTTCCCAGCGCCCGGCGTGCAGATTTTTCAAGGTTTGACTGGGGACGTTGGCCGCCACGAACGCCTCGGCCATGGCGCAGGCCCGCGGCGAATCGCCGGGGCCGAGCATTTCGCCCAATTTGATCAGCCCGTAATCGGTGTGGCGAACCACGCCCGGTTCCAGACGATTGACGCAGACAAACGCCAATCCGCCCACGATCCGCCGGGGGCCAAATAACTCGGCGAGATGATCTTCGTTGCCCAGCCCGTTTTGCAAGGTGAGGATGGCGGTGTCCGCGCCCAGCAGCGGCTCAATCAGTTCGGCAAAACGGTGGTTGGCAGTGGTTTTGAGGGTAACAATCACCCAGTCCACCCGAGGCATTTTATGAGCATCGGTGTACAAGCGCAGTTGCTCGGGCGAAAGGGCAAAATCCCCGTCGCGGCTGAAGACGCGCAGTCCCCCGGTGGCCAGGGCCTGGTAGTCGCCGCGCACCAGCAAATGCACTTGGCGTCCGCTTTGAATCAGCCGGGCGCCGTAATACAAGCCCAAGGCCCCCGCACCGACGACGGCGATGGAAGCGTTGGCCGCGATGGGTGGTAACGTAGTCATAATCAGTAAGGATATTTTCTTCTGTTCCAAACGGCATTTCAAGGCTATACTTAGCACCGGAGTCAGAGGTATGCAAAAACATTTTATTGCTAAAGCGGCGCGATCGGTGCGGATCGAGTCGTTGGAACCGCGCACATTACTCAGCGACACTACCCCCCTGCCGCCGCCGGCCGCGCGGCTGGTGCAGGTAACGGTTGATCCGCTGTTAACCCATCAAACCATCGAAGGTTTCGGCGGCGCCATGGCCGACTGGCGCCGCGCCGAATATACCGACCCGGCGTTTTTCGACCGCATCGTCTACGATCTGGGCGCCACCATCGCCCGCGTGGCCCTGCCCCCGACTTTTTCGCCGGCGCTGGGAGTCTATGACGACAGCGCCCTGGCCTATCCGATGGATTTTCTCCAGCAGATGCGCGACCGGGGCGTGAACGATTTTCTGGGAACCGTCTGGACCCCGCCGAGTTGGATGAAGAGCAACAACGCCAGCCTGCACGGCGGCACGCTCTTGCCCGATTATTACTCGGTTTATGGCGATTACCTGGTACAGACCGTCCAGAGCGCCCAGAGCCGCTACGGGATCACGCTTAACACCGTCAGTCCGCAAAACGAGCCTTTTTTTATCGAGCCATATGTCTCGGCGGTATTGGACGATCAGCAGATGTTGCGCGTGGTGCGCAGTGTCGGCAGCGCCTTTAAGGCAGCCGATCTTTCCACGCGCATTTTATTGCCCGAAGACCTTGGATTCGGCGATCGCACACTCTGGTACGCCAAGACCACACTCGACGATCCGCAGGCATCGCAATATCCGCTGATCGTCGGCACCCACGGCGTGTGGAGTGTGGCCGATCAAAATAAAATCCGCGATGGTCTGGCACCGTATGGCGTGAGCAACTGGGTCAGCGAGTATGTCGGTCAGCCCGGCGATTGGAACGGTGCCCTGGCTTTGGCCGAGCAGATCAACAGCGCCCTGACGGTGCAGGACGCCAGCGCGTTTCTTTACTGGCAATGGTCCGACAAGCCTTCGCAATATGCCTATGCGTTGATGAGCGATGGTGTGCCGCTGCCCAAGTATTACGCCGCCAAGCAGTTTTACCGCTATGTTCGCCCCGGCGCGGTACGCGTAGACGCCGCCAGCGCCGACAGCAATCTGCTGGTCAGCGCTTATGCGCAACCCGACGGCACGAGCAATACGATAGTATTGATCAACCGCGATAAAACTGCCGCCGCCAATGTGCAAATCGATCTGGGCGGCACACAATTGCAAGGCGAGTATCACGTTATCCGCTCCAGCGCCACGGAAAAAAGCGTGGATTTGGGAACGATCAGCGCCGCGCAAACGCTGACGCTTTCGCTTCCGGCCGGCAGCATCGTAACCCTTTACAGCGGCCCGATGCCCGCAGCGCAAACTCTGCCCACCGCCATGACCCGCCAGCCGCTCGGCGGCGGCAACGGCTACGGCATGTATACCTGGCTGATGGGCTGGACCCTTGGCGGCAACCTGCAAAAAGCCGCCGAAACGATCCAGGGGGGCGCGAATGTAAATGAAGCCGCCCCCGACGGCTGGACGGCGCTGCATAGCGCCGCGGCCTGCTCCGGGGCGGACAGCCCGGCACTGGTCAAATTGTTACTGGACAGCGGCGCGGCGGTAGACGCCCGCACCGCCGACGGCAAAACCCCGCTGATGGTCGCGGCCGCCAATGGTGCCACCGTCTGGGCCGTCAGCTACGCCATGCCCGCCAATCGGGTCGATGCCCTGCTGGCCGGCAAAGCGCAAATCAACGCCCGGGACAACCAGGGCCGCACCGCTTTGCACTGGGCGGCCCTGATGGGAAAACTGGAGGATACCAAGCAATCCGATGCCATGATTGTGGCGCTGTTGCGCCATGGCGCTGATCCGACTATTTTGGACGCCGCCGGGCATACCGCTTTGGATTACGCCATCTCCGAGCATCACCTGCCCCAGGCCGCGGCGCTGCAAACAGCGCTGGCCGATCGCCATCAGCCGCGGGCGGCCTTGGTCGATCCAGCGCTGGATTTCGCCGCACTCAACGCTTTGGGATACGTGGATATTCGTTTTTACAGCGGCGGTCTGTCCGGCCCCACCCCCGATTCACTGCTGGACGCGGCCCCGGAATTTGCCTTGGCCGGTGCCGGCGCGGGCTTGGCGGTCTTTGATGCTTCCCCGCAATATATGGGCAACGATGCCTATCGTTACCGTTTCACCGGGCAACTGGCCGCCGGCCCGCTGTCGCTGCAATTTGCCGCCGGGACATTTGCCAATTTCAACGGTCTGGCCAATGGTTCGCTGAAGCTCTATCCGGGCCGCCCCGCCCTGATCCTGCCCGACGGTTGGAGCGCCGTGGCCGTGGGACCGACTCCCGCTCCCGGCGGCGTGGTCGATCTGGACGGCGCTACCGGACGCTGGACCCTCAGCGGCGCCGGGCGCGACATCTGGGATAAGTCCGATCAATTTTATTTCGCCCGCGCCAACTGGTCGGGCGATGGCACGCTTTCGGCCCTGGCCGAGGAACCGCTGGCGACCGATCCGTGGGCCAAGGCGGGTTTGATGTTCCGCGCCTCCGATGCGCCCGATGCGCCTTATGTGGACTTGGTGTTGACGGCCCGCCACGGGCTGAGTTTGCAATGGCGCAGTATCCCCGGCGGCTTCAGCCAGCATTACACCGATGAATCGCTCACTGGGCCTTTGTGGCTCAAACTGACGCGCACGGGAAATAGTTTCACCGCCTTGTACAGCGCCGACGGCCAAAGCTGGACGCGACTGGGCCAAAGCCTGCAACTGCCACAAATGCCCGCCGCGGCGCTGGCGGGCTTGGCGGTGGTCAGTCTTGATCCGGCGGTGGTTACCATCGCCAGCTTCGATAACGTGAAACTCGCCGGGCCGGTGGTAAATGTGTTGCCGTCCGGATGGAGCGCCCGCGACATTGGATCGCCCTCCCCCGCCGGACAGAGCAGTTTCAACACCGCCACCGGCCAGTGGACGCTCCGCGGCAGCGGCACCGATATCTGGAACCGTGCCGACCAATTCCAGTTCGCCTCCAGCGTCGCCGCGGGCGACATGGAACTGACCGCTTTGGTGCAACCACCCGCCGCGACCGATCCGTGGGCTAAGGCTGGTTTGATGTTCCGGGCCTCCGACACATCCGACGCCGCTTTCGCCGATGTGCTTTTGACCAGCGCCAACGGAGTAACGCTGCAATGGCGCAGCGCCGCCGGCGTGCAAGCGCAGGGACTGACGATCCCCGCCGCCAGCGGGCCAACGTGGTTAAAGCTTACTCGCCGCGGCTCGATCTTCACCGCCGCTTACAGCGCCGACGGACAAAACTGGTTGAACATCGGGCAAACACCCGCGGTGATCATGCCCCCCAGCGCACTGGCGGGACTGGTTATTACCAGCCACCGCGCCGGGGTTTTAAGCAGCTTTGTCGCCGCCAACGTTCAATTCCGCGCGGTACAAAGCGCTTTGCCCGACGGGTTTACCTCCGGCGACATCGGCCAGCCGGCCGTCAGCGGCTCGGCGGTCTACTCCGCCTCGACCAACACCTGGACGCTGCGCGGCGGCGGAACCGACATATGGAATAAGTCCGATCAGTTCCAATATGCCTGGCAATCCACCAGCGGCGACGGCCAGTGGATTGCGCGGGTAGATTCGCTCCAGGCGACCGACCCCTGGGCCAAAGCGGGCTTGATGTTCCGCTCGACCACCGCAGCCAACTCGCCGTTTGTCGATCTGCTGATTACGCCGTCCAATGGCGTGAGTCTGCAATGGCGCGCCACGGTGGACGGCTATGCCCAGAGCCTGACCACGCCCGCGCAGGCCGCGCCTTTGTGGCTCAAACTGGCGCGGCAAGCGGATCGTTTCTACGCTTTTTACTCCGCCGACGGCCAAAGCTGGACTGCCTGCGGATCGGTGGCTCTGGCTCTGTCGGCCGCCGGTAATATCGGCCTTGCGGCCACCTCCCACAATGCCGCGCTGGCAACGATTGCGCAGTTTTCCCAAGTGTCGTTTACCGCCGCGCCGCAATTGCCGCTGCCGGCCGGTTGGAGCAGCGCCAATATCGGCCCGGTCGCGCTGGCCGGTTCCTCACGCTATGACGGTCCCAGTGCCACCTGGACCCTTACCGGCGCCGGCAAAGACATCTGGAACCAGCGCGATGAATTTCAGTTCACCTCGCGCAGCTTCAGCGGGGATGGCACGCTCATCGCCCGCGTGATGTCGCTGAGCAATACCGACCCGTGGGCCAAGGCCGGGGTAATGTTCCGCGCCTCGGCCGATCCGGCCAGCGCGTTTGTGGACCTGGTAAGCACCAGCCAGAGCGGCGTTAGCCTGCAATGGCGCAGCGTCGCCGGTGGACAGTGCAACCATATCACCCTGGGCAATATTTCCGGGCCGGTGTGGCTGAAACTCATGCGCAATGCCAATCAATTTTCCGCATGGTACAGCCTGGACGGCACGCTTTGGCAAAGTGTTGGCCAGACCAACGTTGCTCTGGCGACAGACCTTTCGGCGGGTTTAGCGCTGACCAGCCACAATGCCGCCGCCCTGGCCACGGCGGTTTTTCAGCAGGTAACCATCGCGTAGTCAATTGGGCTGTGATATATAGACCCAACCATTAACAGGGCTGATTGAATATGAGGCAGGCGCATCAATTTCACGACCGACGCAAACCGGATTTTTCCAACCTGCTGGCGGTGCTGGCGCGAAAAGTGCCGGCGCGCCCCACGCTCTTTGAATTTTTTTGGCTCTTTGCGAAAGACGCTGGTAAACATACCTGCCATGTCCTAGAAACCACGTTCTGGGCGAAATATCGCATGTCCGAGCCTGGCAGCTTGGCATCCATCAGCGGGTTCCGCGGAGAGCCATTTTTTTTCAATGACCGGCTTAACCAGACGCTCCCCGGCCGCCGCCCCGCCGCCGCCCGCGGCGGCTATGCCCTGGGGACCGGCAACAGCATCCCCATGTACGTGCCGGATGAAAATTATTTGGCCATTATATCCGCGATCAGGCATTGACCGCGCCCGCGGCTACTTCGGCTCCACTTCCAACCATTCAAGCGTGTCGGTCGCCAAATCCACCAGCGCCACCGTGCGCGGGTTGGCCCGATGCAAGGCACCGGGATTGATATGCCGCACCCGCCCGCGGCGCTGGTCCAGCGGTACATGCGTGTGGCCCTGAAACAGATAATCCACAGCATTTTCCGTGAAAATCCGCTCTTTGGCCCGCTGATCGTCCCCATGCAACACCGCGATGATTTTCCCGGCCAGTTCGATTTGCCCCACCGCTCCGGCAAAGCCGATGCCCGCAATCGCCGCGGCGCGGGCCAGGTCCGCCCGGTCAAAATCGCAGTTGCCCCACACCGCCAAACTTGGCATACAAGCCATCTGCCGCAGTACCTCCACCGAACCGATATCGCCGCAGTGAATCAGGTAGCGCGCCCCGTGCTCGCGCAACCGCGCCACCGCCGCCGCCGTGATCGCGGCGCGTCCATGCGTGTCGCTGAGGATACCGATTTTCATCGCCGGGCCTTGCGTCCAAACAAATTCTCCGCAAACTGGCGGAGTAAAAGGAGCATCATGCCCGAACAGCGTCCAGGAAAAAAGAGCGTCGAAGAATTGGAATCCCGCCGCCTGCTGAGTATCAGCCTCGCTGGCGGATATCTGCAAATCGCCGGAAGCGATAGCGCCGATCAACTCACCGTCAGCAATCTGGGCAACCAGGTGAAGGTGGATCTCAATGGCCGGGTGAAATATTTCGATCGCGCCCAGATCACCGGCGTGGCGGTGTGGATGCTGGCGGGAAATGACCAGGCGCTCATCGGGCTGGGCTTGCCCTCGACCACCGTGCTGGGCGGACAAGGCAACGATTCACTGCTCGGCGGCAACGGCGGCGACAGCCTCCGCGGCGGCCGCGGCAACGACACACTCATCGGCCAAAGCGCCTCCGACACGCTGGTGGGCGGCATGGATGATGACAGCCTCGTCGGCGCCGGCGGCGACGACCTGCTGCTCGGCGGCGACGGCAACGATATTCTCCGCGGCAACACCGGCCAGGATATCTGCATCGGCGGCCTGGGAAACGACACCCTTTACGGCGGATCAGGCGACGATCAACTCTTCGGCGACAGTGGTGACGACCAGCTCGAAGGCGGCCCGGGTCAGGACACCCTCGACGGCGGCGAGGGAACCAATTCCGCACTGGCCGACGCCGGCGACACCCTGCTTAATATTCAGTGGCTTCGATAAATGTCCATATTTCCAACCCCGCCAATGCGCCCCCGTACCCGCCGGCGGCGAGGCGATGGCGCCTCGGTCGGCGCTGGTTCGCTGCCACATTGCTTCTCATCATCGCTCTAGGCATTGGTCTTCGCTTTTGGCAATTGGGTGGCCAGAGCCTTTGGTATGACGAGGGGTATACCGCGTGGATCAGCGCCCAATCCCCCGGCCAGATCACGCGGCTGGTCCGGGCCGATGTCTCCCCTCCGACGTACTATATTCTTTTGCACGGCTGGCGATTGTTTTTCGGCGACAGCGAGTGGGCCTTGCGCTCATTTTCCACGGCGGCGTCCTGTCTGACCCTGCTTTTATCCGTGGCCATCGCTCGGCGCGTGCTGCGCGATCGCCTGGCGGTGATCTTTGCCACATTACTTGCGGCCCTTGCCACCCTGCAAATCGAGTTTGCCCAGGAAGCCCGCTCTTATGCCCTGGCGGGCTTGTGCGCTGTGGCGGCCGCGTATGCCCTTTTGCGCTTCGCCGCCGGCCGCAAAATGCGATGGTTCCTGGCCGCCACCATTGCCGCAGCGGTCATGGTCTATTGCCATAACATGATGTGGTTTTACCTGCCGCCGTTGCTGCTGGTGGCGCCCTTGTCGGCCAACCGGCCAAAACCGCGCATGCTCGCATGGATGGCGCTGTTGGCGGTATGCGTCGTGCTGCTGTACCTACTCTGGCTCAGCGCCATGCTGGAGCAAATGCGATGGATTCGTGGCAATTTCTGGGCTACGCGCCCCACTGTAACCACCTTTATCCAAACGCTGGGCGCTGCCGGCGGATTGAAAATTTATCCCCTGACGGCCCTGGGCTACGCATTGCTGGGCCGATTCTTTACCCATGACCTGGCCCATGCTCTGCTGACGCTGATTTTCGCCATCGGCCCGCTTGTGGCATGGTGGCTGGCTCGCGGCAAGCGGCGTAATACCCTCTTTGCCCTCTGGCTTGTGGCCGTATGTCCACTGCTATTGATTTACCTATATAGCCTCTTGCGCCAGCCGGTATTTATCGAAAAGATATTCACGCCCTCGGCGGCGCTTTTTCCCGTGCTGCTGGCCGCGCCACTGGCGTTTTTATCGGGCCGTCGCCGCGCCGCCGCCCTGGTTTTACTTGGATGTCTGGTCGGGGCCCACGCCTACGGCGTGGGCTACCATTTCATCCACCATATCAACGAACAGTGGCGACAGGCGTATCATGGCATCGCCCCGCGCCTCACCCCGCGCACCTTGCTGGTCTTTGTCGGCAATGAATCGCAACTACTCTTTGATTACTACGCCCAAAGGGCCGGCCAGCCATTACCCGCTGCTCAAAAGCTCGGTCTGCCCCAGGGATTTTTCGATCTGGACCCACCGCGCACCATCCAGCGCCTTAAATCTGAAGCAGACCTGGCGCGCTTGGAAGCCACCACCGCCGCCGGCCGCTTCGACACCATCGTGCTGGTGCTCTCCCACACCAGTTGGTCCGACCCGCGGCATTTGACCACGGCATGGATGGATCGCCACTGGCGGCGCATCCAGCGCCAGGAATTTTTCGACGTGCAACTGCTTACCTACAGCACCGCAAGAATACAATAAATTCACAGCCGTAAATTGCCGATACAGCCATAAGGAATTGAGGCAATTTATGGCATTGACCGCAAAAGAGTTCCACGAGGTTTGTCATTCACTGGCGGTCTGTACTCAACCATCAGACGCCGCCAATCATCGCCGCGCCCGCCGCATGCATTATCCTGGCAAGGCCACATTGCTGCCGATGCAAGACGGCCAATGCCAAGCGCCCATTGAAGTGCAAATTGTCGATCTGTCCTGTCGCGGCATGCGGTTTTTGTATCACCAGGCGCTTGGCCGCGGCACATCATTTGTCCTGCAATTGGCCGCTGACGAGGGACAAGGCATCCACATTCTTTGCCTGGTCACCCGCTCCCAGCTTTGGCGCGGCAAGGATTATTCCATTGGCACCGAATTTGTCTGCACGCAAACCCCGCCCGCGTCCAAGGATGAAGAAAAAATGCAACTCGAAATGGCGGCCTTACGCGACAAGCTCTTCGCCGCTTGAGTAACACAACCGCCGTGCAAATCGCCGCCTAAGCTCCAAGCCGCCGCAGCCGCGCCGCCGTCATTGCAAATCGCCGACGACGATTGGCCGCTTGTTTCATGTAATCTACAGGGCAAAGCGCCTCCGCCCTTCGGCGGCGCAAGGCCGCAGCGCGCTCAATCCGTTACCACCACCAGGCTTTTTCCGTCCACCAATAAATCCCAGACCAGAGCGATATCCTCCGCGCCCAGCCGAACGCAACCCATCGAATCCATCCGCCCAATCGACTCCGGCTCGATGGTGCCGTGAATGCCGTAGGATTTTTGATCCAGAGCGGTGCCGCCGGTGCCGCTCAGACCGATCCAGTATCCACCCAGCGGATTTTTCGGATCGTCCGGCTCAAAATTCTCCCCACCGCGCGGGCTGTAATACTTGGGCTTTTTGAGCTTGCGGCCGGCCTCCACGATCCAGGTGCCCGTCGGCGTCGAATCGTCCTTGCCCAATCCCACCGCACAGCGCGTGATATACACCGAGTTGCTCTCACCGGGGCTGCGTAGATATATCTCCATCATAAATGAACCCTTGCGCACCACCGCGTGAAACGGGCCAATGGGCACTTTGAGCCACTGGCCGGCCCGCAACTTGCGAGCATCTGAAATTCCGTTGATCCGCAAGAGCAGTTCCCAGGTTACATCATGTTGCTGGGCGATCCCCGTCAAGCGCTCGCCGGGCTTGACCTGATAGGCCAGCATGCAATCGTCGTCGGCGAAGCGGCGCGGCGAAAAGACCAGAATTTGATTGATCTCCCCCAAAAGTTTTTTGGCGGCCTCGGCGTCGGCCTCGCTTAACCGACCCGACACCAGCGGCCCGTTGAGCAGGTTCCGCGCCGCCACCAGACGCCCGGCCTCCATTTGGGCTTTGGCATCGCTGAGCAGGGCCGAGGAATTGGCCAGCGGCCGCGTGGCCGGCGACTGGACGGCCGCCACGGCGGTCGCATCAAGCGGCCGCAGCGGCGCGGTAGCGGCGATGGACGCGGTCGTGGGCGTCAAGGCAACGATTGCGTGCCCCGCTGGCCGCGCGATTTCAGCAGGCGCCGCCGGCTGCCGCGAACGGTTGCGCATCGCCTGAATGCCGTAGCCGATCCCGCCCACCACCAGCAATCCGATCACCAGCGCCGCCAAATTTCGACTCGTTTTGGACCGATTCATTTAAACCTCCATGTTCAAAGCCAAGATACCGCCCTGCGGCTCCGATGCAAGAGAACACCCAGCGGAAACCTTTCCCACCCCCATGGGCCAATCGCATGTTCCGGTTGTTGGTCCCGCTGTCGGCTGACAATTTTCCCCTTCCACGCTAATCTACCGCCATGCCCCTGGCGTCGGATCGCTGTATTTGTCTGCAAAAAACCGAGTACAGCGAAACCTCACAAATTCTCCTGCTATTGTGCCGCTCCCATGGGTTGGTGCGGCTGATGGCCAAAGGCGCTCATCGCCAAACCAAGGCCGGGGCCGGGAAATTCGACGGCGGCATCGACCTGTTGGAACTGGGCGAAGCCCGTTTCCATCTGCACGCCGACCGCGATTTGTCCCTGCTGACCGAATGGAAATTGCTCGAAGGCCACCTGCCGCTGCGCCGCACACTCCGAGGCATGTATCTGGGTCTCTATGCCGCCGAATTGATCGGGGCGCTGTTTGAACAGCAGGATCCGCACCCGCCCTTGTTTGACGCTTTGCAAGCGGCACTGGCGGAGTTGCATAGCCCGCAACGTGAACAGATATTCATGGCTTTACAATTGGATATATTGCGCCAGGCCGGCTATCTACCGGAATTTTCCCTCTGCGCCCAGTGCGGCGCATCCACCCGTCAGCGACCTGCCGCGGCCTTCAGCAGCCAGCGCGGCGGGATCGTCTGCGCCCAGTGCCAGGAGCAAACCCCCGATCGCATCGCCCTGGACCCGCGCCTGCTGCGGCTGGCCCAGTCGCTACTAAACCTGCCCCGCCATGACGGTGTGCCCAAGCGTCTGCCGCAATTGTCGCTGCACCAAACCAATCCGCTCAACCGCCTGCTGGCAAACTATGTCCAGCACACCCTGGGCAAACGCTTGCGCCTGGCACCGTGGATTATCGAGCGAAATTAGCAGCGCCGCCAGCGTCATCGGGCCGGCCGGCGGCAGCGCCGCCTCTAATTTTGACGAGGGTTCTTTCCATTGGCCGGCTCAAACCTAAAATCATTGGGTATGTCGAATTTCTGGGATTTTTCCACTCTGGCCGATCAGTTGCTGGCGATCCTCACGCAAGCAGAAAGTGATCTGCGCCTCGAGCAAGCGGTTTACGGCCTGGACAAACTCGACGAATTGCAATTGCAAACGCTGCTGGCAAGCGGCCTCTGCCGCTGGTATTGCGTGGCCCGCGAAGCGCACTATCCATCCACCGCCGGCCGCAAACTCAGCCACCGTCCGCGCTGCGACCTGGTTCTCTCGCCGCCGGCCAATCCCTTGCGAGTGGATCGCAACCCGCCGGGCTTATTTGATCCGCCGGATTCCTGTCCCCCCCATGAGGCATTGTGGCTGGAGGTGAAAACCGCGCGGCAGTTCACCGAGGGCGGCCTGACCCACCGCGGCTACAGCGGCCAGTGGCGACAGGCGATCGTCGCCGACCTGGTCAAAATGGAAAATGAACCGACCATTCACCAAGCCGGCCTGCTGCTGGTGGTCTTTACCGAGTCGCAGGCGATCATCGACAAGGACCTGGAATTGTTTGAAACGCTATTGGCGCAAAAGGAAGTGCTCGCCGGTTTTCGCCACAGCCGCTCGCTGGCGATTCAGGAACGCATCGGCCATCACCTTTGCACCGTAACCCTATGGCCTACTTTGCAGCGCGGATAAATTAACGCCGATTTGCAGCATGCGCACGGTTTGTTCCGTCGCCTCGCCCAGCCACCGGGCCGCGTGCGCCTTGGCCTGCTCCAAACTCGCCGGAACCGCACAAATACCGCGCATGGCGCTGATGCCATGGCGCTGCGCCACCTCGCCGTCCAGCGCCACTCCTCCAGCCAGCGCGATGCACGGCTTGCCCGCCGCCTGGCATGCCCGCGCCACCCCCACCACCGTCTTTCCACCCAAACTTTGCGCCTCCAGCAACCCCTCGCCGGTCAGGCACAGATCGCACTGGCGCAATTTGGCCGCAAAATCCGTCTGCTCCATCACCATGTCCACCCCCGCCCGCAATGTCGCGCCAAAGCAGGCCCGCAAAATAAATCCGATCCCACCCGCCGCCCCGCTCCCGGGCGCTTGGGCCGCCTCTGCCGCGCCCAGCCGCTCGGCCAGCGTGCCCAGCGCCCGATCCAGATATTCCACCACATCCGCCGTCGCCCCTTTTTGCGGGCCAAACACCCGCGCCGCCCCTCGCTCGCCCAGCAGGGGATTGTCCACATCGCACGCGCCGATAATTTTCACCCGCCCCGACAAATCCAACTTTTCGGCCAGTGCCGGCAAAGCCTTGACCCCGCCGCCGGCCCGCCGCGATGCCGCATGTTCTCCTCCCCAAAGCGCCATCGCGCCGGCGGCCGAAGCGCTGACCGCCATCACATGCCCCACATCCGCCCCGCGCAATTTGCGCCCGCGATGACCGCTGTACACCGTGCCGTTGTCCAATAGAACATGCGCGCCAAACCCCTGCAACAATCCGATCCCGCCGTCCACCGTGCCGCTGCCGCCCAAGGCCACGATGACGGTCTTCGCACCCCGCTGGATCGCGTGGCGCAGCAGTTGCCCCGCCCCGAAACTGCCGGTGCGCATTGGATCACGCTGCTCAATGGGTATTTGCTCCAGCCCGCAGCAACTGGCGATTTCGATAAACGCCACCTGTCCATCGGGCGAAAAACCCATCGGCCCTTCAAGTTTGATCCCACCCACCGGGCCGCTGATCGGCACCTGTACAATGCTCCCGCCACAGGCTTTGACCAGAATCTCCAGCGTCCCCTCCCCGCCGTCAGCCAGCGGGCACAATTGCGTTTGAATCGATGGGTCAACCCGCGCCACCCCCGCAGCCATCGCCTCGGCCGCTTGCGCCGCCGACAACGATCCTTTGAATTTATCGGGAGCCACTAATATGCGCATGATCCCGGGTTCACTCCCTCTCCCGCGTACTCGCGGGGAAGGGCAGGCTGGGGGCTTCCTTATTTCCTCCCCTCTCCTGCGTACTCGCGGGGGAGGGTTGGGAGGGGGCTTCCTTATTCCATCGGCTGGGTCGCCGGTGAAACCAACGGAGCCGGGGCCGCCGGCGCTGAGGTGGCCGCATCCGCAGCGCCCGCCGCAACCGGCACGGTTATTCCCATCCCCGCCGGCAGCGTCGGCAGCATCACCCCTTCGATGATAGCGCTGGTCGCCTCGGTCTTGGCGTCGTTGAGCTTTTCGCCCGCGCCCGGATCGCCCATCGCCATCTTGAGCTGGCCCCAGGCGTAATTGGTCAAAATATGCGCGCCAATCGCAGCGTTCTTGCGGGCGGTGTTGGTCCCGGCCATCTGCGCGATGCTCTTATACAAATCCTCGGCTGACGCAAAATGTTTATCGGCCTCGCCCGCAGCGCTATCCCGCGCCGCGCTCAAGTCCGCCGCCTCCAATTCCTTGGGCATGGTCAAACCCGCCTCGCCCAGGGTTTTGCCCAGGCCCTTGGCCAGGCGAATCCGCGCCGTCAGACCCATCGCCTGATTGGAGAACATCATCCCCATCGACCGGTCTACCGTTGCCATGCTGAACTGATATTCCTGCGGATTGAAAACCTCCAAATACTTTTTCCACGCCGCCACCCGCGGATCATCCGTAAACGACGGCTGGTTCATGCGCGTGTTCAATTCCGTCTTGAGCGTATCGGCGGCAGTCTTGGCGTCGGCATAATGCTGCCGCGCATTGCTCAGCGCCTGTTGGGCTTTGTCGCGATCGGCCTTGATCTGCTCGGCCAATTTCGCCACATCCGCCGCCAGGCCGTTGATGCCCTTTTCCCCATTGGCCCCCTCCAAAAGTGCTTTATTGGCCGCCTGCCGCGCCTCGATGAGCTTACTGACCGCCTCCCACCCCTTGGTCGCCTCGGCCGCTTGTCCCTTCAATTGGCCGATCGCCTCGGCGAGTTGCTTGCTCTGGCCTTGCGCCACCGCCAAATCCTGTTGCAACGGCACCAGTTGCGCATTCAGCCCCGCCACCTGCACCGCCAAATCCGCCGCCTGCTTGCGCTGATTGGAGGCTTGCGTGTACAGGTCCACCGATTTTTGGTCCTTGGCCAGATCGCTCTGCCGCGAGGCCTCATCGGCCTGCTTGACCAGCTCGGCCCGCTGGGCGCTCACTTGCTTGATTTGCTCATTGATCTTGTCGATTTGACTTTGCAAATTCGCCACTTGCTTGGCCAACGCGTCGGCCGACGCAATCGCGCCGCTTCCCTCGCCCATCCAAGTCGGCTTGTCCGCCGAACCCTGGGCCGCATCCACGCGACTTTGCGCATCGGCCAGCAATTGCTTAGGCTCCAGCAGCTTAAAGTCCGCAATAGCTTGGTTATTGGCCGCGATTCGGGCACCAATCTGATCGATTTGCCACAACCAGCCGTTCAGTTCAACTTGCGCCCGATCCGCCTGGGCCATCAGCCGCTCGCCTTGACGCTGCTCATCAGCCGCCAAACCGCTCTTGGCCCGCACGCGCACTTCCGCCGGCGCCGCGGTCTCGCCCGCCGCCAGTTCCAGCGCCGAACGCGCCGCCTGCGGCTTATCGCTCTGGCGCACCGCCTGGCTCAAGGCCGCCTCGGCCTTCTTGCCGGCCCGCGCCGAGTCCCCCTCCAGCTTTTCGCAGCCGGAAAGTATCGACAAACTCACCGCCGCACATGCCGCCGATGTCAACCCAAGCCGTTTGATCGCTGATTGCATCACTGAATCTCCCAAGCTGTAATTCCACCGCCACGCCAGGCGCCTCCCCTCGGTGAATCCGCATTGTGCCGCTTGGCTTACGCCATGTCAAACCGCCGCCGGCGCCGCGCCAAGCGCGACCGGCTACCCCCCCTGGGCAAATTGCCCCAGATGCACTGCTGGCCCTGGTGATGCGCCAATCTGCGCTGCCCAGTCAACCCGCGCTTCCCATTTAGACTACACGGCGCGCAACATCTAATCCTAACAAAATATTAACCGGTTCCGGCGAATTCGTCCCCTCCCGCCCCGCTGTTGCGCCGCTTGCCCACCGCAGGCGCAGCGCCCCCCGTTGGGGTGTGGGAGCCGATGGTTCCCGTGAACTTGGAGCCGATGATGAACAGCCCAATGCAAAACCTGCCCTATCAAGCCGCCCTCGATCAGGCCTTGAGCCAACTGATCGACGTGGACCGGGCCCGCTATCACCGCTTCTGGAGCTATTACCGCAACCAAGTGGACCTGCGCGCCGCGTTGTACAACCCCGGCCCCGCGGAGCATCCTTATCGCCAGGCCCAGGAGTGGGGCCTGCCCCCGCGGCTTTTGGGTAACGACGGCCTGCATAACCGCAAAAATATCGTCATCGAAAACGACATCCGCTGGCGCATCGACGCCAGCGTGGACTACTTGTTCAGTCGCTCGCCGGTGCTGCTCAGCACCGCGTGCGATCCGGCCCGCCGCGCCGCCTTGACCACGCTGCTCAATCACATCCTGGCGGTCAATGGCGGCGTGCTTTTTCTCCAGCGCCTGGCCCTGCTGGGCGCGGTCTACGGGTTTGTCGATGTACTGGTCAAATTCCAAGCCAACCCGGGCGCTCCGGAAGCGCCCTTTGCGCAGAGCGACGATCCGACAGGCGGATCGTCTCCTGCGCTCCCACCGCCCGCGCGGTCCGCGTCGCCGGTTTTGCCGGCGGCGTCGCAATCCGATCCCGTTGCGGCGCCAGGTTCGATGAATTGCCAGAATGATCCGGGCGTGAACTGTTCACACGAGGAGGCCTTGTTGCCCCTTGCCCGCCGCATTCATCTGGAGATTGTCGAGCCGACGCGGGCCGTGCCCGTCTTTTGTCCCACCGATAGCGGGCGTCTGCTGGCCTATGGACAATGTTACGACCTGCCCGGCCAAGCCGCGGCGGCGCGGCCGTCGCGCTGGCCGCGTCTGCGCCGCGCGGTCGCCGCCGAGGCCGCCGCTCCGCGGCGCATCCTGGATCTAATCGAGCCGCATCGCTGGCAACGCCTGCGCGACGGCGCAACCATTCAGGAGGGAATCAATCCCCTGGGACGCATCCCGCTGGCCCATGTGCAAAATCTGGCCGTCCCCTTCCAATTTCCCGGCTTCTCGGAAGTCGAGCCGCTGATCCCGCTGCAAGATGAACTCAACACGCGCCTCAGCGACCGGGCCAACCGTCTGGCGCTGCAAAGTTTCAAAATGTATCTCGGCCGCGGCATCGACGATTTTCTTTCGCGCCCCATCGAACCGGGGCAAATGTGGTCTACCGACAATCCCGCGGCGCAGGTGCAGGAATTTGGCGGCGACGCCAACTCACCCTCCGAGCAGGCCCACCTCGATGACCTGCGCGAGGCCATGGACAAAACCAGCGGCGTGTCGGCTATCGCCGCCGGCGTGATCAAAAATCGTCTGGGCCGGCTCACCAGCGCCGCGGCCTTACGGGTAACGCTCATGGCCCTGCTCAGCCGCACCGAGCGCAAACGCACTACCTACGGCCAGGGCATCGAGCAAATTTGCGAACTGGCGTTGCAATGGCTCGATTGGTCCGGACTGTTTCCCACCCGCCCCGACCAGCGCGGCATCGAGCTGCACTGGCCCAGCCCGTTGCCAGAAAACGATCTGGAAAAATTGCAGGAGGCCGAGGCGAAATTGCGCGTCGGCGTCCCGCGCGAAGATGTCTTACGCGAACTGGGTTACTAACCATTCACCCCTTTTTTACAGGAGGTTTGCATGTCCGATTCACCGTCCCAACCGCCGGCCCTGCCAGTGCCGGATACGCCGGATACGCCGGACGCGCCGGCTGATTTGCCGGTTGCTGTCGCGCCGCCCGCCACGCCGCCACGCGTTATGTCGGTTAGCGCACGGGCATCCGCGGCCGCCGCTGCGCAAGTTATTCCGCAACCGGCGACAATCCCCGCGCCCGCACGGTCGCCCCTGGCCGCGTCCGGTGCGTGGTCGGCCCCAGCGCCAGTTTCCGCGCCCGCGCCAGGACCAACGCCGGTTGCCGCGTCCGCAGCGGCCCCAGCGCCAGTTGCCGCGTCCGCGCCGACCCCAGCACCACTTGCCGCGTCCGCGGCGGCCCCAGCGCCACTTGCCGCGCCCGCGGCGGCCCCAGCGCCACTTGCCGCGTCCGCGGCGGCCCCAGCGCCAGTTGCCGCGTCCGCGGCGGCCCCAGCACCACTTGCCGCGCCGCTCCCGCCGCCGGCCCTGCGGGCGCCCCAATCGGGGCAAGACCCGCGAGCGCAACTGCTGCAACTGGCCCAGTGGATGCGTCATCATCCCAGCCAGGCGGGCATGATTGATTACCTGCGCCAGCGCCGTCAAAGCTAAGCGTTTGTGTTCTTGTTGTTTTTACTACTTTCACAAGGAGTCTGTTATGTCGTTTACTGGAAAAGCCACCTATAGCGCCGGAGCCAACCTTCCCGAAAGCGCCGAAGACGTTTCCGATTTGATCGGCATTGTTTCGCCACATGAAACGCCGCTGCTGGATTTACTGGGCGATCCGGCGCGTTTTGCCCGTAGCACCGTCCATGAATGGCTGGAGGATACTTTACTGCCCAATGGCGACACGGTTACGCTCGCGCCCAATCCGCCGAATGGCGCTACCTTCCAGGTTGCCCATCCCAACCGCTTTCGCGTCGGAGACCAGCTCAGCATTAACCAGGAATCGCTGCTGCTGACGGGCATCGATGCGGCTACCAACACGCTCAGCGTGCAGCGCGGCTACGGCGGCACCACCGCGGGCCCCCTCGCCGTGGGCGACCCCGTAGCCATTCTCGGAAACGCCGCTCTGGAAGGTGATAGTGCCGACTCCGCGCGCTTCACCTTGCGCATCCGCCGCGCCAACTATACGCAGATTTTCTCTTCCACCGTGGAAATCAGCGGTTCGGAATTGGCGGTGCGGCAACTGGCGCTGGCTGATGAACTGGATTACCAAAAGCAGCAGCGGCTCCGCGAATTGCTGCGCGATTTGGAAAACAGTGTGATTAACGGGCGCGGGCCAAGCACCGATCCGCAAGGCGGCGCTTCGGTTCGCCGCACTATGAAGGGCCTGCTGAGCATGATCAGCACCCACATTTTCCTGCCCGAGCAAAACGGATTTCCCAGCGACGCGAATCTGACCGAGGAGCAACTCAGCTTGGCGCTGGGCCAGGTGTGGAAAACCAGCAATGCGCAGATCGACACCATTTTGGTCAATGCCGATCAGAAGCGCGCCATCAACCAGTTTATGGCCGCGTCGCGCCGCTATCAGCCGGCCGACGAGTCCTTCCAAAACCTGGTGAGCTGGTACGAGAGCGATTTTGGGGTCTGCCGCGTGGTGCTGTCGCGCTGGGTGCCGACGAAAACAGTGGTGCTGCTGGATTCGACGCGCATCGCGGTCATGCCGCTGGCCGGACGCAGTTTCCAGTACAAGCCGCTGGCACCCAGCGGCGATCGCGAGTGCGGTCAGGTACTCGGCGAATACACGCTGGAAATGCGCAACGAAAACGCCCACGCCGTCATTCGCTTGCCGGCATGAAGTTCGCTTTGATTGCGGGCCGCGCGCTATGGCGGCCCGCAATCTTCCCCTCCATCACTGTCACATCACCAAAGGCCATCCCATGCTTCACTTTCTTAGTCAAACCGCTATTTCCGATCTGACCAATCTCGGCGCCGCCGGCGTGATGGGCGCGATGTGGCTATGGGAGCGCCAATCCAGCCACCGCCGCGATCAGCAGCTTGATGAATCCCACCAGCGCATCCAGGGCGACAAGGTGCAACTGGATCAATTGCTGCAAGTCGTCGCCAACAACACCCAGGCCGCCACGCGCCTGGCCGATGCGCAGTTGCAACTGCTGCAGCGGCTGGGCGCGACACCGGCGGCGAACTTTTTGGAGAAACTATGAAATGCCTCTTTTCATATCCCGCCGCCTGGCGCGGTCTGGCGTTGCTGACGTTGCTAACGCCGGTCGGCGGCTGCACGCTGGCGGCCCAGCAAAAGTTGACCGGACAATTACTCCGCGCCATTGAGGTGATGGATCAGGACCGCCGCCTCGTCCAGTCGCAGCGCGACCAGCTCGGCGGAGTGCGCCGACGAATGCTGGATGAGGGCTTCGATCAGGATGTGCGCACGCGTGAAAATTTAAGCGGCCCGTGGGTAATCGAACATCGTCAGGCTTACGCCGCCGCGCTGGATGCGCTGTACGATGAATCGCGCCGGTTGCTGCGAGCCGACGCCCTGGCCGACTCCAACGCCGCGCAAGCCAAAGCCGCCATCGGCGTGTTGTCGCAACTCCAACAATCCACCTCTTCGTTGATTAAATTGATTCCCTCACCGCTTGCCGTGGAGAAAAAATGAACACCCCTCAACTCAATGACATGAATTTGCATGAATATGTCGCCCGCGCCCTGCAAACCCAGTGGCCCAATTTTGCCGCCGCCCATCCGCATCTGGCCGCCGCGATGGATGTGCCTCTGCTGGCTGACCGCGTTACCGCCGATTTAGCCGCCGACGCGGAATTTCAAGCCGCGCTGCGTCAAGCGGCCGCCCAGGCCGCGTCGTTCGATCAACTTCACCAACTGCTGGCCGACTGGATCGCGCCGCGCATCGCGGCGCTGCTCATAGGGTGAGTCGCAATTCCAAGACTATTTAGCCAGTAATCCGTACAAGGCCGCGCAGGTGCGCGCCCCGCAACGCTGGGCTTCCAAATCAATTTTTTCATTTGGCGAATGCACCCGATCATCCGGCAAACCGAAGCCCACCAGCAGCGTGTCGATGCCCAGCAGGCGGGCAAGCAGTCCCACCACCGGGATGCTTCCTCCGCCGCGAATCAGCACCGGCGCTACCCCGAATCCCATCTTCACGGCGCTGCGCGCCGCATTCATCGGCTCACTGTCGGTCGGCGTCAACACCGCGGGCGATGCGCCGTGGGCCGTCAGTTCCATGGTCAGTTCACCGGGGCACAGTCGTTTCATGTGCTTCTCAAATGCTTGTTGGATCTTGGCCGGATCCTGATCGGCCACCAGCCGCATCGACACTTTCGCCGACGCTTGGGCGGGAATGATGGTTTTGGCGCCCTGGCCCTGGTATCCGCCGCTCAGCCCGTTGACATCACAGCAGGGCCTGGCCCATTGCCGCTCGATCACCGTATAGCCTTGCTCGCCGCCGCCCGGCTCGGTTCCGGTCTGGGCCACAAACGCCTTTTCGTCATTGGGCAATTTCCCCCACGCGGCGTGCTCCTCGTCGGTCAGGGGACGCACCTGGTCATAAAATCCCTCGATGGCCACGCGTCCCTCGGCGTCATGCAGCGAGCCAATCAGGCGACACAATTCCGTCGCGGGATTCACCACGCTTCCCCCGTACAAGCCGCTATGCAGATCATGGCCGGGTCCGCGCAAGGTTATTTCCATGTATACCAAGCCGCGAAGTCCATAGGTTATTGCCGGCTGGCCCTTGGCCAGTTGATCGGTATCGGAAATCACTGCGATATCGGCTTTGAGTTCATCACGATTTTCCTTGATGAACTTTTCCAGATTTTCCGAGCCGATCTCCTCCTCCCCCTCGGCCAGCACAATCAGATTCAGCGGCAAGCCGCCCTTTTGTTGCCAGGCGCTGATCGCCTGCACGTGCGCCCACAATTGCCCCTTGTCGTCCGCCGCCCCGCGCGCGTACAGCGCCCCATCGCGCTCGGTGGGAGTAAACGGCCCGGTGATCCACTGCTCCAGCGGCTCCGGAGGCTGCACGTCGTAATGTCCGTAGATCAATACCGTCGGCCGGCCTTCCTTAAAGGCATTTTTCGCCAGCACCACCGGATGGCCGCCGGTGGGCCGCAATTGCGCCTCCAAGCCCGCGGCCCGGAGCGCTTGCGCCAGAAATTCCGCCGCCCGCGTCATGTCCGGCGCGTGCTTTTGCTGGGCGCTGACGCTGGGAATCGCCAGCCACTGCTGCAACTGCTCCAGCGATTGGCCGCGCCGGTTCTCCAATTCCTCAAAGACTTCATCAAACATGATGTCTCCCAACTTTTACATCCATGCCGGCCAATCGCGCATTGTTCGCCGACTGGCGCGCCAGCCGCATTTTCACCAAGGTTACGACCAGCCCAGCACATCGCTCATGCCGTAGCGCCCGGCCGGCTTGTCGCTGAGCCACACGGCCGCTTTGAGCGCGCCGCGTACCAATGTGTCGCGATTGGTCGCCGCGTGCGTCAGCTCCAACCGCTCGCCCAGGGTGGCGAAATAGGCGGTGTGCCGGCCCACCTCATCGCCCAGACGCAAAGCGTGCATGCCGATCTGTCCCGGCTGGCGCGGGCAATCCTCTCCGTGGCGATCATAAACCAAGGCCTCGCGGCCGCGCCCCGTAGCGCTCAAGATGGCGTCGGCCAATCCCATCGCCGTGCCGCTGGGCGCGTCTTTTTTGAAGCGGTGGTGCGCTTCGACAATCTCGATGTCGTAATCCTCTCCCAAGGTGGCGGCGACTTGGGCCGCGATTTTGAAAAGCAGATTCACGCCCAGGCTCATGTTGGGCGCTTGCAGGACTGCGATTTTGCCCGCCGCCTGGTCGATCAGACGATGATCCTCGTCGCGCAGGCCGGTGGTGCCGATCACCAGCGGCACGCGGTTTTTGACGCATAAGTCCAAGGCATTTCGCGTGCCCAGGGGAGAGGAAAAATCAATCGCCACCCGCGGCGGGGCGTCCCAGCGCTCTTGCACGCTCAGGTTCAACAGCCCGATCCCCGCCAGTTCTCCCACGTCGCGTCCCAGCGCCGGATGTCCCGGTCGCTCCAAGGCGCTGGTAATTTCCAGCATGCCGCCGGCCTTGGCCAGGGCCACCAAACGCAAACCCATGCGCCCCGCGGCGCCGATAATCGAGAGTGTCATGCTCATGGCGGTGTATGTACCGCCGGGCGATGGATAAATCAAAACAGCGCCCTGTTACGCCCCATGCGTCGCGGGGGGCACAGCGCAACCTGCTCCGCCGCGCTGGATCGGCCGGTTCAATCGGCGACCAGAGCGGCGGGCCAAAGATGATGCGGCGGGGCTTAACGTCGCCACGGACGGTCAAACGGCTGGACATAGCTAAAGCGATCCGGCCGTTCGTAGCTGGCTTCCCAGTGTCCCGGCGATACCAATTCCGGCCGGCAAACCACTTCCCAGTGCGCCGGGCTGACAAGTTCCTGTTGTTCAATCACTTGCCACTGCCCCTCGCCGCACGCCACCTGCCGCGCGCGCGTTTCATAGTGCGCCGGGTCCACCAGTACACTGCAGCGCTCGGTAACGCGTCGCCCGCCATACCACGCGGTCGATTCGCGCACTTCATAGCGATCCGGCACCCACACATTTTCCTCAATCGTTTGCAGCGGCGCCTCGACCCACACGCGCTGTTGCACGCTGCGATAGCTCGCCTCCACCCAAACGCGCTGTTCCACCTGACGATACACCGGCTCCACCCACACCCGCCGCGCCACTGGCGCGGGCGCCGACCAAACGGTCGGCGCGGGACGATTGCCCAGTTCGATGCGCAGCTCAATGCCGCCGCGAGCGTCCCGATCGCGCCCGGGACGCTCATGAGCCTGGGCCGGCGCGGCATTGGCCAAGGCCGCGGTCGCGGCCAAAAGCATGCCCAGCACCGGCTTGTTCTTCAGAAACATTTTGGGGTTTTTCGGCAACATAATCGACTCCATTTTCGCCTCTTATTCATGGCTACGCCCAGAGGCCGGCGGCGTAACGTAGCAGTAGACACCCGCCGGCCGCGGGCGTTAGTAGCGCCTGGCCAAGCAAAAAAGCGGCCCCGGTTATCACACCGGGGCCGTGTAGGAGTTGTGATGGCGAAAATTTACCAGCTCTTGGCGCCCTTGCGGGTGCCGCAGAGGTTCACTTCCATGCCCAAGGCCTGGGCCATGGCCGCTTTGGCCAGCAAGGCTTTATCGGCCTCGGCGGCGCTGTTGGCGTAGGCCACCTGGATGTGGTTGGCCTTGTGTTTGGCCATGAATTGATCGCGGCTGACGCCATAGGTAACGGCGTGCATGATCGGCCACTGGGGTGTGGTCAAATCCAGGCGACGCTGCGTTTCCTCCTTGGGCAGTTCAACCACTTCGGCGCGTCCGAGGTCCATTTTCAATTTTCCGGCCTCGACATAGATGCGGCTCCAGACGATTTCGCCGGGCTTGCTGATGCCCTTGACGGTGCCGCCGCCGAGTTTGAAATACATCTGGGGCTGGCGCTCGGAGGTGGCACCTTTCCAGCCGTCGATCAGGTGGGCCGGGGGCACCGAGCCGGAAATTTCAAAGACCCAGACATACTGGTCGGTGGTGCCACTGGCGTCGTTGTCGCCCCAGCGCACGTCGTGCAGGGTGTTTTCCACCGGCTGGCCCATCGCCTTGTGAATCCGGTAGGTCATCAGCCCGTCGAGGCCGGCGCATTCATCGACCTCGTTGAAGTGGACAATCGGCTCGCCGGCGCGAATGACGCTCTTGCCGTCGCGGCTCTTGACCGGCGGGCGGTCGGCGTTATTGAGCGTTCCTTCCACCAGGTCGCTGGCGGGCAACAAATCCTTCAGGCCCTGCTGATATTGAATGCCGATTACCGAGCAGCCGAAATCGTCGGCGATGCGGGCCGCGGCGATATACATCTTGCACTGGGTGAGAACCTGGCTTTGGGTCAGATCGTTTTTCTCATCCTTGCCCAACTGGAATTTCATTCCCTTTTTTACCATCCAGTCATAGACGGCCTTGGCATCGGCTTCGGGAATCTGCGTGGTTTCGTAATACAAGGCCGACTGGCTCAGCCGCTCTTTGAACACGCCACAGCCGGCCAGCAGTTCATCCTGGATCAGGGCGTTGTACATGCCCATGCACCCTTCATCAAAGATGCCCATGATGGCTTTTTCATTTTGCAACTGTGCGGCGAGGGTTTCGCCCAGCTTCTTTTCCGCCGCGCCGATCTTGACATTTTTCAGCGGCGTAACATGCGCGGTCTTGTGACTGGCGTAGCCGGTTTTCAGCCAGGTCTTGAGGTAGCTGGTGAAAAAGGGATCGGTAAAGTCCTCGCTCCAAATGGTGGAATATTTTTTACCGGCCTTGGTCAAGCAGCCGTTGAGGTTGAGCATGCCCACCAGTCCCGGCCAGGTTCCCGACCAGTTGGCGCAGGTGAGAATCGGACCTTGGTGGCTTAATAATCCGGGCAATACATGATGGGAATATTGCCAAACGCTTTCGGCGACAATGAGCGGAGCATTGGGGTCCATCCCGGCAAAAACGCACATGCCCTGTTTCTGGCTGGCGATAAATCCGTGGCCGGCCTCTTGCTCAAACGGGTGGGCGCGTACCAGCTCATAGCCTTGAGCGGCCAGGGCCTCGGTGAGTTTCTTCTCCATCGCCTGTTGTGCCGGCCAGCAATTTTGGTTGGCCAACTGTCGCAAGTCGCCACTGGCTACGAGATAGACCTGCTTTTTTTTCAGTTTGGCCGGTTTAAAGGGTTTGGGTAGTGTATACGCCATAGCGACTCCTGTATCAGTGCAAACGATTGCCCTCAACAACACAACCCCGAACCATCGGGGCAGGGGAGGGATAGTGAAAAGTATAATTGCATGCTTGGCGGATGCAACATGAGGAAGCAGCGATTTATGATTGGTCGGCGGTGGCGCGGGCCCCGCCGATGGCCGCCACTACAAGCCGAGAAGTCAGAAAAAGCAGCCGGACGTTCCGGCTCGCCGCCGCTGCTGCGCCTATTGAGCGTAGCGAAACAGGAGCAGCAGCGGCGGAAGAATGAACCACCATGGTCATGGGGAATTCTAATTGTCGTTGACGGGTAAGAATAATTGTCGCTTGACACCAAGCTGTGGCCTGGCCCGGTCTCAGGCAGGTTTTGGCGTGCGCAGGCGGCGGCTCACTGCATCGCTTGGGTAAGGTCGTCGATCAAGTCGTCGATATGTTCGATGCCCACGGAGACGCGGATGAGATTTTCGGTGATCCCCATGGCTCGGCGGGCGTCGGGAGGTATCGACAAATGTGTCATGGTCCATGGATGCTCGATCAGCGATTCCACGCCGCCCAGCGATTCGGCCAGGATGAACAGTTTGACCGCGCCCAGCACTTTGAACGCCTCGGCCTGTCCGCCGACGACACGGAAAGAAAATGTGCCGCCGAAGCCGCTCATCTGCCGCTTGGCCAGTTCTTGCTGCGGGTGGCTGGGCAGGCCCGGATGCAACACCTCTTGCACCTTGGGATGCTTTTGCAGCCAGTGGGCCAGTTGCAGGGCGTTGGCGTTGTGCTGCTCCATGCGCACGGCCAGGGTTTTGATGCCGCGGAGCACCAGAAAACTATCCTGCGGCCCGGAGCAGGTGCCCAGGGCGTTTTGCAAAAAACCGATTTTCTCCGCAAGGGTTTTATCGGCGACCACCGCGGCCCCGCCGACCACATCGCTATGGCCGTTGATGTATTTGGTGGTGGAGTGAATCACGATATCGATGCCAAAACCCAGCGGTTTTTGAAAATAGGGAGAGAGAAAAGTGTTGTCGCAAATGGTCAACACCCCGCGGCTCCTGGCCAGTTGGGCAATCGCGGCCAGGTCCAGCAAATTCATCAGCGGATTGGTGGGCGTTTCGATCCACAGGCACTTGGTGGCCGGCGTGATGGCCGCGGCCAGGGCGCGCAGGTCGCGCATGTTCACGAAATCGACCTTGATACCGCGCGGGGCGATGACGCTGGTGAGCAGTCGATAGGTTCCGCCATAAAGATCATCGTGCACCAGCAGATGATCGCCGGGCTGGAACATCGACAGCACGGTGGACTCGGCGGCCATGCCGGTGGCGAAGGCGAAGCCGCGCACCCCCCCTTCCAATGCGGCCAGACAATCCTCCAGCGCCTGGCGCGTGGGGTTGCCGGATCGGGAGTAATCGAATCGCCCGGGCTGGTTGACACCTTTGAAGGCAAAGGTGGAGGTTTGATAAATCGGGGGCATCACCGCGCCGTAAGCGGGGTCGGGGCTTTGGCCGGCGTGAATCGCAAGGGTCTGAAATTTCATCAGTCGCACTCCATAATAAAGGACGGGCAATGGTAGGCAACCAGATAAAAAAAGAAAGCGGCGGCGGCAAAAGCGTCGTCGCGGATCTGGATAATCGCATATAGAGGTTTTTTATTCCACCGATGCCGCGGCGGTTATCAAAAAAGGCGAAAAAGGAAGCCCCCACCCAACCCTCCCCCACGAGTACGTGGGAGAGGGCATTAAAATGACACATTGCCGTGGGAGACGCTAATAGAAATAGCGCTCCCCCACGAGTACGTGGGAGAGGGCATTAAAATTAGGCTTTGCCGGACAGGCCGATAATTAAAATGGCGCGCCCCACGAGTACGTGGCAGAGGGCATTGAAATTAGGCTTTGCCGAGCAGGCCGATAATTAAATTAGCGCTCCCCGGGAGTACGTGGGAGAGGGAGTAAAAACCGCCCTATGCAATTGCCCCGCGTTGCGGATAACCAAGCAGCAAGTTGCATTGACTCCGCCTCTTCCTTGAAGACCTTTAGACCGTCTTGCAATAGGTCGCGCGGGCGTTGCCCAGGCGGTATGTGCTTTTCACCACTGGCGGTTGACGATAGTCTGGCGGCATGGCATTGAAGATATTAGCACTAGGCGACGTGGTGGGCCGGCCTGGCAGGCAGATCATCTTTCAGAAATTGCCGGAGCTGGTGCGGAGTCGGCAGATCGACCTGGTGGTGGCCAACGCGGAAAATATCGCCGGGGGAAGCGGGATCACCGCCAACTTGTTTCACAAATTGCGTTCCTACGGGGTGGACGTGATAACGCTGGGGGACCACTGCTTTCGCAAGGCGGACATTTTTCCCACGCTCAGCGGCTCGGAGCGGATCGTGCGGCCGGCGAACATGGCGGCGGGCGCGGCGGGCAAGCCGTTCACGGTGGTGCAAACGGCCGGGGGCGTGGAGGTGGCGGTTTTCAGTGTTCTGGGTCGAATATTCATGAGTTTACCCGCGGATGATCCCTTCGCCGCCGCCGACCGCGTGCTGGGACTGTTGCCCCGGAGCGTGCGCTGCGTGGTATGCGACCTGCACGCCGAGGCCAGCAGCGAGAAGATCGCTTTGGGCTGGCATTTGGACGGACGGGCATCGCTGTTATTTGGCACGCACACGCACGTACCCACCGCCGACGCGCGCGTGTTGCCGCGCGGCACGGGGTTTATCAGCGATGTGGGCATGTGCGGGCCATATGATTCGGTGTTGGGTCGCAAAAAAGAGCGGGTGCTGAAATACATGACCACGGGAATGCCCCAGCCGTTTGATATCGCCACGGGGGATGTGCGCCTGTGCGGGGTGTTGGCGGAGATCGACGCCGAAAGCGGCAAGGCGCTGACCATCGAGCGGATCGAAATAGCCGGCGGCAATGCCGATCTGGCCTATGACGCCGATGACGCCCGGCCCAAGGATGCCCCGCGGGAGTAGCCATGAACTGGCAACTGAAAACCATCGAGGAAGCGCTGATGAGCGGCGCGTGTGATCGGGCAATTCGCAAACTGCTTTGTCGATGTTTCCCGGTTGACAGATTGCATTTTGCCACGAGCCGCGCCTGGCACGGCAGCAGCGCCGCGTTCACTGTGATCGCCCCGTGCAAAGGCCAGTTGATCGGGCATGTGGGCGTGGTGGAGCGCACGATTGGGGCCGGCCAGCGGTTGTGGCGGGTGGGGGGCATCCAAAATGTATGCGTTGATCCGGCGCAGCGCGGGCGCGGGCTGGTCGAAGCATTGATGGGGCGGGCGATGGAGCAGGTGAAAAAACGGGGCATGGAGGCGGGAGTGCTTTTTTGCATACCGGCATTGGAAAGAGTGTACCAGCGTTGCGGCTGGCAAACACTGCGAGGGGCGCGGGTAACGCGGCTGGACGAACAGGGCCGGGCGCTGCCGCTGCCGGGGAGGAATATTACGATGGTCTATCCCCTGGCGGGAAAACTGGCGGCGGGGAATATCCATTTGCGCGGCAATGACTGGTAGAGGCGCTGGTTATATGCAAGCGGCAAAGAAGAGTAGACCTTCGGGCATGTATATTTTTGCATGGGATAAAAATTCGCCGCCCGGCCACGCGCGATCGCTGCCGCGGATTTTGGCGAATTGCTAACCACTAACCGCCATTTGGTAATTACTGATTGCACATTGCAAATTGCTACGGGGTGCGCCCATATATTTTTGCACTCTACCGTTTCCAAGCGTTAAACACGGTTTTTGACTGCCCATCAAAGCTGATTTCCTCAACCCGTGCAAAAATTCGTGGGCACGCCCGCACCTTGCCAATTGCTAAAAAATGACCTGTTTGCTCTTGCAATAAACCCGCGCGTGTGGCATAATGAGTTTGGTTACTGTTCGCATGATTGGCTGAAAAATGGGCGGGGATGCGGGGTGGGCGAGAATGAACAGCGGTGGCCAGGCGGGGTTTGGTGGGCAAATGGCTGCGCCAGGGTGTTCAAAATAGCCGATGAGAGAAGGCTGCGATGCCGCGTCAGGCGCGGCTTGCCAGCAAAAAGACACCGCAGAGGGGGCATCCGTGCCCCTTGCAATTGTAGTTGCAAGACCCCTTCCATGGGCGGCCCCGCGGCATCAGGTGGTGGCCCGGCGTTGAGTCCACTCGACGCCGGGCTGCGCTTTTTAAGGCGCCCTCTCAAGCAAAAATGGGCATCCTGCCCAACGAAGCGGCCTCCTTGCCGCCGACCGTGCGCACCCTAAGCTGTTTCGTTTTCCTTGCGGAAATCGAAACCTGCGCTTAAAAAAACCTGAGACCTATTCTTCCCTGGCGGCCTCTTGTCAATCCATTTTTCTTTTACGGTTTGCCATCGCCGGGATGTGTCCGTTTCGGCTTCATCGCCGAGCGATCGCAAACGCTTATGCCCTGTCAATCAAGCCGTGGCCCTCTCGGACCAATGCCTATATGTCCAACAGATCAACCAGTTGCCTGCTGATTGGGCGGCACTTGGCGAGCTTGTTTGGCCCGCCAGGCCACTTCCTTGCTCCGTTGCAGCAAGGCGGCGCGTCGCTCTTCCCAAGCCTGGCGATTCCACAGCTCCAGGTGATCGCGCACGCCGATCAAGGTTACTTCCCGTCCCAGTTCCAGCCGACGCATCGACTTTTCCGGGAAGAGCACGCGGCCCTGCTTATCCAAATCCAGGCGGCTGGTCAGCGCGAAGTTGAGTTGATCGTACGCCAGCAAATCCTCTTGCGGCGACAAATCCGACCCAACCCGCATCGCCAACTGTTCGTAATACCGCTCGGTATAGAGCCAGGGGACGCGATTGATGCCATCAATGAGAAAGAGCCCCCCGCCGTCGCGTTCGGGCACCATGGCCTTGCGCACCTCGGCGGGAATGAGCAAACGATTTTTTTCGTCTATCGTCAGCTCGTATTCGCCGAACAGCAACGGATGTGTTAAGGGATTACTTTCCATTGGTTGCTCGACTTCAGGGAGAATCTACCACTTGCCCCCACTTATTCAAGCACTAATTTTGTTTTCTGAAAATTTTGTGAAGTTTTTTTTCGTGTGTTGCCGACAGGTAGTGTTTTTCAGGGGTTTTTCGCACATTTTGTTTTTATGAATCGGGCATGTTCCTGTGAATAGGCTGTGGATAACTTGTTCAATGCTTGCGGGAGCGCTTGACGTTTGACGACTTGACCCATTTCAAGTGGGCAAAAAACCACAACCGCCAGCGATGCGAAACGGGATTTTGCTCGCCGCGTTGTTGGCCATGCGGGGGATAAAAACATGGGCCGCTTGTTATCGCGCCCCGTGGTATTACATTATCAGACCCATGCAACAAGTGCGGCGGATTCTTTGCGGCCGATGGATGCGCCTGGCGGTCGGCGGCTTGCTGCTGGTCGGCTGCGCCGGGCAACCCAAGCCCGCCAAGCCCCGTTTGGCCGGCGGACAATTGCGCCAGGTGGCGCTGGTGGACGGCGTATCGGTCAGTGATGCCGACGTAACCGTGCGCCTGGAAGCGGCGCGGCGCGAGTGGGCGTCGTTTTTGTTGAAGGTAACCGTGCCCCCGGCCAATGGGGCGGGCGCGCCGTATTACCTCAAGTTCACGCCGCTGCAAGCGGAAAAGTCGGCGGCGCAATTGCCGGCGGACCTGTTTGGTGTGGAGCAGTTGCTGGCGGTTGCGGTGGACCTGAACCGCGCGGGATATGTGCGGCACACGGGCCTTTCGGCCGCGCCCAAAACCTTGCCGCGGGCGCTGTTGCCGCTGGTCAATGACCGCGGGACGGTGAACCTGGCCAAGATGCGCCGGCAAACCAGTGCGTCCTCACCAGCCGCCGCCGACAGCGCCGCGGGGACGGAGGAATCGCTCTTTTGGGTGGAACTGGAGATTCCCGCCACCGCCGCCGCCGGCGGGTATGTGGGCCGATGCGATTTGATGCAAGCGGGCACCGATGCGCCGCTTTCGTCGGCGGCGCTGAAAGTGCAAGTATTTGATTTTGAATTGCCGGCGCGTCCGTCGCTGGTGCTGGCATCGCAGATATCATGGGAATCGCTCAGGCGGTTGTGGCCGGATCGATTTGAGGCCGTTACGCCACAATATCTCAATCGCCGCGACGTGCGTTATGCGCCAGCGGTGGGCGTGCTGGATCAACTGGTGGGCC
>JBBQBE010000003.1:0-71774 GCA_038317225.1 Tepidisphaerales bacterium | reverse complement strand
CACAGTGTTATTATTAAAAAGGCGGTAGTTACTAACGTGCGCCACTTTGTTAATTCCTGCCGAGTTACCCCCGTTCATACTGTAGATGAGCAGGTCTTTGCCATTATACCATTTCCATGGTACGTCTATATACAGGGATGTATTGTCCTTCTGCACAATCACGGGATAGTATGCGACCTTATCGGCGGCGGTGATTCCATCGCCAGCGAGTTTGCCGATGTAGAGATCGGAATTTCCAGCCGACGACCCATCGGACCAGTAGGTTTCCATCGGTCTGCCACCCGCCACAGTCTTGGTTATCATCCGACCATCTTGGGTTCTAAAATTAAGGCTGCCCTGTCCTGCCATGTGAGTTGCGGTAACAAAATAATGGGGTGAAATCATCATCGCACCGCCAGACCAATTGTTTCCCGCCGAATCCTTAGCGGAAACGGCAAGCCCTGACAAATCGTAATTTTTACCGATAAAGATTGGGTTCTCGGGCCCGGTGTCGGCTGGCCCCACCCCGTCTTGAAAGAAACGGAAATTCTGGGTTCCCGCGTTTTTGATTATTAGTGCCTGCGCAGGAGCAACAAACCCGCCTAAACACGCCGCCGCCAGCGCCAAGCTGACGTTCCTGGGCGAAAACAGACGCGACGCCACCAATGCTTGGAATTTCATGAATCAACCTTTCCGGTAAAAAGAACCAATAGTCATCCGCGTATCCAGCCTATATACCATATTAGTTATCCAGCTCGCCTCGCGGATGCGGTAGCACCGGCTCACGCCAGGTGGCATCGCTTTCGGCATATCAGCAAAGCGCACCCGCCAATCAGCAGAGTCAATCCGGTGGGTTCGGGAACGGACTGAATAGTCACATGCTCAGCAGGATAGCTTTCGGCCATAAAGGCGTTGATCTGGTTCACATAAAACGGGAGGAAACTAGAGACCGAGGTATAGTTGCCGGTTGATGATGCCGTTCCGTAGTATCCTGAGTGGGCGCCCCCGGCGGTAAACTGACCATTCCAAATTAGGCCCCAAGGGCTGCCGCTCTCGCCATTCACGCCGGCCATATTGTCATAACTCGGGCCAGAGGTAGCGTCCGGCGCCCCTACATATTTGAAGTTGGCGCCCATGCCGGTATAACTCAGAACGCGGTAGTAGCCAGTATACGCGATCGTGTTAATTCCTACCGCATTGCCCCCATTCATGCTGTACACCAGCATGTCTTTACCCACATACCACTTCCAGTTGTTGGCGGGCTGCACAATGACTGGATAATAAGAGACCTGGTCCTCGGCGGTAATTCCATCGCCCGCGAGTTTGCCTATGTAGATATCCGAAGTATAAGAATCGGACGTCATGGCCCGCCCACCCTCAATGGTCTTGGTAATCGTCCGGCCGTCTCGACTCCTGAAACTCAGGCTGGCCTGTGAAGCATAGTGGGTAGCGGTAACGTAATAATGCGACGAAAGCATCATTGCGCCGGCGGGATGGTTATTGCCGGCCCCATCGGCGGCCTTGACCGCAATCCCTGACAAATCGTAATTCTTACCGATAAAAATCGGGTTGTCAGGGGCACTGTTGATGGGCCCCAGCGCGTTGTCCATGAAACGGTAATTCTGGTTTCCAGGGTTTTTGACAATCAGTGCCATTGCAGGAGCAACAAACCCGCCTAAACACGCTGCCACCAGCAATGCTTGGAATTTCATGAAAACTTATCCCGTAGAAGAACCAATACTCATCAGCACATACAAATAGCAGGCATCGTGAACGAAGTCAATCGGCAATGCAACTTTTTTTCTGTAAATACCAATAATTTATAAAGGCGGGTTCAGTCGGTTTCCTTCATGGTTAGATAGATTTTGGCGCATTGCCAATCTTGGTCGATCTCGGCGAGCACAGCGCTGGCCAATCGTAAGAGCGACGCTTCGTTGGGGAAGAGTGTTGCGACTCGTGTTCGTCGTTTGATTTCCTTGTTAATTCTTTCGATCAGGTTGCTGGTTCGCAGTCGCTTGCGGTGCGGCACCGGAAGATCGAAAACGGTGAGAGATTCTGTGACGTTTTCCTCCAGCCAGGCCGCCAGTTTTGGGGCGGTATTCTGGTATTTCTGGACGATGTGTTCTTTACGGCGGTTGGCTTCATTGCGGTCTGGGGCATCGAGGATGCTTCGGATATCCACGGCGGCTTTTTTTCGCATGTCGAGTTTAGGCACGTAATGCATGGCATTTTGCATCAGGTGAAACTGGCAGCGTTGCCAGGGGATGGAGGCAAAGCGAGCTTGGCGGGCGGCCTTAAGTCCGGCGTGATCGTCGCTGACGATCAACTGCACGCCGTGTAGGCCGCGTTGCTGCAAAGCGGTCAGGAAGTCTCGCCAATGGACTTCGGCTTCTGAGAGCGAGACCGAGACTCCGAGGATGGAACGTTTGCCGTCGGGTCCGATGCCGATGGCCACCAGCAAGGCGCAGGAAATGACCGATCCGCCGTGGCGGACCTTTTCGTAGCGTGCGTCGAGGATGAGGTAGGGGAACTGGCCCAAGGGGCGATTGCGCCACTTGGCCAGTTCGTCATCGAGCAGTTGTGCGGCGGCGGAGACCTGTGTGGAGGAGACATCCAGTCCGCAAAGTTCCCGCATGACGGCGTGAACCTTACGGGTGGAGACTCCCTGGACGTACATTTCAGCGATGGCGATTTTGAGGGCGCGTTCGGAGCGGATGCCCTTTTCCAGGGAGGAGGGGTAGAACTCGACGCCGCGTGTTTGGGGCACGGCCAAGGTCATGGGTCCGCAACGGGTGGCCAGTGTCTTGGGCTTAAAGCCGTTGGCATAGCCCCTGCGATCCGGGGAGCGTTCATAGGCCTCGGCGCCCAGGACGGTGGCCCGTTCGGCCTTCATGGCTTCATTGAGCAGGATGCGGTAGGCGTCGGCCATGCCGTCCAGTCCCTGCTCAGCAATAAGTTCCATAACTTGGTTCATAGGAGTAGACTCTAGGTCGCGGGTCATGTTGGTCCTTTCGTTGTAGTAACCCAAAGGAAACCAGCACTGACCCGCCTTTACAAGACCTTGGTGGTCGCGGTGGCGTTTGTGGTGGGGTGGGCTGCCTGGCCGCGGCTCGCTGCGCTCACCGCGGCCAGGCAGCCCACCCCACCACAATTTACAGAAAGGAAATTACACTAGCTGCGCTGCCCTTCGGAGCGTCTGGCCTTGATGTGGCAGGATGTGGACTTCGATCAGCGGCGAATCGTGGTGCGATCATGCAAGACTGAACATCACGACGGCGGCGCGACACGGACTATTCCCATGTTCCCGGAACTGGAATCCCTGCTGGTCGATGCCGTCAACGAATCGCCCGAAGGCAACCCGTGGGTCATCTGGCGCTACCGGCAGGCCGGCGGCAACTTCCGTACTCAACTCATGCGGATCATCCGCAAGGCTAAGTTGGAGCCGTGGCCGAAGTTGTTTCACAATCTGCGGGCAAGCCGGGAATCGGAGTTGATGAGGCAATACGACCTTGCCACCGTCTGCAAATGGCTGGGCAATTCTCCCGCCGTGGCCGCCAAACATTACGCGGTATCCGTGGACCTGGACGGCGACTTCCGCCGGGCGGCGGGCATCCCCGAAACAGGCGCAGCAGAGGCGCAGCAGAAAGCGCAGCAGTCAGCGGCGATTAGCGATTGTCAGCATATGCCGTACTATCCGGCGGGTGAGGGGAAAACCCTGGAATTGCCCGGAAATGTCAGTGGTTTACAAAAATGGGCATCCGCTGACATAAGTACAGCGGATGCCCTGCTACCCCCTAGGGGAGTCGAACCCCTGTCCTCTGGCTGAGAACCAGATATCCTGGGCCACTAGACGAAGGGGGCGATCTTCGGGTATTGCGTGCCAGGAACGAGGCATTATTCATGAAGCCCCCGCTTTCGTCAAGAGTCGCATCGCCGCTGGCCTGGCTGATTCCCCTGCTGGTGGCGGCGGCCTTCTGGCTGCCGGGAATCAACTGGGGATTGCCCTCGCGGCAAGCGGATCGCTATCTGTTTGGCGAGCATGTTGTTTGGGATGGAGCGACGGTCCTCGCCTTGGCCGGCGACCGGACCGGCGAAGGCGATTTGGCGGCCGATGTGGCCCGGGTTCCAAAGGGGGTTTTACCCGCTGCCACACAACCCATTCATACCGCCACCCAGCGAGCGGCCGATGGGATCCGCCCTCCGCCGCTGGACGTCTCGGCCACCCAAACGATCCACCATGCCGCCGCCACCCAGCGGGCGACCGATGGGATTCGCCCTCCGCCGCTGGACGTCGCGGCCACAGCGCCCATCCACCATTCCGCCACCACCCAGCGGGCGGCCGTTGGGATCCGCCCTCCGCCGCTGGACGTCGCGGCCACAGCGCCCATCCACCATTCCGCCGCCACCCAGCGGGCGGCCGATGGGATCCGCCCTCCGCCGGTGGACGTCTCGGCCACAGCGCCCATCCACCATTCCGCCGCCACCCAGCGGGCGTTCGATGCGGCCCGCCAGCGACCAGATGTTTTAGTTGCGGCCACGCTACCCATCCACCACGCCGCCGACGCCGGACGGGCAGCCGATGGGATACGCCCTCCGTCTGTGGACGCCGCAGCCACACAAATGATCAACCCAGCCACCGACGCCCGGCATGCGGCCGATGTCAGCGGCCAGCCTCAGGAAGCCTCCTCCTCCTCCGCCGCCTCCGCCGCCGCATCACCCCGCTACAACACCACCGACGCCCAGCGTGCGGCCATCGTCCGCCGCTTTCGCTTATACTCGCGCCAGCCCGATGAGATGATCACGCTGATGGCGCTGGCGCGCATGCGCCCCGGTGATTTGGACCCGCGGTTGTATCAGTACGGGGGATTGTGGGTTTACGGCGTGGGGGCAACCATCAAACTGGCCGGAGCGGTCGGTTGGTTGCAGACCGGGCGCTCGCTGGCTTGGTATCTGGATCATCCCGATGCGTTTGGCCGATTTTATATCGCCGCCCGTCTCTACGGCGCGTTGTGGGGATTATTAGGTGTGTGGCTGATGTATCGGCTCGGCCGCCGCGTCGCTAGCCAGGCGGGACTGGCCCAACCCGCGGCCGGATGGATCGCCGCCGCCGCCGCGGGTCTTTTTGCGATGATGCCGGTGGTGATCAACGCCGCCCACGAAGCCAAGCCGCATTTGGCCGGGGCGGTGCTGGTGCTGGCGGCCATTGAACTGGCCGGCGCTTATGTGAGTAAGCCCTCGCGCCGCCGCTGGCTGGCGGTGTGCATCGCCTGCGGACTGGCCGCGGGGATGGTTTTGTCGGCACAGGTGGCGGTCGCGGTTTTGCCGGTGATGTTATGGCTGGATCGCCAAAACCCGCCAAAGCGCCGCTGGATGCGCTTGTTTTACGGCGGCGCGGTGGCACTGGGCGTCTACTGCCTGAGCAATCCCTACGTGCCGCTCAATGCCCTGTTGCATCCCGCCATCCTGCGCTCCAATTTTTCCAACACCTCCGCCATGTACCACGCGGCCTTGGGCCTGTCCTCGGTGGCGATGGGTCTGCGCTGGATCGTCGCCGGCACCGGGTGGACGGTTTTGGCCGCGGGCCTCGCCGGGGCGGTGGTGGTTGCCACTCAATGGCAAGTGAGAAGCAATATACTTTGCCTCGCCGCCGGGCCGGTGCTTTTGGCCACGATTCCCTATGTTCTCTTTGCCGCCGGCAAACCCGGCGAATATGGCCGCTTCGCCCTCTTGAGCGACCTGGGACTCTTGCTCTGCGCCGTCGCGTTTTTAAGCCATGTCGCTTGGCGGCGGCGGACGAGCAGTTGCGTGTTGCTGGGCATCGCCCTGCTGGCGGCGACAGGTTATGGCGGCTGGGCTTATACGCGCGGGTTTATGCTCGATGCCTCGGCCACCGCCCATGTGTGGCAAGCGGCCCGTGTCATAAAAGCATCATTACCGAGCGACGCGCCCCTGCTACTTCACCGCGATCCCGCCCCCTACTGTATGCCGCCGGCGGACCTGTTTGCGCGTCCCTGGAACCCCTGGACGCCGGGGGCCCACGGCTTATCCATCGCCGCCGCCGGAACCCTCGGCTCAAGCGATCCCTTGGACGCCACGCCGCTGAGCTGGGCCAATAAGCCCTTTGAGCTATTGGCATCTATGCGCCAATGAACCGGCGCGTTATGCTTGGGCGCATGAGTGGCATAACCGCGGCATTGGCCTTGTTTCTTCTGGCCGGAATGGTCTGGCGCGAGCGCATCACCAGCCGGGCGCATTATTACGCGGCCTTCTTCAGCCTGCTGCTGATTATTATTATCGATGCCCTGGCCCGGATGATCCACGCCAATGGATTTAGCATTTTTGCCTACGTGCTGACGGCGGCCCTGCAGGTGGTGGCCTTGATCGCCATGCTGCTGAGCGTCGGTGGCATGGGCCCCAAGCAGCTCACTTCCGAGATGCTCCACGCCTACGAAGTGATTCGCCGAGGCGAAAGCGAAAAGGAAATTATTATACCCCTGGGGGGACAAAAGCCGGCGGAAAAACCGGAGCCGCCCGCCCCGCCGCCGACGGTGATCAATACCCAACCGCGTCCCGAAGGAACCCTGCCGCTAAGTTAGCCCGTGTTTGGAGTCGGTGGCCAAGCGCATTACCATCCCGCCGGCGTGAAAATTTTCAGCAAGGAGCGTTCATGGAGTTGGCGTTATTGATGCAGGCAGTGCCCGGCGGGGAATATGTGAGCCTTTGGAAGGCCATCCCCGCTTTGTTGCTTGTGTTGCTGTGGGCGCGGCTGCTGACATGGGTGGACAAAGACACCGTGGCAGCGCACCTGCCGCGCGATCCGATCAATTTGGGTTTAGTGGGCGTCGGCGCGGCCGGGGCGCTTTTGTTTTTGCTCACGCCCGATTTTCCCATCGCCTTGCTGGTTTTGTTTGGCATCATCGTCGCGGGCTACGGCGGCTATCTGGTTTGGCGCAAGCAAGCGGTGGGTCTGGGCGATCTGCAAAAACAGTTTAAGAACTGGATCAACTCCTTTACCAACAAGCAAAAAGAAGTGGTGGCGGTGGAGGGTCAAGTCCAGATCATCTCCCGCGACGGCCAGCCCATGGCCGCGCCCGACGCGGAGGATGCGAGCCGCGCCGCCTATGACACCGCCCAGGCCATTCTCACCGATCCCATGCGCAAAGGCATGGAAAAACTGGAAGTGATCCCCGCCGAGGGCGCCTCGGCGGTGCGCTACTGGGTGGACGGGGTGGGGTATAACTCTCCGGCGGTGGCCCGTCATGGCGCCGCCGAGGCCATTTCGCTGCTGAAAAAAGCCGCGAAAATGGATGTGGAAGAAAAACGCAAACCGCAATCCGGCGCGGTGAAACTGGCGTTTGACAATCATCGCCGCGAAGTGCAAATCACCACTGCCGGCAGCACCGTCGGCGAGGGGATGCGACTGGTCCTGGACCCGCGCAAACGCCATGAGGCCAAACTGGAGGGCCTCGGTCTAACCGATAAACAGTTGGAAACACTTAGCCAGGTGATCGGCCAACCCGGCGGCATCGTGCTGCTGGCGGCGCCCAAGGATCAGGGACTCACCAGTTTGCTCTACGCCGTCATCCGCAGGCACGACGCCTTTTTGTCCCACATCATCACCCTGGAACGCGATCCCCAAGACGACCTGGAAGGGATCACGCAAAACCGCCTCCCGGCCAGCGCCCGGCCCCAGGAGGAATTGGAAAAGATGCAGTGGATCATCAGCCAGGAACCGGATGTTGTGCTGGTTAACGGCCTGGAAAACTCGCGCAGCGCCGCGGAACTGATCCGCATGGCCGCCACCAAGCGGGTCTATGTCGGCCTGCGCGCCGGCAATACTTTTGACGCGGTGAATGTCTGGAAAAAACTGGTCGGCGATGATAGGCTGGCCCTGTCCAACTTGAAAATGGCCGTCAGCGGGCGGGTGATGCGGCGGCTGTGCGAGGCGTGCAAACTGGCGTATCACCCCGACCCCGACACGCTTCGCAAACTCAACATGGACCCCCAGCGCGTCAGCCGCTTGTTCCAGGCCCGCAGCCAGCCGCTGCGCGATCCCAAGGGCAACGTCATCCCCTGCACCTTCTGCCACGACCTGCATTTCAAGGGGCGCTTCGGCGTCTATGAAGTGCTGAACGTGGATGATGAAGTTCGCCAGGTACTCGGCTCCGGCACCTCGGCGGCGGCGCTGAAAACCTCTTTCCGCAAGCAGCGCGGCGTCTACCTTCAGGAAGCGGCCCTGCTGCGGGTGGAGGCCGGCGATACCAGCGTGCAGGAAGTGCTTCGAGTGCTGCGGGGCGAAAAGTAGCCCCCGCGCTTGGCCATCAAGTTGGCCAGGCATCAGCCGATTTTGAATTTTGAGGCGTACATGATTTTCAACCTGATTATTTTTCTGTTGATCGCGGCGGTTACGTTCTTCCACTACCTGCAAGGGCTGTTCACCGCCACCATCTCGGCGATATTGGCTATCTTCGCCGCCGTGCTGGCCGTCAGTTATCACGAGTGGATCATCGAACGCTTTTTGCAGGGACGCTTCGCCGATTATGCCCCGGCGATCGTCATGGTGGCGATGTTTAGCGTGGTTTACTTTGCGCTGCGCGTGCTGTTCGACAAACTGGTGCCCGGATACGTGCATGTGCCGGTGCTGGCCGACAAGGTCGGCGGCGCTGCCATGGGCCTGATCGCCGGCTGTTTCGCCTTGGGCGTTTTGGCCATCGCCGCCCAGACCTTGCCGTTTAATGCCAGTATCGGCGGCTACAGCCGCTTTGGCCTGGCTGGCGACATCGGCCCCCTGGGCATCAACCGCGGACAGTATAAACAAATGTCCGAAGCGATGATGTACAGCCCGCTGCGGCAAACCCGCCTGGAGCAGATGCGCCCCGATTCGCTGTGGATTCCCGTGGATGACCTGGTGCTGGGACTGGTCCGCCGGCTCAGCGACGGCGGCTCCCTGGCCGGCAACCGCACCTTGGCCTCGGTTCATCCCGATTATTTGCAGGAAACCTTTGGCACGCGCATCGGCATCGAAAGCGCCGCCAAGCATACGCTCCTGAATATCGGTGCTCTGCAGCAGGCCCGCGTCACCGGCGTCTACTCCCTGGCCAGCGTGCCGCAAAAGGATGCGGAACTGCCCGCCGTCGCCAAGGCCGTCCCGCTTGAACTACCCTCCACCGTCAAGCCCGAGCCGGATCAGCTTTTGCTGGTGGTGCGCACGGCCATCGACGCCAACGCCGCCGATGAGAAGGGCGAAAAGCTGTTTCGCACCAGCCCCTCCGGCGTGCGTCTGGTGGCCAACGGCAAAAATTATTTCCCCCTGGGTACGCTGGAAAATGCCCAAACACTCTACGCCAATCGCAGCGATGACTACCTGCTGTTGCCCACCGGCAAAGGCGCCGATTGGGTTTTCCTGGTCAATCGCGCCGATGTAACAGCCGGCCAGGCGGCCACCGCCATCAGCCCCGGCGTCTTCCTGGAGATCAAACGCCTCGGCCGCGTTGACCTGTCGGGCAAGCCAGTCGCCGCGGACATTCAACCCGATGCCAACGTACAGGTTCTACGCAAAGCCGACGCACCGAAGTAACTGCCTGGCCTTAGTGATGTTCAGTCCGCCAGCGACTACCAAAATGGTTTGCTTGCGGTTAAAGTGCGCCGGTTTTTAATACAGGTAGCCAACCAGCGAACCATTATGCCGCGACGAACCGACCTCCATACCATCCTGATTATCGGCTCAGGCCCCATTGTCATCGGCCAGGGGTGCGAATTTGACTATTCCGGCGTCCAGGCCTGCCGGGCCTTGAAGGAGGAGGGGTATCGCATCGTGCTGATCAACAGCAACCCGGCCACCATCATGACCGACCCGGAGTTCGCCGACGCCACCTATATCGAGCCGATCTCGGTCGAGGCGGTGGAAAAGATCCTGGAGCGCCAGAGCAAAGCCGGCAACCCCATCGACGCCGTACTGCCGACCCTGGGCGGCCAAACCGGGCTGAATATCGCCATCGCCTGCTACGATAAGGGACTATTCACACGCTACAACGTCCAGATGATCGGTGCCAACCGCGAAGCCATCTATCGCGGCGAGGATCGCCAGGTTTTCAAAGACCTGATGGTTAAAATCGGTTTGAAAGTGCCGCGCTCGGGCGTGGTTCACAACATGGAAGACGCCCGCAAGGTGCTGGAGGAATTGGGCTTGCCGCTGATTATCCGCCCGGCGTTCACTCTCGGCGGCACCGGCGGGGGCATCGCCTACAACAAAGAGGAATTTGAAGAGATCGTCCAGCGCGGCCTTGATGCTTCCCCGGCCACCGAGGTGCTGATCGAACAAAGCGTCATCGGTTGGAAGGAATACGAATTGGAGGTCATGCGCGACCGCAATGACAATGTGGTCATCATCTGCTCCATCGAAAACCTCGACGCCATGGGCGTACATACCGGCGATTCCATTACCGTCGCGCCCATTCAAACGCTGACGGATAAGGAATATCAGCGCATGCGCGACGCAGCGATCAAAGTCATCCGCGCCGTGGGCGTCGAAACCGGTGGCAGCAACATCCAATTCGCCATCAACCCCGAAGATGGAGAAATGGTTGTGGTGGAGATGAACCCGCGCGTCAGCCGCTCCTCGGCCCTGGCCAGTAAAGCCACCGGCTACCCCATCGCCAAAATCGCCGCCAAACTCGCCGTCGGCTATACCCTGGATGAACTGCCCAATTTCATCACCAGCCGCCCCGACCGCTCGCTTTGGACCAGCGCGTGCTTTGAGCCGACCATTGACTACTGCGTCATCAAAATCCCGCGCTGGACTTTTGAAAAATTCCCCGACGCCGATGAAACCCTCACCACGCAGATGAAGAGTGTCGGCGAGGCCATGGCCATCGGCCGCACCTTTAAGGAAGCGCTGCAAAAAGGGATTCGCTCCATGGAGGTCAAGCGCTTCGGCTTCGGCCTGGATACATTCGACAAGTGGTGGAAAAACCACGACTCGGCCGTCAGTCAGCCCCAGGGCAACCCCGATGATAAAACCGCGCATGGCGAGGGCACCGACAGCGTCTACCCCATCGCCATCGATAAGCTGCGCCGCAAGCTGGCGGTGCCCAGCCAAGGCCGGCTCTATTACATCCGCTACGCGCTGAAGATGGGCTGGAGCGTGGATCAGATTTATGAGCTGACTAAGATTGATCGCTGGTTTTTGGCCCAGATGCGGCAACTGGCCGATTTTGAAAATGAGCTGGTGCAAGCCGCCCCGCTGGCCGCCGCCGCCCTGGCGGGCGTCGCGCCCGGCGATTCCCAACTGCCCACGCTTATGCAGCACGCCAAACAGTGGGGCTACAGCGATTTTCAATTGGCCACCGTCTGGTCCAGCACCTGGCAAAAAGTGCGGGCGCTGCGTAAGAAAATGGGCATCTTGCCAGCCTACAAACTGGTCGATACCTGCGCCGCGGAGTTTGAGGCCGCCACGCCTTATTACTATTCCAGCTACGAAACGCCGTTTACCGACAACGGCAAAACCGTCCGCGAGGATGAAATCCGTCTCAGCGACAAGCCCAAAGTCATCATCATCGGCGGCGGCCCCAATCGCATCGGTCAAGGCATCGAGTTTGACTATTGCTGCGTTCACGCCGCTTTCGCCGCCAAAGAGCTGGGCTATGAAGCCGTGATGATCAACTCCAATCCTGAAACCGTCTCCACCGACTACGACACCAGTGATCTGCTCTTCTTCGAGCCGCTGACCCATGAAGACGTGCTCAACGTCTGCGAGCGGCTCAATGGCGGGCCGTTCACCGCCGCCGGCCCCAATCGCGTGCACGGCGTGATTGTGCAGTTCGGCGGCCAAACCCCGTTAAATTTATCCAAGGGACTGCAAGCCGCCGGCGTGCCCATCATCGGCACCTCCGTCGCCAGCATCGATCAAGCCAGCGACCGCGAATTATTCCGAGATCTGCTGAAGGAATTGAAACTCCAGCAGCCGGAAAACGGCATCGCCCGCACCGTACAGGAGGCCCGTATCATCGCCGCCCAGATCGGCTACCCCGTGCTGGTCCGCCCCAGCTTCGTGCTCGGCGGCCGGGCCATGGAAATCGTCAGCGATGAAAAGCAGTTGAACTACTATATGACCTACGCCGTGGAGGCCAGCGGCGAGCATCCCATCCTGGTTGATAAATTCCTCGATGTCGCCACCGAAGTGGATGTGGACTGCGTGGCCGATTTTGATCCCACCGGCGCCGCCGACGACGGCCAGGCGATTATCTGCGGGGTCATGGAGCATATCGAGGAGGCCGGCATCCATTCCGGCGATTCGGCTTGCTCGCTGCCGCCCTATTCCCTTTCCCAGCCGATGGTGCGCAAATTAAAGCAGCAGACGCGCCAGCTAGCCAAAGCGTTGCGCGTGCGCGGACTGATGAATGTGCAGTACGCCATAAGAGACGGGCAGATTTACATTATCGAGGTCAATCCCCGCGCCAGCCGCACCATTCCCTTTGTCTCCAAAGCCACCGGCGTTGCCTGGGCCAAAATCGCCGCCAAGGTCATGATCGGAAAATCGCTGGAGCAACTGCAAGTGCGCGAAATCGAAAACCTCAAGCATGTGGCCTGCAAGGAAGTGGTCTTCCCCTTCAGCAAATTCCCCGGCGTGGATGTGATTCTCGGCCCGGAGATGCGCTCCACCGGCGAGGTAATGGGCATCGACCGCAATTTCGCCGTCGCCTACGCCAAGTCGCAAATGGCCGCCGGCGCGGCCTTGCCCACCGGCGGTGCCTGCTTCATCTCCGTACGCGATCACGACAAGAAAGCCGTCATCGCCCCGGCCAAGGCCCTGCGCGCTTTGGGATTCGATCTGATCGCCACCGGCGGCACCTGCAAGGTATTGCAAGACGCGGGCATCGAGGTAACCCGGTTAAATAAACTCTCCGAGGGCCGGCCCAATATCAAGGATTTAATCAAAAACGGTCAGGTACAGTTGATCGTCAATACCCCCACCACCAAAGGCCCGCAAACTGATGAGGGCAAAATCCGGGCACTGGCCTTATTGCAGAGGGTGCCGCTGATTACCACTGTTACCGGTGCCGTCGCCGCCGCCAAGGCCATCGACGCCATGCAAAAGGAAAAGTGGGGCGTCAAACCCCTGCAAGAATTTTTTGCCTAGATTGTCCCCAGCGTCGCGCCAGCGGCAAGGAAGGATCATCATGGATTCGCTCCGCGACATTTTGCTCAAGCTCTGCCGCCGCGAAGACCTCAGCCGCGACGAAGCCCGCGAGGCGTTTGAATTTATCATGAGCGGCAACGCCTCCGAGGCCCAGATCGGCGGCCTGCTGGTCGGCCTTGCCGCCAAGGGCAGCACCGTCGAGGAACTGGTCGGCGCCGCCACCGTCATGCGCCAAAAGGCCATCAATATTGATTGCACGGACATGGGCGTGGTCATTGACACCTGCGGCACCGGTGGCGACGTGCGCGGCACCTTTAATATCTCCACCGCGGCGGCCCTGATCTGCGCCGCCTGCGGCGTGAAAGTGGTCAAACACGGCAACCGCTCGGCCTCCGGGCGCAGCGGCTCGGCCGATGTGCTGGAAAAACTGGGCTTGAATCTGCAACTCTCGCCGCCGCGATTGCGCCAGTGCTTGGAGCAGACCAATATCTGTTTCGCCTTCGCCCGCTTTCATCATCCGGCGATGAAATTCGTCGCCGCCACCCGCACCTCCCTGGGCATCCCCACCGTCTTCAATGTCCTGGGTCCGCTGACCAATCCGGGCTGCGCCAAACATCAACTACTCGGCGTCTTTGCGCCGGAATTGACCGATCGCCTCGCCGCGGTGCTGCGCGACCTGGGCAGCCAGCGCGCCTGGGTCGTCCACGCCAGCGACGGGCTGGATGAATTGTCCACGCTCTCCCCCACGCGCGTCAGCGAATTAAACCACGGGCATATCCGCACCTGGACGCTGGATGTGGCCCAGTTGGGTATCGGCTACGCCCGCCTGAGCGATTTACAGGTCAGCACCATCGAGGAGGCGGTTGCGGCCCTCACCGGCGTGCTGGCCGGCGAACCCGGGCCAAGGCGCGATATCAGCCTGCTCAACGCCGCCGCCGCTTTGGTGGTCGCCGAACATAGCCAAACCCTGCCCGATGCGCTCAAAGAGGCGGCCGAGGCCATCGACTCCGGCGAAGCCCGCCGCACGCTTGATGAACTGATTCACTGCGCTCAAGCATAAGTCAAAGGTGATACGGCCAGGCGCGGTGTGATTCCAGCCAGTGGCCCCAAAGCCGGCCAGACCGTTAAGGTTGCCGCTCGCAAGTGTTACGGCCAGGCGCGGCGTGATTCCAGCCAGCCCCGCGCGTCGAAAATAAACTGGGTCAATCTCCCGCGGCCAAGATCGCCGCCGCCGCCACCGCCGCCGTTTCCACCCGCAGGATGTTGCGCCCCAGCCGCGCCAGCGTTGCCCCGGCCGCTTCAAAAGCGTCCAGTTCCCCTTGGCTCCATCCCCCCTCCGGACCGATGAACAAGCGCACCGCCGCCGGCGGCCGCTGCGCCGCCTCCAGTAGCGAAATACTTGCCCCGCGCATCGATAGCACCCACATCACCACGCCCTCTTCCACCATCGCCTCGGCCACGCTCATCAGCGGCGCGATCGCCATAACCCCATCGCCCCGCGATTGCTGGGCGCTCTGCACCGCCAGCCGCTCCCAGCGCCGCAGCTTTTGCTCACCCTGGGGATGCACCACGCTATGCTCGGTTTGCAGCGGGATAAACCGCCTGGTTCCCAGTTCACTTAATTTCTCGATCATCCAATCGGCCCGCGGCCCCTTGGGAACCGCCGCCGCCACCGTCCAGCGACATGCCCTGGGCTGATTTTGAGTCATCGGGCCGCTCACTCGCACCCACATCTGATCCCCGTCGCAGCGCTCCACCACGCCGGAGGCCTTGTTGCCCTGGCTATCAAACATTTCCAATTCATCTCCCCTGCTGATGCGCAACACCTGCATCAAGTGCCGAGTCTGCGCCGCGCCAAGCCGTATCAACTCCTGGCCTAATTGTTCCACATGCACGCTGCGCTTCATGGCGGCGATTATCGGTCCACGGCAGGCGCAAAACAATCCGCCGCCCCTGAAACATCAGTGGCGGCGGATGGTTTTTTACCCAGCAGGTTTACGGCTTACGAGCCTCTGCGGAATGAGCGGGCACGCTCTACGCCACTCTGCTGGCTCTTGCCCAGCGCGCCGTGCGTTTTTTCGCTGCCCGGCGGGGTTGAGGAAGCCACCGCTTCCGGCCGATGCTTCACGCTGCCCGCCAGGGCCGAGCGTTCATGCACCGCGGCATTGCGCCCATCGGTGGTGCTGGTGTATTTCAACGCAATGGTCGATTCCGGCTCATCCAGCAACAGTCGGTTCACCAGTTCCACCCCTTGCATCAGCGAGTGATCGGTGTTGGACACTTCGTACTTCCACATGCCGAAGCGGCCGCGCGAGTAAATTCCTTTGCTCTCAAGATAGGGGATCGCGTCTGCCAAAATCGCGTCCCGTTCCACCGAGGGCGTCGGATAACTGTAATCCGCGTGGTACGTCCAGGTATCCACGATATCCTTGCGATCCTCATTTTTAAGCAGCCCGGCGTTGACCAGGCCGTCGATCGTGTCATCCACGATCCGCCGACCGTTCACCGGTCTAAATTCGCTATAGCTGGTTTCGCATAGCAGTGAATAGTGCGTCTGGTTATCCGGCGTCATATACGGCGAATAATTGCTCAAATACGTAACCCGGTAAAACGGGCAATTATCCTCCGGGAAATACATCCAGCTCTTGGTACTGGGGCACGGCTGCTTGATACCGATGCCCACCATGTAGCCGCCGCTGTGCCGCAGCCCCGCCGTCGCCTTTTTTACCGAACGCGGTAGCTCGCCGTTGATCACGTCATTGCACAGTTTGTCCAGCGGCATGGCGCTGAGCAAAATATCAAACGGCACAATCTGGCCATCGGCAAACCGCACTTCCTTGCGGGAAACGTTGATAAAATCAACTTTCTTATTCAAGTTGATGTGCCCTTCCAGCGGCTTTTCAAAGCGCCGGTAAAATTCGCCGGTGCCACCTTTGAGCGGAAACTTGAACTGGTTGTTGGGGCCCCAGGCAAAATCATCTTTGCCCATCACCACATTATTAATGGCGCGGTTGATATCTACCATCGCCACGCGCTCGCCAATCCATTCCTTGTTCATCATCTCGGCCGGATGCGCCCAGACTTTGAAATTGTACGGAGTCATAAAGTGCTTGCAGATGCCCTCGCCAAATACCGCTTCAATAAACTCCTTAAAATTCTTGGCTTTACTATGGTCCCCGCGCGATTGCGCCTCCACCAGCCCGGTCAAACACGCGGCGCAAACTTCCTTGGGCAGATAGCGGATGTTGTTTTGAAATGGATAGGGAACCCAGCTATCAAACATGCGCACCCAGCACTCGCGCATGTTCATCTGGTATTCCGATCCCATCAGTTTGTCGAATACTTCGTCGTAATACTTGTAGTGGCTGAACATCACATGTCCGCCGATATCCCAGGTGAATCCGGCTGAGTCGGTAAAACTGCTCGCCAGTCCGCCAATGTAGGGATTGCGGTCGTACAACTGAAAATTCTTATAGCCCAATTCCTTGAGCCGATAAGCCGCGCCCAGGCTGGTAGGCCCGGCACCGATGATCACAATTTTCTTTTCCATAAGTCTGCTCCTGTTGAGGTCGTGGGTTTCCATTCTCTTCTAGCAATTCGTGTTCCTTCCGACACGTCTATGAGCCTTGCGTGGCCATATACACGTATTCCAGTCCGCCCCCTTCGGCCTCGGCCAGCGGACGCACCTTTTTTTTCGAGGGACGCTCCTCTTTGCCAATCGCTTGAGAAATCAGGTTTTGCATGGTGGCAACCGTGTTTTCCCAACTGTTTTGCCGGGCCTTTTCAATGCCCGCGGCGATGCGCCCGGGGTTGGAATTTTGAAAAATTTGCTCGGCGGCTTTGACAAATTCCTCGGGGCTGTTGTTGGAGGTAATCGTCAGCAGATCGGCATATTGCCGCACCACGTCCTTCACCGGCGTCGAAATGATCGGCTTGCCTGTCGCCATGTATTCCAGCGCCTTGGTCGGATTGATGTATTGCGTACTGGCATTGTTAGCGAACGGCATGATGCAGATGTCAAATGCCTTGCAATAATTGGGCAACACCTGATAGTCGCGCTGTCCCAAGTAAAACAAATTAGGGAAATGCGGCAGCAAATTCGGATCAACCTTTACCACTGGCCCGACCATGGCGATCGACCAGTCCGGCCGCTTCCGCGCCACTTCACCGATCAACCCGTAATCCACCCGCTCATCGATCACGCCGAACCAACCCAGAATCGGCCGGCCCATGAAGTCGATGTCCGGCGGCACGGCCGTAACCGGGTCTTGCGCCAGGGCAAAATGCTCATACTCCACGCCGCAGCCGAAAAAGTGGACATTGGGATGCCGATCCTTTTTCTTTAGATACAATTCGTAGCCGCCGGCAAAGACCACATCGGAGTATTCCATCAGCCGCGCTTCGTTGGCCACCAGCGTCTTGGGCGCGCCGGTAAACTGACTCAGTTCATCCATCGAATCGTAAACCACTCCGCGATTGGCAAAGTGTCCCAAGGACCATGCCGCGTCCATGGGGCTGTAATACCAGATCAGCGGAGCGTCAAATTCCCCATCGTCGTTTTGCGTCTCCATCGCCTGCCGCGTGAATTTACGCAGCAATTCCGGCATTTGCGGATTGCTATTCCAGCTCGGCGACACGTGCGGACAGGCCACCACCACATTGGGCATCACGCGATGCAGCGACAGTGAAGGCTCGGCGCCTTCGCCAAGGTCGAACATCGGTTCCTCTACAAAGAGAATCGTGTGCTTCTTGGCAAAACGGCTCAAAAACTGCTGCGGCCTCTGCCACACAAATCCCCATCGCAAATGGCTGAAAACCAGGATGCCATAGCGCCCGGTACTCTTGGCCGATTTGTCTTGGGATTCCCAGCCACTGCGGCGAGCCGGGGCCGCACTGGCCGCCGCGGCCACTTTTGTTGTACCGGTCTGACCATTGCCACCGCCAGCAGGCGCTGCGGCGATGGATTGGCTATCCCCCGCGCTTTGTCCAGACCGGGCCATGGCATCGGCCAGCGCCACCCCCAGCACCGGACCTTGATCTTCTTGCAAATCCAAGGTGGCCGGCTGCACCAAGTGGGTCAATTCGCCGACCCGCTCGGTTCCCCCGGCCACGACCTCGCGGAACATGCGCACCATCGGCGTCGCTTGCCGCGACAGCGTGCCGTCCGCCTGGCGGATCAGCTTGTACAAACCGACGTTATGAATTTTGCCGATGTGGTGGGTCAGCGCCCCGTCCCAATCCACCTGGTCAATCAGCGGCCACCAGAAAAAGCCCAGCATCGGCACCCCTTCGCCGCGCAGTTGGCTGACCCAGTTGAGCATCTGGTCCAGCCACATCTCCCGGTTCATTACCGCTCCTTCGATGCTGGTTTCCGTCAGCATTAAAGGAATGCCGTAACGCTGGTAATACTGGTTGGCCACCCCGGCGAAACCCAACGGCGTATCGGCCCGGCGTTGCCGCGGCCCGGACGCCGACGCCTCCAGTTGCCAATCGCTATGCGGGTAATAATCCAGACCCAGCACGTCGGGGCCTTGCGGATGGCGGTTGAGCCAGTCCAAATCCTGCTCGCCAAAGCCGTAGCTGGTCAGCCATGAGTACAACGGATGCTGGTGATTGACACGGCCCAAGAGCAGGTCCATCGCCAAAAACCGCCGCTCATTGCGCAAGGCCACTTCCGCCTCAAGGGACGGTTCGCGCGTCTTAAAATGTTCCGCCGCGTCGCATAGCAGCACCGTGGCCTCCGGCATGGCCCGGCGAATCGCCCGGATCGAGCGGCTGACGCCTTGGATCACGCGGCTTAAAACAGGCATGTAGCCCCGCCACTTTCGCGCGTGCGGCGGCCAGAAGCCAAAATCACCGCTGAAGAGCGCTTGCACCAACGGCTCGTTCATCGGGCACCACGTGCGCACTTTCCCACGGTAGCGTTCCACCAAAGCCTGCGTGAACCGCTCCAACGCTTCAGGAAATTCCGGGTCGCCCACCGACTGACTGAGCCATGTCGGCGTACCAAAGTGCATCACGTCCAGCAGCGGCTCGATGCCGAGCTTTTCCATCTCCTCAAGCCGCTGATCGGAATAAGAAAAATCAAATTTCCCCGGCTCCGATTCCAGCACATGCCAGGGGAATGCGTAACGCAAATACTTGATATGCAGGTCATCGGCCGCGCGCTTGAAATCCTCTTTCCAAAAGCGGTCGTGCTGCGTCCATTGAAATTGATCGACGTTTAAATGCGGGATAAATGAACACTCAATGCCCGCTCCCCAGACAAACTCAGTAAAGGGCAGACGTTCCAGCCCGCTATCGCTCTGAACATCCAACTCCGCGATCCCTTCCGATCCAATTACTTCTTGCTGTTTCAAATCTATCATGGCGCGCAACCTCTGTAGGGGCCGTGTTGTCACGGCCTGACAATTAAGTAAACCCAAATCAAATCACTCGTGAAGCCTGTCCGAGGGACAGGCACGGCCAGCCCGGAGGCAGGCACGTTTGCTCAATCCGGGACGGAATACGCCCGGTTGACTAGCCCCCCCAACCCACTCAGCGATGCGTCCTAACGCGCGGCAAACTGCCGCAATCGACTCTCACGATACCGATCCCACAATAAGTCACCGGGGTCAAGGTCTAAAGTTTCTTGCATGACCTTTTCGCCCTGAGTTTTTTCTGAAAATTGCAATGTTTCGCGCTCAGGCCCCACTTGCTCCCGCCTTGGCGTCCACACCCCTTGGCCCGGCGCTTGCACATTCACCCACGCGTAATCGCAAGAATGGGCGGCCCCTTTACTAGCAGCAACGCCTATGTTTGCCAGCATTTGCCAATCCTGGTTTATCTTATCAGCCATCGCTGCTCCTTGTTGCTTACGCCGCCGCCCGATAACTTTTATCGAGACTCAATTGCACGTATGTTTCATCCAAGCAAACTCAATGCCGTACACCAGCAATAATTCCCGGATTCTCGTCGATTGGTTATTTACATCATAAGCTGGGTAATATTTATTTACTATGACGCCATTGAGCGATCCCACCAGGGAATCTTGAAACTATTTTCAGGACACTTTGTCGCAACCACGACAATGTGGCACTATCCCCCTCTGCCTGCACTTTCAGCACCGGTTGTGATGGGTGTAGGGCTTGCGTGGCGCAATGGACGCCCTACCATGCTTCAGTCAACTTTTTGGAGCATGCTATGGACCCACTTATGGTCGGTATTTCTGGAATGCGCGGCACCATTGGGCAAACCCTCGATCCCTTCGTGGTCGGGCAAATGGCCGCCGCTTTGATGGCCTATTTGTACGAGGAGGAAAAGCCCGCCAATGGAAGCCATTTCCGCATCGTCCTGGGTCGCGATTCGCGGCCCAGTGGACAATGGGTGCGCGACGCGGCGGCCAGCACCCTGATCGCCTGCGGCGCGGAACTGATTGACCTGGGGATTGTCTCCACTCCCGGCGTGGCCATGATGGTCAAGCACCTGGACGCCGACGCCGGCTGCGTCATCACCGCCTCACACAACCCCATCCAGTGGAACGGCATGAAATTCCTCAATCGCCGCTCGGTAGCCCCCCCACCGGCGACTGCCCGAAAAATTATCGATCGCTTCAACCGGCGCGTCGCCCCCTTTGTGGCTGTCGATAAGCTGATCCCGCCATCGCATAACACCGACACCCACGCCATCCATGTTAAGCGCGTGCTGGAACATGTGGATGTGCTGGGCATCTCCACCCGCCGCTACAAGGTGGTGTTGGATTCGGTCAATGGCGCCGGCTGCGTCTCGGCCGCAACCCTGCTGAGTAAACTCGGCTGCCAACTGGTCCACATCAACGACACGCCCAACGGTCAGTTCCCCCACGCACCCGAACCCACCGAAGCCAATCTCACGCAATTGGCCAAGGAAGTGGTTCGGCAAAAAGCGGCCATCGGTTTTGCCCAGGATCCTGATGCCGACCGTCTGGCCATCGTTGATGAAAATGGCGTGTATATCGGTGAGGAATATTCCCTGGCACTGTGCGCTAAATATCTACTGGGCAAAAAGCCCGGCGTAACCGCCACCAATCTATCCAGCAGCCGAATGCTGGATGATATCGCCGCCCAAAGCAGTTCCAGCGTCATCCGCACGCCCGTCGGCGAAGCCAATGTGGTCGATGCCATGCTGCAACACGGCGCGCTGATCGGCGGCGAAGGCAATGGCGGCGTGATCGACACGCGCATCGTCCCCGGCCGCGATTCACTGGTAGGGATGGCCTATGTGCTGCAACTGATGGCCTCCACCGGCAAGAGCCTCAGCGAATTGGTCAACCAGATTCCGCGCTACGCGATTGTGAAAACCAAATTCCCCTGCCTGCGGGAAGATGCGGTGCGGGCGGTGGAAGCGCTGAAAAAGCAATTCGCCTCGGAAAAGGTGGATACCCAGGACGGCATTCGCATCGACTGGCCCCAGTCCTGGGTGCATGCCCGTCCCAGTAATACCGAGCCGATTATGCGCATCATCGCCGAAGCCCCCACGCGCCAGGAAGCCCAAAGGCGCATTGCGGATTGTCAAAAGACGGTGGATGCCGCTTTGGGAAAATAGGCGCTGCCGATCAGCAGCCCCATAGCGCCGACCCTACATCCATCATCTCTTTGAGCGACTGGGTGGTCTTGGCGACCATGGCTTCACTGAGGCCAATGCTCGCCATCAGGCCATCGTCCAAGGTTTGGCAACTGGCCGGCAGGGAAAAACCTTGCCCCGCCTGGTGGCACAAGATATCCGCGGCCCAGACCAGCGTCGGAAGCACACGATCCCCCGTGGCGATTTGCGGCTGGTGGTGATAGGCCGCCACCAACTGGCATGAGCGCGGGAATTTCCATTGTTCGGCCAATGCCGCCCCCAACTGCTGGTGGGTTACCCCGATAATGCGTTCCTCCATCTGGCAAAACGAACCTTCGCCGTTTTGCGTCGCGGCACACACTTCCGCCAGCGGCCCGCTGAATTCCTGCAATTCAATCAAGATGCCCACATCGTGGATCATGCCACACAAAAACGCCTCTTCCACCACCGCCAACTTCAGTTGCCTGGCCAAATCCCTGGCGGCCACGGCCACGGCGATGCAATGTTTCCACAAGTCCTTGGGCGTATAGCCGTCGCATAACCTGCCGCCACGAAACAACTGGCCCAGTGAGGCGGCGACGGCGATATTCTTCACCGCATTCAGCCCCAGCAGCACAATCGCCCGCTCGATGGAACCAATCTGTCCCGGCAGACCATAAAAGGAGCTGTTTACCACTTTCAATATCCGCGACACCATCGACGGATCATGCGCGACAATCTGGTGCAACTCCGCGGCACTGCTCCGGGGGTTTTCCACCGTCTGCACGATTTGCGCAGTTACCTCCGGCAAGGTCGCCAAGGTGGTAACACGTTTGACCACCTGCTGAATCATTTCCACGGACATTGGCGGCGTAGCCAGGGACATCGCACATCCTTCCAATAAATGCTATTGGTTTTATCGACCAGCCAAGAGGGACAATTAATCGCCACAGGGCAATTTTACGCGCTTGACAACCCCGCCGCCGTTAGGATAATGTTACTGCAAACATTAACCAAACTTTAGCCCCCTTCTTCAAGGGACTTTTCAGGGAGCGGATATTATGAATCTCACGCCTCGGCAAATTGACGTGCTGGTGGCCATTCGCAACTACCGGCATTTGCACGGCGTTGCACCGACCATGCAGGAATTGGCTGATCAGCTCGGCACCAGCAAAGTTACCATTTTTGAGCATATTAACGCCTTGGAACGCAAGGACGTGCTCCGGCGCGGACGCCACAAGTCGCGCACGCTGGAGATTGTCTCGGAGGATCTGCTGCCCGATGAAAATCGGCCCACCAAGCTGCCGCTGCTGGGGACTATCGCCGCCGGCGTGCCGATCGAAGCCGTCGAAAATCGCGGCGAAATCGACTTGGAAACCATGTTCAATTCCCGCCACGGCGTCTACGTACTGAAAGTACGCGGCGATTCGATGATCGAGGATCATCTATGCGACGGCGATTATGTGGTCATCGAGCGCCGCGAAACCGCCCGCAACGGCGAACAGGTGGTGGCCCTTTTAGACAATGGCGAAGCGACGTTAAAGCGTTTTTACCGCGAAGGGAGCAAAATTCGCCTGCAACCGGCTAATTCCACCATGCAGCCGCGCATTGTGGACGCCGAGTGCTGTCGCGTGCAAGGCGTGGTCATCGGCGTTTTACGCAGTTACCACAACTAAATCCACCGGAGTGCCAATATATGTTGCACTCTACCGTCTCTAAGCGGGAAACATGTTTTCTGACTGGCCATGATGGCTGATTCCCTGAACTCGTGCAAAAATTCGTGGGCACGCCCTCCGTAGGAGTCCCCTCGGCAATCAGTGGCGTTTGCCCCATGACGCGGGTATGCTGCGCTTTCAACCAAACTCAGGAGTTGCCATGACCATCGATAATCTGCAAGCGGCGTTTGACGGCGAAAGCAACGCCCGGAATAAATATCAAGGCTATGCCAAAAAGGCTGACGAACAGGGGTATCTCGGCGTAGCCAGCCTCTTTCGGGCGGCGGCCGCCGCCGAAGCCATTCATGCCGCCTCCCACGCCATGGTTCTCAAGCGTTTGGGCCACGAAGCCAAAGCCAACATCAAGACCGTGAACGTCGGCGACACGCGCCAAAATCTGCTGGACGCCCTGGCCGGCGAGACTTACGAGCGCGATACCATGTATCCTGAGTTTATTAAACAGGCTCAAGCCGAATCGCAAAAGGGCGCATTGATGACCTTTCAAGGCGCTTTGGCCGCCGAGGCCGAGCACGCCCGGCTCTATCAGCAGGCGCTGGATGAACTGGAAGGCTGGAAAGCGGAAAAACGCACTTTTTATGTGTGCGAAGTCTGTGGCTGGACTTGCGAGCAACTGCCCGCCGAGCGCTGCCCGGTCTGCCATGCCAAGCGCGAAAAGTTCAAAACTATTAATTGAATCCGCCGTCGATTTGGGGCGCGGATTTTAACGGGCGTGCTCACGGATTTTTGCACGGGGTCAGGCAATAAGCCTACATGGCCAGTCAGAAACCGTGTTGCCCGCTAGGAAACGGGGAAGTGCAAAAATATATTTGCACACCCATTGAATCCGCCACCTCGACTTTGTTGAAATATTTTGACTGACACGATGCCGCCGGCGCGACCGGCGGCATTTTTTTTCTACTTTAATACTCCTTTTGTTCATTTCCTCTATTGGGCCACCGCGTTAAAATGAAGTTGTTTACAAAAGGAGTGTTGTTATGCTCGCCACCCTTTTATCCCCTCTTCAGCATGAATCCGTGCGACAATCGGTGCGCCAGGCCGTCGAGCCGTTTTTGTCTCCGCATCTGTCTTTCGGTGAATCGGAGGAACTCTTGCAGCGGATGGAAGCCCATCTGGATGATTTGATCGACATCGCTTCCCAGGTGGATCAGCCATCCAGTCAACTGTGCGCCGCGGAGATATTGGAAAATATCTGCTCGCATTGCTCCCAGGCGACCTGCGGCGGATATTGCCGCTGGCGGCATCGCACGTGTCTGGTGTACCAGCATGCCCCACGGATTTTGGAGGCGATCGACGCGGCCATCGCCGCCATACGCCTGGACCCCTTGGCGCAGGTGCAGGATTGCAACTGGATGCAAATCTGAAGCGGCACGTAAGCAGTGGGCACCGCCTAAGCACTGTTCAGCCGGCAGGTTATTTGATGCGGCCGGTTATAACGCCGCGGCGCGCGGCTGTTTGCTTCGGCGGGCACTTTCGCCGCGCGTGGCTACATATATCAAGCCATGGTGGCCGCGCGCTGCCGCGTCAGTTCCCGTTACAACGGCTGGTTGCGCACCTACCGATTGCCCCAGCCGGTAATGACCACTTACGCCCCGTCAGCAAATCATGCCGCTCCCACATATTTTGCGGCGTTAAATGCGGCAACCGCCATTGCAGCGCCGGGTTAAGCGCTTGCCGCTGCGCTGGTCCACAAATCTCATCAACGTGGGTGGCGCCAATTAAATAAATTGTTTTCAATGTTCATCAAGCCGCTGCGATGGCAACTATTTCTTCGTCCACTTATGAAAGTTTTCGCGCAGGGATTGCAATGTGGTAAAGGCCGGTTTGGGCTTAAACATGTCGTCCAATAGTCCCCCATGCGGCAGGGTCGGCGCCAGATCCGCCAGATTGCTCCAGGCCAGGCTTTCAACATACGGTTTGCTCATGGCGATCTGATAAACCGCCGACATCCATTCCGACTGCAATGCCGGATCCCATGGCCGCCGCCAGCGCCCCGCCTCCGCCGGATTCAAGGCTCCCTGCGAGCGGTCTTCCGGGTCGGGACTATTGAGTCCCGGGGCGCAAATCGCCGTGATAAAAACCGGTTTGCCCAACGTGGAAAACTTGTCCAATAGCGCGCTGATTTGAAAAAGATCGCGCATAAAATGGGGTGGTTCCGGCACGCCCAATTCCAGTTCCAGCCCGAAGCCCTCAAAATTGATCCCGCCCTGGGCGACCATTTCCGCATACAGCATCGGCGGCACGCTGGTGGGCATTTTGCCGTGATACTCGGCAAACGGCTGGGTCAGCGTAATGAGCGTGCGCGCCGTCGGCAGCATGGCCTTGATCTGGGATACCAAGAGGCGCGTCAACTCGATGATCTGCTCAAAGCTCATGGGAAACAGTTTGTTGGCATGCAGCCCCGCGCACACATTCCACATGGAAACGGCTTTGCGATAGCGCTGGGTGATCTTCTGCACATACTCGTAGGCCATTTCCCGCAGGGTGTCGAAATCGTGTTCCCAGATAAACATCCAGTCCGGCACATTTTGCTCATCGAGCTGAATCAGCGGCCCGGCGATCACCGGAATGCGCCGATGTCCCAACAGCTCGATCCACTGGTCCACGGCCTCGGTATCAAATTGCCCTTCCTGCGGCTGCATGTCGCGCCAGCGCATCGGCAAAACCGCATAATCAAACGATCCGCCCAGCACATCGCGATAGCGCTGATTTTGTATACTCGGATCCACCCGGCAGCCGATGGGAAATCGCGCGAACTGCCCCAGCGATCGGCGGCGATTCAGCAGCAATTCGGCGTGAAATAAGGCTAACTGCTCCGACAAATCCACCGCCAGCGTCAGCGACTGATCGGCCAGTTTTGCCGCCGCCGCCGGCTCATCCAGCTTGCCCAGGGACTCGGCAAAAAGCGCTTGGGCCTGGCGAAGCGTCTCCTGATGCTTTTCGGCCTTGGGAAAATCGAAAAGGTTCCAATCCTCCTGTTTCTGCACGATTTTCATCAAGCGGCCGCGCGCCAGTTCCACATTGAGATTGTACGGTTCGGGTCGATGTGGCAGTCGCGTGGTCTCCATCTGAAACGCACCCAGCGGGCCGATGTCCCACAATAAACTCAGCCCCACCGCCGAATCGTCGATGCGGTTGATTCGCAATAGCGAGTCGCGGAAGAGAATTTCTCCGGCCAAAGGCACACTTTCCGGCCCCACCACCAGCGCCGCCCGCGGAACAAATTCCTCCAGCCGCGTTCCCTCGCGATAAACTTCAAATATCACTGCCATGCGAATAGTCCCCGCCGGTCGGCCAATCCCAACCCGGTTGCCGGCATCTTAGCAGAGGGAATTTACTACGCCAATTGCGCCGCCGCTCATGTGCCTAGCCCGAGGCAATTGCATGTGGCGGTTTATTGCTTCACCGATGAGGCGGCGGTTGTCTGAAATGCGAAAAAGGAAGCCCCCACCCAACCCTCCCCCACGAGTACGTAGGAGAGGGCATTGAAATGAGAACCGGTTTCCGATGTCGGTGCATCGGGAGGGGTCGCCCCCACGAGTACGTAGGAGAGGGCTTTGCAATGAGATATTGACGGGTTGGACGTTATTAAAATAGCGCCCGCCCGCCAGTGCACCGCAGAGGGAGTAAAAACCACCGTACACTATTGCCCCGGGCGTATGGCTAAAGTCAATGCGGTTCACTTCCGCAATCCGCACTTGCCCGATATCATCGCGGTTTTGCGGGAAGACTAGCGATATGAATGATTCTGAAAGCAACGTTTATATGCGGGAGCGGCGCGGCAAATTGGAGCAACTGCGCGCTTTGGGAATTGAGCCTTACGGCCTGCGCCAGGCGGATTTGCTGAACTTGGCGCGGGTGCGCGAAATGTATCAGCCGGAAATGGGCCACGACGGCGGGCCGGTGGTGGCCGTCGCCGGTCGCATTATTCTTAAACGTGACATGGGCAAACTCAGCTTCATGACCCTGCGCGATCACAGCGGCGACTTGCAGGTAGCGCTGGATAAAAAGCGCCTGGACGAAAAGGGCTGGGCAGTCAATGAGCTATTGGACTTAGGCGACCTGGTTAGCGTCCGCGGAGCCTTGGGCGTTACCCGCAAAGGCGAGATCACCATCTGGGCCACCGAGGTTTTGCCGGCGGCCAAAGCGCTGCTGCCTCCCCCGGCCAAGTGGGAAGGGCTGGAGGATGTGGAATTGCGCTACCGCCAACGCTATGTCGATCTATGGGCCAATCCAGGGGTGATGAAACTGGCCAAGCTGCGCATCGCCGTGCTGGAACTGATTCGCCACCACTTGCGCGAGCAGGGATATGTGGAGGTGGAAACGCCCATGATGCAGCCGCTGGCCGGCGGCGCCGCCGCCAAGCCCTTTGCCACGCATCATAATGCCCTGGACATCCCGCTCTATCTGCGCATCGCACCGGAATTGTATCTCAAGCGTTTGCTGGTCGGCGGATTTCCCAAGGTCTTTGAACTGAATCGCAGTTTCCGCAACGAGGGCATCAGCCCCCGGCACAATCCCGAATTCACCATGCTCGAGGCCTACGAGGCTTTTGGCGACTGGCGCACCATGGCCGACCTGGTGGAGGCTATGATCTGCCGGGTGGCCGAGGAACTGTTCGGTGGGCTGCTCATCACGCACCCCGCCGCCGAGGGCCGCCAGCCGCGGGTCATCAACCTCACGCGCCCCTGGCGGCGCGTGCGCATGGATGAACTGGTGCAGCAGCGCACCGGCTGGCAATTTGATAAGCTGCCCCTCCAGCAGTGCCCCGCCGCCATGCAAAACGTGCTGGACCAGTACGCGCAAAAGTTGGGTCTGGACGGCGACCGCCAGGCCTCTGGCCACTACCGCTCCTTTGTTCATCATCTGGAAACACAATCTCCCGCCGAGCAGTTGCAGCAAGTGTATGAAAAGCTCATCGAGCCGACTTTGATCGATCCGTGCTTCGTAACGCACGTGCCCAGCGTCATTATTCCCCTGGCGCGCGAGAGCCGCGAGGATGCGTTTTTCGCCGATGTGTATGAACTGGCGATCAACGGCGTGGAAATTTCGCCGGGCTATACGGAGCTTAACGACCCCGAGGTGCAGGAGAAGCACTTTCGCCACCAGGTGGGCCAGGAGGATGAAAAACAGAAGATCGACGAGGACTTCCTCGACGCCCTGCGCTACGGCATGCCCCCGGCCGGCGGCATGGGCCTGGGCATCGACCGCTTAATCATGATGCTCAGCGGCGCTGAAAGCATCCGCGATGTGATTTTGTTTCCACTGCTCAAGCCGCGTTTTAACTTACCAATGTCGCCGGCAAAGTAATCGCCCATGTATAAATTACTGCTGATATTCAAATACCTGCTCAAGCGCCGCATCGCCTGGGTCTCGCTGATCGCGGTGATGCTCTGCACGCTCATGGTGCTGGTGGTCATCAGCGTGATGGGCGGGTGGCTGCGCATGTTCAAGGAATCGTTTCACGGACTCAGCGGCGACGTGATCGTCGAGGCCCGCAGCCTGCGCGGGTTTGCCTATTACCAGCCGATGCTCCGCGACATCGAAGCGCTGCCGCAGGTAGCGGCGGTGGTGCCGACGCTGCGCACCTACGGCCTGATCAGCATCGGCCGGGCCAAGACCGACGGCGTGCAGGTGCTGGGCTATCCGCTGGACCGCATCGGCCAGGTTAATCTTTTTCCCCAGAGTTTGTGGCGGCAGTACGACCAGTTGCTCCAGCGCGCCGATGATCCGGCCGCGCCGCTCACCGCCGCCCAGCGCAACGCCCTGCGCGCTCAGGCCCGCCAGAACGCCAGTGGCCCCAGCTTCGATAAGCCCCTGCCCGCTTCCACCTACAACGCCATCGTGCGCAACAGCGCCAACTGGCCGGGCCTCATCGCCGGGGCGGGGGTTTTGAATATCCGCCGCGACGCCGAGGGAAAAATTGTCGGCCGCGACGAGGGTTTATACGAAATGCCCGTCAAGCTGATCGTCATGGACGCCAGCGCCCGCAGTATCGCCGAGCCGGGGGCGACCATCGACCGGCCCTACTGGATTGTCGATGATAGTCGCACAAAAATATGGCAATACGATGCCAACACCGTCTACGTTCCTTTTGATCTGCTGCAAAAAGACCTGGGCATGGATGAACAGGTTCTCCGCGACGACAGCAGCGGAAAACAGTACGTCAAACCCGCCCGCACCAGCCAGTTGCACATCCGCGCCAAGGCCGGCGTGGACTTGATGAGCCTGCGGGCCCAAGTCGAGCGGATCGTTCAGGACGTGATGGCCCGCGAACAAAGCCGCGCCCTGGAAACCAGCGGCATGGCATTCAGCGAATCGCCGCCGATCGTGCAGACCTGGGAACAAAGCCAGGCCATGTGGATCGGCGCGGTGGAGCATGAAAAAGTGCTGGTTACGTTCCTGTTTTCCATGATCAGCGTGGTGGCCGTCTTTTTGATCTTCTGCATCTTCTTCATGATCGTGGTGGAAAAGACGCGCGACATCGGCATCATCAAAAGCGTCGGCGCTACCGGCGGCGGCGTGGCCCAGATATTTCTCGGCTACGGCCTGGCCATCGGCATCGTCGGCGGACTGCTGGGCTTGGCCGGCGGCTACCTGATCGTCCACAACATCAACCAGTTGCACACCTGGCTGGGCAAGGTGATGGGAATCACCGTCTGGAACCCGGAGGTTTACGCTTTTGACACCATCCCCAACACCATGAACCCGCGCGAAGTAGTGGTGATTGTCGCGGTGGCGATGCTCTCCTCGGTTCTGGGGGCGCTGGTTCCGGCCATCCGCGCGGCGAGGATGAATCCCATCGAAGCCCTCCGCTGGGAGTGATTTTTACCCGGCGGCAATGCCAGTGGCCAGGCTTGGGATGGGATACGGGCCGTTCATGGACATTGATTGATTGCCGGACGGCGAACAAATGGCACATGCGCCGCGCGCTATTGCACGCTCTCAAATGCACTGGGCGTATGACGGATTTGCGGCTCGCGCCCCGGCGGCCACAAGATCCCCACCACGTCAAACCGCGCCGGCGGCTGCGGCACGCCGTAGCGACTCAAATAATAGCGCGCCACACGACAAACCTGCTGCTGCTTGACGCTGTTGACCTGGGCTTCGGGGGTCGGCTCATCCTCGCTGCGGGTCTTGACCTCCACGAATACCAGCGTGCGGCCGTCGCGGGCGATGATGTCGATCTCCCCCAGTTCACAGCGAAAGTTTCGCAATAGAATCTTGTAGCCCTGGTTGCGCAAAAATCGCGCGGCGACGTTTTCCCCCCGCTCGCCCAGCGAATCGCGCTGCGGCTTGCGCTCCAACCACTCCCGAAGGCTTCCCAGCCAGTCCCACATGTTTTTGAGCATACCCGGCGGCGCGCCTCTAGCAAGCCCGCGGGTAACACAGCAGTGATTTACGCAGCACAATCGCATATGCGGGATGGTCCCCTCGCCCGGTAATCAGGGAGAAGGTTAGGGTGAGGGTCCGGTGGTGAAAACGCCTGTATATTCAAGAGATTTTCACACTTTCACCCGGCTCCCCCACACCAGCTCGCCGATGAGGGCATCATTGGCACGCAATGCAATTGCCCTGGTGCCTTGCCCCATCCTTTTTAACCGCTATACGCGAAATTGGCGTATTCCAACTGGTCCATAATATCCAGCTTTTGCGGGCATTTTTCCTGGCAGCTTCCGCAGTGGGCGCAGGCATCGGCCTTGGCGCCGCTGAGCTTGCGATAGCGCTCGGCTGCTTCCTGCTTAAATCCCAGAAATTTTTCGTCAAATACCGCGCTCAAGATCGACGGAATGTCGATCCCCTGTGGACAGGGCAGGCAATAGCGACAACCGGTGCAATAGTTTTGCCGCTGGCGGCTCACCGAATCCAAAAATTGTTCCACATGTTGCATCGCCTGGCTGGAAAGCGGCCCGGCCAACACGGAACCAATCGTGTCATCCACATCCTCCAACTTGGTCATGCCACACAAAACCGTGTCCACATATTCCAGACTCATCAGGTAGCGCAAGGCCAAGTCCGCCTGCGAGCGGCATTGCGCCTTGGTCGCCAGTTCCTCCAGCACCGGGCTGGGATGGGTTAGCCGGCCCCCGCCCATGGGATTCATCAAAATGGTTCCGATACCCCGTTGATGCGCTTTTTCTAACACGGGTCGGTAATGCGTGTTGAGCAGATTAAAACTGATCAAAATCACTTCACACCAATCCGCCTCATCCAAATATTGCAATAGGTTTTCCACGCTGTCGTGCGTCGTGAATCCCGTGTGCCGCACCAACCCATCGGCTTTAGCTTTCATGATCCCGTCGACCATGCCGCCCTTGGCCACCGCCTGCTGGTAATGCTCCCGGCTGTCGATGTTCCATACCTGGTAAAAATCCAGGTATTGGACATCCAGCCGCTTGAGCTGTTCATCAATCCGCCGCCGAACGCTGTCGGCGGTGGGCGCATCATCCGGCTCAATCTTGGTAACCCACGGCGCCCACTTGGTCGAAAGAATCACCTTCTCGCGGTAACCATCCTTCAGGGCCACCGCCAATTTGGTTTCCGAATCGGTGTAGCCGCGACTGGTGTCGATATACACCATCCCGTCGTCGATGGCGTGGCGAATGAGCTGCACCGCCTGGTCAACCGGGCCGGGAAAGCGCATCGCGCCCATGCTGGCCGGGGCCACTTGCAAACCGCTGCGAACGCCGAAAGGACGTAATGACATTTTGTGCATCGACGCATTTTGCGCCGCGCGGCGCTGCGCGCCAAGCGATTTGTATGCGCAAGTAGGGAAAAGAATCAGAAACCCGCGGTAAAGGCTCGATTTTTGTTATCGGCCTTACAAAAAATATGATTTTCCATCCAGCCGGCAAAAATTACGTCGCCAATTCCCGATCGCCCTTGTGATGCATCGCCTGCGCCAGAGGCAGATCGCCATCGGGAATGGCCAACTGTGGCTGCCGCGCGCTGTCCATCAAAACCTGCGCCGGCGCCCCGCCCTGGCTCACCCATGCGATCAAGCCGGAAAACAGCAGCGCGATCAGAGCCGCCGCCCCCGCCGCATACACCCCGCGATGGTCCGCCGCCGCAAACTGCCGCACATCCTGTTCCTCCGGCTCACGCGGCTCAACCATATTTTTCACCCGGCGTTGCTGGGTGAGCGTTTGTTCACGGGCCGCCAGCAACTGCTTTTGCAAGCCAGTCAGTTCCACCAAAGCCGCATCCCGCGCTTCACCGTCGCGCCCGGCCGTATCCACCGCCTTTTGCGCCGCGGCCAATTCCCCCGCCGCGCGCTGGGCCGCCGCCTGCAATTCGGGATACTTCGCCTGCGCCATCCGCAACTGCGCCCGGGCCTCACCCAGCCGCTTAGCCGATTCGTCAGCCGCCAAGCGCTTCAAAGATTTGGCCTCGCTCAGCTCTTTTTGCTTGGCCGCCAGCTTGGATTCCACCGCCGCCAATTCCTCCAGCAACTGTTTTTCATCCACATTTAAATTGGCCGTGCGCGCATCCATGGCCGCGGAGTATGCCGCCCGCGCCGCGGCCAGTTGCTCGGTCTGTTTGGCGATCCGCCGGGCTTTGGCCTGTTGGGCTTCGGTTAATTTCTTGGTCGTCGGTTGCGCCGCCACCAGCGATTTTTGCAACTGATCCAGTTGCTCATCAATTTCCCGACGGTCGGTTTGCAGCGACTTTTTCAGCCGGTCAATCAACTGCTGGAACTGTGCCGCCGTCTCCGCGTCATAGCGATCAGCACCCAGTTGGCCCTTTCTGGCCGCCACTTGCGCTTGCAACTCTTCCATCCGCGCGTTGGCCGCCGCGGTTTCCCCACCGCCTTGCGCCTTGGCCGCATTGTATTGCCGCACCGCCACCGCCAGCAGGTCCGTCAACTGTTTCAACTGGGCATCACCGCTCCATACTTCCGCCTGTCGCTTGGCCTGCCGTTCATCCATTTTGCTCTTCAAATCGCCCAGCCAGGCGAAAGTCTGCTGCTGCTCGTTAATCAATTTTCCGACCAGTTGCCGCGATTGCTCTTGCAACTGCCGCGCGGCCTGCAAATAGTCTTTCATGCCGTCCGCCGGATCGCTTGGCTCGTCGGCGGCGGGTGCGAGTTCTTGTTGAAACTGGTCCATCGCCGCATCCAGTGCCTTACGGGCCGCCTCGGCGCTTTGGGTGGTGGGGCTGTGCAATAAGGTCAACCGCCGCTTAAGCCGCTGTTGCTCGGCGGCTAGTTGCGCAAGCTGCGCGTCGGAGGTGTCTGTTACCGGAGCCTGGTCGGCGGTTGCTTCCCCCGCCACCTCCGCGCTCACACGTTCCAAACGCTCCACCGCCGCGGACAATTCTTTTACCTGCGCCTCACCGGCGTCCCGCGCCAGTTCCGCCTGGGCATGTTGCATCTTCAAATCTTCCACGCGCTTGATCTGCTCCTGGCGCCCCTGGGCACCAGGCTTCAAACGGTCGGCTCGATCCTTGGCATCCTCCAGCCGCCGCTCTAGCGACTGCTCATCGGCCTGCAATTGCTCCAGCTTGCGCCTGGCCTCGCGCAGTTGGTCCAGCCGCGGACTATTCAGCGTATACAACGCCTGCACAATCGCCTGCACCCTGGCCACATTGGCCTCATCCGTCGCCCCTTCAAAGCGGTAGGCCACCGTGTCTTTTCGACCATCGGGCTCCCATAGCAGCCGATCCACGCCATAAAAACTGTATAGATCGTCGATAAATCCCGCCGACACGCCCTTGCTTTTCAAAATCGCCTTGCTCAGTGTGCGCACCTGCTGGCTCATTAAATCTTTATGTTCAATGATGATCGCCTGTTTCTTGTCCGGCGGAAGCTGCGAAAAGTTGCGCAATACCAGCACCCCTTCCACCGTCGCTTGCCGTGGATACAGCTTGGCGATGGCCACAAACGCCAGTGCCATGCATAAAAACATACACCCCAAAAGTCCCCACAGGCGCTTGCGCTTCTTGGCCGGCGCGGCCGGGGCCATGGGAAGCGTGGGCGGAAGCATCGTCCCGTGACTTTTTATCGCCGCGCCGGTCCCGCTGCGCTTGGCCGGCAATAGCTCGCCGGTGGCCTTATCCCCCGGCTCCAGCGGCGGGATCACCACATATCGAGGCGCTTGAGCCGGACCAAATACATCCATCTCCAACTGCGCCATCTGCGAGAAAACATCCGCCCCCGGCATCGCCAGCCCGTCAAACGCCTGCGTGGCCTTGGCCGGCGATTTTGCCTGCGGCTCGGCGGCTTCCACCACCGCATCTTCCGCATGGGCGTCAAAGAACACATCGCCGGCGATATCCGGCAACTGCCTTAATTCATCATCCACCGGCGATACGACCGCCGCCGTCGGCTCAGGCACAGTGGTCGCCGATGCCGTGGGCGGTTGCGCCTCCCGCGTTTGTCCCGCCTCCTCGGAAGATGCCTCGGTTTGCGGTGCGATATCCTGTGCCCCGGCCGCTCCCACCAATGAGCCGGTGGACGCAAAATCCGCCGCGCCGCCGCCGTCCACCCCCTCCATCGCCCCCAAATCCAGCACCAGCGGCAGCCCGCCTAGAAAACTGGTTTGATTCGGGCCTACCGTCGCCTGCGGCGTCTGCGGCTCAATCGCCTCGGCTTCTTGCGTTGCTTCGTCTTGCGGCTTAACCGCCTCGGCTTCTTGCTTTGCTTCGTCTTGCGGTATAACCGCCTCGGCTTCTTGCTTTGCTTGGTCTTGCGGCTTAACCGCCTCGCTTACTTCAGCGTCATGCTGGACTTGCTTCCGCTTAACTTCATCTTGCGACTTGACTGGCTTTTGCGCATCCTGGAGTGCTTGCTCACCAGCCGCTATCGGCTCAGGAGCTTCAACTTCCTCAAGCCATTCGACAGCAGCCGCTTCCGCGTCATCGACACTTGCCCGCTCCTCATGTTCAATCGGCGGCGGCTCGATCCCATCGGCTTGGCCCACTACTCCGGGCGATGACGCCTCGGTTAATTCTTGCGGTTCATCCAGTTCGGCGGAATGCGGCTCAGCAAAATGCGCCTCGGCGGCTTGCGACTCGGCGGCTTGCGGTTCGACGGCTTGCGACTCGGCGGCTTGTGGTTCGGCGGCTTGCGGTTCGGCGGCTTGCGGTTCGGCTTCCACTTCAACCGGGGCATTGTTAAACCCGGCAGTGAGATCCTCCACGATCCGACCGAGGGTGGTGTCGGTCATTGCCGCATCCGGCGCGGCGGGTTCCACTTCATCGGCCGTCTCGGCCAGCGCTTGCGCCGACTGTGGCTCCGGCAGCGTCGGCGGAATAATCTCCACCGGCGAATCAGTCGGCTTGCGTTCGGCTCGCTGTTCCTTGTCGGCAAAGGGGCTTTTTTCTCCCGGCGGCGACAGAGCCGGGGATTGCGGCGGCCCAGCAGGCGCAGGCGACAGGGTCGCTGATTCCGACGACGGGGCCGGCGGCGGCGACAGGGTCGTTGATTCCGACGACGGGGCCGGCGGAGGCAACAGGACCGTTAATTCCGACGGCAGGGCCGGCACTTGCGGCGCCATCGCCGATGCCGAAATATCCTGCAATTCGGTCGAAATCGGTTTTTTCCGCCGATTGGATCGCCGCACCTTCGCCCGCTGCGGAAGCGGCTCATTCACCTCCGGCAACGCTTCTTGCGGCCCGGCGAGATCAATCGGCTCTATTGAAGTTTGCTTCGGCTCCGATCCAGCGACCGACGGGAAATTTAATGCGTCTGATGCGATGAGAGGAACTTGCCCGGTCGAATCCGCCTCCTCGAAGGCTTGCTCATGCTCCGCCGCCGGCTCGGATTTTACTTCCTCGCCGGCAGCCTGATCCGCCTCGGCCAGTTTGGATAAATCCAACTCCTGCGCCGGTACCAATTCCACCGGTTCCAACCGCAGCGTCTCAACCTCTTGTGCGGCCCCAGGCTTGGTTTCTTCTACCGACGCGACTTGCTCAACCGCCTCCGGCTCGATCTCCGCAGGCGCGTTGATCTCGATCGGCTCCGGCTCGACTTCTTCAGGCTTGGCCCGTTCAATCGCCTCCGGCTCCAGTTCAACCGGCGCGCTCTCTGCAACCGCCTGCCGCTCAACCTCATCGTCTTGGGGAGCTTGGGCAACCTGCTCATCGACTTGGTCGGTCTCAAGCTCTTGGGCCGCCTGCTCGAGCAGCGGCGCGGCCTCACGTAAATCTTGCGAGGCGGGTTGGTCTGTTTCGTTGCCGGACACTTGGGGCGTAATCGGCGCTTCCGAGGGCGCTACGGCCTCTCGCCGCGCTTGGGCTTCATCCTCACGCCACTTGATTTCCGCGCCCGTCGCCGAGCTACTGAGCGTCTCCTCCCGCGCCACATCCGCATCCACCATCAAGCGGCCAATCGGTTCATCTTCCGCCAGCGGCGGTTCAGGCTCTGCGGCTTGGGGCGCCGGCTGCTCCTCGGCGATCTCCTCCACCGCGGGCGATGGCGCTGCCGGCTCTTCGCTGACGACAACATCATCTTCACTGGCCGCTGACGCTACTTGCTCGGCAGGCGTTTCTTCAGCCGCCGATGAAGCAACTTCCGCAGTTGACGATTGCTCAACCGCCGCCGCATCCTCGACTTGCGGCCCGGCCGGCAACTCGTCCGCCAGCAGCTCATCCGCCGGCAACTCGTCCGCCAACAGCTCATCCGCCGGCAACTCATCCGCCAGCAGCTCATCCGCTGGCAACTCATCGACCAGCACCTCATCCGCCGCGGGCGGCTGTTGCTCGGGCTGGGATTGTTGTTCCGCCTGGTTCTCTTCTGGCACTGGCGCGTCGGGCGCCAGCGGCAATGTCGGCGCCGGCTGCTCCACCATCGCCGGCAAGGTCCGCGTATCGCCCAGCCTCGGCTCATCCAAATCGTCTGCTAAACTTGGCTCCGGCGCCTCAACCGGCGTTTTTAGCGCCGACGGCGCTTCCTCCGCGAAAGCGGATTTGTCGGCGCTGGCGGCAGTCGGGGCGGCATCGTCGGTGGCCAAAACATCCGATTCATCCGGCAACGCTGGCAATATCGCCGTGTCCTGCCGCGCCGGCGCCTCCACATTGTCCGACTCCACCGGCGGCGCGCCCGCCACCGCCGTCGCCGCCGCCGTCGCCGCCGCCGGCATGGCCTGCGGCGTCAGTTCCGGCAAATCATCGACCAGACCGTCCACACCCGAGCCTAACTCCAGCGGCAGCATCGATTCACTGACGGCCGCGCCACCCTCCGGCTGCGCCTGCTTGCCACGCGGTTCATACACCAAATCCGTTTCACCAATACGAATCTGGTCTCCCGACTTTAACTGCGCTTGATGGATCGACTGGCCATTGAGAAACGTTCCCGTGCGCGACCCCAGATCGCGTAACCAGTGTTTGCCATTCATCTCAAACATGACGGCATGCGCGGTCGAAACCGACTCTTCCATCAGCGGCACATCGCAGATGCTCCGCCGGCCAATCAGCATCACCCGCCCGTCCATCTCGATCGGACCCTGGCCACCCAGCACGCGCAATTGCGCCGATCCGGCCGCCGGTCCATTCATCTGGCCGCCGCGATTGGCTCGATTGGAATATTTGAAAACAAACGACCCGATTTTGACCAAATCCCGGTGCGCCAGAACCTTTTCCCGAATCTCCTGGCCGTTAATGTAGACGTGCGATCGGCTGGCCAAATCCCGGATGTAATACTGATCATGCGTGCACACAATCAGGGCGTGGGCCTTGGAAACCTGCCGGCTCAGCAAATGCAAATGCGCATTATGGCGCGCGCCCACCAGGGTTACCGGACGAGCCAAAGGAATGGGCGGCTTGCCCTGGTGATCGCCCAATGGAAGCAGAAATACGGATGCCGAAGCGTTGTCCGCCATAGTTGGTTCCGCCGATGCCGACTCGATCTTCAGAAACAGTTAAACGCCGCGGGGTCGGCGAAGTTCGCACAAAAGCCCTTTGCCAAAAGGCTTAAGCCACATGTTTTTCCCTTCCCCGGTCCCGCCGCTCTGTGCATACTTTAGGCTGGGCTTCTGTGCCCACCGCTGGATTCTAACATCAACTTGCCATTGTCTGAAACAAATTGCTACTTTTTTATCATCCTTTTGCGTTATGGCTCCCCCGCGCCCCACGGCTCAAGCGTTCGCTCCCGTTGCCGCTTTGCCAAGGTTTACATGAACCCGCTATCGTTGGACCGCCCGGCGTGTCTGCTTCAGTGGATTGCATCCAACCGCCCCGGGCGGGTAGCATAGGACGACATAACCTTAGGCAATAAAACTATTTTGGAGATTTTCATGAAACACTACGCGCATGTGCTGCTTCTGGGTTTGGCAACCGCCCTTGCCGGCTGTCAGTCGGATCGGCCCCACGAATACGGTCGCCAGCGCCCGCCCGTCGGCGAGCTGGACGACCGCGACAGCGGCCTGCAAAGTAAGGATGTCGTCAGCGCCACCGACCAGTTGGCTATGGACCTGTTGGCTTTGCCCGAAGTCAGCCAGTCCCCCACCCGCCTGACGGTTGTGGTTACCAATGTGGAAAACCAAACCACCGACCCCGGCTTCAACTACAATATCTTTGTCGAACGCCTGCGGGTGAATCTTTCACAGCACGGGCGGGGCAAAATCGCGCTCATTGAAAACAAAGCCAAGCTCCAAAGCCTGCAAAACCAGGAATTGGAAGGCGAACGGGACGATTTTGGCCAGGGCGGCGGCGCCCGGCCCGGCCCCGGTGGCGTGCAACCGGATTTCGCACTTTATGGCAAAGTCATCGAGTTGCCCAACCGCGGCACCAGCTACTTCCTGGCGCAGTTTAATGTTACCAACCTGCGCACCCGCGAGCAGATTTGGTCCCGCGCTTACGAAGTCAAAGTGGCTCGCTAGCCGGTGCAAAATCGTGGCCGACAGAAAGTTGTTCTGGTAGCGCCCGCCGGTCGGGCTGGCGGAGGGTGTGCGACCATGCGATTACACCTCTTCATATTCTCGTTCCTGTTGCTACTGGCTGGCCTGCTATCGGCGGGCGGATGTGCCACAGCCGTGTCCGCCGGCCAAAATACCGCGTTGGACGGCACCGATTTGGTGAAGATGACCGATGATATGAGCGCCAAAATCATGGCCTCCCCAGCCGTGCAGCGCCAATACGCAGAGCATGGCCCGCTCAAAGTGGTGGTCATGGCGGTGGAAAACCAGATGCGGGCCGAAATCCTCCCCCGCGGCCCGGCAGAAGCTTTCACCGCCCGCCTGCGCAATCTGCTCAGCAAACATACCCCAACGCAATTTACCTGGATTATGAACCGCGACGCCTTTTACCGCCTGCGCAACAGTGAATTGCCAGTGGACTTAGGCCCCAGCCCCGATGCCATCAATCCCACCCACGCACTGACCGCCCGTTTCTCATCCTTGGCCAGCGAGGACGCAACCCATCGCGACAGCTATTACCTATGCGTCTACGAACTGACCAACCTCACCGATCGCACCATACTTTGGACCGGCAGTTACGAAGTGAAGAAAACCGCCGTCAAGGGGATGTTTGATTGACTCGTTTGCTCTCCAGTGCAATTGCGGCTCTGCTGCTGCTATTGGTAGCCGGCGGATGCGTCAGCGAGCAGGAGCGCCAGGCTTCCGCCGCCGTAGCCGATTATTTTTCCGGCAACCTCGCCGCCGCCGCCGCCCGGCTCCAACCGCTGGCCCAAAACACCGATTCCAATTTTGTACTCAACAATGCCCGCCTCGGCTCCTGCTATCTGGCCATGGGCAAACTGGATGAGGCCGAAGCCGCTTTTCTCAAAGCCTACGAAGTGATCAACTCCCTGGGCGTCAACAACGGCGGCCGCTCGCTGGGCGCGGTCCTGGTCGATGAAAAAATAAAAATATGGAAAGGCGAACCCTTTGAACGCGCCATGGTCAATTTCTACCTCGGCGTGATCTACGCCATGCGCCAGGACTACGCCAACTGCCGCGCCGCCATGGAAAATGCCCTCTTCAAATTGCAAGAATACCAGGATGCCAAGAGCGATCAGTTCAAGGAGCGGGACAGCGATTTTGCCATCGCATACTTGATGCTCGGCCGCTGTTTCCAACGCCTCGGCCGCGACGACCTGGCGCAGGCCAACTTCGATGCCGCCGTGCGCGTCCTGCCGTCGCTGGCGCCCCTGGCCGACTTGCGTTTGCAGGCTCAAAGCAATGTGCTGCTGGTGGTCGAGGTCGGCTACGGACCTCACAAAGTAACAGATTTCGACGGCTCCATAGTCGGTTTCGCCCCCACCCCGCCACAGCAAGGCCCCGTCCCCTGGCCCATGACCTACGTCGATGGTCGCTGGGCCGCCATCCCCGGCATCCACCCGCCTCCCCTTGACCTGCTGGCACTGGCACAGGAACGCCGCTGGCAAAGCATCGATACCATTCGCGCCGTCAAAAGCGCTGTCGGCACCGGCTTGATTTACGGCGGCGCCATCTACGGCGCTGCGGCCGCCAACCGCCGCAACGGCATGAGTTCCCAGGATGCCCTGGTTTCCGCGGCCATGATTGGAACGGGCCTGCTGCTCAAAGCCGTCAGTCAAGCCGACGTGCGCCAATGGGAAATGCTCCCGCGCTCGATCTACCTGATCCCCCTGCACCTGGCTCCCGGAACCCACCAGCTCTCTTTGCGTTTTCCCAACGCCCGCGGCCTGGATTACACCTGGAATCAATTGTCCGTCCCCGAACACGGCGACGTAACGTTTTACCTCCGCGCCCACCCGGCCGCCCCCAACATGGCCGCCATGCCGCGATAAATTGCCCAAGCGGCTTTATCCACTTTTAACGCCGCCCGTACTTCTCCAGCATGTTCAGCACCGCGCGAAAATCCTTGGGCAGCGGCGCACTCCACCGCATCGCCCGCCCGTCGGGATGTTCCAGCGCCAACGACTGGGCATGCAAAGTCAGCCGCCCGATCAGCGGCCGCTCAAGCTCATTTTTAACCGCACGGTAGCCACGTTTGAATTGTGATAGAAAAAGCCCCGTCGGGGTGTTGGCAGGCGGTGGGTTATACAGTTCATCCACCGCCAGCGGCAGGCCAATGCTTGTCAAATGCACGCGAATCTGGTGCGTCTTGCCGGTTTTGGGAAATACCCGTAACAGCGACCAGCGCCCAAATCGACCCTGGACCTTCCACTCCGTGCGCGCCGGCCGCCCGGTGCGATCAATGCGCATCCGGCCCCGCCGCGCCGGGTCAACTGCCAGCGGCGCATCTATCTCCCCCTGTTCCTCTTGCGGCTCGCCCGCCACGATCGCCACATACTCCTTTTGCGCCAGATTGTTTTGAAATTGATGGCTCAGCGCCCGCTGCGCTTCGATGGTTTTGGCCATGACCAATATTCCACTGGTCGGCTTATCCAATCGATGCACCAGCCGCAAGCGCGGATCCGCCCGCCCGCTCACCGGCAAATTCATTTGCCGCCCCAGTTGCTCCAGCAAACAGGTGCTCTCCCCGCGACCGGGAATGGTCGCCAGCCCCGACGGCTTGGCCACCGCCACCAGAGCCTCATCGTCGTGCAACAGCGGCAGGAGCATGATGGTTAAAAGGGTGGATTGTTGATTGTTGAACGGCGGAGTACCGCCTTGTGGATTGTGGATTGTGGATAGTTGAAAATTACCGACACGCCCGTGCCCTTCAACTATCAACACTCAACAATCAACGGTTAGCTTACATCACCATGCCACCATCCACACACAATACCTGCCCGGTGATGTAGCTGGCGTCCGGCCCAGCCAAAAATGCCACCGCCCCAGCGATCTCCTCCGGCAAACCAAAGCGCTTGAGCGGAATAAACTGCTTGACCCCCTCTTTGATCTGGTCATTGAGCGCATCGGTCATGTCCGTGGTTATAAATCCCGGCGCGATGCAGTTGCAGGTGATGTTCTTGCCCGCCAGTTCCTTGGCGACACTCTTGCTCAAGCCGATCAATCCCGCCTTGCTGGCCGCGTAATTGGCCTGGCCGGCGTTGCCCGCTACCCCGGACACGCTGCTGATATTGATAATCCTGCCGCCCTTGGCCCGCATCATCGGCCGCGCCGCCCCGCGAATGGCGACAAACGCGCTCTTGAGATTGGTGTTGATCACCGCATCAAAGTCCGCGTCGTCCATGCGCAAAATCAGCCCGTCTTTGGTGATCCCCGCGTTGTTCACCAGCACATCCAGGCGGCCGCACTTTTCCACCGCCTTCTCGATCAGCCCCGCCACCGCCTGGGCGTCGGCCAGATCGCACACCATCGCCTCCGCGCTGCCCCCGTCGGCTTTCACCTGGGCGCAAACCGCCTCCAGTTTGTCGGCGTTGCGGGCCACCGCCACTACGTGAAAACCATCCTTGGCCAGTCGCCGCACAATCGCCGCGCCAATGCCGCGCGAGCCGCCCGTTACCAACGCAACTTTTTTATCACTCATGATCTTCACCTCAAATGGATGCGCCACCAGCGCTTCATCCGTTGCCGAAAAAAAAATCACTCCGCCGTTTCTACCGCCAGCCGCCGATTGATCCGCTTGGCCAAGCCCGCCAGCGTTCGTCCCGGCGACAGTTCAACAAACCGTGCCTCCCCGCCCTCCACCAGCCTCTGCATCGTCTGCGACCACATCACCGGCTGGACAATCTGCGCCACCAGCAATTGCTTGATCGTGTCGGGCGCGCCATGCGGCTTGGCCGTTACATTGCTGTACACCGGCTTGCTGGGACTGGCAAACGCCGCGCCAGCCAATTCCCGCGTCATCTTCTCCGCCGCCGCCTGCATCAGCGGGCTGTGAAACGCCCCGGCCACCTTCAAGGCTGCGGCCTTAAAACCCTTGGCCTCCGCCGCCACCTGCGCCCGGGCGCAGGCCTCGGCATGACCGCTGAGAACAATCTGCCCCGGCGCATTGAAATTCGCCGCCACCAATACCTGTCCCTGCGCCGCTTGATTACATATCTCCTGCGCCGCCGTCTCGTCAGCGCCCAACAGCGCCACCATCGAACCGGCCGATGCCACCGCCGCCTGCTGCATATAGCGCCCGCGCGCCTCCACCAGCCGCAAACCGGCGGCGAAATCAAACACCCCCGCCAGATGCAACGCCGTGTATTCGCCCAAGCTCAAGCCCGCGTACGCCGACACCTCCCGGGGCTTGATCTTCCCGGATTCCGTAGCCGCTATAAAACTGGCCACTCCGCAAACGTACAGTGCGGGTTGGCTCACATCGGTCTGGTTCAAACGCTCGGCAGGTCCGTTAAAGCATACTTCCGCCAAATCCCAGCCGAGAATGGACTTGGCCTGCTCAAATAAATTATTCGCCGCGGCGCACTGGCTGAACAAAGCCTGGCCCATGCCCACCACCTGGGCGCCTTGACCGGGACATAGAATGTATTGTGCTTGTTCCATGTTCTTATGTTTACTGGTTTGCCGCCGCTGGTAAAACCCTCTTGGGCCAACTGCACCGTTTCTACAAGCGAATCACCGCGTTGGCCCACGTCAGCCCCGCGCCAAAAGCCACCATCATCGCCACTTGTCCCGCTTGCAGTTTTCCCTGGCGCCGCGCTTCATCCAGCGCGATGGGAATCGACGCCGCCGAGGTGTTGCCATAGCGATCTATGTTCACAAATACCTTTTCCGGCCCGATCCCCAGCTTGGCAATAGCCGAATCAATGATCCGCTGGTTCACCTGGTGCGGCACGATCAAGTCGATCTGCTCCACCGTCAAACCGCATTTTTCCATCCCGTCGCGGATCAGTTCCTCAAATCGCTGCACCGCGAATTTGTAGACCTCGCGACCGCGGATCTTCATGTACTGCCCGCGCTGCTCCAGCAATTGCGGCGTGATCGGATGCCGGCTGCCGGGCAGGCAATACAACAGCTCCCAGCCGTTGCCATCGGCGTATAGACTCGAGTATAACAGTCCACTATCCCCCGCTTGCTCGCCGCGTAAAATCGCCGCGCCCGCCCCGTCTCCAAAAATGATGCAGCTTCCCCGGTCGGTATAGTCCGTAACCCGGCTCAGCGTCTCGGCCCCCAGCACCAGTACGTTGCGGTAATTGCCGCCCTTGATGAAATTCGCCCCCGTCTCCAAGGCATACAAAAAACCGCTGCAAGCGGCGGTAACGTCAAACGCCGGCGCGCGATTCAGCCCTAGTTCCTTGGCTACAAAACACGCCGTTGAGGGCAACTGCATTTCCGGCGTAATCGTCGCGCAAACGATCAGGTCCAGATCGCCCGCTTCCATCTTCGCGTCCGCCAATGCCGCCTTCGACGCCGCCACGGCCATGCTGGCGGTCGTCTCCCCCTCCGCCGCGATCCGCCGCTCACGAATGCCCGTGCGCTGCACGATCCACTGGTCGTTGGTATCCACCAGTTTCGACAGTTCCTCGTTGGTCAAGCGCCGCTGCGGCACATAGCTGCCGGTCCCGGCCAGTTTGACGGAAGCAAATGACATCTAAACTCCCAATACAAGTTGAACCCGCTGACAAACCCTGTATGGCGGACGCCATCCACTGCATCTGCTTTGCGGGAATCAGTCGGACCCTGCGGTTTGGCCGCCATGCGCATCGGCCCATCCGCCGTCCAAAGCCGGCTACTCTTCGGTTACCGGGATGCTGCTTTCAATGCACTGTACGATCTGGCGATTGACATTGCTGGCCACCAGTTGCTTGCCCACGCGTATCGCGTTCTTGATCGCCTTGGCTCGCGAGCGGCCGTGACAAATCAGGCAATACCCCCCCACACCCAAAAGCGGCGCGCCGCCAAATTCCTGCCAGTCGTGGCGAACCATGATGCTTTTCATCAGCGGCTTGAACTGCTCGACCAGGTGCGGCGCTGATTGTTCCAGTTCCGCACCGATCATCTGGAACAGTCCCTCGACCATGCCCTCGGTGAATTTCAAAACGATGTTGCCGACAAACCCATCGCAAATCACCACGTCCGCCACGCCCTTGAAAAGGTCGCGCCCCTCCACGTTGCCGATGAAATTGATCAAAGGCTCATCGCGCATCAGCTTGCGCGCTTCCTTAACCGTGGTCGTACCCTTGGCGTCTTCCTCGCCAATGCTCAACAGCCCCACCCGCGGGTTCTGGACCCCGCAAATGGCCTGGGCGTATGCCCCGGCCATCAAGGCGTATTGCTGCAAATGCTTGGGTTTGGGCGCGATGTTCGCCCCCACGTCGATCATCACGATCGGACCGTGAAATGTCGGCATGATGATCGCGATCCCCGGCCGGCTTACCCCCGGCAGCGTCCGCATGCGCAACTGCGCCGCCGCCACGCATGCCCCGGTGTTCCCGGCACTGATCACCACATCCGCCTCATCCCTGGCCGCCATCTTGCACATCACCGCGATGGAGCTGTCCGGCTTGGAGCGAATCGCCTCCACCGGGGCCTCTTCCATACCGATAATCTGCGTAGTATGCACCACCTGGTAGCGCGACAATTGATCGGCGCTCAGCCCGCTGGACGCCATTGCGGCGCCAATGATTGACTCATCGCCAACCAGAAAAATCACGTCCTGGCCGTCCAATAGACCCGCCGCATCCCAGCAGCCTTGTAAAATGGCCGCCGGGGCGTGGTCGCCGCCCATGACATCAACCGCCGCTCGCACCGTGGTGGCTCCTGAAATCAGGCTTCGGTTTGGGGTAGCTGTAACGCCAGCGACGGATTGACAAATCCGCAGTTGTCGCACGCGCAGTGGGGAAGTTTCGCGCTGCCGCATTGCGGACAACGCACATAGTGAATCGGCCGCAGGGCATGATGGGCCCGACGTTTACGCTTGCGGGCCTTGGAAATCTTTTGAACTGGCTGCATGAATAACTCCCGCTTTCCCCTCCGCCCGGCGGAGAAAAAAGCAACACAAAAACAGCGGCGGGCCCTGCCCGCCGCGACCATCCGGGAGGTGAAAAATAGACGCTAGCCCCCAAACTGTCAAGCCAATGCACTTTTCTGTGTCAAACCAAAGTAGAAATGTCCAGTAATTCTCCAAAGTTAAAATGTCCGCTTCGGGCTGCTCGCGGCCAGGTCCCAGGGATGGGCTGACGCTGGGCGCCGCGGCTTAAACCGCTGACCGCAAACTAACACCCAAATGGCCCGCCGCCCACCGCAGCGGTGATTTCACGCATGACCGCTGGCCAAGCCAAAAATGGCACAGACGACCCCGCCGGTACTCATCATCGGCGGCAAAACCACTTCATGGCCACCGACCGCTCAATCGCCCGCATGGCAATTCCCCGACTTTCCTTTTAACATGCCCGCGTATGATCTACCTGCTTGTCAAAACCTGCTGGCCTTGGCTGGAATCCCACGGAATGCGCTTTATGCGCGTCTTTACCTTCACCAGTTTTCAGGCCACCGTCGCCGTACTCTTGAGTTTCAGCCTGTGCGTGGGATTGGGGCCTTGGGTCATCCGCTGGCTGCGTAGCCAGAAAATCGGCGATGCCGCCCAATTCGATCAAATCGAAATCGATGCCATGATGGCCGGAAAAAAGGGAACGCCCACGATGGGCGGCGTCCTGATTATCGCATCCATCGTCGCCACCGTTTTATTGCTGGCCGATCTGCAAAACTTTTATGTGCTCATGGCCCTCTTGTGCCTGCTGTGGCTGGGAGCCGTCGGTGCCGCCGACGACTGGCTCAAACTCACCGCCGCCCGCCGCAGCGGCAGCCGACAGGGACTCACCAGCCGGGAAAAATTCCTGTTTCAAATCGGCCTGGGAATCGTTCTTTGCTATTTCACGTATCAATACGGCCGCGATGTGCCCGAAAGCCACACTTATTTCGTCCCCTTTTTCAAAAATGTGCGCTGGGACGTGGGCCGCTTCAATCAGTTCATGAGCGATTGGCATCTGGCCGGCGGCAGCCTTGCAATTAATTGGGGATTGGTCGCGTTCATCTGCATCGGCACCATCGTACTCACCGGCAGCAGCAATGCCGTCAACCTCACCGACGGCCTTGATGGTCTGGCCGCCGGTTGCACCGCCATCGTCAGCTTCGCTTTTTTGCTATTGGCGATGATTATTGGAACCGTGAGCCTCGCCAGCGAATTATACCTCACCCCCGTTCCCGCCAGCGGGCAAATGGCCGTGCTGGCCGGCGCCATGACCGGAGCATGCCTGGGTTTCCTCTGGTATAACTGCAACCCCGCCACCGTCATCATGGGCGACACCGGCGCTTTGGCTATGGGCGGCCTGCTGGGCTATATCGCCATTGTCGTGCGCCAGGAATTGATGCTCCTGCTCATCGGCGGCATCTTCGCCCTCGAAGCCATTAGCGTCCTCATCCAAGTCTCTTATTTCAAATACACCCGAATCCGCTTCGGCGAAGGCCGCCGCGTTTTTCTCATGAGTCCGCTGCACCACCATTTTCAGCGCAAAGGCTGGACCGAAACCAAGGTCGTCGTCCGCTTCTGGCTCATCGGGGCCATACTCGCCGCCATGGCGCTGGCGACGGTAAAATTGCGATGAGGCCGCACGTGGGCCGATTTCCAGAAGGTGGGCGGCGTAAAACTTTTTGTGTTCGCCTCGAGGCGTTGCGGCCCCTGGCCGGGCAATTTTGTTTTGCGATGTTCTATTGTTCTTAAACCCACATTTTTCCCGATATGCCAATAGAGGATACAACGCGCACTGGACGCCGTGGCCTCGACTAATTATGTTTGCCAAGCGACGGCTTACGGAAGGGCCAAAATGGATAGCTTTCTCATTCGCGGTGGAACCCGTCTCAAGGGCAAAGTTGAAATCAGCGGCAGCAAAAACAGTGCTTTGCCCATATTGGCCGCCTGCCTGATGGCCGAGGGCAAAACCACTTTGCACGGCGTGCCGCGACTAAGCGATATCGATTCGATGAACAAGCTGATTGGCTCCCTGGGCTGCCAAGTCGAGCGCCACACTCCCCCCCAAACACCCGATGATGAACTATTCCCTCCTCTCAACGGCCCGCTGGATATCCAAGTGCGCGATGAACAGCAGTGCGAAGCCCATTACGATATCGTTAAAACCATGCGCGCCAGCATCTGCGTCTTAGGACCGCTGCTGGCAAAACGCAAAAAAGCCATCGTCTCCATTCCCGGCGGCTGCGCGATCGGCGATCGCCCGGTGGACCTGCACGTGCGCGGGTTGCAAAAACTCGGCGCGGAATTTCGCACCGAAGGCGGCAATATCATCGGCGAAGTCCGCTCGCGCCTCAAAGGTTGCCGCATGTATCTCGGCGGCGCGCAAGGCCCCACCGTCCTGGGCACCATTAACGTCATGTGCGCCGCAACCCTGGCTGAGGGCGAAACCGTCCTGGTCGGCGCCGCCTGCGAGCCGGAAGTGGTCGATTGCGCCGTGATGCTCAATAAAATGGGCGCCAAGATCACCGGCCACGGTACCCCCGAAGTGCACATTGAGGGCGTCGATAAACTCACCGGCTGCCAGCATCGCATCATCCCCGACCGCATTGAATGCGGCACATTCATCATCGCCGCCGCCATTACCAATGGCGAATTGGAATTGAAAAATTGCAATCTTGATCATCTCGTCGCCGTAAGCGATCGGCTTGAGGAAGTCGGCGTGAATATCGAAAGCGCCAACGGCTCGATCTTCGTCAGCTCCAGCCGCCGCATCAATTCCGTAGAAATGACCACCCAGCCCTACCCGGGATTCCCCACCGACCTCCAAGCCCAACTGATGAGCCTGTTATGCCTCTCCGACGGCATCAGTGTCATCACCGAACGCATCTTCCCCGACCGCTTCCTCCACGTCGGCGAACTCAATCGCATGGGCGGCCGCATCCGTAAGGAAGGGGCCACCGCCGTCATCCAGGGAGTCAAGGAGCTGCAAGGCGCCACCGTCATGGCCAGCGACCTGCGCGCCAGCGCCGCCTTGGTCCTGGCCGGACTGTTCGCCAAAGGAACCACGCGCATCGACCGCGTTTATCACATCGATCGCGGCTATGAAAAGATTGAAAAGAAATTGGTGGCCGTCGGTGCCGACATCCAAAGGGTCAGCGATAAATAACCCGCCCCCGGCGAGCGGGCGAGCGCTTTTGACTAAACCGCTTTTTGCCGCCCGATGGTTTTGCGCGAAATCAATTCTTGCAGCCGCATGATCCCCTCCAATAGCGCCTCCGGCCGCGGCGGGCAGCCGGGAATATACACATCCACCGGCACGATCAAATCCACCCCTTTGACCACGTTATAGCCGTGCTTGAAATACGGCCCGCCCCCCACCGTGCACGCGCCCATGGCGATCACATATTTCGGATCCGGCATCTGGTGATACAAACGCTTGAGGCGGCTAGCCATCTTGTAGTTGACCGTTCCGGCCACAATCATCAAATCCGACTGTCGCGGCGTGGCCCGAAACGCCCCGGCGCCAAACCGATCCAGATCATAGCGACTGGCCCCCACCGCCATCATCTCAATGGCGCAGCACGCCAGACCAAACGTCATCGGCCATAAACTGTTCTTCCGCGCCCAGTTTATGACCATGTCCGCACTGGTAACAATCAACCCTTCCTCAAATCGGTTTTCAATCCACGACATATTCCCCCATTATGCCCCTCGCACCGCCAGGCACAAGCCACAAAACCGCCGGCTTCCACCTTGAGTCATGCCCACGGATTTTTGCACAGGCCTGGGAAATTATGATTCACGGCCATTCACAAAACGCTTTTTCCGCTGGGAAACGTGAGAGTGTAAAAATATATGGGGCCGCTCTCTGCGGCTCGGCGACTCTGCGTGAGATAGGGCCTTTCCTGAAAAGTCGAAGCTCACGCAGAGCCGCCGGGTTTCCCGCTCGCAAACGGGGAGTGCAAAAATATATGGGCACACTCTGGCAGTCCTCCGGCATCCTCCGCATCGGCCCCGGCCCCCGCAATCTACGCGAACGGATCGACAGGACGCAGGCGCGCCAGCAAGACAACTGAAACCTCGGGGGGGGGTAGAAACGGCAGGGCCAGCGAGGAAGATGCGGCAATAGAGAAGGGCCGTTTCCTGCTCACTTGGTCTCTCGACATTTGGTATCGGCCGCCACGCCGAGCAGAGTCGGATACAATCGTTGTCCACGGGAGTGGGAAGGGCGAGCGAAACAACTTAGGCTGTCATCTTTTGTTCGCCTGTACCCAACGAGTTGTGGCCGTTACGTTGCACGGGCTTTGCGTCTGGGTCTGCGAACTACTTTCAAGCCTAATTCCTTCCGCCGTCGTTCCAGGCGTTTCACAAGTTTAGCCAAGTCATTGTCGCAGGAACGAAAAATGGATTGTCGAACCTGTCGGACTTCATCAATGATCGGCGTCTTCATTGTATTGCTCCAACTCCTCAGGTGTACAGATCACCGGACAGCGGTAACCGTGAACGGCACATACCGATTGTATCACACTTCGCAGCGATGCGCGATTGATATGCCGGCAATTCCAGGTCAGCAGGTAGTCCATTTCATGCAACGCCGCCACCGCCACATGCAGGGCATCGGTTGCAGCCGCTTGGGGCATGCAACCCGCCTCGACAAGCAACCTCGCCAAACGAAGTGTTGCCTTGTCCGCCAAGAGTACTCTACCCAGCTTATCAAGCACCGCTTTGCGTCGGGCGACTGCGGCCGAATCACCCGCCATACATTCATCGTGGACGATATCTGAGACGTAGCAATCAAATTGCGGGGCAACTCGGGCAAACCAATCCCGTGTTAGTTCCTGATGGACGGCCGTCACCCGATCTCGGCTCATGCGCCCCGTAAGGTAGCTGATGATGGTGGTTTCCAGATAAACCTTCGGCTTCATTGGGATAATCTTACCATGCACCTGAAGGAAATACCGTCTGGGAACTCATCTGGCAACGTGCCGGTATTCTCCTCCTCGACCCCGGCCCCCGCGCCCTCCGCGAACGAATCGACAGGACGCAGGCGCGCCAGGAAGTCAACTGGAATTTGGCGGGGCGGAGTAAGAAAAGCAGGGCTAGCGGGTGTGGGGGGGCAAAGGCGCAGGGAGCAAGTATTGGCCCAATCCAACCCCGTTTTCCGTCCATTCCATTTCAGTGGGTATTTTGCCCATGACAGCACATTGGCTAGAATGCCGGTAGGAACAGTAAGGGCGCGCCTATGGCCGTACAAACCTTGACGCTCGGTAAGAGGAAGTTCGTAGTGGTCCCTAAAAAAGGACTACCGCCGATTGCAGGCGAAGGCCGAGGAGATCAGCACGCAGAACAAGGGCGACGTCGCTGAAGCCGAGTGGCGGGAGCGTGAGCCTTCCGTGCCCCTAGCTGCCGTGCGCAAGCGGTTGGGGCTGTGAGCATGAGCTACGCCGTCAGTTTCAAAGCCAGCGCCGACAAGGCTTGAGGGATCGCATGCTCTACGGCCTAAACTTTCTGGAAGATGCAAAAGCCTCGCTGAAGCGGATGTCACCGGACGTATCCCGGCGGATTCTGAAGAAGATCGAGCGGATGCGGCACGATCTGGCCGGACATGTGAAGTGTCTAAAAGCGTTTGTCCCAAACTACCGGCGGCGGGTGGGTGACTGGCGCGTCTTGTTCGAGGTGGAATCGGATACAATCGTTGTTCACGAGATCAAGCACCGATCCCAAGCCTATGATTAAATAGTGAGTTATTTCATGATAAAAACGAAATACGATGTGCTGGTGCGAAACGGCCGGGAGCGGTTCATTGTCATTCCAGAGAAGGATTATGAGGCGTTGCGTGAACAACTCGAGGACGACTCCGACTTCCGGGCCATCGAAGCCTCCAAAAAGCGGCAAGCCCGTTCGCCACGCTACTCGTTGAAGCAGGTCCAGCGCGAACTGGGGCCGGCGAAAAGCGGGAAGAAACCCAAAGCCTGATCCCGGATATGAAGTGCGCCGGAATCCTCCCCCTGCCCCAACTCTACCCTGGCCCCCGCACCCTCCGCGAACAGATCGGCATGGTGCCGGCGCGTCAGTAAGACAACTGGAATTTGACGAGGCGGGGCAAGAAAAGCAGGGCCGTCGGGGGAGGCGCGGGGAACGAATTCCAGCCCGTCTTCCGATTCTATTTACCACGCGGCGGCTCCTCCCGCTCATCAGCAGGACGCCGCCGTACAACTTTCGCTCCGCTCCGCTCCTGTTCATCTCGCAATTCCCGGCAGAGGCGCGCCACGTCATGTCCCGCGCGCGCCGACACGGCCTGTTTCACGCGATGGATCTCATCCAGCATCGGATCATCCTGGCGTAATGGCGGAATGGGCAAAGCAGTCATATCAAATCTCCCACAACAAATCCGGCGTAACAATGATAGGCGGCAACAGGCCCAGACGCCGGCAAATGGCCTGCAAATGGGCCGTTTTGTTGGGATTTGCCAGGTGTCTCACATTCCACGAGAGCAGAAATCCGATTCCGTGAACGGCACATACCGCCACATGAACCGCGTCGCCGACGGCGGGCGCGGGCATCAGATATTCACGAACAAACACCTCCGCCACCCCGGCGACTTCGACGCTGATATCGAGCAAAGGCATATCGGCGATCAAGGCCAAGGCTTGCTCACGCCGTGCGAACTCCGGCGACGAGAGTTCCCGAACCACTTCCTGGGATACGTAAACCTCATGCAGACGCCGCTGGGTCTGCCACCATTCCAGACTGGTCTGGTGTCGCGCGAGGCTTTTCGCATCCGCTCGGTCGGTCACACACGCACTGACGAAACTGGCGTCAAGGTATACCGCAGCCATGTCGGTAGTATACCACGATTGATGGTGCGACGACCGCGCTGCTGCAGAACCTGGTTGATTTTTTCCCGCAGGGCCGACGGCGGGTGCTGAGCGGGGGGACAAGGTGCTGGCGAAACTGCGGAAGTTCGAGACGGCTGCATTGAACACGGTGGAAGTACGGCTGGACAGCCCGGAACTGGAACGGCGGCTGGCAGCGGACCTGGCGGCGCTGGACGTGGAGACCAACGTGCCGGTGCCGACATCGCCTGGGAACTCATCTGGCAGTGCGCCGGAATCCTCGCCCTCGCCCTCGACCCCGGCCCCCGCAGTCTCCGCGAACGGATCGACATGGCGCAGGCTCGCCAGGAAGACATGCAACGCTACGGATGCAACCCGATTCGTTCATGTTCGGAATTCCACGATTTATGGATTGGTCCGAGCAAATGGTAGACGCCACCGTCAGCACCTGATTGCTTGCCAATACACAGAACCTGACCGTTATGGATGCCAGGCGGTGCGAGGGCCGTGGCGACGGCGAGTGCGTACAGAGCCGCTTCCTTCTCGTGATGCACTACAGTTCCAACGGCTGGGCAGCCGAGCACGACAGCGACCGTTGCGTTAGCTCCAAGGCTCCAGTAATAGTCAGATTTTGCGCGATAAATCTGACCATTCTGCTGTAACGGCCTACTGCGGCTGGGGATTTGCGCGCATTTGGCCGCCTGTTGCACCAGCCATGCCATACCCACGGTCGGGTTCACCTCGGCAATCAGGGGGCCTCGTATTGCCGGCAGCACCGGGGCAAATACTGGTGTAGGAGCAACGGTTCCCGTCAAAGCATTTATTAGCTGATACGACGCGGTCACGAGGGCTGCGCCCCCGCCCACAACCGACGCTGCAACACACCGGTTCTGACAGTCCCCCCGCTGGCATTCGCGGTCCACATAACGGTGCTGCACCGGTTGGCCGACAGTTCCGACCGGCCCATCAATCGTCGCAACCAACAAATCCTTTAGGACACGCGGTAACTTGCCAAATGCATCAACAACGGCCGTGAGCGTCCCTTCCACTTGGAAGATGATGGGCTGACCATTTGCCAAGCATAGGGCGGCTGGGTTGAGCCCCGCGACCGAAAAGACATCGACCGGTGATGCTAGGCCCACGCTCTTGTTCTGTGCCGAATACCCTACGTCAATCCCCAGCGGAAAACGCTGCCACTGTCAACGATGGCCTGAAGATGCGGCGAAAGCGGTTTAGACGTGGCTGTGGTCATGCTGACTTCTCCCATTCCGAGCGAGGGTTACGCCTTCCCCAGCACGGTTACGACGAGCACGTCGCAGAGTTCGCCGACGACTTCATCCTTCTACAAGCACAGGGCGACAAAATACCGCATCTCCGGCCCGGCGGTCAAATTGGCCCGCGTGGCCGGAGGAGTCTGCCGTGCGGACGAAGGATTCTGCCGTCCGGCAGGCAGATTCCGCCGCGTGAAAGGATTCGTGCAGCGTAACCGCGAACACGATAGGAGGGAGTATCCGCAAAGACGGTCATTTTGTCATGTGCTCAGCCGTTCGCGCACACTCTGCCGTTGGCGTGTACTCTGCCGCTGGCGTGTGCGCTGCCGTTGGCGCATTCAAATTATCCCATTTACCCCCAATACCCGCGCCCGTACTATCTGCGCATGCCCTTGACCTCTTCGCGTACCGTGCAGGCTGAGGCGATGGATCGGCCCGAGCTTGACCCCGACGCCCATCGCCTGGCCCTGCGTGGGCTGGAACGTATCAATCGACACAGCGGCGTTGTCGCCTGGTACTGGCGACACCTTCAGCCGATTCTGCAAGATCGTGGCCAGGCCTCGCTTCTGGATATCGGCGGCGGCGGCGGCGATGTCCCCGCCGCTCTGATGGGTTTGGCAGATCGGCACGGTTGGAAGCTGCATGTCTCGATCCTCGATCAAAGCCCCATCGCTTTGCAAATGGCCCAGCAGCGCTGCGGCCCGGCCGCAACCGTCTACCAAGCTGACGCCACGAGCGATGATCGGTGGCCCCCGCCGCACGATGTCGTTGTCAGCTCCCTCTTTTTTCATCATCTTCCCCAGCCCCAGGCCGCCGAGGTGCTTCAACGCATGAAACAAAAAACCGTGCGACTGCTGCTGGTGGATGACCTGCGCCGCTGCTGGAGCGGCTACCTCGCCGCCTGGATCGGCTGCCGCGTGCTCAGCCGCAGCAAAATTGTACACAACGACGGCCCTATCAGCGTGCGCAATGGCTGGAGCGAAACGCAATTGCGCGATTTGTGCCGCCAAGCCGGCCTGACCGGGGCCATGGTGCGCCGCCGCTTCCCGTGGCGTATTTCTCTGATCTGGCGACCAGCCGCAACTGAGCTATGAAACCCAACGCATCACTTGACCAATTGGCCGCGCAATCCTGGCAGGTGCTGGTCATTGGCGCTGGCCCGGCGGGCGCGTGGGCGGCGGCCCAACTGGCGGGCGCCGGCCTGCGTGTCCTTCTGGCCGATCGCGCCACCTTTCCCCGCGCCAAAGTCTGCGGCGGCTGCCTCAGTGCCGCCGCGGTCACCAGATTAAATGAGGCTGGATTAGGCCCGGCATTGCGCCAAATCGGCGCCCAGCCTCTTGGCCAGGTCCACTGGCGCGGACCCGGTTGGGAGGCGACCATCGCCCTGCCCGGCGGCATGGCCCTGAGCCGATCGGTTCTAGACCCCCTATTGATCGAATTTGCCCAAATCCGCGGCGCGACTTTTTGCGACGCCTGCTCAGCGCATATGGGGGCAACGACGCCCAACGGCCATCGCGCCGTCCACCTGCAACGTGGCGGCATCACACGCCCAATCCAAGTCCCGCTGGTGCTGGCCTGCGACGGCTTGGATGGGCGGCTTCTGACCGCCGAGTCGCCTTGGCAAATTGCCGGCAATTCCTATTTTGGCGTCGGCGCTATTGTGGAAGCTGGAGGCTATTGCCCCGGCGTCATTCACATGGCCTGCGGCGTCGGCGGATACGTGGGCGTCGTCGCGGTCGAAGCCGGCAGACTCAATATCGCCGCGGCATTGGATCCGGTCCTCTGCCAACAACTCGGCGGCCCACAGCGGATGATCAGTAGCTTATTAAGCCAAGCCGATATGCCTCCCCCGCCGCTGGGAAATGCCCCCTGGCGCGGCACTGGTCGGCTCACCCGTCGCCGCCTGCCCGGCGCGTGGCGCGTGCTGGCTTTGGGAGACGCCGGCGGATACATCGAACCGTTCACCGGCGAAGGCATGAGCTGGGCCATGCAAAGCGCTGAGGCGGTGGTGCCTCTAGCGCTTGCGGCCCAGGAGCGCTGGTGCGGCGATGAACCTGTCCGCTGGAATAATATCTTGCAAGCAATACTGGGATTCGAAAAACGACGCTGCTATTGGCTTGGCCGCTGGATGCGCGATCCCGCCCGCTGGCGCGATGCGCTGTTGCTGGCCCAGCACAATACCCCGCTGACAACCTCCATGCTCGGCCGCTGGCGCTGACTTTATGCCGGCGCTTTATCTTTCGTCGCCGCGTCCGATCACCATCGCGCTGTTTTTAGAACCAAAGGCGATGCAATTGCACAAAGCAAAATCAATTCGCCCCGGCCGCGCCTCGTTGGCCACGTAATCCAGATCGCATTGTGGGTCGGGATGGTCCAGGTTAATTGTCGGATGAATCACCCCGTCGCGCATCATCAGCAGCGTTGCCGCCAGACCCGCCGCCCCGCACGCTCCCTGCGGATGACCAATTAAGGACTTGGTGGCGCTCATGGGGATGCGCGGCGCCCGCGTACCAAACACGCACTTCACCGCCGCGGTCTCCAGTTTGTCATTCAAATCCGTGCCCGTGCCATGCAGATTTACATAGTCGATCCGCTCGGGCTGCACCTTCGCATCAATCAGCGCCTCGCGCATCGCCCGCGCCGGCTCCAGCGTGTCGGGCGCGATTTGCACGCGGTGAAACGCATCACACGTGCTGGCATAGCCCAGCAACTCACCCCATATTGGCGCGTGCCGCGTCAGAGCATGTTCCCGCTCCTCCAGCACAAACATCCAGGCCCCTTCGCCTAAAATAAAACCATCTCGATCCGCGCTGAATGGCCGTGAGGCTTGGGCTGGACAATCCCACCGGCGTGTGGCGATCACCCGCATCTTCTCAAACCCCGCCAAAATCCCTCGTGAAATCGGCGCATCCGCGCCGCCCGCCAGCATCATTGTCGCCGCCCCGCATTCGATCAGCATCCGCCCGTGGGCGATGGCATCGGTGGCGCTGGCGCAGCCCGTGGACAAAACATGCGACGGGCCGCGCAAATGCAGGTGAATCGACAATTCACTTCCCAGATTGCCGTGCGTGCCGCCGACGATGGAAAAGAGCGACGGCTTGCCATCGCAAAAAAACTGCTTGTACTGCTCCTCCACAAACGCCAGCCCCCCGCCGCCAGTCCCCAGGCTGACCCCAATTTGCCGCTGCATCTCGATATCATCGGGATCAATGACCAGCTCCGCAGTGGCCAAAGCCTCGCGTGATGCCGCCACCGCCAGCGGCACCACCCGCGGCACCCGGCGCAGCTCCACCTGCGAAATTCCACTGGAACCCGGCTCAAAATCATCAACGCTGCCGGCGACAGTTGATTTGATGCCGGCCAGGTCCACATTTTTAATAAAGGATAAACCGCTCTTTCCCGTCCGGCCCGCTTGGGCAAATGCCTCCACGCCGATGCCGTTGGGACTGACCGCGCCCATGCCGGTAATCACTACCCGTCGCCGAGGGCTGTTTTGGTTCATGGTCCGCATGTTAGTGCATCCATCCGATTTTCGTTAGCTTGCATTTCCCCGGCCGCATCTTACAACACGGGCCATCCCCGCCAGTATAAACTATGGGGAAACGGGCATGCCTGGGCCGCGATTGACTGATGATCACTTTAGATAAGCCACTCTTGCTACAGGACTTGCCGCAAACGGATGAAACTGCGCCGCGTACGCGGGCAACCCGCGGGACGCGTCAATGGTTAGCCCTGATCATTTTATGGATGACCCTGGCGTGGATTGCCCTCGCCGCGGGCATTTGGGGCGTGCGGCTGCGGCACTGGGTATTTTTGCAAACCGATCCGATCCGCTTTCCCTGGGATATCGCCAATGGCTACAACTGGGGTCGCCACGCCTTAAAAAACGGACTGGTCAACACTTATAACACACTGGATGACCAGCAATCCGGCCGCGAGCATCCCGACTATGGGCTGGACTATCCGCCGCTGCGTTTGGCGGTGATGCGCTGGTGGGCGGGGCAGGTGCAAAAGAATCTGCCCCAACAGGCCGATGGCTGGAAAAATACCTGGGAATTTACGCGACCGGTATTGCACGTAAATACAGCTTGCGCCGCAGCTTCGGCATTGGGGGCGGCGGTGCTGGTGGCAATTTGGCGGGTGCGTTTTTTACGTCGCCGCAGACGAACCGGAGCGCTATGGCAAGCGCCGCTGTTGGGATTTGCCGCCGCGATGCTGCTTTGGCTGGACCCGGCACTGATTTGGAATTCCCATGCCTGGCCGCAATGGGATAGCTGGTGTTTGCCATTTTTTATATGGGCGTGTGTGGCCGCATCATTAAATAGCTGGTTTTTGTGCGGTTTAGTTACAGCGGTGGGGATTTTGCTCAAAGGGCAAATGGCCTTGGCGGCACCGATTTTTCCGCTGTGGCTGATTTTTTCACTCAATGGATGGGGTCTGCTTCGATTTTTTGTCGGGCTGGCATTGTCGGCGGCAATATGCACCAGTCCCTGGCTCCTGGTCAGCCAGCCGGCCTGGGCAGTGGCGATCGCCGCCACTTTCGTAGGATTATATATAGTTATAATGCAACGCAAGGGGCGGCTTGGTCGACAAAATGTCCGCCAGCCACTGTACATTATTGCGGGATTTGCAGCGCTGGGCATGTGGATGGCCCTGTTTGGTTTCGGCGGGCGAATGAGTTGGTTTCGGATTGGTTTTGAATTTGGTTCCACGCGTTATAACATTTTGGGAAGCGGCGGAAGCAGCAATTTGCCTATGATTTTGCAGCACAGTTGGGGTTGGCAATTTTCCGGGCCGGCGTCGCGCCTGGACATCGAGTGGATGGGCAAGTGGCTTTCTAGCAAATTGGCTACCGACTATAAATCCGGGCCGCAGCCCTATAACCCGCGGCGGCGAAATCCGCCGGCGGGAGTAATTCCTCAAAAGAGCGTGGCGCTGAGCGAAGCCCTTATGGCGATGTATGTTTTACTATTGATACCTGCCGGCTACGCCGCGGCCAAACAGGCGCGGCGGGATGATCCGCGGGCGCTGGTGGCGATGCTCTGGCCGTGGATTTTTTGTTTTGCGCTGTTGCCCAGAATGCACGACCGCTACCTGGTGTGGGCCGCGGCGTTCAGCGCGACCATGGCGGGCGTGGGACTGGGGATGACATTGCTGCACGTGCTGCTGAGCGTTTTCAGTTGGAGCATGATGGCGCAGACGATGTACGACGTGAACCGCGGCTATGATCCGGCGATGAACCGGCTGCTGCACGGGACACATCCGGACATGGGTTGGGCATTGCTTCTGATCGTGGCGATTGTCGGGTATGTTGCCTTGAGTAAACGAAAGGAAAAGGATGAAGAGCTTGCGCTTGGGCCACTCGCCCGACCCGGATGACGCATTTATGTTTTACGCCCTGGCCAAGGGGCTGATCGACAGCGGAGAGTGGCGCTTTGAGCATGTGCTGGAGGATATCCAAACCTTGAATCAGCGGGCGCTCAAGGGGGAACTGGAGATCACGGCGATATCCATGCATGCTTATCCCTACGTTGCCGAGCGCTACGCGCTGACGCGTTGCGGCAGCAGCATGGGCGACGGCTATGGGCCGATGGTGGTTGCGCCCCGGCCGCTGGGCAAGGAGGAATTGCGCGGCAAGCGCATCGCCATTCCCGGCCAACTGACGACGGCATTTCTGGCGTTGCAACTATGGCTGGGCAAAGCGCCCGAGGCGTTTGAACCGATCCTCGTGCCGTTTGACCAGATTATGGATTTCGTGGTTCAGGGGAAGGCGGATGCGGGCTTGATCATTCATGAAGGACAGCTCACCTACGCCACGACGGGTTTGCAACTGGTGGTGGACCTGGGGGCATGGTGGGTCGAGCAAAGCTCGCTGCCGCTGCCGCTGGGGGGCAATTGCATCCGCAAGGATCTGGGGGCGCAACCATGCCGGGAGGTGGCGGCGATTTTGAAACGTTCGATTCAATACAGCCTGGACCACCGGGCCGAGGCGGTCGATTACGCGCTGCAATTCGGGCGCGATTTGAACCGCGATTTGGCCGACCGCTTTGTGGGCATGTATGTCAATCACTGGACGCTGGATTACGGCCAGCGCGGGCAAGTGGCGATAGTGCATTTGCTGGAGGCCGGAGCGAAGGCGGGCTTGGTGCCGCCGGCCAAGGCGCTGGAATTTATTGACGCTATTTGAGTGGGTTTTCAGCAAGGCTTACGAATTGATTGGCGCTATTTGAGCGGCTTTTCATCAAGATATATAATTTTATCGATGCTGTTTACGCGGTTTTTCATCGAGGAAATGCATTGGCCCATCTGATTGTTGATTCGCACCTGGACTTATCCTTCAACGCTTTACGCGGGCGGGATCTGCGTTTGGCGGCGGCGGATCAGGCGCCCGATGAGCTGGGTCCTGCGGCAGTGGGCTTTCCGGATTTGCGGCAAGGGGGCGTGGGATTGATTGCCAGCACCCTCTTTTGCCTGCCGGCCAAAAGCGGCCACGGCGGATACGCAACGCCTGCGGAGGCCCGCGCTATGGCGCTGGAGCATCTGCGCTGGCATCAAGAACAGTTTGACGCCGGGGAATTGCGCCTGGTCAGGCATGTGGGACAATTGCCTTCCTCCGCCGCGGCCCAGGCGCGGGACGAAAGGCCGCGCGGGAAAGATGCCATAGCCGCCCTGCTGCTGCTGGAGGGGGCGGAGATGATTGAATCGGTTGAGGATGTGGTATTCTGGTGGGCGCGGGGTGTGCGCATCGTGGGGTTGGCGTGGAAAGGAACGATTCACTGCGGCGGAACGGGTGAGCCGGGTCCGCTGACGCCGCTAGGGCGGCAGATCGCCAAGGCATTGGATGGCCAGGGTTTTATTCACGATTGCTCGCATTTGGCCGAGGAATCATTTTGGCAATTGCTGGAACTGGCGGACGGGCCGGTGATGGCATCGCATTCCAATTGCCGGGCACTGGTTCCGGGGGATCGGCAGTTGAGCGACTTGATGATCGTCGCCCTGGTGCAGCGCGGGGGCATAGTCGGCATCAATTTCTTTGATCGGTTTTTGCTGAAGCCCGATAGTCCGCGGCGACGGGCGACGCTCAATGATGTCATCGCCCACATAGACCATATCGTGCAATTGACCGGCTCTGCGCGCTATGTGGGTCTGGGCACGGATATGGATGGAGGGCTAAGTCGAGACCAGATTCCTGTGGAAATACGCAGCAGCGCGGATTTGCCGCGCCTGGCCGAGGCGCTGAGCGCAGCCGGGTATGGCGATGCGGATGTGCGCGGCATCATGGGGGAAAATTGGCTGGCGTATTACCGGAAAAACCTGCCGGCGGGCAAATGAATTTGCGGCGGATCAGTAGGTCAGGTGTTTGGGATCGATGACGGTATCACCGCTTTTGGTTTTGACTTTTCCCAGGACTTTGCCGGTGGCGTCGATGAAGAGGCGGCCGCCGAGATTGACCGCGTCGCCGCCGATCATGCCGGAAACGATTACTTTGGCTTTGGAGCAGACGGTAAGGCTGCCGGCTAAGTTGCCGAAGATATGCACGCGGCCGCCGGGTTGCACTTCCAAGTCGCCATAGATCGCGCCGCGCACGTAAAACTTTCCCCCCTTGATGACTTTGACGTTGCCGCCGATGGTCCCCCAGAGGGTAAAAGATTCATAAACGACCACTTCGCCGGCCAACTGGCCGCGTTCTTCGCGCATGGCTATGAGGCTCCCGGCTCCGGCGTGGTCATCTGGCCGCCGAAGGCGAGTTTTAAGCCGCGGCTGCTTTTGGTTTGCACAACCAACAGCATCAGAAGGGAGAGGATGGGGAAGCCGGCGAATCGGGCCCACTTCAGTAAGCGTTCAGTCCAGGTAACAGGATCGAAGCGGCCGTGGTTGATCAGTTCACCCCAGAGGTAAAGTGAGCCGGGGATACGAAATTCCGCGGAGGTCATATCGCCGAAATTCAAAACCGCCTGCCAGGGAAACAGCAGCAGGCCGAGTACCAGGCTCCACACAAACGCACCGGTTACCGCCCCAGCGCCCACCAAGCGTCCAACCAGAAGCACATTGACAATCAGCAGCAACACCAGGCTAAGTAAAATCGGCAAGACCATGCCCGCCACGTCGCTGAGGATCACCAGGTAATGCGGCAGCAGGGCGTGGCTATCGTTAAATAGCTGGTAACGATAAGCGAGAAAGACGGCGGCCTGGATCACGATCGCGGCAAAGATCAATACAAACAACCAGTTTTTGGCGCGGCGGGCCACCAACAGGGCATCGGCGTAGTCAGCTACATTGGCCAGAGAGACATTACTCATGGGAACTCCTTGTGGGGATAGATTACGCAAAGGGCGCGGGTTGGCAAACTCTTGCAGTTTCCGCGTGGCCCGATAGGCTCCTGCGGAACTGAAGCAAAGCATGGGAGCAAAGGCAAGGAGCGAGTTTTATGAGCCAGTTGCATCTACTAAGTCCGCTGGGATTTTCCGCCGCCGGGGTGGCGGCGAAAATTAAAAGTACGGGCAAAAAAGACGTCGGTCTGCTGCTTTGCCAGCAGATGGCGTCCGCCGCCGCCGTTTTTACCACCAACCGGGTCTTTGCCGCACCGGTTAAAATCGGGCGGTTGCATATTGCGTCGGGCAAGTTGCGCGGTGTGGTGGTTAACAGCGGCAACGCCAACGCCTGCACCGGGCTTCAAGGCCAGCGCGATGCGCTGGAGATGTGCCAGTTGGCCGGGGAATTGACGGGCGCCGCGGCAACCGCGTTTTTGCCCAGTTCCACGGGGATTATCGGCCATACGTTGCCGATGGAGAAGGTGCGGGCGGGGTTGCGCCAGGCGGCCGGGGAATTGGGCGCCAGCCAGGATCACGCGCTGGGCTTTGCCGAGGCGATTATGACCACCGACCTGAAGCGCAAAGCGGCGGCGGCACGATTTAAGGTGGGCAAGCGCACGGTAACGTTGGCGGGCGTATGCAAGGGATCGGGGATGATCGGCCCGCGGCTGGCCCTCAAGCCTTCATTGCACGCGACCATGCTGGCGTATGTAACGACCGACGCGGAGATTGCGCCGCTACTCTTGCGCAAGCTGATGGCTCAGGCGGCGGAGAAAAGTTTCAACGCCGTAACCGTGGATGATCAGACCAGTACCAACGACACGGCGGCGATTTTGGCCAGCGGGATGAGCGGCGCGAAGATTTCCGACGGCGCCGGTGCCAAGCGGTTTGCCGCGGCCTTGACGGAGGTTTGCCAATCGCTGGCCATTCAGATCGCCGCCGACGGGGAGGGAGCCAGCAAGGTGGTGGCGATCACGGTGCGTTCGGCGGCATCGGAGGCGGCGGCGAAAATCATCGCCCGCTCGATCGCCAACAGCCCGCTGGTGAAATGCGCCATGCACGGCAACGATCCCAACTGGGGGCGGATTTTGTGCGCCGCGGGCATGGTGGGCCAGCCGTTTGCGCAGGAAAAATGTGTTTTGCGGTTGCAGAACACACGGGTTTTCGCCAAGGGCCGTCCGCTGACGTTCGACGCGGCCAAGTTGAGCGCGGAGCTTAACGCCAAACAAGTGCAAGTGGTACTGGATTGCCATTTGGGCAAAGGGGAAGCGACGTGCTGGACATGCGACCTGTCGCAGGAATATGTGGCGATTAACGCCGACTATCACACATGATGCAGCCAGCGGCGGCGCAAGCCGCTAGCAACGCGAGGGAGGGATAGGGATATGCCGTGTTGCAGTTTTTAATCCCATCCATCGCCCTGCCGCAGAGGCAATAAGGAAGCCCTCACCCTAACCCTCTCCCATGAGTACATAGGAGAGGGGATTAATATTATTCCCTGGCCGGTAATCCGGGGGAGTACATAGGAGAGGGGATTAATATTATTCCCTCGCCCGGTAAGCCGGGGGTTGGTTGGGTGGGAGCTTACTTATCCCCCCCTCACGCACCTGCGACTGCGTGGCCGCTTAGGCGCGGCGGAATAAGGAAGCCCTCACCCTAACCCTCTCCCATGAGTACATAGGAGAGGGGATTAATATTATTCCCTCACCCTAACCCTCTCCCATGAGTACATAGGAGAGGGGATTAATATTATTCCCTCGCCCGGTAATCCGGGGGTTGGTTGGGTGGGGGCTTGCTTATTGTATTGTGCCCTCCGCACGCGCGGTGGGCGGGGGAATACAATCCGCGCCAGGCGATTGCCTAACGGCTGGGATTATCCGCGGCGCATCATGGCGCGGCGGAGGTCGCGGTCCTGTTCTTTTTTCTTGATGCTTTGGCGTTTATCGAACTGTTGTTTGCCGCGGGCGACGCCCAATTCCAGTTTGGCCCGGCCTTCTTTGAAATAGATGGCCAGGGGGATGAGGGTTACGCCCTTTTCGGTCGTGGCCTCGGCGAGTTTGTGCAGTTCGCGTTTGTGCACCAGCAGCACGCGGGAGCGCAAAGGTTCGTGATTGCGTCCGGCGGATTTTTCGTAAGGGTCAATGTGGCAGCCGTGCAGGAGCAAGCGTTTGCCTTCGACGCGAGCGAACGATTCCTGTAATTGCCCTTTTCCGTCGCGCAGACTTTTGACCTCGGAGCCTAAGAGCGCGATGCCGCATTCGATTTTGGCTTCGATGAAGTAGTCATGCAAAGCCCGGCGATTGGCGATGCGCGGTGAGGATAATTTGGCTTTATCGGCCATGGCAAAAGCCTTTATACCGCAAGAGGCGGGATGGTGGGAAACTAAAAACCGGGCGTAGGCCGGCGGGCCTTGGTTTCCTGCTGGCGCTCGTTTTCGGCGGCGCGGGCGTCGGGGCTGAAGGCCGGGGCATAGTAGCCGCGGCGCTCCGATTCGCTGGCGCCCAGCTTGCGCGGTTCATAGCCGGTCTCCAGCCGCGAGCTGCAGCCGGCGGCGGTCAATAGAGCGAGGAGGATCAGCGCGGGTTTATTCATGGGTGCTCAGGCCGATGGAGAAGATGGCGGTTTGCCCGGCGGCAGCGCGACGCGAATATGCGTTTCTTCAAGTTGTTTTTGTTCGATGGGGGCCGGGGCCTGACACATCAGGTCCGAGCCGCTTTGGGTTTTGGGGAACGCGATGACGTCGCGGATATTGCTGATGTTACGCAAGATCATGACCAGGCGATCAAGGCCCAGGGCGATGCCGCCATGCGGGGGCGCGCCAAAAGTAAGAGCATCGAGTAGAAAGCCGAATTTGTTGCGCTGGGCTTCGGGGCTAATGCCGCAGAGGGCGAAGATTTTTTGTTGGATGTCCATGCGGTGAATACGGATGGAGCCGCCGCCGACTTCCGAGCCGTTGACCACAATGTCATAGGCCTTGCTTTTGATCGATTCAATGGTGGCGCGGTCGTTGCTGTCGAGTTTGGCCAAGTCCTCATCCAGCGGCGCGGTGAAGGGATGGTGGGTGCTGGTGAAGCGTTTTTCCTCTTCATCCCATTCATAGAGCGGGAAATCGACGACCCAGGTCCAGGCGAAGCGCGCAGAGGGAGCTATTTTCAAATCGCGGGCCATTTTCAAACGCAGCTCGCCAAGCACTTTGTGGACAATTTTTGGCCGGTCGGCGGCGAAGCAAAGAAGATCGCCCTCTTTGGCACCGCTGCGCTGAATCAACTCCGCTGCGATAGGCGCCAGGAATTTGGCGACACCGGTATCCAGACCATTGGAGCCGACCTTGGTAACGGCCAGTCCTTTAGCGCCATAGCCTTTGGCCCATTCGGCCAGGGCGTCGGTTTGGGCGCGGGTGAGGGCTGCGCCGCCGGGGACGGCGACGCACTTGACCATCGGCGCGGTGGCAAAGACTTTGAAATCAGTCTTTTTGGCCAGGTCGGTGATGTCGTGCAACCGCATATCAAAGCGCAGGTCCGGGCGATCGGAGCCATAGCGGCTGATGGCGTCGTCGTAGCTGATATGCCCGATGGGGTTGGGAATCTCCACATCGAGAATTTCTTTCCAGATGGTGCGCAGCAGGCCCTCCATGATGCTGATGATGTTTTCCCGGTCGATGAAGCTCATCTCCACGTCAAGCTGGGTGAACTCGGCCTGGCGATCGGCGCGGGGGTCTTCATCGCGGAAGCAGCGCACGATCTGCATGTATTTGTCGCAGCCGCCGACCATGAGCAATTGCTTGAAAAGCTGGGGCGACTGGGGCAGGGCATAGAAGCTGCCGGGGACCAGACGGCTGGGTACGATAAAATCGCGGGCACCTTCGGGGGTGGAGCGGTTGAGGAAGGGAGTTTCAATTTCCCAGAATCCCAGGTCGCCCAGGTAATTGCGCATCAGGCGGGTTACTTCAAAGCGTGTGCGCAGATTTTCCTGCATTTCACGGCGGCGCAGATCAATATAGCGGTATTGCAGCCGGCGCTCCTCATTGACCGGTTCACGATCGTCGGGCGTAAACGGCGGCGTGGGCGAAACACTCAGCACCTGGAGGGATTTGACGCGCACCTCAATGCCGCCGGTGGCCAGCTTGGGGTTTTCCAAACCGGCGGCGCGCTTTTCGACCACGCCGTCGATGCAGATAACCCATTCACTGCGCAATTTGCGGGCTTCCTCAAGGGTAGCCGGGCCGCAGAGATCGGCATCAAAGACCAGTTGGGTCAGACCTTCGCGGTCGCGCAGGTCGATAAAAACCAGGCCGCCGTGATCGCGGTAGGAATGGACCCACCCGGCGAGTTTGACGGGGATGCTAACGTCCTGGGGCCGAAGCTGGCCGCAGCTATGAGTTCGATATCGTGTGGCGATGGCTTGCATAAGATTTGTCAGAAGCTAACGATCCGCGGCCGCAAGTCAACGGGCGGCGGCAGCGCAAATAGTGAGATAGACCCAAAGACTGGGCCGTTTGGGGAAACAGGTTATTGGCGGCGTTTTTCTGGAGCGGGAAATAGTTCCGGCAGGTCGTCGAATTTCCAGCCGTCGGGTTCCATGCGGAAACGGGCGGTAAGGCGCATGGGGGCGGGGGCTTTTTGGAAGCTGAGCAGGATTTGAGTCATGGCGTAGCGCACCCCGGTGGCCGGCTCGTCCTGGAAGAGCATTTGCCCGTTCCAGCGGAGGCCGGTGAGTTTGCCGTAGGCGGGGAGTTTTTCCACCTGCTGCCATTTCTGGGTGAAGGTATCGACCGAGACGGGCCTGCGTTTTTGGAACTCCTCGCTGAATAACTGGTAGGCTTGGGCATACTCGGATTTTTCAATCAGCGAGCCAAAGCGATCGATCAGATTGACAACTTTTTGTTCATCGGCGTGCTGGGCGCGGTTTGCCATGATGGTTCGCGCCCCGATGAAGGCGAAAAATCCGATGGCCAGCACCAGACCGAGCCAGGCGAATCCGCCGCCGGTTTGCGTGCCGTTGCTCTGGCGGACCTGGCGGAGCGCTACTATCGAAAAGATAGCGGCCACCAAGGGGACGACCAGCCAGATGGGGTGAAAAAGGGCCAAAGAGCCACCGACACCCAGGAGCAAGGCGGCGATGGAGAAATTATTGATGGCCACATATTCGCCGGTGCCGATTCCCGCGGTGGTGCTCATACGGTGCAGATGCGTCAACGGGTCGGCGTTGGGGTCGGACGGTTTATCGGGAGCGGTTTGGTTGTTTGACATGGGCATATGGAAAAAAAGTAAGCGGGCCGCCAGCGTTCAAGTTCCGCGTTCGGTTCGGCCGATGCCATATAGCCGGGCGAGTATCGATTCGCCTCAGCCGTCGGTTTTTTCCAAAGTAAACGCCTTATGAGCAAACGTCAACTCATCGACGATATTCGCCGTTACAACAATACGGCTCAACCGCAGTTTCTTGCGCAGTTTGACGAGCAGGCGCTGCGGCAATATTTGAACCACCTGGAATCAGCCAGGCGGAAACATCTGCACATTGCCCGGTGGGTCAAGCAGCCGAAGTTGAAAATGGTTTCGTAGTTTTAGCAAACAATCAAGTTGCACGGACGCGGGGAAAATTCCCCGCGTTTTTTTCTGCGCGCTGTTCCAATGATGCCGCGATTCAATTGCGCCGTTCCAATCGCGTCGGGGCAAGCTACACTGTGGCGGTTGGGGGTTTTGTGGCGTTTTTAGAAAGGAATGCTTGTGAGCGCCCATCCATCGCTTTCTTCGCTGGCCCGGCGGATTTTAGAAATGAATGAGTCGGAGGCGTACACGCGGCTTTTGCCCGGCCCGCAGGGATATGAGCCGGCCGAAAAGTTGCTGGCGGGAATCAGCGGCGAGCAATTATTTGCCATGCCGGTAGGAAAACCGCAAGCGGCCCAGGCGGCGCTATGCGGTTTGTGGCTGTGGCATGACTGGCTGGAACCCGCTCATCGCTTGGCGCAGGATTTGGATGATTCCACCGGCTCTTTCTGGCATGCGATCATGCATCGACGAGAGGGAGATTTTTCCAACAGCCAGTATTGGTATGCCAGGTGTATGAGTCATCCAGTGATGGCGATGGTTGGGGCGCGGGCCGCGGAGATGCTCGGCGGGCAGCCGGCGGACAATCGGCTTTTGAAGATGATCTGGAACGGGTGGCGACCGCAGGCTTTTGTGGACTGGATTGAGGCGATCCATCGCTCGCCCAGCCCGGAGCAACTGGAACTGGCGCTGCGCTTACAACATTTGGAATGGCGGATGCTGTTTGATTATTGCGTGCGCGAGGCGTTGTCGGCCGCGTCCCATAACTGATGATCCATCGCGTCTAATAGATTGCGTGCCAGCACCGCGCGGCAATTCCAGTGCTGGGCGGCCAATTCGCCGAGTGTGCCGTGGAGCCATACGCCGAGGACGGCGGCGTCCATGCCAGACATTTTTTGACCCAACAGTGAGCCGATAATGCCGGAGAGAATATCGCCACTGCCACCTTTGGCCAAGGCGGTATTGCCGGTGTTGTTGACGTAGGCGCGGCGGCCATCGCAGACGATGGTTTGATGACCTTTGAGGACGATCACCTGATTGAAATGCAGCGCGGCGCGCGTGGCGATATCCAAACGGCCTTGGATATCGTCGGGGACATCATCTTGCTTGAGAAATTTAGCCAATCGGCGCATTTCGCCGGGATGGGGAGTGAGGACGGCGCGGAGGCGCATATCGGGCCAATTGCGGCGGCGGGCAAGCAGATTCAGGGCATCGGCGTCGATCACGGCCGGTTTATCCAGTGCAAGCAATTTGAGCAGGCGGGCGGAGGCGTCGGGGGACTGGCCCATGCCGGGGCCGATGACCACGGCGTCGGCGGCACTGGCGGCTTGAAGCAGTGGGTGATGGTCATGGCCGAGGGCAAGCCCCACCGCTTCGGGGACAATGGTCAATGCGGCGGCGAGAATGGAGCGGGGCGTGGCCAATTGCACCAGGCCGCTACCGGTGCGTAAGGCGGCCAGGGCGCTGAAACAGGGCGCGCCGATCATGGTTAATTGCCCGCCGACGATCAGAACGCGGCCGAAGGTTCCCTTGTGTCCAGCGGGATCGCGCGCGGGAAGTGGAGCAATGGAGGTGAGGCGCTCGATGGGCATTAGGGATTATCCCTGTTTTTCATAAAGCGTCGGACCTGCTGGCAGAGCAAGCCGGCGCTGTAAGCGGCGCCAAAGCCGTTGTCGATATTCACCACGCTGACGTTGGAAGCGCAGCTATTGAGCATGCCCAGAAGTGCCGCCAGTCCATTGAAACTAGCGCCGTAGCCGATGCTGGTGGGTACGGCGTAAACCGGGCAGGCGACCAGCCCCCCCACCACAGAAGGAAGCGCTCCTTCCATGCCGGCCACGACGATGACGGCGCAGGCCTGTTGCAAAGGTTCGACATGGGAGAGGATACGGTGGATGCCGCTGACGCCGACGTCGTTAAAACGCAAGGCGGGAGCGCGCAGAGATCGCAAGGTCATGGCGGCTTCCTCCACGACCGGCAGATCGGCGGTGCCGGCCGAGACCAGGGCGACGTAGGGTTCGGCTTCGCGGACGGCCGGCGGCTGGGGGAGAGTTTCATTGATAATAGCGGCCCGGCCGAACTGGGAGATGGCGGCGAGGGGGAAAGCCTGCATCACGGCGGACATTTGCTCATCGGAGAGGCGAGTGGCCAAAACCTGCTGGCCGGCTTCGACCAGATGGCGGGCGATTAGGATGACCTGCTGAACCGTTTTGCCGGGGCAGAAGATGACCTCGGCGTGGCCGCAGCGCAAGGCGCGGTGGTGGTCGAGGGTGGCGAAGGAAAGTTGTTGCAGGGGAAGGCTGCGAAGCTGCTCGATGGCCTGGGCGGGGGGAACTTTGCCGGCGGCGACCTGCTGCAAAAGAGCTTGGACTTTTTCGGCGTTCACGCGTGATCTCCTGATAAGTGCGGATTGTAGTCGAGGGCGGTAAATTTGTCGTGGCCTGAAATTTGCTTGAGGCTGGTTGATCTTACTGAAAGGAGATCAAATGAGACAAGGGATTTTGGGGGCAGTGGCGGCGGTAACGTTGGGTCTGGCGGTGGTGGGCTGTTCCACCAACCCAGCGCCCAAAACGGAAGCTGGCCGGGAAACGATGCAAGACAAGACCACCGCGGCCTTATCGAGCATGAAACAGCAGGATTCTACATTGGACAACCTGCTGAAGCGCAGCTATGGCTATGCGATATTTCCTTCGGTGGCCAAAGGCGGCTTGATCGTGGGCGGCGCATATGGGAAAGGTGAAGTTTATCGTAAAGGTGAGTTGATTGGCTACGCCGATTTGACGCAGGCTACGGCAGGATTGCAGGCCGGCGGGCAAACGTACAGCGAGTTGATCGTTTTTGAAAACGCGGCGGCGCTGAACAAGTTCACCGAAGGCAAATTCGCCTTTTCCGGCAATGTGTCGGCAGTGGCGATGAAGGCCGGTTCTGCCGGGACGGCACAGTTTGCCGACGGGCTGGTCATCTTTACCAAGCCCGAAGGCGGATTGATGTTTGAAGCATCAATCGGCGGTCAGGAATTTAATTACCGCAGCAAAGCGTCTGCGGAGAATCCGACTAAGTAAGTAATTTTTAGTGGACAAGCCGCTGGGTGTAACACCCCACGGCTGAAAAAGGCAAAGGCCCTCCCGCGATTGATCGTGGGGAGGGCTTTTGCTGTTTATGGTTTTGTTGCCTTCGATGCACACCGCTTGAGCTTATACCGCTAGACGTTATATCGTTTGACCTCATATGGGTGTGTCCGTATTTTTTTTGGCTCTTTGCGAAAGACGCTGGTAAACATACCTGCCATGTCCTAGAAACCACGTTCTGGGCGAAATATCGCATGTCCGAGCCTGGCAGCTTGGCATCCATCAGCGGGTTCCGCGGAGAGCCTTTTTTTTACAACTCTCGGGTTTTGAAGGAAAAACGAGGTTTCCGAATTGCCAAAGATGACTGGCTGCCTGAACTCGTGTAAAAATCCCTGGACACGCCCCCTCATACCGGTTGACCTTATATCGCTTGGCCTCATACCGCTTGGCCTCATACCGCTTGCCCTCATTTCGCTTGCCCTCATTTCGTTTGAACTCATATCGCTTGCCCTCAAACCGCTTGAGCTCATATCGCTTGACCTCATAGGCTTGACCTCATAGGCTTGACCTCATGCCACTTGACCTCTTGCCG
>JBBQBE010000002.1:0-99778 GCA_038317225.1 Tepidisphaerales bacterium | reverse complement strand
GGATGTTGTGGCAAGGCAAGGCGTTGTTGTGGAAACAAGTGAGTCAACGTCCTCGGCGGCTCCAGCCCAAGGCGATGATCGTGAACAACAAGCCCTGGAAGCCTGCGGCAGCCCACCCATGGCGTTCGACTTCCGCTACCGGGGCAAGGGCCTCGTCGCCTACGGCTCCTCGCCCCTTGCCCCGGTAGCCATCCGAGGACATTCCTATTGCGTTAAGGATGAGGACATTTCTAAAGCGTTGCCACAATTCAACGGCTTCGCCCGCTTGACAGTCCCATCGCTTTGGCTTAACTGTAGCACATGGATCACTCCAAGATTTTGTACGATGCCATTACCTTTGACGATGTGCTGCTGATTCCCGCGCGCAGCGATTTTATTCCCTCCGACGCCGATACCCGCAGCCGTTTGACCCGCGGCATAGAAATAAACATCCCGCTGATCAGTGCGCCCATGGACACGGTAACCGAATCGGCCCTGGCCATTGGTCTGGCCCAGGAGGGGGGGATCGGCGTGATCCACAAGAATCTGTCGGTTGAAAATCAGGCCCGCGAGGTCGAGAAGGTCAAGCGTTCGGAAAATGGCGTGATCGTCGATCCGATCACGCTGCCGCCCACGGCCACCATCGCCACCGCTCGGCGCATCATGCGCGAATATAACGTCAGCGGCATCCCCATCGTGGATGGCGGTGACCCCGAACCGCAGAACGCCACCGGCGTGCGCGTGCGCGGCAAGGCTGGCACTAAGACCATGCGTTTGCTGGGGATCATGACCCGCCGCGATCTGAAATTTCAGGAAGATGACAACCGCTCGGTCGGCGAGGTGATGACCCAGGAAAATCTCATCACCGCCCCGGAGACCACCACACTGGATGAGGCCGAACGCATTTTGTACCGCGCCAAAGTCGAAAAGCTGCTGCTGGTGGATAAGGAGCGGCGACTGGCCGGGCTGATCACCATGCGCGACTTGGACAAGCTGCATCAGTTTCCCCATGCCTGCAAGGATTCGCGCGGGCGCTTGCGCGTCGGCGGGGCCACCGGCGTGCGCGATATGGCGCGCGTCGAGGCACTGATTAACGCCGATGTCGATCTGGTGATCGTGGACACGGCTCATGGACATAGCGCCAATGTCATCGAAACCGTTAAAGAGATAAAAAAACGCTGGGATATCCAGGTGATCGCCGGCAACATCGCCACCGCCCAGGGGGCGCAGGACTTGATCGATGCCGGCGTCGATGCCGTGAAAGTCGGTATCGGCCCGGGCGCGATCTGCACCACCCGCATCGTCAGCGGCGTGGGCGTGCCGCAAGTCTCGGCGATTATGGCGGCCGTGGGCGTGGCCGAGCCGCTTGGCGTGCCGGTGATTGCCGACGGGGGCATTCGCCACAGCGGCGATATCACCAAGGCCATCGCCGCCGGGGCCAGTTGTGTGATGATGGGCAGCTTATTTGCCGGCTTGAATGAAAGCCCCGGCGAACTGGTCATTCACCAGGGCCGCCGCTACAAAACCTACCGCGGCATGGGCAGCATGGGCGCGATGATCCAGGGTTCCAAGGACCGCTACGGCCAGGCCGGCGTGCGCGAAAGTAGTAAACTGGTGCCCGAAGGCGTGGAGGGACGCGTGCCTTATCGCGGGCCGCTGAGCGACTATGTGTATCAGCTTGTCGGGGGCCTGCGGGCCGGCATGGGCTACTGCGGCACGCGTGATATCGCGGCCCTGCGCCGCGATGCCCGGTTCTGCCGCATCTCCGCGGCCAGCATGGCCGAAAGCCATCCGCACGATATTACCATCACCCGCGAAGCGCCCAATTACAGCGTCGATTACGCGATGGAGGGATGATATGATGGTTGTAAGCCGTATGTTACTGGTATCGGCCGCCGCGGCGCTGATGGGCTGCACCACGCATAGTTCCACCACGCGCCCGAGCAACTGGTCGGAACAAGCGCTCAAAGACCCCTATAATTTTAATCCCAAGATGGATCAGGAAGATATCAGCGGCGGGGACTTGGGAAATTATGATAACAAGGCCATGCGAAAGGATGTGGACCGTGTACTCAATCCGTAATTTTTTGTCCGTTGCCGCCGCCCTGGTTTTGGCTGGTGGCTGCCAGCACATAACCAACAGCCCGCCGGAAACGGCCGGCCCGCCCATTTTGCAGGATGAGGCGATGATGCTGCGCGACTGGCCGGTGAAAACGGCATCCTACGCCAACGGCGCGGTTGAGGCCGGGCCGCTGGGCTTTATGTACGAGCCGGACAGCGACCTGACCGATACGCAGGTGGCGTTGTTTGCCCCGATTCTTTTCGTGGGCCAAACCCTCTTTTTGCCCGTCTCCTACATCCTGCACGGCCCCGGCGAGTCGGCGACCTACCGCGGCCAAAGCGTCCCGCCAACCTACACGGCGGTGGAGCCGGCGGCGATACAGTATTGAAGTTTTTGGACGAAAATAGGGTAGCGGATGTTGGTTAGTGGTCCGTTGCCAAGAGGATTGGAGATTGTTGATTGTGGATTGTTGAAAATGCAAATTCAACACTCAACAATCAGCACTCAGCATTCAGCACTCAACAAACCAAAGGGCGGTACTCCGCCCGTACGACGGACTACGGACAACGGACTACTAATGATTGGCGGATCAATTTGGCCCGGTCGTCAGCTGCTTGGCGCGGATGAGTTGCCGCAGTGCTTGCTCGACACTCCCTTGCTCTAACAACGCCAAAGCGCTGCGGCGGAGCATGTAGGCGCGAGCGGCGATGCGCATCAGGCAACCCAAGTCGCTGCCGCAGCGGGAACAGACCACCACGCCGCGAAAAGCGGCCCGGCAAACTGGACAGCGAAGGGGAGGTCGCGGGTTGCTCATTTGCCCTCGATGAAGAACAAAAATTCCTTCAAGGCATCGCTGGCCGCCGCCAAGGCTGGGGTGTCATTGGCCGTGATCGCGTCATTGAGGGCTTCAATTAAATTCAGTGCTTCCTCACGATCATCGGCGTGCATGGCATCCATGTGTTTGCGGCAACGCTCGATCATTGCCTGCGCCGGCTTGGCATTGATGCCGGCGGTGGTTTCCTGAGCCTCACTGAGCGGCCGCGGCTCAATTTCCACTGTTTGCTCGTCCACCTTCGATTCATACAGTGCGCTAAGCGCCTTGCGGCTTTTTGTGATCGCGGTTTGGTCGCGCTGGGTGGTGGCACCGGTGATGGCGATATGGCGTCGCAGGCCGGTGAGCTTTTCCGTGGCCGTAACGTGCAGGATGCCGTCCAGATCCAGTTTCATCTGGCACAAAACCACATTGTGCTCCTCCATCGGGGCCAAGCCTTCAATCAGGAACTTACCGATGAGAATGTTATGGGTGGCGTCGGGGTCATCCCCCTGATAAATCAAAATCTCAACTGTGTTCTGGTAGGGAACCGACGTGGAGTAAGATTCAGTGCGCGTAATCGGCAGGGGCGTGTTACGCTTAATAATGGGATGATAACAGTTGGTTGAGGGCAAGCCGTTTAGTTCGCCTAAATAGCTAGGTCCAAATGAGTAGGGGGACACATCCACCAACACCTGCCTCACGTCGTGGCCGCCAAGCCGGCTGGCGAGCACCCCCGCGCCCAGTGCCACGCATAGGTCGGGATGCAGATCCTGTCGCGGCTCCTTGCCGCACAAGCGCGTCAAGGTTTTCACCACCAGTGGGGTTCGCGTCGAGCCGCCCACCAACAGGATGGCATCCAGCGCCTGCGGCAACACGCCGGCATCGCTCATCGCCTTGGAGGCGCTGTCCATGGTTTGTTCCACCAGTGGACGGATCATCTCCTCATACTGCTCCTGGGAGACCTCCACATCCAGATGCAGCGGCTTGCCATCCACCTGGATAAGCGACTCCTCGCGGATGCGGGCGAAGGGCTGGCTGCTCAACTGCATTTTCGCAGCCTCCGCGGCCCACCAGAGCCGGGCATAGGCACCCGGATGGGAATCGCGCAAATCCACATGATGCAGCTCGCTGAACTTTTGCAATAGATAATCAATCAATTTTTGATCAAAATCATCGCCCCCCAGGCGGTTGTTGCCGTGGCTGGCTAACACTTCGGTGATCTCTCCTTCGATACGAACGATGGAGACATCCAACGTGCCGCCGCCCAGGTCATAGATCATGACCGTTTGGCGGGCCGCGACATCCAGCCCATAGGCCAGGCTGGCGGCGGTGGGTTCATTGATGATTCGCACCACCTCCAGCCCGGCGAGTTCACCGGCGTGGCGCGTGTCGCTGCGCTGGGCATCTGAAAAATAGGCCGGCACGGTGATGACCGCTTTGCTCACCGGCATTCCCAGCCGCTTTTGCGCGCGGGTGGCCAGTTCCTTGAGGATCAGCGCCGAAATCTCCGGAGGGGTAAATGTGCGGTCGCCCAGCTGGATAGGTTCGCTGGTGCCCATCAGGCGCTTGACGCTTCTTATGGTGCGCTCGGGATAGAGCAGCATCTGATTCTTCGCCGGCTGGCCAATCAGCAATTCCCCGTTGGGCGAGATGCCCACGTAGGAGGGGAGCATAAGCTGATCATCCTTGCCAAGGATCTGCGTTTTGCCATCTACAAATGCGGCCACCTCCGAGTTGGTGGTGCCCAAGTCAATGCCGATAATTGTTTCCGCCATAGATACCTCTCTGCCGGCCAGCGCCGTTCCACTGATTACTTTGCCACTTTCACCTGCGCGGTCCTGATGACACGGTCGTCGATCATGTAACCGCAACGATAGACCTCCAGCACAGAGCCTGCAACTTCCTCGGCGACTTGCTCCACCTCCACGGCGGTCATAGTCAGCGGGTCAAACATATCACCCGTCTCGGCGGTAGCCTGGATATTCCATTGCATCAGGGCTGCCTCCAGCCGCGAAAGCATCAATCGCTGACCCTCCCGCAACGCCATGACGGATTGCTCCATATTTCGCAGGCGTTTGCGCCAGCCGAACCAGATTGGCCGGCGCATGCCCTTGCCTTCTTGTGGCAATTGGCCGGTGCCCTCATCGAGTGTCTGGACAGTGCGTTGCAGGCGATCATACAAATCCAAAAGCACATCCAACAGCGCCGCTGCATCGGGCAGCGGGCTAAGTCGCACCCGCATTTGCTCTTCGGTCAGTTGTTCCACGCCGTGCAGCACCTGGGCCTGCGACTCGGCCAGTGCCGCCAAGGTTGGCTCCACGCCGCCAAGGGGCGCCATCCCGTCAGATAAAACCTTAAAGGCCCGGCCCTGCAAACGCACTTCGCCGCTAAGCACGGTCAAGGCGCTGTACAGTTCGTATAAATCGCGCAGTGGTGCCGGTTGGCTGGACGATTCAGCCTCGGCCTCGGCCAGCAACTCCACGGCCACACCATCGGGCGGGTCCGACGATTGCACCGCGCATTCCAGCCAACGCTCAAGCGTCGCGCGTAGCGTCAAAAGCGGGTCCGCGGGCGCGGGGAGGGCTGTGGAGTCCCACTCCAGCGGAGAGTGTTGCCGTGGTGGGGTTGGCGGCGATTCTGGCTGTTCATCACTCGCGCTCTCACTGGACTGGGGCGCATCGCCATCATGGCCGGCGGGTGCGGACGCATCGGCACCCATCGAGAGACTTGCGTCTAGAAAAGAGTCCTTAGAGTCGGCGTCGTCCACTACTGCTTCTCCTTCAGAACGGTCAGCCATGCTTCCGGGCCTACATATGTCCGCCGAGGCGCGCGATCGTCCATAAAATGGAGCAAGGATACGGTCCCGTCGGGACCGCCCAGCACGCGCCGTGCGCGGGTGCGCGGATCACGCAAAATGTTGTAGGCGTCGCGCACCTTTTCAAACATCTCCGCGGCCTGGTCCGGCGGATATTGCGCCACGGTGCGAAGGTACGCTTGGCGCACCTGTTCCCCGGTGGCCTTGTCGTCTAATCCCAATAGTTCCAGTGCTGGTTGCACCAGATTCTGATCGTCCGGGTCAATCATATATTTTATCTGGTCAGCTCCATGGCCATGACCAGCCTTCCACAAAATCTGTGCGATCCAGCGGATCAAGTCGTTTCATAGAAAAGATCATCCACTCCGGGCTGTGCCACGAGATGCTTTTTGCGCAAGGCAGTGGCTCGCTCCAGTTCCACAATCTGACGAAGTTGCTCATCCGTGCATTCACTCTGATTCATGCCAATTATACGCTCGATATGACTTGATTCCGCATTCCTTAACAGATCCATATCCTTGGCCAAGGCGCTATCATGGGTCTGCCGCAGCAGCATGCGCGCCGCCATCAGGCACTTGCTTTTGCGTTCCAAGTCCCACTGTCCCACGGCCAATCCCCTGAGGATCAGAAAACGGCCCAGTTCCGCGCCTATGCAGCGCGCCAGGCCAGTGCCAGTAAATACATAGGCCGCATCCATGGCATGGTTCCGCACCATGAAGTTGCAGACGCGGAGCAGGTCGCTGGTGGATAGAGATTTGCTGAGCTCCACGTTCATATTCCGCAGGCGGTCCAGCCACGCGGGTGAAATATGCATATGCAATTGTGTTTCTTCATACCAATGCCGCGCTTGCAGCAGCGTCTCCAGCACCGCCTTGTCCACCTCCAGAACCGAACCCTTTGGCAAGCTGACGGAGGCCGGCATTTTTTGCCGCGCCAGGTGCCGTACAGAGTAGATGAGTGCATGCGCCGTTAGCGGTCTGAGTATTTCCCGCACGCTCCGCTCCATCGCATCGGCCTCTTGCGGCCGGCCGGCCAGCCGGTGATAGGCGGCCTCGAGGGCTAGAAGGATCGGCTGATACGTTGCCTGCTTCATTGGCGGGATTTCTCGCAGAGTCTCAATGTCATTAAGTACCAGGTGAGCCTTGCCAGCCTTGAAATGGCCCTCGATAACTTTCCATGTCAGCCGCAGCCGCGTCTGACGCACTTGAGGATTGAACGCATCCACCAACTCGGCGGCGGCCAGATACTTTAGCGCCGTGGGATGGGCTTTGCGTTCCTCGGCCAAAAGGCACAATTGCAGCAGCGGGCGCACATCATCGGGCATGGCCTTGGCCCAAGCCTCACAGGCCTCAATCTTGTGGGGAAAGGATTTAATTGCAATTGCCCACCCCATCCACTTTGCAAAATTTAATGCGTCGGGGGCTATCGCGCAGGTTTGGTGCCACAAATCCGCGATATGAGACTGGGCCGCCTTCCAGTCCGTCGGCAGAAAATCATGCGGTTGCTCCTGGCCGTCAACACAAAGACAATCATCCAGGTATGTAAACTCCCCCCCGTCCTCCTCTTCCTGGACATAGATGTAATACTCGCTTAAAGCGCTGGCGCGGCATTCCAGCACCGCCGCCTCCTCGAGGCTGCCTGGCGCAAACAACTGCTCTTGCAGGGCTTGCTTATGAAAGCGCGTCCACCAGTAAAAAGCCAATGAGTACAAACCGCGGCTATGAGCCGTACGCGCCACCATACGCCAGCGGGCGGCATCGCTGCGCGGGGCACCCAAAACCGAGCGCACGATGCTCTCCGGCACATCCTCCGTCACCATGCGCCCTTCCAGCCACAGTCTCAATTCCTCCGAGGCCGAGGGGAATTGCCGCCCGCAGCTCATCAGCAGGGCGTGCGTCACGCGCCTGAGTGCCGTGGAAGAACTGCCCGCCAAAACATTCTCAAAGGCCGTAATCTCATCCTTCAATGCCTTGGGGCCGCCGTGGATCCGATCCATCAGCGCGCTACAACGCGGGCCTTTGCACGACGCCTCGTCGCACAGTGCCAGCAGCATTGCCGCTCCGCTAAAGACCGCCGAGTCCGCCGCGATGCTCTTGGCGGCGCGGCGGCAGTCATCCACATCCCCCTGATACCATGAGCCAATGCCGCGAATCAGCCATTTCCAGTCCGCCAGCGGGCTTTTTCGCGCCACTTGGGGCAGTGCCATCTGCTCGGCGGTTACCGGGCCGGTGGTAACGGCCGCAAAAGCCTGCCATATAGCGCTCGCCGCTCCGCGCAGCGAATGATCCGGGGCTAATGCCGCGCAATCGGCAATGGGGCGCGGATCTGTGGCGTGGCGGCGTATCGCCGTTTCAATCATCACTTGTGTTTTTGGGGAAAGTTGCCCGCCGCCCAGTTGGCTGAGCAGTTGCGACCATTGGCCGTTCTGGGCCTGCAAGGCGATTTCATCGTCGCCGAAATGATCCTTGAAATTGGGAAAACGCTGCCGCACCAGCGACAGCAGTGTTTGGGCATCCTGGGGGGCACCTTTGGCTTGGAACTCGCGTATGCGCGCCGCGTACGCCTCCACCAGCAGCGCCTCGCTCTCCTGGCTGGGCGACTTTTTATTCCAATCTTTGGCCATTTCCACGGCCTGCTTGCATTTGCCGGCGTCCAGCAAAAATCGCACGTCCCTTTGCGCATCAGCTAATGTGGACTGCGTTGTTTGTAATTTGGGTTTTTGTGCCATAAACGGTACCCACCTGCCAATGCGGCAACATTAGTTGACCGATTGGGGTTTGACAGTTGGCTGAAACGGTTTGCGGGTTACGCGGGGATGTCGTCAGAATATATAGTTCCCCACCACGGGCGGTAAACTGTGAATCAACGCTGATCCGCACGCCGCGCCGCAGCCTCCGGATTTTCACCTTGCCAATGCCCAGGACAGGATTTGAACCTGCACGAGTTGCCTCGCTACCACCTCAAAGTAGTGCGTCTGCCAGTTCCGCCACCTGGGCTGTGTGGGTGTATTATACGGCTGGCGGGCCGGCTGTCGAGTCGGCGTCGCGCTGGCGGCGGCGGGTGGCCTGGCGCAAGCGGCGTTTTTCGGCGTGCGACAAGTGTTGCCAGTCGCTTGTCGCCAGTTTGGCCAGGATCGCGTCCACCAAGGTTTCCTCCTGGCGCTGGCGGTGAATCAGCCGCCGGGCCCGGCGAACGGACCGGGAATGCTGCCGTGGGCCGCTCTGTTCCACAGGCGAGTCGGTGGGCTCGGCCTCCTGGCCGGTGGGGGGCTGGTGCAGCATTTTCCGCACTTGATGGCAGTAGTAAAACCCGCCCACGGCCACGGCCAGAAGCATCCAGTTGGCCAGCGCCAGCGCCGCCACCGCCAATGCCGCCGCCACGACCAGTCCCATCGTGGTGGTTACGTCCCAACTTTTGGAATACCCCATCCACGGCCACAGGAGCGACTGGGCAATATATCCCCCATCCAGCGGATAAATCGGCAGCAGGTTCAAAGCCGTCAATAAAAACGCATCAACATACAACCACCACCAGAGCCACTGGCCATACCAGCCGCGCAAAACCGGCATATGCCACTGGCTGGGATTCAGCGCCGGCCATTGCCCGCTGTGGTGAAACAAGATCAGCGCCGCAACGTATCCCAACAGTGCCGTGGCCAGTGTGCCGCTGAGGCTGGTGAACAGATACACCGGCCACCGCCAAGGCAAATCCGGCAAAACCAGACTTCCCAGCGGCCAGAAGATCACTCGATCGGTGTACCCGCCGAACAGGCGGCTGGCTACGCCGCGAGCCAGTTCGCGTAGCGCCAGCAGTACGCAAAGCCAGCCCAATCCCGCCAGGCGATGCGGCAGCGGATAAGTTCCCAAATCAAACAGCAAGCCCGCGGCCAGCAGGATCAGCAGCGACACATGCGCCCGCACCGGAATATGCCCCAGCCTGCCCAGCATGACTGAAGCGCCCAGCTTCAATCCCCATGGGTGCCCGGTAGCGCGACTGCGGTCTGGAAAACTGGATCGATCATCCCGTGCCATTTTTGGCTTCCTCTCATGGCCGGAGACAAACCGGCGCTTACTGGCCACCGCGATGAAACTGATTGAAAAGCAGTAAAATCGCGATGGTCTTGGCATCGCAAATCCGGCCGTCGCGGATCATTTGCAGCGCCTCATCCCAAGCGGTCGGCAACGGTTCAATCTCTTCGCCCACTTCCAATCGCTGGGTGGATTTCTCCAGATCATAGGCGGCAAAACCGTACAATTTTTCGGTCAAAATTCCCGGTGAGGCATAAAACGCCTCCAAGGGTTTAAAGCGCCCGGCGATATAGCCGGTCTCCTCCAGTAGTTCACGTCCGGCCGCGTTCATCGGATCTTCCTTGGGTTCTAGAGTTCCCGCTGGCAATTCAACCAGATATTGCCCGATGCTGTAACGGAAATTCCGAATCAGCAGGATGGTGTCGACGTCCAAAAAGGGCGCAACCACCACCGCGCCGCGATGCACGCAAATTTCTTTTTTGTGTCGCCGGCCTTGCTCATCCTCGAAATGGTGGACTTCCAGGCGAACTTTCTGGCCGTTGTACAACACCTGCTTTTCAATCAATTGTTGATCCATGCGTTCATTATAATCCCGCGCGGCGGTGGGATTGAAGAGACTTATCAGCCGGCGGTAAATTAAAAAAGGTGGCGTGGAACCTTTCGGTAATCCACGCCACCCAGGGAAGGAGGCTTGTCGTCATATAATACGCACGGGCCAACGGGTTGGTTCATTGACGGAAAAAATTTTTGGCCCCTTGCGTTGGCCGGTTCAAAGGTGGATGCTAAGCGGCGGAAAATGGCGGCGGGGCATAGATTGCCGAAGCAATACTGTGCTCTCCGAGGCCTTGATGGTTGAGGAATATTTATGCAAACGATTTTACCCTCGGTTCAGCTCTATACGGTGCGCGACGCGACGGCCAAAGATTTTGCCACCACCTTGGCGCGGATCGCCAAAATGGGCTACCAAGGCGTGGAACTGGCCGGCTGGGGCAATCTCACCCGTGCCGCGGACGTGAAAAAAGTGCTGGTGGACAATGGCCTGAAAGCCTCGGGCGCGCATGTGGGCATCGAACAACTGGAACGCCAGCAGGCACAGACGTTTGCGGACTACAAAACCATTGGCTGCGACAACCTGATTGTCCCTTGGATGCCCCAGGAACGCCGGCCCGATGCGGCGGGGTGGAAAAATGTGGCCAAAACCATGAACCAACTCGGGAAAAAGTGTAAGGACAATGGCTTTATCCTCAGCTACCACAACCACGATTTTGAATTTCAAAACTTCGACGGCCAAACCGGCCTGGACATTTTGTGGGCTGGCAGCGACCCGGAATTAGTGAAAGCCGAACTGGACCTGTTCTGGGTGAAAAAGGGGGGGCAAGATCCGGTGGCGTATCTGAAAAAGCTGGGCAAGCGTGTGCAACTGGTGCATCTGAAGGACATGGCCGCCGGCCCGGAAGGTAAATTCGCCAATGTGGGCACCGGCATCATGGACATCCCCGCGCTGGTGCAAGCGGCTGTGGACCAAGGCGTTAAGTGGGGCATCGTTGAGCAGGATGACTGCTACGGGCAAGACCCGCTGGAGGCGGTCCGCATCAGCATGGAGAATCTCAAGAAGATGAAGCTGGTCTGATCGCTGGAGGAGTGTTTCCCGTGGTCTGCGGCAATAAAATGCGGTGTATCATGGAACAAAAAAAGGAAGCCGCCCCGGGCAAGGGCGGCTTCATGGGGCTGATGAAGAATGCTTTGGGTTGTGGGCTAAAGCATTCTCCACATCGGGGGAAGAATAGGCTTAAAAAAGTCCTGCCCGCGGGAACAACTTCTTACTTGCACGAACCACAAAAGTTACCTACTTACATTCAAACCACTATCACACTGTTCCACGTCGAGCAGGACAATATGCCCATAATCAATCGGCGTGCCACACATTTTGCCAGGGCGCTTAAAAGCCGAAAAATTCGAAATTCAGTTGATATTGCACCCAGGGCACAGCCTTAACTGGTTGAGCTTGCATCGACAACTTGTCGGTATGTCGCGGCGATAGCCGACATTTCGTCGTTGGCAAGTTTTGGGTGTGCCCGCATTTTTTTGCACCTCGCGGTTTATGACGAAAAAACGCGATTTGCGAATTGCCATGATGGCTGGCTGCCTGAACCTGTGCAAAAATCTGTAGGCACGCCCCCAATTCTTTTTTTGCGAGATATTTGTTAAACCATGATTGACACCTCGCGCCGCAACCTGCATATACTCATGTAATTTCCACTGGCGGCGGACGGGCCTTTGGTCGTCTGGCTCTGAACTGAAAGCAATCCAATGACCAATGAATCTATTGACTCTATTGAATCTATTACCATGGTTCCCTCGGCGGCAAACTCCGAGCAAGGTGAAGCACTCTCCGCGGGCTTGAAGCTGGTTACGCTTTTGGCCGTGATCCTGCCTTTTGTCGGGCTGCTGGCCACCATTGTGCTGCTGTGGGGCACGGCCTTCAGCTTGGCGCATTTATTTGTTTTTATCGGGATGTATGTGCTAACCGGCATCGGGGTTACCGTCGGCTTCCACCGTCTTTTTACGCACCGCTCATTTGCCACCTTCAAGCCGGTGCGCTGGACGCTGGGGATTTTGGGTTCGATGGCGCTGGAAGGGCCGGTGATGAAATGGGTGGCGCAACATCGTCGCCATCACCAGCTCAGCGACCACGCGGGGGATCCCCATTCGCCGCATCTGAGCGGCCATGCCTTCGTGGGTTTTGTGCGGGGCTTGTATCACGCGCACATGGGGTGGCTTTTTTCGCCTGATTACCCCAATTTGCAGCGCTACGTAGGCGACTTGCGGCAGGAGCGGGGGATGTGGGTGATCAGCAAGCTGTTTGTTTTATGGGCGGCATTGGGTTTGGTCATCCCTGCGGCGCTGGGGGGACTGTTGACCCAAAGCTGGATGGGTGTGCTGCTGGGTTTTGTGTGGGGGGGCTTGACGCGGATATTTCTGATTCATCACGTAACCTGGAGCATCAATTCGGTCTGTCATATCTGGGGTTGGCGCACTTTCCCCACAACGGATCAGAGCCGCAACAATCCGGTCCTGGGTGTGCTGGCGATGGGGGAAGGGTGGCATAACAACCACCATGCTTTCCCCAACTCGGCGCGGCACGGACTGCGCTGGTGGGAACTGGACGCAAGTTACGGCGTGATTCGGCTGATGAGCTGGCTGGGGTTGGCTTGGAACGTGCGCGTGCCTGATGCGCAGCAATTGGCGGCCAAGCGCGGCCGGGCGGCCACTCTTTAAGCGCTGCGGATATTCGGCGGATGTGTTGCGGTTTTCCAGCCGCGGTTTGGCGGGTACAATTTTCCCATGTCCGCCGGGCGAACGATATTATTATTTCACGCCGCCGCCCTGGGGGACTTTGGGTTCACCTGGCCCATCTCCCTGGCCCTGGCCCGTTTGCATCCCCATAGTCGCGTTTTTTACGTAACCCACGGGCAAAAGGGGCAGCTTGTGCGGCGGGTTCTGCGTCTGGAAGCGCTGGACGTGGAGAGCGGCTGGTCGGCCTTGGACGTGGAGGGTGCCGAGCCGCCTGAAGCGTGCCGGCGGCGTTTGGCGGATAGTCATACCATCGTGAATTTTGCCCATCGTGCCGATGAACTGTGGGAACGCAACGTGCGCCGCTGGGCGCCGGATGCTCTGCTATTGGGCATCAAGCCCGCCGTGGGCGACCAGTGGGCCGGGCCGGCTTGGCGCTATTTGATTGACCAGTTGAATGGTCAGCAGGCATTGCACGCCGCGGCCGGCCAATGTTTGCAGGCGATCCAGCGGCATGGCCTGGGCGCGCGTAAGGCCCAAAGCGACGGGCCCATTATGCTGCATGTGGGTTCGGGAAGCGATGCCAAGTGCTGGCCGCTAGCGCATTTTGTGCAACTTGCCCATTTGCTGAAGCAAAGTGGCCGAAAGGTGCGCTTTGTGGCCGGTGAAGCTGAACGCGAGCGATTAAGTCCGACGCAATTAACCCAACTGCAAAGCGTGGCGCCGCTACTGTGGCCGCAAACGCTGGTGGAACTGTGGGATTTGCTGGGCGGTGCCGCCGCGTATGTCGGCGGCGACAGCGGCCCGACCCACCTGGCGGCAATGAGCGGCCTGCCAACCGTGGCGCTGTATGGCCCGACCGATCCGCAGCGGTGGGGGCCGGTTGGCCCGGCGGTGAAAGTGCTTGCCGCGGCGCGATGGGTCGGGATCGATCCGCCGCGCGTGCTGGCGCACCTTGGGGAAAAATAAAATATGTTGCCATTTGTTTTGATGCTTTTTGTCTTTATCCTCGGTGCCAGCATCGGCAGTTTTTTGAATGTGGTGGTCTGGCGGATGCCGCGGAATTTGTCGCTGGTTCGGCCGCCATCGCATTGCCCGCGATGTGAGCATTTGCTGGCTTGGTATGACAACATTCCAATTTTAGGCTGGCTGCTGCTGCGGGGTCAGTGCCGCTATTGCCGCCAACCGATTTCGCCGCGTTATCCGCTGGTGGAAGCGGCGACGGGGCTGCTTTTCCTGTTGTATTACCTGGCGATTTACCAGTGGCAATGGGGGCCGGGATATGTGCGCGATGTCTTTTTTCTGATTGATTATCCGATCTATTTTTTAATCGTGGGTTTGCTATCGATGCTGCTGGCTGCCAGCCTCATCGACGCGGAACTGTTTGTCATACCGCTGGGTCTTTGCTGGCTGATGACGCTGATGGGCGTGGCGTATCATACGTTTCTCAACACCCCGTCAATGGCCGGGGCGCTGGAGATTTCCCCCCTGGCCGCGGCGCTGGCGGCGGGGGGGACCGCGGGATGGGCCATCAGCCTGCTTTTATGGTGGCGGGGGGTATTGCCGATGAGCTTTCCCCAGGGTGAGCCGCTGCTGGAGGTGGACCAGGAAGAATATGCCCGCCAGGCCGCAGAAGCCAAGGCGGCGGGCCAGACGATCGAACCATTGCCCCCGGATTATTCCAGGGCGGATATTCGCAATGAGATGCGAAAAGAGATGGCGTTTTTGCTGCCGCCACTGGCGATGGGATTGGCGGCGGGGTTGCTGGCGTGGCGCTGGCCGGTTGCGGGCAACTGGGCCACTGCCGCGGCGCAAAGCCATTGGATGTCGGGCCTGCTGGCATCGCTGCTGGGCGCGATGAGCGGAGCATTTATCGTGTGGCTGACGCGGATTTTAGGTACGCTGGGTTTTGGCCGCGTGGCGATGGGGTTGGGCGATGTGCATTTGCTGCTGGGAGTGGGTGCGGTGATAGGGGCCGGACCGGTGGTGGTGGCATTTTTCCTGGCACCTTTTTTTGGGATCGTGCTGGCGCTGTACCTGATGATCAGCGGCAAGAAGCGCGAGTTGCCCTATGGGCCATATCTGGCCATGAGCACCGCGTTTGTGGTACTGTTTTATCCGCCGATCCGGGATTATCTGCGTCCGGGTCTGGAGGGTTTGTCAATCGTGTTGCGGTCGCTGATGGGTTGGTCCAACTAAAGGGCAAGGAACAATATGGGAACCATGTGGCTGAAAATTAAAGTGTGGACCAAACTCATCCTGGGTATTCTGCTGGGACTATACGCACTGGCGTTTATCTGGAACAACAGCGGCAACCCGGTGAAATTCTGGTACTGGATAGGCAGACAGTGGGATACCAGCCAACTGGTGCTGGTATTTTTCTCGTTTGCGGCGGGCGTTGCGGTGGCGCTGCTAACCCGTACGATTTTGGGCGGGCTGCGCCAGTACCGGCAGATGCGTGAAAAATCGCGGCAGAACAAGGTGCTCAGCGACATGCAGAAGGCGGCGAAATTAAATGTGAAATCCTCCGCGTCGTCGTCGTCGCCACCAGCCGCTCCGCGCACGGTTTCGCCGCCGCCGGCCGATGACGCGGCGGCGGATCAAGGGAACTGGCGCGAATGATCTTCCACAAGAGCATGAGGCAAGCAATATGGGTGTGCGCATATATTTTTACACACAACCATTTCTAAACGGTAAACACGGTTAGTGACTGCCCATGAAGGCGGATTTCCTGAACCCGTGCAAAAATCCGTTGGCACTGCCAGCAAAATTTCATGCGATAAAATACAAAAACGTGGCATGCGGGGAGGCAACGTGGCAGCTTTAAAAGACCGCAAAAACGCTAATTCCTAACAAACATGGATTGAGTGGTTGTCCCCCCCTTCAGGCATATGGTAAATTCAACGTCCGATAATCCATGTTATGTTAAGTTGCGCCGGTGGGGGAGTTGCAAGTCATTTTCAGGTGAGATTTACCCGGATTTCAGACAGATAACCGCCGCGGCGCCCCCGAAACCGGCTGCGATCAGCAATGAATTATTAATCCGCCGCCGCACCGGCGCGGTGGACAAGATCAGCGCTGGGCTAGTCAATGACTGGCTACTCAGCGGATTGGGCGGAACTTGTCCAGTCTGATGCATGCGCATCGACAGCACCGCCGCCACCAGACCGGCGGCACCCTGACTGTGTCCCAAGGCCGCTTTGTGCGAATAAACCTGCACCGGCTCGGCCGCGCCGCTCAGGTGTTTGTGCAGCGCCTCCCATTCCACCGCATCATTGAGAATCGTCCCGGTGCCGTGGGCGTGAACCAGTTGGACTGGCTGGCCAGCGGCCGTTTGTTCAAGTAGGTAGCCAAGCAGGCGCCCGCGCGGGTCCTGCCCGGTCAAATGAGTGGCGTCCGCCCCCCAGGCCACACGGTCAATCCAAGGCGCATTTGAGTCTTGGCCCGGCTGGGCGGCTTGCAAGCAGATTGCCGCCGCGGCCTCGCTCATATAAAAACCGCCGCGACGGTGGTCAAATGGCCGGCAACCCTCGCCCGCAGCCGCCAGCACGCCCAAACGCTTGAAGCTGCCCACAAACAGCGGATGCACTGAGGCTTCGCCGGCCACCACCAATACGCGCCTGGCCACCTTCCAGTGAATCCAGTGATATGCTAGCGCCAGGGCGTGCAATCCGCTGGCGCACGCGGCCGAGATCGTTTGATAAGGACCGCCGAGGTGCAGCTCCGCGGCCAGATGTGCCGCCGTAGTGGCCAATCCCATCTCCCGGCCACTCTCCACATCCAACGTCCGATAACCAGCCGCTGGCGGGGGGGTGATCCAATCGAGAATCGCCCCTTTGCTGGTGGCGAATACCAGCGCGGTATCTGATAAATCGCACCATTGAGCCTGTGCTAACGCTTCGGATGCGGCGCGGCGGGCTAAATCAATGAGTGGACGTGCGCCCAGGACAGTTGGCGCGTGATCCCAAATGCACTGGCCGTCGATTACAGCGGTCCAAGTACTTTCCAGCGAGTCGCCCAGCGCGCTGACCAGGCCGCAGCCAACCATCCGCACGCGCCCGCTCATGGCCCCGCATCGCTGATCGCCACTTCGCGCTCTAATAAAATGGGGATGCGCGCTGTGCCATTATGGACTACGCGGCTGAGGCGCGGTGCCGGTTCGGCAGGCTGTACCCCCCCGCCGTCATAATTTTCCCAGTCCAGTCCCAGGTCGCGCACCATCTGCTGATCATCTTCCGGCTTGCGCCCGTAGGTTGTCAGGTAGTTGCCGATCATGGTGCTGCTGGCCCCGGCGAAAAAGATCCAGCTTTGCAGATCGCGCAGACACACCTCGCGCCCACCGGCGACTTTCAGTTGCCGATCCGGCAGTAAAAAGCGGTAGAGGGAAACGATCTGCAGGCACTGCATCGGGGGCAATTTGGGCACCTCGCCCAAGGGCGTTCCGGCGATGGGATTCAAGAAATTGATGGGCACCACATCCACATCCAGCTCGCGCAGCATGAGCGCCATATCCACACGATCCCGCCAAGTTTCCCCCATACCAAAAATCCCACCGGAGCAAAGCGACAAGCCCGCGGCCTTGGCGATTTTCAAGGTGCGCACGCGCTCGGAAAATGGATGGGTGCCAACGATACTGGGAAAAAATCGCTCGGAGGTTTCCAGGTTGTGATTGATCCGGCGGATGCCGCAGTTATATAAAAATTTCGCAGTTTCTTCGGTCAGTGTCCCCAGGGTAGCGCACGCGCGGGTTTTGCCCTCCGAAGCGATTTTGCTCATCAGCGGCGCCAGCCAATTTTCCAGTTCATTGCGCGTGGGTGCGCGGCCGGAATTGACGATGCCAAAGCTATCAGCGCCTACCTCGGCGGCATGTACCGCCGAATCAAGGATTTGCTGATCGGTCAATTTGCTCTGGCCCTGTACGGCGGTGGCGTAATGCGATGACTGCGAGCAAAATTTACAGTCCTCGCTGCATCCACCCATTTTGGCCGCGACAATCGCGCAGAAGGTGATCGACGGACCCATAAAATGGACCCGGATGCGGTTGGCCCAGTAAAACAGATCGTATAGATCCTGTCCCCGCAGCGAGGTTAGGTACAACGCCTCATCTGTACCGAGCGATTCGCCTGCCAGCACACGCCCGGCCAGTTCACTGATTTGACTGTGCACGCAACAGCTCCAATCAACGATTGCCAAAGGCGTCGGCGATAGCGCGAATGCGCTTGGGCTGCAACGAGCGCGTTACCGGCTCGTATACGAACACGCCCATCAGGCCGGTTTTGTTGTCCATTACGTAGAGGCTTTCGCCGCCGTTTTGGCTGCGGGCGGTAACCATCTGGTAATCCCGGCCGGTAACGGCGGTGGCCGCGACCGCCGGCTGGCTGCCCATCCACAATGCCGTTAGCAGTCCAAGAGCTGAACAGCTTAGCAATCCGATTGTCAAGGTTTTTTTATGCATTTGAGTACCTGCTTTCTTAGCGTCCGCGGCGATTATTGTTCACGGGTTGACGATTGGTATTGACATCAAAAATGCGCGTCAAGTCCAGAGGCGCCATGACGCTCAATTCCCCGTTGGCATCTTCATAGGCCATTGCGCTCAGCAGCCCGTTGCTGGCATCGAGAATATAGACCACGCCGGTCACCCCGCCGGGAACTTCGCCAGGGATGATCAAATAATCCGCCGGGCGCATGACGCGCTGGGCCATGGCGGCATTGTCATGGCGCGATAACAGCGCCGTAACCAGCACCACGTTCAGAGCCACCAGGCTCCACAATAGAACGCTTTTCATTGTCGGTCTCCTTCGGTTAAGACATATCATAGGCTCACAGGACTGCAAAAGACGCCGCCCGCGCCGCAAAATACATTAGTCCAGATGCGTGCGCCGGGCATTCATAAACAGCGGGGCGACGCACACGACACCCAGAAAGACCAGCAGCAGCCAGGTCAGCGAAGTGGACTCGCCGATGCTGACGGTTTTGCCATATCCCTCCAGCCGCGCGTCGGGTCGCACCTCGTCGGAATTTTGCGCCAGCGCCAACAGGGGCATGGTCAGCAGTTGCAGCCCCCCCACCGCCCAGCCGAGCATTCGAGTGTTCATGCTGCCATCATAACCATTGTTCCGCCGGACGGGCAAGCTGGCGAAATGTTTGCGACGGTAAACAAACCGTTTGCCAGCGCTGCGAGCGGCAGCGCATATGTTCGCGGTAGCCGCTTAAATCCACTCCCAGCATCTGGTACCAACGCTGCTCAAACTCAAACATGGCCGGCGAAGGAAATAGCGGCGTCTCGATCCAGTATAAAAACATTAGCACCGCTTGAAACCCCGGCCCAAATACCTGTTGCCACTGCAACATGTCCTGAATATCCCGCCGCGTCGCCCAGTTTTGAAGGGTTTTGCCGGCGGCAACGCCGCAGGCGCGCCGTCCCTTAATGTCCACCAGCAAATTGCGCCCCTGCGGGCTGTAAACCACAAAATCAAAACTCTTCAAATTAGCCCCGGCAAACAGCGCGCGTTTGCGCTCATCCACCGCCACATAGGGAATGCGCCGGACGCGTAAAAATGCCTCAAAGGCCTGTTCATAATGCTCACCACGATTGGCCATTGAGCCAAATATATAATATTCTGGTAAAGTTTGGCCATAGGTAATATTTCCCGCCGCCGCCGCCAGCCTTATACTCTGGCCCCATGCGCATTATCGCGGGAGAATTTCGCGGTCGGCCGCTCTTGGCCCCGCTGGGCAAGCAAACCCGACCCATCACCGATCGGGTCAAGCAATCGGTCTTTGACGTGTTGGCACCTTACATCCCGGATGCCAAAGTGTATGACTGTTTCAGCGGGACCGGCTCGATGGGCCTGGAGTGCCTCAGCCGCGGCGCGGGGGAGGTGGTCTTTTTTGAACGGGATCGTTCAGCGCTTCAGCAGCTTCAAAGGAATATCGCCAACCTGGGTGTGGCGGATCGTTGCCGCATCGTCGCATCAGACCTGTTCCACTATTTAGCCGAGCCAGTGGAGCCGCCGCTTAAGGCCGATCTGATATTCCTGGACCCCCCCTACCATTTTTTGCGGGATCGTTCTGGCCAGTTGCGGCAACTGGGTTTACATCTGGCACAAGGTCACCTGGCCCCGCGGGGACAGGTGATTTTCCGCCATGATCGAGCGGATTGTTTAGAGTTACCCGGCCTGGGTGTGCTGGATCAACGTGATTACGGATCGATGAGCGTGCAATGGCTCACTTGCCTTTAGCTCAACCAAGGCCAACAATGGACCTGACACCATGCCCACCACCCCGCCCGCACGTATTTCACCCGCCGCATCCGCCGCGGCGGGTATTGGCATCGAGATTCGGGGCCTAAGCCGCACGTTTGCAGGCAACGTTCAGGTATTGAGTAAATTGGATTTGTCGGTATCGGCCGGCGAATTTCTCGCTATTCTCGGCCCCTCCGGCTGCGGCAAATCCACCTTGTTACGCTTGATCGCGGGATTGGATCGCCCCGACTCAGGATCTGTACGCCTGCTTGGCGACGCCGCCTCCGCCGCTGGAGCGGGACAGCTTCCCGTGGCCTACGTTTTTCAAGATGCCCACCTGCTGCCCTGGCGCAGCGTGATGCACAATGTGGCTCTGCCGCTGGAACTAATGGGCCAGGCCAAAGCCGCGCGACTGCAAGCCGCGGCGGCGGCTATTGCCAAAGTCGGCCTGATCGATGCCATGCGGCGTTATCCCAGCCAACTCTCCGGCGGCATGCGCATGCGCGTGTCCCTGGCCAGGGCGCTGGTTACGCGCCCGCGTCTGCTGCTGTTGGATGAGCCGTTTGCCGCGCTGGATGAAATCACGCGCCAGCGGCTGGACGAGGATTTGCGCCAGCTCTGGATGGACAGCGGCATGACGGTGCTATTTGTTACCCACTCCACGCCCGAAGCCACGTTTCTTGCCCAGCGCGCGGTGGTTTTTTCAGGACGGCCAGCGCGGTTACTGGCGGATATGTCGATCCACCTGCCGCCATGGCGCGATGCGGCACTGCGCGGAACCAGCCAATTTGCCGCCGCCAGTGAAGGCATTTACCGCGCGCTGCGCCAGAGCCAGTCATGAAGCGCTGGGGACTAGCTATTATTCTTCCACCCCTGCTGAGCTTTGTGCTGGTGATGGGACTGGCGGAAATTCTCTTGCGCCAACTGCAGGTGCCGGAATATTTGCTGCCGGCCCCGTCGGCGGTTTTCGCCGCCGCCGCAGAGTACTGGCGCGAGCTTGCCGGTTCGCTTTTAACCACACTATGGGCGACGTGCCTGGGGTTTGCCGCCAGTGCTATTTTGGGTTTGCTCCTGGCCGTACTGCTTTCCACATCGTTATGGGTGCAGCGGGCGGTTTATCCCTACATGATCTTTTTCCAAACCGTGCCCATCATCGCGATTGCGCCGCTGCTGGTGATCTGGCTGGGGCCGGGATTGCCGGCGGTAGCGCTGGCGGCTTTTATTGTTTCGATTTTCCCGGTTATCGCCAACAGCCTTGGGGGCCTGCTGTCAACCGATCCGGCCCTGGTTGATCTGTTTCGGCTCTACGGCGCAGGCCGCCTGGCCACCTTGTGGAAATTGAAATTGCCTTCGGCCCTGCCCAATATTCTCACGGGCCTGCGGATCGCCGCCGGCCTGGCAGTGGTGGGCACAATCGTGGGTGAATTTGTCGCCAGCGTCCTGGGGGAGAATCCGGGATTGGGAGTGCTGATCCTGATAGCCAAGCGCCAAGGCCGCACGGACCTGCTATTCGCGGCGGTGCTGGCGGCATCGCTGCTGGGGCTGATTCTTTTCGCGCTGGTCAATGGACTATCGCGCCTGCTCTTACGACATTGGACCCCAGCGCGCTAGCCCGCTTCAGCGCGACTGGCGGCGAATGGTCATATCAAAATTATGTACCATCGAACGGTACAGCAACCATACTCCCGCCAAGATCAAAGCGTTGGCGACCAATGCGCCCACAATGACGAACATGCGTCGGGAAAAATGCTCCCCCGTGCCGCCGGCGGGTTGAATAAACAAAAGTTGCACCAGCGCGAAAGGACTAAATGCGGCAAAAAATCGCTGGGTATCGTTGGCCCCAGGCGCCCAAAGCATCAAGTTGCCAAAAAAGCCCAGTATGATCAGCGCGCCAACCAGCAACCCAATCGTCGCCATCACCGCCACGACGGTTTTGCGGCAACGCAGCGACAGGCTCATGCCAATCATCGCCGTGGCCGCGGCGGTTGCCACCAGCAGCAGCGGCAGCAGCACCAGCGCCTCGGGGTGAACCACCCACGGGCCGGATTGGCCGCCTAGATGAGCAAGTACGTCATAGCCAAGAAATATCAGCAGTCCCGCCACCGGAACGCCCATGAGCGGGGCGGCCTGGCTTACCAGACCGCGCAGTTTTCCCCAAATGTAATAGCGGCTGGTGATGGGCGTGGCCAGAAGCAAATCCAGCGTGCCGTCCTCCTTTTCCCGCGTTACCGCCGAGGCGGCGGTGTTGGCCACCAGTAGCAATACCAGCGCCAGTTCCGCCTGCGTGAATAGCGCCAGTATCGAGCCGGCTTCCGTCGCGCTGAATTGTCTGGGCTGACTGGAGAGTTTCAACGTGGCCAGTTCATTTCGCCGCGCTGGGGGGACGGTTGTCTCCAATACCTGATACGGATTGGTCAACTTTTCGGCGGCGATTGGACGATTATCCAGTGAAATCGTCGTATGGGGGCTGACCAAAAAGTTTTCAATTCCTTTGTCGCTGTTGATGGTGATGGAATCGGTGGCGGCATCGTAGGAGAACCGGTCCACCCATCGGCTCATCGGCAGCGTGCAGTGATATCCCCGCAGCACCCAGATCGTCAAAACCAGTCCGATCGCCGCAAAGCCGAAGCGACCGGCCAGCGAGCCAGCGCTGCCGCCGCGCGTGCGCGCTTCGCGCCAGGCGATGGGATTATGCCACACACTCCGCGGCTTACGCCGGGCCACCCCCGGCCGCAATCGCAGCCTGCGCAATATCCACCCGCGCAAGCTCCAAGTTGATTGCGCCCATCTGCGTAATGTGAGCACCGATGGAATAAGCAATAGTGCGCTGACCAACACCATGAATACGGGATAAAACGTCTGCGGGCTGCCCAGGTACCACCGAACCAGCCAGCCTTTGTCCCCCAGCGCGGCGGCCGTCGGGGGTCGATAGAGCGGATCATGCAGTACCACGCGCATGGCCAGAAAGGGGTTGATACCGGTCAGCCAACTAATGCGCGTCTGTGGATGCAACAGAGTCGGCTCCCCCGCCACCGCCATGGCGCTGCTCTGATCCAGCAGCACGCCTCCAACCAGGTATAGCGCGATCAGCAGGTAAAAGCTGAACAGAGCGCTGCGCGGGGCGAGGTTGATCGTGGCCATGAAGATGGCCAAACCGCCGCATACCACCGCCGTGGCGGCGCAGATCCACAAAACATTGAGGATATCGCTGATGGCAACGCCACCGAAAATTTGCGTGATGCTGAAAATGGGGATGCCGCTCAGAAGCAGCGTGAGTACAAAAAACAAGCGCGACAGGTAGCCGCCCAGCACAATCTGCTCATTGGTCAAGGGCGAAGCCAACAGCAAATCCAGCGACTGGGCATTTCTTTGCTCGGAGATGGCCCCGGCCATGAAAACCGGGGCTAATAGCGCCACCAGAGCCAGTTGCAGCCAACTGATGTTCACGAGCAAGCGCCCGGAAATCTTTGCCAGCGCCGCAAGGTCTCCGCCGGAGGTTTGCGAACCGATGATCGTGATACTGACGGCGAGAATCAACACCGCCAGGTATCCGGTGCGAAAAATCAAATCGCGGCGACGCCTGCCCGCCATCGCCACCACCCGCAGCAAAATGGGGTTGGCCGGCAACAGACGCCACAAATAATTTCCAATTCCCAGCATCCGACCGCTTTCTTATTGCACAGTGCCGCGCGTCAAGCGCATAAATGCCGTCTCCAAATTCACTTCTTCCTCCCGTAACAGCAGCAGATCGTACCCGCCCTCCACCAGCCAGCGGGCCACCAGTGAGTAGTCCTCCACCGCCGGCCCCAGCACCACTTCCAGATGATCCTCCAGCACCTCCACTGTGCGCACCTGCGGCCTGGCGCGCAGCAGTTGCGCCGCCGGCTCCATTTGCGAGAGCAACCCGCTGAGCTTCACATGCACCACCGTGCCCCGCCGGGCTTTTTGCAAAATATCCGCTACCGGACCGGCGTAAATCAGTTCGCCGCGCTCGATGATCCCCACGGTATTACACAAATCGGCCAGTTCCGGCAGGATGTGGCTGGAGATGACTATGGTCTTGCCCATGCGCCGCAATTCTTTGAGCAGTTCGCGCATTTCAATGCGCGCTCGCGGGTCCAGGTTCCCCGCCGGCTCATCCAGCAGCAAAACACTCGGATCATGCAAGAGCACCCGCGCAATACTTAAGCGCTGTTTCATCCCCCGACTCAGAGCATCCACCAGGGCATCACGCTTGTAACCCAGGTCGGTCAGTTCCAATACATCGCTGATCACCTTGCGCCGTTCCGAGCCGTGAATATTGTACGCAGCGGCGAAAAATTCCAGATATTCCAGCACCACCATGTCGTCATAGGCGCCAAACACATCCGGCACATAGCCGATCAATGGCCGAATCTGCCGCGACTGATAGCCGATCACCAAATCACAGATGCGCGCTTCGCCCCAGGTCGGTTGCAGCAAGGTGGCCAGGATGCGAATGGTCGTGGTTTTGCCAGCGCCGTTGGGGCCAATGAAGCCGAAACAGTCCCCTTGGGCGATTTGGAGATTCAAGTTCGCCAGCGCCACCAGTTCGCCGTAACGCTTGGTCAAGTTGACGGTCTGTATCACCGCAGCCATATAACCATCGCTCCCTGGCAATTTATCGCGACGCATTTTGCGGCGGATGATTGCTCCGTTTTACTGGAACAACGAATTGATACAAGACCGCCCCGCTTTGCGCAATCGCTCGCCCCTGTGTCAGCCAGGGCCGCGGCCACGCCTCTTGCGACGCCGTCAGCACCACCAGCCTGCCAGCGGAGATCGCCGCCGAGATGTCCATAAATCGCCCGCCGGGCCGCAATAGTTCAAAGCGCTCGATCCTGGGATTTTGCGCGGGTGATCGAGACCGCCGGCCGGCCGGCTCGCTTGCTTGAAAAGATCGCGGCGTCGGGAGCAGATCAAAAAAACTGAGCATAGGAAGCGAATCGCGGTAATTGCCGGTCGCATCGCTCAACGACTGGGCCCCAGCCATCGCGTCCCGCTTGCGAAAGCGCGCATACCATTGCGATGCCCAGGAATCAGTGGTGTCGAGGTTAGCCGACTCGATGCCGTTGAGCTGCCCAGTCACGACGGATCCCAGTCCCGGTGTCGCCCTCCCGTTTGTTGGTTCGATTATTGTCCCCAGCGTCAGGGCATCGCCCGAATGAAAAATCTTGCGCAGCTCGATGGTCTGGCCGGCATTCCACCGCGGCAAATACACCACGCGCAGTTGCGAGGAATCGTTACTCAAGCGGCAGCCTAAATAAACGTCGCTCAACACTTGATCGGTACCATTGGTCAACAGTCCGCTCAGGAGCTTGTCGTCGCTCAGTTGGGCTGTCCCCTCGATGCCTCCACGCGCGGGCGAGCGCCATTTTCCCTCCAAACTTTTCATGGTGCTGCGGAAATACAGTTGCACCCGCGCCGGTTGATCTGATTCAACAATCGGCACCTCATATTCCCGCTGCGATAAAAATCCCTCGGCGTTTTGGGCCTCGGCGGCGGAGGCATGAACGGGTATCCAGCCGCGCAAGGCAGCGCGTTCACCCGGCGGCAATTCGATGGCAAATCGTCCGTCCTTCGGGATGTACAGCGCAGCGCGAGCCATACAGTGGGCGTCATCGGTTTGTAACTGCCGCACCAGTGTGATCGATTTGAGTTGCGGCGGCCCGCCCAGCATTAATTTGACTAGCAGGATCGTCAATAGCGCCCCGGCAACCGCCACCGCGGCAAAAAGCGGCCAGTTCAAATCGCTTCTGCCGCGCCAGCGCAATAACAGCGCCAGCCCCGGCCCCGCCGCCAGCCCGTAGGTCACAAAAAACAGCATCGCCAGGAAAATCAGGCCCGCGCCGCGCGAGGTAAAATTCAGCCCTTGGCGCAAGGACGCGGATACATCCAATGTTGAATCGGTCGGAGCATAGGCATTGTCTGGCGCTGCGGCGAGCGCGCCCGGTCCGCGCGGGGCGAAATCCAGTATCTCCAGCCATGCCTCGCCCCAACCGCGCGGAAAAGTGCGCAGCAAAACCGGGTCCGCCAGATCCTGGGCCACCCAGTCGATCACGCCGCAGCCGTATCCGCGCCGCACCAGGTAAGGGCAGGTGCCTCGCTCAGGTCCTTCGCTGCGATAGGCCGCCCATTTGGCCACCAGCGCATCATCCAGGGGTTGGCTGGTGGTGATGTTCAGCGCCGGCGCTGTGGGCCGGCTGGTGGAGACAGTGGCGGTGGTTGTCGTGTATAGGTCCATCTGGGCCGTTTCACCCAGTTGCACCGGGGTCAAATCCGCAAATTCTTTCCACTGGGTTGACTGGCAGATCACCAGCCGTCCGCCACCACGGACATATTCCCGCAGCGCCGCCAGTTGCGCCGCTTCCGATTCCAACTGTCCGCTGAGCGGCACCGCCCCGCTCCAGACCACCGCGTCCACTCCCTCATAGCCCAATACATGATCCGGCAACCACTGGCGGCGCAGCGATACGAAGACCAAATCCTCGGTCAATCCGCCCCCCTGCTGCAATTGTCGCCACGGCGGTTCATTTTTGCCGTCATTGACCGACACAATCAGCTTGGCCCCGCGCTCAACCGAGGCGCCGGACAGCGGCTTGCCCTCCACGCGCACCGGCAATTGCGTCAACGGCAATTGCAACAACACGCGTCCCTGTTCATCGGCGACATACACCTTGAGTTGTCCATTAAGCTCGTCCAGCCTCCCACCGCCGCTGTCCACCAGCCCGCCCGGCGGCGGAACAAAGTAAGTCCAGAAATATTGCTCCGGCGAATCCGGTCCGCCAGTGAGCGTGATGGCGCGGGTGTACAGCGGACGATCATGATCCAAATCATCGCAGCTTACTTGCAAAAGCAGCCGCCGCGATTGTGGCTGGCTGGTGCGCAGGCGCACCAGCAGCGCCGTCCAGGCTCCAGGCCGGTAAATGCCTTCCAGGCCGATGCTTCGCACTTCCCCTTGAATTTGCGCCGCCGCCACACGCCCCCACGCCGCCACTGTCAGCAGGCACAAGGCCAAGCTCCACCACCGCCGGCGGTGGGCGCGGAGCGGGGCGGTGGTCATGCCGCCCCCGCGCCGGTGGGATCGTGCCCGAATTTTTGGCGGTACAAATCCAGAAAGTTGAATTGCGGCTCCCAGCCCAATTGCGCGCGGGCCTTATCCAGCAGCATCGGGCTTTTCCACTTGGGCCAGTCCTCCGGCAAGGGCGGATAATCCGGGGCCACCTCCAGGAGATGTTCGCGGATGGGCCGGCCGATCATCACCTCCGGCCCCGATAAGTGGTACGCTTCGCAGCCGGGCACATTGCGATCCAGCGCCGCCAAAAACGCCCGCACCACGTCGCTTACATGCACATAGGTTTCGAACCCATCGGTGCTGGTTCGCTGCCGGTCCACCCAGCGCAGCCAATGCTCGCCGATTTTTTCCGGAGGCTCGGTCATGACAAAGGGCATACGAAATATGGAAATCGGCATGCCGCTTTGTTTGTGCACCAGTTGGGCATACCGCTCATTGCACGCCTTACTTAAACCATAGACGTTTTGGGGCAGCAAGGGATGGGTTTCATCAAATGGCAGCCGCAGCGGCGCGATGCGTCCCACGTCCCACATCCCGTAAGCCTGGCACGAGCTGGCGTAGATCACCCGCTTGAGTCCAATGTCGGCAGCGGTCTGAAATATCAGACTGCCGGTGGCGGTGTTGCGCGCAAAAATCTCATTGGCCGCTAATGGCGCGTTGGAATTGGGCACCTCGGCCAGATGGATCACCGCCTCCACCTGTTCCAAAACCGGTTGCACAACTTCGCGATGCAGCAGGTCCACATACACCAGACGCGCCATCTTCAATTTCGACTGGCGACGATCCAGGTTCAGCACCTCATCGCCGCGTTCGGCCAGTGCCTTGACAATATGGCGGCCGATTTGTCCACTGCCGCCGGTTACTGCGATTTTCATATAGTCTCGATTTTTTCCTGCTAGATTCCTTGAATCATCGGTGCCGACAAAATTCCCATCGGCCGCAACTGGTATTCATATGACCACAAATCCCCTTCGCTGCGCCAAGCCTCCGGCCCGCACCAGTGGCGATGCAACATATCGTGCAGTTGACCAAAGGAATTAAAACGATTGCCGTACGCGGTGATTTGTAAACTATGCTCGCCGGGCGAAACCGTGCCCAAGTCGATTGCATAGGGTGCAAAGGCGATGGGGCCAATCTCCTTTCCATCCAATTCCACCGTGAGCAGCGGCGCTTTGAAATGCGGCACATGCAGACGCAGCGGCTTGCCGTCGCCGTGAATCTTGCTCTGGTAGGTGATATTGCCGGCATAGAAAGCCAGCCCTTGCCGCGTGTAGTCTCCGAAGCACAATTGCCGCACCGGCTGAATCAGCCTGGCGGTGCGCCCGGCCACATCCACCCCGAAATCTCCAAGCAAATACGCATTCTCCAAATACGACTTATTGGTAAATTCAGTGGTTAAAACCAGTTCGTGGCGGCCCGGGTCGATGCCCCCAATCGCCACGGTTTGGATGCACTCATCCACCCACCAACCGTCGGGCACATTGCCCAGTTCCTTGCCATCGAGGCTGAGGCGCGTTTGCTGGGCATTTTCCAGAGCCAGCTTCAGACCTTTGACCGCCACAGAGGATTCAAAGGTGTAGCGCAACTGCACCGTGGCCAGCTTTTTCGTCGCTGTGGTATCGGTCCACGGCTGAGCAATCGCCCCGCTGCGTCCCGGCAACCCAAGCTGCTTGCGCACCACGTTATCCAGCCGCAAAATCTCCTCCAGCGGTTGCCACTGCCCCTGATCAATCCGCCACTGCGCCTGATCCAGTAGAAGCACATTGGGTTCTGACAGTTTCACCGCCAGCGGACCTTCCAAGCGAGCGATATCGTGATATTGGGGTTGAGCCGCAACGGAAATCTGTTCCTGTCCCGGCTCCAAGCGCAACAGCACCGAGCCGTGGCCATGGAAATAGTGTTCCAGTTCCGTCGTTTCATCCGTATACCGCGCCGCCCGTTGCAACTTGGTCCCGCTAAAACAATCCAGCTCAGACATTTTCCAATGTCCCCTGAGCCGCACTGTTACATGCTTGCCCTCGTTGCGCTCGGTGTTACAAATGAACAAGTAGCGCACCGATCCGTCTTCGCGCAACTGATGGATCAAGCAATCCGATGGCGATCCATCCTGGTACACAATCTCCAGGTCGCGCGTCTCATGCGCCGCTTGCAACATTTGCCGCTGCGTCAGACGAATACTTTGGCAGCGCGACGCCAGTTTGGCGGCGCGATCCGACGGCTGGGCATCGACCAGCGAAGGAATCTCGCCGGCAAAAACCAGCTTCCCGCCGCCGTCGGCAAAAGCCTCCAGCCGATCCAGCGTCGTGCCGCGAATCGTTCGCATATTGGGCACAATGACTAAATCGTAGGACATTTTCCCAACATGAAATTGCCCGTCGGTTGAGGCCGTGGGCATTTGCCGCGGAAGCAGTGATTCGCTGACAAAATCGAAATCCACCGACGCAAAGAGCAGCCAGCGCGTGGTGTTTTCAAATGCCTCCTCGCGTTCCTGCCGCTCCATGCGCGTCTGTTCCTGCGGCCCAAACGCCAGCCAGTAGGATTCCACCGGATGAATCACGCCCACCCGCACCCGCGGCCGACCGCGCGTCATGACCACATTGATGCGGCTGAAGTAGTCTTCAATCAGCTTGTAGCGCTCGTGCCAGGGCGATTGATACCCGATGGCCGCCGGGTAATCGCGCTTGGCCTCTCCGGCCATCGACACCCACGCCAGATGCGGCACGCGCACAGTGATCCCCAGCGCCGCTTGCCAGTCTCCTTGCCGCTTATGGCCCACAAAATCAAAGTCCCAGTTGGTTACGCCATATAATTCGCTCAGCACGCCTGGCCGGCCGTACTGATGGGTTGCGCTTTGCGCCTGCTTGGCCGTGGTATATTCCCGCCAGTCGCACAGCAGATCGATCCCAGGCAGTTGAAATGCCCGGTAGGAGCGCATCGCCTCGCCCAGGGCGCTGGTCTGGCTTTGCAGCCGCGGCTCTTCCATCATGTGGCCGGTCAAGGCCAGGCCATGCGCCTGGCACCACTGGCCGATCTGGTCGGCAAACGCCGAGGAAAAACGCTCGGCGACATGATCGTGATAGCGATAGCGCGCTACTGACGCCCTGCCGCTGGGCAATTCCCAGAACAATTCCGGCAAAAAATCCTCAAGCGATTGCCCGTAGGCTTGGCGATAGCTTTCCAAAAGATCGCCGGTAAACGGAATCGTCAGGTCGCGCTCATCCTCGGCGGCGTTAAACGTTTGCTTGTGTGTAAACTGCGGCTCATCGGTAAAGATCGCCGGAATGGTTTTGCCAAACTCATCTCCCACCGCTGATAGATACCGCTCATGCGTTACCTCAATAAACTTTTTGATGGCCGCGGGATTCAAGGTATCGACGTAAGTTTGATTATTAAACCATGAATCGGTATGCGCCGTCTCCAGATACGCATACCACTTGACCGTCCCCGCGGCGGCTTGCTGGCCATTGTCGAGCCGGCGATAGTCCGTAAGCAATCCCCCCTCCAGCCGTACCTGGTAGGTAAATAACAACTCGCCATTCTCATTGCGCTTGCCCGCGGCGCTGCTGTAGCCACTTTGGGCAGCTTCTCCGCCGCCGTAGGGTCGCTTGGTCCAAAGCAAATGGCGCGAGCGAAATTCGGGATGTTGCGTTACCAATCCACCGGCAAAACCTGACGGCCAGCGATCCTCGTCATACAGCCAGCCCAACATTTTCTTGCTTTTAAAATAGTTGACGCACTGGCGCACGATTTGAAGAAAATCCTCCCCCATGTAGGCGGTGGCCAGGCCGGTGCGCGGGTGCATGTGCGCCCCGCCAAATCCCATTTTTTCAAACACATCAATCTGCCGCTTCAGTTGCGCCGCATCCAGCTTGTTGTTCCATGACCAAAAGGGCGTGCCCCGATATTCGCTGGTTGGATTGGCAAACAAGCCCATGTCCAAATTCGCCGCGCGGTTCCTGGGATACAACTCAAACGTTTGTGAACTCATAAGATCTCCGAACTTGAAATATGAACCGGAAAGACCAGCGGCGGACGATCCGCCCGGTCAATGCGTTCCATGTCTAATCCATACACCAGCCGCAACACCTGCGGCTCAAGGACCTCTTGCACCGTTCCCTGTCGCACAATTCGCCCCTGGCTCATCAAGAGCAACTGGTCGGCGTACTGCCCGGCCAGATTCAAATCATGCGACGCCATCAACACCGCCAATTGTCGCTGCCGCACCAGCGTTCGCAATAGCTTTAGCAAATCCACCTGGTGCCGCAGGTCAAGATAGGTATTGGGTTCATCCAGTAGTAACGCCGCCGGCTCCTGGGTAAGGCAGCGGCCGATAAAGACCCGTTGCCGCTGACCGCCGGAAAGCTGGTCCATCGGACGGTCGAGCAAATCCTCCAGTTCCAGCAGCTTGGCCACCTGCCCCACCACCGCCAGATCATGCTCGCTTTCCAACCCAAACGCCCCCCAGTAGGGCGCCCGCCCCATCCGCAGCACCTCGCTGACCTTCTGTCCCGGATCAAACGCCGGCGACTGCGGCAGATAGGCCACCCGCCGCGCCAACTCCCGCCGTCGCCAGCGGTGCAGCGGCCGATCCTCCCACAAAATTTTCCCCTGGCCATGCAGGTGTCCAATGAGCAGGCGTATCAGCGTGCTTTTACCCGCGCCGTTAGGGCCTAAAAGCGCCGTCATGGCCCCGCGCTGCAGCGAGAGCGAAATGCCTTGCAAGATGGCCTGCCGCCCGTAGCTGAAGTGCGCATCGATCACTTGCAATAAAGGAATCATCGCGCCCCCTGGCGGCGCGTTCGCCATAGCAGAACCAGAAAGAACGGCCCGCCTAAAAATCCGCTGATGACGCCCACCGGCAGTTGATTTAGCCGACGCGACGCCACATCCGCCAGCGCCAATAAGCAGGCGCCTAAAATGGTGGAAATGGGAATCAGTTTCCGCGAATCACTGCCCACCAGCAGTCGGGCTACGTGCGGACAGACCAGCCCGACAAACCCGATAGGCCCGCTGATGGCCATCGCCGACGCCGTCATCAAGCTGGCGACGATCAAGGTAATCCAGCGCAATCGCTGCACGCGCACACCCAGCGCCTCGGCCTCGGCCTCGCTCAGCCCACCCACGCCAAGCTGCCCGCCCAGATACATCAAAATGATCCACCCTGTCGCAAAGCATCCGGCCACCAGGTTGATCTGCGCCCAGGCCAAGTCCATCTGCAATCCGCCGGCCAAAAAGCGAAACGCCTGGGCGATGTCCTGGCTTTTACTCAAGTGAAAAATCAACAGGAAAATGGAGCCGTTGATGGCATTGACGATCACCCCCACCAGCAGAAGTGAAATCGGATCCAGCCGCCCGCGCCGCTGAGCCAGGATAAACACGATCGCCAGTGTCGCCACCGCGCCGCCAAAAGCGAAGAGTTGCTGGTTAAATAGTACCAGCCAGGAAAAATGCAATAGCGACCAGAGATACACCGCCAGCGAGGCCCCGCTGCTGACACCCAGCAAATAAGGCTCGGCCAGGGGATTGCGCAATACCAGTTGATACGCGATTCCCGCGCACGCCAGAGCCGCTCCCACCACCGACGCCGTGAGCGTGTACTGCATTCGCAACCGCAGCACCGCGCTACCCGGCCACCCGATCCCGCTGGAACCGACCATGAGGCAGCCGCCGGCGACCGCCGCCCATAGCAGCAGTCCCAGCACCACCCACCGGATCAGCCGCCCCGCGCTCCAGCGTTTCACGGCACATCCTTTTTTGGCTCGGGATGCAGCAGTCCGGCAAAGCGCTCGGCCAATTGTCCCACCTGTGAACCGGGCAGCAGCGTCTGGGCGTCGGTTATAATCAGCACCCGGCGGTCGCGGATTGCCGGCACCGCCTGCCAGTGCGCGAGATTATCCCGCAATTTGAGCATTTGTTGCTCGGTGGCGCCGGGCATGAGAAAAATCATCGCGGCGGGACGCATATCCAGCAATTTTTCGCCATCAATCTGCGGGAAATCTTTCCCCAGTTCCGCGCCGGCATTTTTCCCGCCCGCCAGCGTCAATAAATCATCCAGAAAATTATTCGGCCCCACGACGCTCCGCGCCTCGGCGTCCAGGCAGATCAGGCAACTGACCGCCTCTTGGTCCGTAACGCGCGTGCGTACCCGCTCCAGTTGCCCGTGCATTTCCCCGGTCAGCCGCAGCGCTTGATCTTCTTCGCCAATTGCCTTGCCAAGTTGCTCAATGGTTTTGAAAACATCAGCCAGACGGCTGATCTGTAAATTCACCAGCCGCACGGAAAGCTCGCTTGCCCGCCGCCGGGTTCCGGGAACGATTTTATCTTCAGCATTTTGAATCAGCAGCACCTCCGGCCGGATCACTATGAGTTGTTCCCAGTCAATCGTCAGGTAATCCCCGGCCCGCGGCAGGCCGCGGAGTTCCGCGCGCTCGGCGTCATAGTTGCCCACCGCCACCAAATGATTTTGCGCCCCCATCGCCAGCAGCAGGTCCGTCGCCGCCGGAACCATGCTGGCCACGGTCGGGCGCGACGTGGGGCGAGCCACTTGCCCGACTGCCCAGGCCCCCCCGCCCAGCAGGATGCACAAAAACAGCATCCAGTGGCATTTTACACGTTGACCCATCATCCGCGCATGGTAGAGTTGGCTCAAAATAGTGTCAAACGACGTTTTTGCATGGAGGCGCCATGAGCGAAGCTAATTTCTTCCAGCGTATCGGCAACTGGTTCAAGAAGCCCAATGGGGACGAATTGCTCCCTTTGGATGAGAACCATCATTCCCTGGCCACCGCGGAGCAGCGGAGCACGTTTCTTCGGCCCTGGGCCAAGCGCGACGTGGCCATCTCCAACCTTCAGGACGGGTTCCATACCCTGACCGATTTAATGGGAACTATCCGCGACAACCTTGAGCAGCAGAACCATCGACAGGATGAATTGCTTGGCTACTTGTCGCACCTGCCGGAAGTGCTGCAAACCATTCCCGAATCCAATCGCATGCATGGTGAAACGCTCAAAGCGATCCATCAGCAGATGGAATCCCACGGCCAGCAGCAGCAGCAGCTTGCCGATATTCTCGAAAAAATGAGCGACAGTGGCGACCAGCAGCAAAAGTTACTCAAAGAAATTCACCAATCCGCCCAGGATGCCGGCAAACAAGGCGACAAACTCGATGATACGCTGCACCAGGTCGGCACGGCGATGCACAACGTCAGCCAAACCACTCAGGCCAGCACGCATGTGCTGGAGGAGTTGCGCGAAAATATCCAGCGACGCGACGATGAAATGAAAACCCTGGTCCGCCGCCAGGCGTCGCGCTACACCGTGCTGATGGGCGTGGCGATTGTTTTATCCCTGGTCGCGGTGGCGGCGGTGGTCTTCATGGGTTATCTCCTGCTCAGCCGCCCCCATGGATAATCCAACCGTGCTCCGAGCCGTCAGTACTGAATTGCGCGTTCGCTACAGTGAAATCGACCAACTGGGCACGTTTTACAATTCCCGCGCCCTTGAGTGGTTCGAATGTGCGCGCACCGAATGGCTGCGGGCCACCGGCGTACCCTACACGCAAATGGAACAGCGCGGCGTGCGCCTGCCCCTGGTCGAAGCCCATGTGCATTACCAGGGCCGCGCTGGCTACGATGACTGCTTGCTGTTGAACTGCACCGCCCATATGAGCGGTAAAGCCCGGCTACGATTTGATGTGTCCATCGTTGGCAAATCCGATCTTGCCCCGGTCGCTTCAGGTTACACCATTCATGCCCTGGTGGATGGGCAAGCCAAGCCCATTCGCCCTCCCCAGTGGTTTGCCGATTTGCTTGCCGCCATGATCCCGCCCGCTCATGCCTGAATCGGCCTTGGGCCGATGATGGACCGGGGGTGTTTTCATGGAGCGGCCTTGGCGACACGCCCGATAACAGTAATGGTAAAACGTTGGCCGGGCTGCGCCGATTTGCCCTTGCCGCTGCGCATGACCGCCCAGGCCGCTGGTTTTGACTTGCCCGCGGCGGTGGAAGTGCCGGTAAGCCTGGCACCGGGGGAAATCAAACTGATCCCCTGCGGTTTTTCCATGGCCCTGCCGCCGGGATATGAAGCGCAGGTGCGGCCCCGCAGCGGCCTGGCAGCCAAGCACGGCATAGGCATGATCAACGCGCCGGGAACCATCGACAGCGATTATCGCGGACAGGTGATGGTGCCGCTGATCAACCTGGGCAGGCTCCCATTTACCGTGGAGCGCGCCATGCGCATAGCGCAAATGGTGGTGATGCCCGTGCCGCCGGTGATATTTCAGGAAGTGGAAGATTTGCCCTCCACGACTCGCGGCCAGGGCGGATTCGGCCATACCGGGCATTAGTACGATTAACGACTGGACGACATGGAACGGGAAAGAATTTGGCATCGGGTGGGCGTCTTCGCGGCGGTGGCCTTCTGGGTCTTTTTGCTGCTGGCGCTAGGCAGTTTTCACTTAGACGACTGGCCCAGTCATGCGGTCTACCCCTATCCGCCGCTGCAAAATCTCTGCGGCGCTGCCGGGGCGTTCTTGGCTTATTACTGCTACTCGGCCATCGGCCAGGGCGTCTTTCCCATCCTCTTTTTTTCCGGCGTCTGCCTGGCGCTTTTTCTTTTTCGATCGCGCGTGGGGGATTTATGGCTTCGAGGCATTGGGCTGCTGGTGCTGTCGGTGGCTTTTGCCGCCATTGTTCACAACCTGCGCGCCGGTTCCCAGGCCAGTTTCCCCGAAGGTGATGGCGGCATCATCGGCATCGCCGCCTCCTCCTTTCTCCAGGCCCGCTTTAATACCGTGGGCACGCGGCTTATTTTGCTGACGGCGTTTTTAATCGGCCTGCTTCTGGCCGCCGATGATCTGGTCTTCCGTGCCCCCGCGGTGGTGGGCTTGGCCATCAGTGATATCAAAAGCCGCACGCCGGCCATCGCCTGGCGATTATCCATGCCGACGGCATTGTTGCGGCTGGGCAATTTGTTTAATCGTCCCGCCGCCACTGCCGCCAAGCCCGCCGAAGCGCGCACGCGCCGTAAGAACGCCGCCGCACAGCAAGCCGACGAGGATGATGCGCCACTCAAAGGCAAGGTGGTGATGGAAATCCCGCCTGAACAAGAGGCCTCCGACGCGACCGGTGCCATCGACGCTGCGAATAATCTTGATAGCCGGCAAAGCGCCCCGGTCGAGCCGGCCGAACAAACCGCGCCCACCCCCGCGCCGGAATTGAAGAAGGACATCATCGTCCGACTGCCCAACACCATTAAACACCGCCAAAGCTCCCCACCTCCCCCGCCTCCTAAGGAACTGGGCGAATATCACCTTCCGGACTGGGGCCTATTGGCCGAGGCCGAGCATGGTTTTGCCGAGAGCCAGGAAAAGTATGTGCGCGAAAAGGCCGCCGTGCTGGAGCAGGCGCTTAAGGAATTTAACATCGAAGCGCATGTGGTGGAGATTGACACCGGCCCGGTGATCACCATGTACGAAATCGCGCTGGCTCCCGGGATAAAGGTTTCCCAGATCACCGCCTTGTCCAACGATATCGCCCGGGCATTGATGTCAACCAACGTGCGCATTGTCGCCCCGGTGCCGGGGAAAAATACCGTCGGCATTGAAGTGCCCAATGCGCAAAAGGAAAAGGTGCGCCTCAAGGAATTGATGCAGCTCTCCCCGCTGGCCCAACAGCAGAAAATGCAAATCCCGCTGTTTTTGGGTAAAGACGCCAGCGGCGAACCGCTGGTAACCGATCTGGCGGCCATGCCTCACTGCCTCATCGCCGGCACCACCGGCTCAGGCAAGAGCGTTTGCATTAACTCCATCATCATGTCCATCATGTACATGCAGCGGCCCGATACGGTCAAACTGATTTTGTTTGATCCGAAGGTCGTGGAAATGGCCCCCTTTAAAGAAATCCCCCACCTGATGTGCCCGGTGATCAACGAGACCGGCCGGGCCACCAGCGTACTGGACTGGGCCTGCGAAAAGATGGATGAACGTTACGAGTTGCTAGCCGAGGCCGGCGTGCGCAATATCGCCGGTTACAACAAGCTCTCGCGCGAGGAACTCGTCGAGCGTTTCAAGCCCTCCAATCCCGAGGAGGAAGCCAAGATACCCAAGCACATGCCTTATATCGTCATCATCATAGACGAACTGGCTGACTTGATGATGACCAGCGGCAAGGAAGTGGAAGCCTTCATTGTCCGCCTGGCGCAAAAAGCCCGCGCCGTGGGCATTCACTTGATCCTCGCCACCCAGCGCCCGCAGGCCACGGTGGTTACCGGCCTGATTAAAGCCAACATGCCCTGTAAAGTGGCGTTTCGCGTCTCCAGCAAGATGGATAGCCGTATTGTGCTGGACCAAAACGGCGCTGATTTGCTGCTTGGCCAGGGCGACATGCTCCTGATGCCCCCCGGTGCCAGCAAACCCACCCGCGCCCAGGGAACCTATATTGACGACAAGGAAATCCGCGAAAGTGTCAAACTCGTTGCGGACTTGGCCGAAGCCCAATATGAGCCGGACCTGGTTCAGATCAAGAGCCTGGGCGATAACGCGGACACGGAAAAGGATGAACTGTTTGATGATGCCGTGCGCGTGGTCCTGGAAACCAAACGAGGCAGCGTCAGCCTGTTGCAACGCCGCTTGACCATCGGTTACAGCCGTGCCAGCCGCCTGATCGAGCAGATGGCCCATTGCGGCATCCTCGGCGACTACAAAGGCTCCCAAGCCCGCGAAGTGAACCTGACTCTGGACGACTGGGAAACCATGAAAGCCCAGCAGGCCGCTGATGAGCAAGCGGGGATGACGGTGTAAATCGCAGCTTAGCGCACTTAGGCATGACGATGCAAACTGATGCTTGGCGCGACTGTAGGTGAGGGTGTAAGCAGTGGTGTCGATAAATCGGCTGCGCCGGGGTAGACAGCGGCTTCACACAGCGGCACCGATTACCAAGTTCGGCGCCAACTCCTCCTGCATCATTTGCGCCAAAGTCGCCTGCTTGAGGAATTGCGTATACATGTTGTTGATGCCGTTGAGGCGTGATTGCAAAGTCGCCAGGTTAATTTCCGCGGCGGGCACCGCGTCCTGGACCTGCTCACATAACCCGCAAGGCAAAGCGTCAATTGCCTGAAATATTTCGTACAACGTTACATTTTGCGGCGCGCGGAGCAGATGAAATCCCCCGCCCATCCCCTTTTGCGAGTCCAAAATACGATAGCGCGCCAGTTTTTGCAGGATTTTACCTAAATAATTGGCCGGCACCCCGGTGGCATCGGCGATCTGACGGGTTTGCATGTAGTCGCCATGGCGGTGCAAGGCTAAGAAAATCAGCGCTCTTAAGGCGTAGCGAGCTGTCTGGCCGACCATTATTCTCTCCAGGGAAGATAGGTGCAGTATAAATGATTAATCGTCTATGTACACCGCAAATGATAAATGTTCAGCTTTCGATGCCGTGCCCACGGCTGGTCTCCCAAAAAAACCGGCGACTCCCGCCGGGAAACTCTATCCTATACCGCTGCCCGAATGTTCGGGCGTGCCCACGGATTTTTGCAGGGGGTCAGGAATTCAGTCTTTATGGCCAGTCAGAAACCGTGCTTCCCGCTTAACAATGGTAAAATGCAAAAAATATATGGGCACTGCCTCAACTTTCGATGCCGCCCCGCCGCTGGCCAAGGGCGCTTGGGCATGGTAAGCATCATGCGGCAACGGAATGTCAGGGAGTTTTATGATGGGCGGTAAATCTCTGTTAGACCAGATCATTGACCAGTCACTGGTCATTATCCCCGCACTGCGTCAACTCAACGGGCCGCTGGATCAGGCGGCCCAGCGCGTGGTGGCGGCCTTGCGAAGCGGCAACAAACTCCTCACATGCGGCAATGGCGGCAGCGCCGCCGACGCTTCCCACCTGGCCACGGAATTTGTTGTGCGCTACTGCGTGGAACGCTGCCCTTACCCGGCGATCTCGCTGGTGGACAGCGGCTCGACACTGGCGGCCATCGGCAATGATTACGCATTTGACGAGCTTTTCGCTCGACAAGTGCGGGCCTTGGGCAGGCCGGGCGATCTGCTGATTAGTTTCAGCACCAGCGGCAATTCGCCCAATGTCATCAAAGCCGTACAGGCGGCTAAGGATATGGGAGTGGGAACCATTTCCTTTCTCGGCCGCGACGCCGGGAAAATGGCTGGATTGTCCGAGGTGGAACTGATCGTCCCGGCCACACAGGCGACCGGCCGCATCCAGGAAGCCCATCAAATCCTTTATCACGCATTGTGTGAAATGATCGACCGGGCCATGGGGCACACGACGGAATCGTAGACAAAACATTGGGTGTGCTCACATATTTTTGCACTCTACCCTTTCTTAGCGGGAAACACGGTTTCTGACCGGCCATGAAGGCGGATTTCCTGAACTCGTGCAAAAATCCGTTGGCAGGCTCAAAACATTATGGTCAGCGGTCTGTTCTTGAGAATGCCGCATGGCACTCTACAATGCTTTCGACTCGCCCGAATTTCCGTGGCGGGCGGAAAGGGTTAGCGTGGCGATTGATCTGCTGGATGGAAATTGTTGTGTGTTTGGCTTGCAATGGGGAGATGAGGGCAAAGGCAAAATTGTCGATTTTCTGGCTGAACAAGCGCAAGTCGTCGTCCGCTATTGCGGCGGCGCCAATGCCGGCCATACCGTGCGCATTGGCGCTAACAAATACTCCACGCACCTGCTGCCAGTCGGGGTTTTTCGTCCCGGCGTGATGAATCTGATCGGCAACGGCGTGGTGCTGGACCCCGAGGCCCTCTTTAACGAAATCGACGAGTTTACCGGCCGCGGCATTGCCATCACTCCCGAAAATTTGCGCATCAGCTACAAGACGCACATTGTCATGCCCTGGCATAAAATGGAGGACGCCGCCCGCGAGCAGGCCGCGGGTGCTGGTGGAATCGGAACCACCAAGCGGGGCATCGGGCCGTGCTATGCCGACAAAATGCACCGCACTACCGCTCTGCGCGTCGCCGATTTGCTGCGGGAAGAAAAATTAAAGCAGCACATCGACGAACTGGTGACCAAGCGCAATTACTATTTTGCACAAACTTACCAGCTTTCCCCTATGGACGCCGGGGCCATTTTCCAGCAGTACCGCGAGTATGGCCGGCGGCTCAAACCCTTCGTGGATGATACCGGCCATCTTTTGCTCCAGGCCCTGCGCCAGAAGCGCAAAATTGTTTTTGAAGGCGCTCACGCCGTGCTTCTGGACGTGGATCATGGAACCTATCCGTTCGTAACCAGCAGCAATTGTTCGGCCTTGGGGGTCTACACCGGCGCGGGCGCACCGCCGAACAGTATTAAAAATTTCGTGGGCATTATGAAAGCCTACAGTACGCGCGTGGGCGGCGGACCATTTCCCACTGAACAGGACAACGCTATCGGCGATGCCATCCGCCAGCGCGGCAATGAATATGGCACCACCACCCGCCGCCCGCGGCGCTGCGGATGGTTCGATGCCATGGCCGTGCGCTACGCGGCGGAAATGTGCGGCGTCAACACCATTGCCTTGATGCTGCTAGACGTTCTCAGCGGCCTGGAGGAAATTCAGGTCTGCGTTGGCTACCAGCGCAAAGGCAAAAAACTGGACTATTTCCGCGCCGATATGGACTCGCTGGCTGAAGTGGAGCCGATCTATGAAACCCTGTCGGGTTGGTCGGAAGATATTTCCCAGGCGCGCGATTTTGCCCAGCTACCGGCGGCGGCCCAGCGGTATGTGGAACGACTGGAACAGTTAGCTGGCGCACCGATTCGACTGGTCAGCGTTGGTGCCGATCGCGCCGCAACGCTTCATCGCGATTAGTCCCGCCGCGGCGAGAAGCTCATGACAGGCATCCTCAACATTGACAAGCCGCCGGGTATCAGCAGCGCGGCGGCCGTGGGCCGCGTCAAGCGTCTGTTGCCGCGCGGCACAAAGGTTGGCCACGCCGGCACGCTGGACCCCTTTGCCACCGGCGTGCTTTTGGTGCTGGTCGGCAAGGCCACGCGCTGCTGCGAACTGCTCATGGGCCGCGCCAAGGAATACGAAACCGTTGTACGGCTGGACGCCACCACGCCCACACTCGACCCAACCGTAGCGCCTGAGCCGGTGGACTGCCGGCCGGTATCGCTAGAACAAGTCAATGCGGTTTTGCCTCAATTTACTGGCAATATTCTGCAAGTGCCTCCGGCATTCAGCGCTCTGAAAATCGGCGGCCGGCGGGCCTATCAACTGGCGCGCGATGGGAAACATGTCGCTTTAGAAGCGCGCCCGGTGCGCGTCGATGAAATGCATATTGTGCAATACGAATGGCCCTTGTTGACCCTACGCATTCGCTGCGGGCGGGGAGTGTATATCCGTTCGCTGGCCCGTGATATCGGCGCGGCCCTGGAATGCGGCGGGATGCTGACGCAATTGCGCCGCACACGGGTGGAACCCTATGCGGCCGCTGATGGGGTTCAACTCAACGATCTGTCGGCGGAACATTTAGCCGACCATCTCCACCCGCCGCCAACTCCCCCCGCCGGCGTCGGGGCCGCCGGATTATGAAACCAGAAAAATTGACTCGCGCGCCGGCACCTGCACCTGCCGCACGCCCGCTTCCACCAGCCTTTGGGCAAACCCTTCAGCGCGATCCGGCTCGCCATGCACCACGATCCCGCAGGACTGTGGCTGGAGCGTGGGCCCAAGAAATCTGAGCAGTTCATCCCCATCGGCGTGGGCGCTCAGTCCATGAATGGTTTGCAGGTGGCACTTGACATCGTAATAGCGATCATAAATGCGCACGCGGTTCTGCCCATCCTGCAAGCGGCGTCCCAAGGTATGCGGCGGCGTAAAGCCCACGAAAATGACGGTATCGTTGGGCCGCTCCAGCGATGCCTTCAAGTGATGCAAAATGCGACCGAATTCACATGTCGGGCTGGAGGCGATGATGACACATGGCCCGCTGACGCCGTTGATCGCCTTAGACTGCTGAGTGCTGGTGGCGAAAGTAACATGCGCCAAGCCGAATAAATCCTTGCTGCCGATGAGCTGACTGGTTTGCTGGTCAAAGTAGTCAGGAAATTGTTCATGAATATGGCTGACTTCCACCCCCATGGGGCTGTCCACAAAAACAGGTATTGGCGGTATCAGCTTTTCATGCATGAACTTTTGCACATACCAGAGAATGGTTTGCGTGCGCCCCACCGCAAAGGCCGGCACCAGCACCCGCCCGCCGCGGGCGATTGCGTTTTTGATCTCCTGGAGCAATTGCGGCCCCACCTGGTCGATTGGCCCGTGTTGCACGGTTCCATAGGTGCTTTCGGTGATAAACACATCCACCGGGCCGGGCAGTGGAAACGGGTCGCGAATAATCGGCGTTTGATAGCGCCCCACATCCGCGGTGAACAAAAGCGATCGCGGTTGTCCATTTTCCAACCAGTTCACGATCACATACGCCGAGCCAAGAATGTGGCCGGCGTCATAAAACGTAAAGGACACGTCATGGCCCAGGTCCACTTTTTGGCCATATGAGCTGGTCCGAAACTGCTTGAGCACCTGCGGCACATCCTGGGCGCGATACAACGGCTCGATGGGCGCTTGATCGTGCGCGAGCGACCGGCGATTGAGATATTGCGCATCCTCCTCCTGAATATACGCCGCATCAGTCAAGACCACTTTTGCCACCGCGGCAGTGGCGGCGGTGCAATAAATCGGCCCGCTAAACCCCGCGCGTGCGAGCATAGGCAAGCGCCCGCAATGATCCAAATGGCCATGCGAAAGGATCACCGCATCGGCTTTTGCCAGGTTTGGCGGGGTCCACTGATTCATTTGCCTGGCTTCATCACGCCTGCCCTGGTAAAGCCCAAAATCCAGTAGAAGATGCAATCCATTGACCGACAAACAATGACAGGAACCGGTAACGGTCTGGTCCGCGCCGCAAAATTGGATTTTCATGGTCGCCAGCCTATCGCCTGGGGCAATAAGCGACAATCCCGCAAATGAATAGTGGGATCGGGGATTATTGCAGGTGCTTGAAATAAATCGGCTTGTGGCGCTCGATAAGGATTTATAAAATGACGAAAATAATGCAACCGCAATCACACGGCGGCGTATAATAGAATCACTGTTTGCGGCGGATAACTACGCCGAGGCTTAACTATTGTGAATTTAAGTATTTTATTGCAACAACCGGATCGCAAGTTGGCGCTGTTTGGCACGGCGGATCGCAACTTGCGCATGATACGCGACGCCTTTGGCGTGCAACTGACCAGCCGCGAGGATGAATTGCGCCTGGCGGGGGAACGTGAGCAGGTGGCGCGGGCCGCCGTGGTTTTGGAAAATCTGCAAAAAACTCTCAAGCGGCACGATTTTTTAACCAGCGAACAGGTGGGTCAGGCCATTGTTCAGGCGGCACACGATCAGGAAGTGCGTCAAGACGGAGAGATTGAGATTTATGCCCGCGGACACGCCGTGCGCTCCAAAACCGAGGGACAGGAGCGCTACGTCCAGGCGATGCTCAAGCATGATCTGACCTTTTGCGTCGGCCCCGCCGGCACTGGCAAGACCTACTTGGCCGTGGCCGTCGCCGCCAGTTTGCTCAAGCGTCAGGAAGTGAAACGCATCGTGCTGGCCCGCCCGGCGGTGGAGGCCGGCGAGCGGCTGGGTTTTTTACCCGGCGACTTGCAAGCCAAGGTTAACCCTTATTTGCGCCCCCTGTTTGACGCCTTGCATGATATGATGGATTTTGAGCAGGTGAAGCGCTTCATAGTCAATGATGTGATAGAAGTCATTCCCTTGGCTTTTATGCGCGGGCGAACGCTCAACGACAGTGTGATTATTCTGGACGAAGCGCAAAACACCACGCCGGCGCAGATGTTGATGTTTTTGACAAGGCTTGGCCAGGAATCCAAGATGATTGTTACCGGCGACGCCAGCCAGGTGGATTTACCCGAGCGCACGCCGAGCGGCCTGGCTGACGCCATGCGGCGTTTGCACGGGGTTAAGGGGATCGCCCTGGTTACCTTGGATCGCCAGGACATTGTGCGCCATCGGCTGGTGCAGAATATCGTTAATGCCTACGGGGCGCAGTGAACGTATGTTTGGGTGGAAGAAACATAGCATTCGACGAGAGGAGATTCGCCGCCATCGACGGGGAGCGACCCAGACGACGCCGCGCACGCTCAGCCGCGGGGATATCGCCTGGTCATTGGTCATGGCCGGCATTTTCTTTTGCGGTCTTTCGCTAAGCTTTTTGCTGCGCGGCGAGGTGATTGGTTGGCGGGCCGGGCAATATGTGAGGCACGCCATTCATGCCCGCGTGGATTTCACCTTCCATGACAAGGATTTGCTGGTTCACGCCCAGCAACAGGCTCGCGAAGGCGCGCCGCGGGTGTATCAGGCCAGCGACCAGCAGTTTGCCGGCCTGGAGCGGATGCTTAGGGATCTGCCGGAGATGGCCGCCACGCGCACGCTGGAGGAATTTCCCGCGATCTGGCGCGACATTCTGGATAATTCCACCTTGACGGCACTGCGCAAATACCATGCCCGCGCCAGCCAGGTGGGTTATACCCAGGCCGTGGAAACGTTTGTCAACGGTTTGCGGCAGTTAGTGGTTTTAAATGATCGCGACTGGCGCGATGAGCAAGAACGCAGGCAGGATCCGCGCGTCGGAGTCGGCGGAGAAATGCAATTGCCCGATGGGCGGCGCATCAGCAGCGCACAAGCACTGGCATTTTCCGCGCGCGACCAGTTGGAAGCGGCCGTCTCCAAACGGGCCTTTGAGTCTTTTCGAGAGGAACTACGCCCCAAGCTGACGGCGTATGTGTTGAAGGTCATGCAACCCACGATGGTGCTGGATAAGGACGCCACCGCCGAGGCCAGCAATCTCGCCGCGGCCCAAGTGCCGGCCAGCCGGGGGGAATGGAGCTTCCGGGCCAACGAGATTATCAAAGATCGCGGTAAACTTGACGATCGCGACTGGCAACTTCTCAAGGCCGAACAGGAAGCGATGCTGGCGTCGCTGGATTCGGCGACGCGCTGGCGCACGGGTTTGGGAACGGTGGGACTGGCGGGTTTGCTGTCGCTACTGATCGCCGGCTACATCGCATGGTTTCAGCCCAAAGTGTTACGCAATCACGCGCGGGCTTTGGGCATCGTGCTGCTGCTGCTTTCCTGCTTGCTGCTGGCGCAACTGGCGGGAGTGGGAACCGGGCCGCTTTTTATCTTCGGCCTGGCGCCAACCATTCTCGTGGCCATGATTTTGGCCATCGCCTACGACCGGCGTTTTGCGCTGGGTCTGGGTTTGATGCATGGCCTGATGGTTACCGTGGCGTTGAATCAGACCATGGGCTTTTTCTTGATTCTGGCCTGCGGCGTGGCGGTGTGCTGCTGGATGCTCGATGAGGTGCGCAACCGCGGCAAACTGGTGGAGGTGGGCGGCCTGGCGGCATTGGCGATGATGATCGCAACCATGGCCACCGGCGCCTCGTCGGTCAGCGTGCTGGAACCTACGCGATTTATTTTGAACAACAGCCTGTACGCCGGGGCGGCGGCCCTGAGCGCGGGATTTGTCGTGCTGGGTATTTTGCCTTTTATCGAGCGGGCATTCCGCATTACCACCAGCATGTCGCTGCTGGAACTGGCCGACGCCTCCCAACCCCTGCTGCGCCGCTTGGCGCTGGAAGCGCCGGGAACTTACAACCACAGTTTGCAGGTGGCGACGCTTTCTGAAGCCGCTGCCGAGGTCATCGGCGCCAACTCTTTGGCCTGCCGCGTGGGCAGCTACTATCACGACATCGGCAAGATCAATAAAAGCGGATATTTCTGCGAAAATCAGTCGGACGGGCAAAATCGCCACCTGAACTTGTCCCCCAGCGTGTCGCTGCTGATCATCATTGGCCACGTAAAAGACGGCGTGGAACTGGCGCGGGAATACAATCTGCCCACGAGTCTCTTTCAGTTCATTCAGCAGCACCACGGCACGACACTGGTGGAGTATTTCTTTCACCGCGCCCGTACCCAGCACGATGAGGATGAACCGCAAGTGGCCGATACGCAGTATCGTTACCCCGGCCCCAAGCCGCGCAGCCGCGAAACGGCGATTGTCATGCTTTGCGACGCGGTGGAGAGCGCCTGCCGGGCCATGAGCGAGCCTACGGCCAGCCGCATCGAATCGCTGGTGCATGAATTGGCGATGAAGCGGCTGCTGGATGGACAATTTGATGAAAGCGGTTTGACCATGCGTGATGTGGCGCAGGTGGAGCGGTCGCTGGCCAAAAACCTACTGGGTATTTATCACGGCCGCATCGCCTATCCCACGCTATCGGAAAGTGCGCCGGCAACGCCGCAGGTGCGCACGGCCTGATATGAGCGTTTCCCCCGGCACATTTTGTTTGTCGCTTTCCGGCCGAGCCGCCGTCAGCGCCGCGGATCGCGCATTTTTGGTCCGCACGCTGCGCCAGGCGGCGCGCCTGCAAAAGACGCCGCTGCGGCAATTATCCGTCCGCCTGTTGGGCGATGCGCAGATGATCCAATTGCACAAGCGGTTTTTGAATTTGCCCGGCACGACCGACGTTTTGAGTTTTGAACTGGAGCACGACGCAGCCGGCCAAACCTGCGAAGGGGAACTGGCCGTCTGCGTTGCCGAGGCCCGCCGTCAGGCGCAGCGGCGCGGACTGCCGACTCGGCATGAAGTGCTGCTGTACTGCTTGCATGGAATGTTGCACTTAAGCGGGTTTGACGATAAAACGCCTAAGGATTTCCAACGGATGCACCGCCGCGAGGATCAACTTCTGCGACGGCTTGGCGTGGGACGGGTATTTTCCGTCGCCGCGCCCCCCAGCCGACGGGGAGCCACTTAATGCAAGCATATTTCACACTCATTGGGCTGGCAGTCAGCTCGCTGGCATCGTTGTTCTTTTCCTGCCTGACGTATTCCCTGCGGCATTTTTCGCGCACGCGGCTGATGGCCCAACTTCGCCGCCATAACCGCGAGGCATGGTTTCATCGCACGGTGGACAATGTGGACGACCTGGTTTTCGTAACCGCCGCCGGGCGCATGTTGGCCAACATTATGATCCTGGTCTGCGTGCTGGTGATGCTGGAAGGCGCGCACATCTGGGCACAATACCTGGTGGGCATCGCCATCAGCGGGATTATCAGTCTGCTCTTGTCGGTGGCCATCCCCCACGCCCTGGCCGAACATGCCTCCTCCTCTATTATTGCCCTGTTCGTGCGGCTGCTGCACGTCTGGGGATGGATCATGTCGCCGATTACCGGGATCATGCACTGGACCGACCGCGTGGTGCGGGTGATGGCGCAAAACGATCCCAACGAGCCGGGGGAGGATATCGAGGAGCAAATTCGATCGGTGGTGGAGGAAGGGGAAAAAGAGGGTGTGGTCGATGAGCAGGAACGGCAGATGATCGAATCAGTCATCGAATTCCGCGATACGCAAGTGGGCCAGATCATGACCGCCCGCCCGGAAATTATCGCACTGGATGCCACGGCCAGCTTGCCATTTGTGCAGCGCACCATTGAGGAAACCGGCCATTCGCGCATTCCGGTATATGAAAAGACTCTGGATCACGTGATCGGCGTGCTGTATGCGCGCGACCTGCTCAAACAAATTGGCGGGCAAATACCCTTTGATATGCGCGGCGTGATCCGCCCGCCCTTTTTTGTGCCGGAAACCAAGGCGCTGCGCGATTTATTACAGGACTTCCGCGATCAAAAAGTGCATATGGCGATCGTGTTGGATGAATACGGCGGCACCGCGGGGCTGGTAACCATTGAGGACGTTTTGGAGGAGCTGGTCGGGGAGATCAGCGACGAACATGAGCCGGCGGCCCCCGACCGCTTCAAGCGACTGGACGCCGATAGTTACGAGGTGGACGCGCGCGTGCTCATCGAAGAGGTCAATCGTCGCACCGGTTTGCAACTGCCTGAGGAGTCGGGATACGAAACGGTGGGAGGATACGTCTCCAATGCCCTGGGGCGCATCCCCGAAGTGGGCGCGGTACTCGATCAGCATGGCGCGAAATTTCAAGTATTGGCGGCTTTACCACAGCGGATCACCCGCCTGCGGCTGGAGATGCAAAAAGCGGTGGCGTCGCCAAGCGTTTCCGGCGGCTCAACCCCGCGAACATAAGTTTATTACTGACCAAAGGCGGCTGATGATGGCACGGCGAATTCTTGACAGTTTTTCGGGCGTGTGCTACGGTTCGGCCCGCATGAGCCGACCTCAATTAGCATTGTGCGTGAGCCTGTTGATCAGCTCCTTATCGAGCGCTGCTTTGTTGGCTCAGTCCACGCAGAATATCGCTCCCACAATTAAAACCAGCAATTCGATTATCTCCAGCGATGAAAATCAGATAAAGACTTTTTTAGATGCCCAGATCAAGCGATTGAGCGGCATTTCGCCCGCTGAGCAATCGGCGGCGCGCGATGCGCTGGCGCAGGAGGTTTGGGCCGGGGCGTCTTTAGCCACGCCAGCTTTCCTGGACATTTACGCCAAGTTGCTCAATGAGCGAATCATGCCCGTGCTGGACAATCCTTCCATGCGCGTGCGGCTCAATGCGGCGATTGCCATTGCCCGCGTCGCCGAACATTCGCGAAATTTCCGCCTTCGCCAGGCCGTAACCAAATTGCTGGGCGATAAAACCGGTCCGGTGGTACTATGGGGTATGAAAGCGGTCGGCAAAATCCTGCCAGCCGCACTGGCGTCAAGCCCCCAGGGCGCTTCCGATCCACTGCTGGTGGCCATCGTCTCGGCGGTACAAGCCAACCCCAACGGACTGATCGCCGCGGCGGCGTATGATGCCCTGTCGCTGGATGTTTTTGAACATCGCACCCAGGCCGCGCCCGCCACTCTTCGTGCCATCATTCCCACCATGCAAAAGGTGTTGCAACTGCGCCTGGATCGATACCGCATGGCCTTGATTGATGATCCGCAGATGGAAATGCCCGCGGTCTCCTTTTTGGTCGATGGACAGGTTTGGAATGTGCAAAAAAGCAATCCACAATGGATGCGCACGTCGGCTCAGCAATTAAGCGACCTGCTCTCCCTGGCGGCTCAGCAATATGCTCTGGCGGAAAAGCAGCCGGAAAAAGATGCGCTGATGACGCTGCTCAAGCGCTGCGGCAGCGCCGGGTGGGTGCTGGCCGATCATGCGCAAAGCCCCGACTTGAAGCGCGTCGCCGAGCAGATTACCAAGCTGGAGGCCCACCAGCGCGCCGAGGATGTCAGCGGCATCTGCCGCAACTTCTATCCAATTCTCGCGACTTCTTTTGAGGGCCTAAGCGCTCCGCCCACCGTACAACTAGCGCCGCCGGCCAGCGGGCCTGCGGCAACCGAAGAGACCAACCCTTAACCAGCGCGGGTTTTGGCGATGCGCCGCTTGCTGCTGATTGTGCTGCCACTTCTACTGCTGACCTTTGTGGGTCTGCATTTCACCGGCGGCGACCGCGCCGGCCGTGCGGATTTTGTGTTTATCAACCAAGGGTCCGCCGGTTCGCTGGACCCCAATCGCATGTCCTGGTTGCAGGATATCCGTTTGGGGTACGCCCTGTGGGAGGGACTCTACACCCCCGATGTCAACACGCTTGGGGCCGTGCCCGGCGCGGCATCAGGCGTGGAAATAACGCCCGACGGTTTGCAATACACTTTTCACTTGCGTCCCGATGCCCGCTGGAGCAATGGCCAGAGCGTAACCAGCGGCGATTTTATTTTTGCCTGGCGGCGCATGATGCGCGTCAGCGGCAACTACAGTTATTTGTTCAATATCATCGCCGGGGCCAAGGAATATTCCGCCAAAATTGCCGCCAGCCAGTCGGCTGACTTTTCCTTGGTGGGCTTACGGGTCTTGGATGATCGGACATTGCGGGTAACGCTCGATCATCCCTTGGCTTATTTTCTGGATTTGTGCGCCCTGCCCGCGTTTTTCCCGCTGCACGAACCATCAATGCGCCCTTTTTTTGATTCCACAAGCGGCGACTTCAACAAACTATTCACGCGCCCGCCCCACCTGGTTACCAATGGCGCATTTTTCCTCTCCGATTGGCAATTCAAACGCCACTTGCGCCTCCAGGCCAATCCGTACTACTGGGACCAAACCGCGGTCGGCTGCCGCAGCATCCAAATGCAGGAAGGAGAGGATAAATTGTGGGCTTTCCTCAGCTATGACAGCGGCGGCGCTGACTGGCTGGCAGACGCATCCGGCGAGATCGGTGCCCAGTTATGGCGTCAGCAGCGCCCGGATTTACATGTATTTCCTGGTTTTGGAACCTATTTTTATTCCATCAATTGTGGGGCAACTTTCGCCGACGGTCGGACCAATCCGCTGGCCGATCGGCGCGTACGCCAAGCGCTCTCCCTGGCGATTGACCGGGCAGTGATTGTGCAGACGGTAACGCGCATGGGCGAGCCGCAGGCATTCAGCTACATCCCGCCCGCGGCGTTTGTAAACTATCGCCCCCCGCCGGGGTTGGGCTACGATCCGGCCCGTGCCCGGCGACTTTTGGCCGAGGCCGGATATCCCGACGGACGCGGATTTCCCACGCTCACGCTGATCTTCAATAACGAGTTTCATCACAAAGATGTGGCGGAAGTGGTTCAGGAACAGTGGCGGAAAAATCTTGGTGTTTATTTTGAACTGGAAGGACAGGAGGTCAAAGTCTTTCGGCAGAGACTTCACGGCAAAGATTACGCCATCGCCCGGGCAAGTTGGTTTGGCGATTACAACGATCCCTCCACTTTCATGGACAAATATTTGAGCGGCTCGGACAATAATGACGCCGGATGGAAAGACGCCGAGTATGATCGCCTCTGCGCCCAAGCCGAGCGCTCGACCGATCAGTCCCAGCGGATGCGCCTGTTTTATCAGGCTGAGGAGCGCTTGTTGGAAAGCCAGCCGATTATTCCCCTTTATCATTACGTCAACGCCCAACTGTTTCGATCCAACGTAACCGGCATCCCCCTGCAACCGCGCAACCTCATCCAGCTCAAATCCGTGCACGTGGCACAGTGAAGTTGCAAAGGATTTAATGCTTGGCTGGTTTGCTTGTGGGTGATGCAGCGCGCTAAGATGCTGGCATGTCCACCGCGATTTTGCTGGTTGATCATGGTTCGCGCCGTCCTGAAAGCAATTTGCTTTTGGAGGCGGTGGCCGCGGCCTTTGCCCAGCGCTATGCCCAGCGGTGGTCCATCGTGGAGCCGGCGCACATGGAACTGGCCGAGCCGAGCATCGCCACGGCATTTGACAATTGCGCTGCCCGCGGAGCGGATTTTGTCATTGTATGCCCTTATTTTTTGGGGCCGGGAAAACATTGGACACACGATATTCCCGCCTTGGCCGCAGCCGCGGCCGCCAAATATCCGCACCTGCGCTATCATGTTACCGCCACGCTGGGTCTGGATGATCTGCTATTGCAATTGCTGGCCAAGCGGATCGACCAATGCGCCCAAAGCCAGTTCGATTGCCCGCGCTGCCGCGATACCCTTCGCCAGGGAGCCCAGTGTATGGCGGCCCGCCGCGCTGGAACATAATGTGTTTTGAATATTGACGCTCTACAATAAAGCCATGGCAGACTTGGACACCGCGACAAAGAAACCGGAATTTAATCAAACGGATATAAATTATCGCCGAGCGCTGTCGCGCCCGCCAGTGATCGGTTCAACGATTGACTTTCACTCCCACCTGCTCTCCAGCCGCCACGCCACCGGCTGGTTTGCGGCCATGGATCATTACGGGCTGGATTTGTGCGTCTCTATGACGCCGCTGGAGGAAGTGATCGGCCTGCAGCGCAACTGGGGCCACCGTCTCCGCTTTATCGCTGTCTCGCGCTGGGGGGAAGGTAGCGGCGAATTTGTGGACGACTGGCTGCGGCGCTTGGAGATGTTTTACAATCTCGGCAGCCGCATGATGAAATTTCACATGGCCCCCGGCTCGCTGGCGGCTCGCAAACTGCGGCTGGATTCACCGCAATTGCGTCCACTATTTCAAATGGCCAAGGATCGCAAAATGGGAATTATGACCCACATCGGCGATCCCGATACCTGGTACAAGGGGCGCTACGCCGAGGCCGCCAAATGGGGCACGCGACAGGAGCATTACGCCATGTGGGAAGCGGCCCTGGAAGCCCATCGCGGCATCCCCTGGGTCGGGGCGCACATGGGCGGGAATCCCGAAGACCTTGAGCGGCTGCAAAATCTGTTGGACAGATTCCCCGACCTTTCTCTGGATTGCAGCGCTACCAAGTGGCTCGTGCGTGAACTGTGCCCGCAGGCCGAGCGCGCCCGCCAGTTTTTTATAACCAACCAAGACCGAATAATCTTTGGCACCGATCAAGTCAGCGGTGATGACCGCGGCTTTGATTTTCTGGCCTCGCGGCTTTGGACGCACCGCAGGTTATGGGAAAGCGATTGTGATGTGCCCAGTCCTATTTATGACCCGGACTTGGTGCCCGAATGCCAACTGCGGTTGCGCGGCTTGAATTTGCCCAAAGCGGTGTTACAAAAACTTTATTGCGGCAACGGCGCGGCGCTGTTGAACAAACTGGGCATGGGTTTTGACCAGGATAGCGCGCGCGGCTGATACACCCCCCAGTGGCCGCGCGTGTTTCAGGGCAACGTCTAGCGGAAGCTGATGCAGGAGGCCGAGGCCAAGCTGGACGCTCAGAGTTTGTGAAAGAATCTCGATATTCGGCAAAATAACGGCGTTTTTGCGCAAATATCGAGGGTCACAATCAATTCATTCACAGACGCTCAGTGCCCGCGCACGTGGCGGTGAAACGTCTGGAGCAATTTGCCGGTGATCGGGCCAGGCTTGCCGTCGCCAATTTCCCGTCCGTCAATTTTCGTAACCGCGATCACTTCCGCGCCGCTGCCGGTGAGGAAGCATTCGTCGGCGATATACAGATCATGCCGCTGGATGGAGCGTTCCTTGCAGGGAATATCCAACTGCTGGCACAAGCGCATGATGGTGGCGCGGGTAATGCCTTCCAGCACGCCGTCGGTGGTGGTCGGGGTCAACACCTGCCCGTCTTGCACGACAAAAATATTGTCGCCACTGCCTTCGGCCACATTGCCCTCGTGATTCAACAAAATCGCTTCACTGGCCCCAGCGTCAATCGCTTCGATCTTTGCCAGAATGTTGTTCAAATAGTTGAGGCTCTTAACCCGCGGCGAAAGGGAATTGGCATGCGTGCGCACCACGGTCGCGGTTATCACTGACAAACCCTTGGCATACAGCTCCGGCGGATACAGCTCAATGCTATCGGCGATAATAATCACACCCGGCGTGGCACACTTAAATGGGTTCAATCCCAGGCAGCCCACCCCGCGCGTGATGACCAGGCGGATATAGCACTCCTCAAAGCCATTCGCCGCCACGGTCTTTTCCATAGCCTCTAGTAACTCTGTGCCGCTATAGGGAATGGTCAGCCGTATCGCTTTGGCGCTATTGAAAAGACGCTTCATATGCGCCTGGGCCTCAAAAACGCGGCCATTGTAGACCCGCAGGCCCTCAAAGACGCCGTCGCCGTACAGCAAGCCATGATCGTATACGCTCACGGTCGCCTGTTCGCGGTCAACCAGTTTTCCATTCAGCCAAATTTGTAGTGCCATCGCGTAATCCCTCATAGGCCCGGCGGAGGCAGCCTCCGGTGGGCAGTGCGGCACTGTAGCATCGAAGCGTTGCCGGGTAAATGAGGAGGATCACTCTGGATGCTTAGCCGTTGTGGCGCGCCCTTTGCACGAGCGGGGTAAAACCCTTAGGCCAGAACAGCCGGCGGCGTGCGCCGCCGGGTGCGGCCCCAACGTTACTATTAACCAAGGAGTTAGCGTGTATCACCATGTAAAAAAGTTGATGTATACCGTGCGTGTCGATGAGCCTGATCCCCATTTCGGCGATATGCTGCTGGAACAATTTGGCGGTGCTAACGGCGAATTGGCCGCAGCCATGCAATATACCGTGCAGGGGCTGAATTGTTCCATCGGAAAATACAAGGATTTGCTGATGGATATCGGCACCGAGGAATTAAGCCATTTGGAAGTGATCGGCAATTTGGCGCGGCTGCATCTCAAGCCCACGAAAACCAGCCGCAAGGCCGCCGATGTGGATCCGATGGTGGCCATCGCCGGCGGCGGCGGGGTTAATCTGTATAATTCACAAGGCAATGCCTGGACTGCGGATTATCTGAAGATCACCGGCGAACTGGATGTGGACTTGCGCAGCAATATCGCCGCCGAGGCAAGGGCCAAAATCGTTTATGAGCGGCTGATTAACTTCTGTGATGACGCCGGTACCAAGGAAGCCCTGCAATTTCTGATGACACGCGAGATCACGCATATGAAAGCCTTCGCCGCGGCGCTGGAAAGTATGGACAAACCGCCCTTCAGCATTGGCAAAATTGAGCCTTCGCCCGGCATTGTGGATCAATATTTGAACGTTTCCACCGGCTCGGGCGACAGTGGCGATATGAAGGATCAAGACGCCACCGGGCCATGGAACGATGGATCGGTATTGCAACCCCACGAGTCGCCGGTGCTGGCGGAACTGGGCGACGCCACAGCCTCGCCGGCTGAAGCGCCAAAATCTTCCAGTCGCGGCGGCAAAAGCAAACGCTGAACACGAACAGGTAAGCAATTTTTATGAAAACCACCAGCCGGCGGGAGTAAACAAACTCCCGTCGGCCGGTCATTTACCCCCTTCAAAAAACGGAAGGTCATGCCAATTTTGTTCCGCTTTAGTTGAAGATTCATTCCGAGGTTTGGCTGAGCGTATTTCGGCATATTACAAATCCAATATTCCTTTTGCGACCGTTCCATTCACTGCGCACCACCGCGTATAATTGACACATATGCTGCCGCTATCCTGTTGTCCCTGGCCGGCATGGCCTTCGCCGCTGGCGTTGCAATTTACGGAGTTTGACGAGCATAGCTGTCCCTATCTTTTGGATCGGCCGGCGCGCAGCCGGGCATTTTATGTGGAAAATCTGCCCGGCGCGGTGTACCAATTATTTATGGACGCCGGCTTTCGTCGATCCGGCAAGATTGTCTATCAGCCGATTTGTCCCGGTTGCCGCAAGTGCTTGCCACTGCGCGTGGACGTGGAGCATTTTGCACGTAGTCGCGGCCAAAGACGCTGCTGGAGGCTCAATCAGGATTTGGTGGTGCAATTGGCCGAGCCGCTGGCCAGCGACGAGAAATACGAATTGTATGTTCGCTATCAGCGCGATTGGCATGGCCGAGCCGAGGCCGACTCGCGCGAGGCATTTGAGGCGTTTTTGTATAATTCACCCATCGGCGGTGTGGAATTTACCTATCGCGATGGTGAGGAAAAATTGCTGGCGGTGGGCTTGTGTGATTTATTGCCCGATTCACTCAGCAGCGTCTACTTTTACTTTGATCCCGCATCCAGTTGGCGCGGGTTGGGGAATTTTGGCGCGTTGTACGAATTGGAGTTCGCGCGCCAGCGGGGGCTGGGGTATTATTACTTAGGCTTCTGGGTCAAAGAGTGCGGTGCGATGACTTATAAAAGCCAGTTTCGTCCTTGTGAGTTCTTGGATACTCAAGGGCAATGGCAATCTTGTGCTATGCCCGGATCAGCGGTAGGTTAGCCAAAGGGAAAGGAGGCTGGCCGACTCGATACGGCTCCGTGGCGAGCTGGGTAAACGCGCTGCTTGGCAGGTTGCGCCAACACACTGGGATGTTGCGCAGACGCGGGCGGTGCTTAAACTAATTGGGACGGTGTATCTTGATGACGCTTCCGGCTTCAACATCTTCCAGCGATGCTACCCCAGCCAGGCGCATGCGGATTTTAGTGGTGGAGGACCACACCCCCACGCGCACGCTCCTGGGGCGGCTTATTCGTCAGGCGGGCGCGGAAGTGGTTACCGCCCGCGATGGGGAAGAGGGATTGGGCTATTTACTAACCCAGCGCTTCGATATTCTGCTTACCGATCTGCGCATGCCGGTCATGGACGGCTTTGAACTAGTCCACCACTGTCTGCGCTTGCCCGACACTCGCCGACCCAGCCGCATTATCGCCATCAGCGGCGAATACGAAGCCGGCGCTTTACAAGGCCAGCCGGTTTCATTTCTTCCCAAGCCGTTTCAACTGGATAAGTTGCTGGAAATGCTGGGCGGCAAATTAAACTGACTTTTTCTCACCGCCAAAGGGCGTGTGCCTTTTTTTTACATTCTGGCGTTGTTGAGCGGGAAACACGGTTTTGGACTGACCCTGAAGGCTGACTTGCTGAACCCGTGCAAAAATCCGTGGGGGCGCCCCCGCCAAACGGGAAAGCCATTATTATTTTTTGGCTGGGCTGCGCAGCTCAACGGTCGCATAACCGATCTGGTTGCCGCGGACGACAAACAATCGCAGCCTTCCGCCGTCGGGCAGGTGGTTCAACACATTGCCAAATTCATCCAAACTGCCGACCTGGTAGCGTCCGAGTCGCACAATGACATCCCCCGCTTCGATTCCACCGCGCGCCGCCGGGCCATTGCGTTCCACGGCCGTAACAATCAGCCCATCCTCCACCGCCAGCGAGTATTTTTGCGCCAGCATGGGGCTGTTAGGCTGCACGGTCAAACCCAAGCGCGCGTTGGCCTGCACCAGCGCATCGGGCGGCGGCAGGGGTTTGAGCGCGATTTTCTCGGTTCCCCCTTGCCAGGTGATGGTAACAATTTGTCCGGCCTTGCATTGCAGCAGCATGGCGTAGGCATCGACGATATCCGAGGGGGCGCGGCCATTGATGGCCAGCAGCGGTTTGTTATCCGCAATTGCGCCGACAAAAAGCGCTGCGTGTACCACCGCCGGCTCGGAGACAGTTCGCCGCTCATTGAGCCGCAGCGGAAATAAAATTTGATTGGCTTGGGAGGGATTCATCAGCTCAGGTATCAGATCGCGCAATCGATTCACCTGGATGGCAAAGCCAATATTTTGCGCATCGGAGCGAATGGCAGTATTGATGCCGATGACTTGTCCGTAGGCATTGAGAAGCGGGCCGCCGCTATTGCCGGGATTGATCGCCGCATCGGTCTGGATCAGATCGCCCAACAGCACCTTGTTCCCGCCGGCTTTGAGATCGCGGTGAATCGCCGAGACAATGCCGGTGCTGACCGAATGGCTATAGCCCAGCGGGTTGCCCACGGCGATTACTGGCTCGCCGATGAGCAGATCGCCGCTATCACCCAGCGGCAAAGCGGGTAAGGGTGCATCGGCCTGTATCTTCAGGACAGCCAGATCGGCCTCGGCGTCGGCACTGATCAACCGGGCCGGCAATTTGCGTCCGTCGGTAAGTTCCACGGTGATCTGCCGGGCGCGGTCGATCACGTGATTGTTGGTAACCACGTACCCGTCGCGATGAATCAAAAATCCGCTGCCCAACGAATTGGCGGGCACCTGCATGGTCTGCTCGCCGCCGAAGCGATTGAAAAATGGATCATCCCCAAAGGGAGAAGTTCGGCGGCTGATCATCTTGGTGGTGGAAATGTAGACCACCGCATCCTTGGTCTGTTCCACCACGCGCACGGTAACGGTGCGGCGGAGATTTTCCCCGGTTGCACCCCAGGCTACGGCCATGGCCAGTTGCGCAAGAATACAACCTACCAGTAGGGTCAACACCGCCGGGCGCTTAAGTATCCAACGCATGATGAATCAGTTTACCGTGCCACGATGGAAATGTATGCCCGCGACGGATTTGTGTCATACCAAATTGTTATGTCTGGCACTCTGTATTGCCATATGACCGGGCAATTGATCCAATGCCTGGCAATAACGGGACGAACTATTTTTTCAGGACATAAAGATGAATGCTCGTGAGCGCATTTTAGCGGCCGTTAATCACCAGCCAGTGGATCGCATCCCCACGGACATATGGGCTACCAACGAAGTGTGGGACAAGTTGCACGCCCACTTTGGCCCCGGTGTGGATATCGTTGAGCAATTGCATGTGGATACCATCTCGCAAGTCGGGCCGGAATATGTCGGGCCGGCTCTGCCGGCGGCGAGCGCCGATGAGCAGGTGGATTGCTGGGGGATTGTCAATCGCCGCACGGCCTACGCCACCGGTAGCTATTGGGAGCAAGCTGTCGCCCCGCTGTCCGAGGCGACAACTATTGACGATCTGGAACGATACAACTGGCCGCAAGCTGAATGGTTTGATTGCGCCCTGATGCGGAAGCAGGCCACGCAGTTTCGCCAGTCGCACGCGGTCATGTGCGGTTACATGGCGCCGTTTTATTACCACAACTTGCTGCGGGGGCTGGAAAAATCCATGATGGACCCGCTGGAGGATCCCGAATTTACCCATCACCTGCTCTGGCGGCTGAGCGATGCGTTTTACGCCATCCATCGGCGGTATTTTGAAGCCTGCAGCGGATTGATCGATATGTCCCAGGTTACCGACGACTACGGCAGCCAAACCGGGCCTTTGATCAGCATGGACGTGTTCCGGGAATTTTACAAACCGCATTTGCAACGCTTTATCAATTTGTGCCATGAATTTAATATCAAGGTGTTTCATCACGACGACGGCGCGATTCGTCCATTTATTCCCGATTTGATTGCCATGGGCATTGATGTGCTCAATCCCATCCAGCACGAATGTCCCGGCATGGACATGAAACAGCTTAAAAGCGATTTTGGGTCGAAGATTTGTTTTCACGGCGGGGTGGACAATCAGCGCGTGTTGCCATTCGGCACTACCGAGCAGGTGCGCCAGGAAGTGCGCGACTGCATCGACGCCCTCGGCGGCGACCGCACCGGCTACATCCTGGCCCCCTGCCACAACCTGCAGGCGGTCTCCCCGGTGGAAAATATTTTGGCCCTGTACGATGAGGCGTGGGAATACGGCAAACTCTAATCCCCAATTGTCCGTATTGATTGGCAGTTGAGATGTGGCGGGTTAGCCGCTAGATTATGTCTACTTTAACAGGAGCCTTGTTTGAAAACGAAAATGGGTATGCGATCGTGGCTGGTAACGTTACTGACCGTTACGCCGGTACTGGCGCAAACCGCGACCACCATGCCGGCAAGCACGCCGGCGACCGCTGGCACCCAGCCGGCGGAAGATCCCAATCGCGTGGTATTGCGCGTGGGCGAAGACACGGTAACCGCCGCCCAGTTCAGTGATCTGCTGGCGCAGCTTCCCCCGGCGTATCAGCAGGGGCCGGGTCGCCGCATGTTGGCCGAGCGCTTGATGCAGATGAAGCTGCTGGCCCAACAGGCCCGCAAGGAACATCTGGACCAGACCCCCCAGGTGCAACGGCAAATGGAGATTATGCGCGACCAGGTGCTGGCCGGCGCGATGGCCGAAAAGGCGCAAAAAAGCGTCGATGAGCCGGCGTTGCGCAAGTATTACGAGGAGCATAAGACCGATCTGGATCGGGTAACCGCCCGGCATATTTTGGTTCGCGGTGCCAATTCGCCGGTGCCGCTGGTCGAGGGTAAAAAGGATTTGACCGACGAGCAGGCCAAGGCTAAAGCCGATGAACTCAAGGCGCGGCTGGCTAAGGGCGAGGATTTCGCGGCCGTGGCCAAGGCCGAGAGCGACGACCCCGGTTCGGGCGCTCGCGGCGGCGACCTGGGCACCTTCGGGCGCGGACAGATGGTTCCCGCATTTGACGCGACCGCGTTTTCGCTCAAGGAAGGTGAAGTGAGCCAACCGGTGAAAACCCAGTTTGGCTATCACCTGATCCAAGTGCAAAAGCACCTGTCCCCGTCCTTTGAGGAAGCCAAGGATGAATTGAATCAGAAGATGGGGCCGGCGGCGCTGCAAACGCTGCTGGAAAAGCTCAAAGCCAATACCAAGACCGAAATGGATGAGAAATTTTTCGGCCCGGCGGCGACAGAACCGATGATGCCGTAAACCAGCGGCGGCGGCTCAAACAATAGTCAAACAGCTCCGGTATCAACCGGGGCTGTTTTTTTGCGTTTTTTGTACGGTGTGGATGCGCACTGTACATGCGCGCTTTGTGTGCGCGATGTGCGCGTTTTATGTGGCCGGCGTGTCCGGTTCCGGCGGGTGCATCGTCAGCGTTTTTTGAATTTCGCGGAGGCGTTGGATGACGATCGGGGGCAACAGCGCCGACAGTTGTCCGACATCCCCGCCCAGCGACACCACCTGGCGAATGAGGCTGCTGCTGGTCAGAGCGTACTGGTCGCCGGTCATAATGAAGACGGTTTCGATTTGGCCGACGGCGCGGTTGGCCAAGGCCAGTTGAAACTCGTAGCGCAAGTCGGAAACGTCGCGGATGCCGCGCAAAATCGCAGTTGCTTTCATTTTGCGGACAAAGTCCACGGTGAGGCCGACATATTTTTCCACGCGCACGTTTTTCGCGTCGCGCAACAGATCGCGGATGATCTCCACCCGCTCCTCCAGGGGAAACATTTCGCGCTTTTCGGGATTGATCCCGACCGCCACCACCAATTGGTCAAACAGATTGGCCCCCCGGCGGATCACATCCAAATGCCCATTGGTAATCGGATCAAACTGGCCGGGAAAAACCGCGATGCGCGGCGAGGGTTGGTCGTTCATAGCCACATCATAACAAATTCATTATCGGGCGGTATTGCGCCATGTGCCTCGGAGCTTAAAGGTCAAACAATCGGAACGCCTTGATCTTTTGGCGGTGATTTGCGATAAAGCTGCCCAATCATGAACATTCTACGCACTGACTTCGGTAAGATGCCTGATGGCCGCGTGGCCCACCTGTACACCTTAACCAGCGCCAACGGGCTGATGGCGAAGATCACCAATTACGGCGGCATCGTAACCGAATTGCACGTGCCCGACCGAGATGGCCATTGCGGCAATGTGGTGCTGGGATTTGATTCGCTTAAGCCCTATGTCGCCGAGCATCCCTATTTCGGAGCGATCATCGGCCGCGTGGCCAACCGCATCGGCGGCGCCGCTTTTGAGCTGGAAGGCAAAAATTACCAACTGGCGGCCAACGACAAGAGCAACACGCTCCATGGCGGCAAAGTGGGCTTCAACCGCGTTGTGTGGGATGCGCAAATGGACAGTTCCACGCTGCGGCTGAGGTATCATAGTCCCGACGGCGAGGAAGGATTTCCCGGCGCATTGGATGTAACCGTGTGCTATATGCTTACGGATGACAACGCCCTCAGAATCGAGTACCAGGCCGCCAGCGATCACCTGACGCCGGTGAATCTGACCAATCACAGTTACTTCAATTTGCGCGGTCCCGGCAGCGGCGACGTGCTGCAAACACAATTGCAGATCGCCGCCGAGTATTACACGCCGGTCAATGAAGCGCTGATTCCCACCGGCCACGTGGCCCCGGTGGCCGGCACGCCGCTGGATTTCACCAATCCCAAGGCAATCGGCCGCGACTTAGCCGCCGCCGGCGGCTACGATCACAACCTGATTCTCCGCACCGGCGGCGATGAACTGCTGTGCGGCGCGCGGGCAAAGGAGCCGCAAAGCGGGCGGGTAATGGAGATGTGGACCACGGAGCCGGCGGTGCAGTTGTATACCGGCAATTTTCTAGACGGCTCGCTGCGCGGGCTGGGGGGAAGCTACCACAAGTACGGGGCCTTTTGCCTGGAAGCCCAGCATTATCCCGATTCGGTGAATCGCCCGAATTTTCCCAGCACTCTGCTGGTGCCGGGCCAGACCTACCGCCAAACCACCCTTTACCGATTTTCCACGCTATAATGGCCTGTTGGGCACTCCTTGTTATTACAGACCGGCACGGTTGTTATGTTGCAAAGCGATATTGAATTGCATCGCCGCCAGCGCCGCAAGGTGTGGATGGGACTGGGCGCGGCGGTGGTGCTGGGGACCGTCGCCCAGCTTTGCTGGAAAGCAGCCGCCGGCGGTGTCAGCGCCGATCCATCGGCAGCACACACGCTGTGGCAAACCTTCAGCCGTCCGCTTTTCTGGGTGGCGATCGCGCTGTTCGTGGCGCAATTTTTTAACTGGATGATCGTGCTGACCCACGCCGATCTGTCCTATGCCCAGCCGCTGACGGCCTTGAGTTATGTAACTGTTTCAATATCGGCAAGTATTTTATTTTCCGAGCATGTGCCCCCCGGTGTATGGGCGGGCATCGGCCTGATTTTGCTGGGCGTATGGTTTATCAGCCGCGGCGGCCATCGCACGCCGCCGCATCCGGCCCCGGCCGCATCCGCCGCCACGGCCTTGCAGGAGGCGGCGCTATGAGTCTGCTGCCGGGGTTAGTATGGGTTTGGTTGGCCATGCTCGTGGAGGCCGCGGGCCAGATATTTTTCAAGCGCGGTGCCGACACCAGCCATCAGGGTACGCACCCCACGGCCCTGCTTCGCAACGCCTGGCGCAACGGGTGGATCGTCGCGGGGATCGGCTGCTTTGGCTCCGAGGCGATACTCTGGACGCTGGCCTTACGGAAATTGCCGGTGAGCGTGGCCTTTCCCGCCGGAAGCGTCTGTTTTGTTTTCGTCGCGCTGCTGTCGCGCATGGTGCTGCGCGAGCGCGTCGGCCTGGAACGCTGGATCGGCATCACCTGCATTTTGCTGGGTGTGGCCTTGATCGGCGCTTCGGCGTAACCCCCTGCCATTTGCCGGCGGATCGGATACACTACTGTCGGCTTAACAAGGAGATGACTTATCGCTACGGAAGTAATTCAAACCCCCGCCGGCGATGCGCCGCGGGAGCAAGAGGCGCGGGATTTCGCCTGCGAATTGGCCCGGATGCTCCAGCAGACGCACTGCCATCAAGTGGCGGTGCTGGATGTGCGCGGGCTGTCGCCGGTTACGGATTTCTTTGTGATCGCCAGCGGCTCCTCGGCCCGGCAGATGCGCTCGGTGGGCGCGGAGGCCATTGAGCTTGGCCTGGAACGCCAGTTCAAGGCCCTAAGCCGCAACGACAGCGGCACCGAAACCGCAAGCTGGGTGCTGGTGGATTTTGTGGACGTGGTTTTGCATCTGTTCAACGATCAGACGCGAAGTTATTACGATCTGGACAATCTGTGGGGCGATGCCCGGCCGGTTGATTTCAACCTCCCCGCCGAGCCTGTGGCCCAAGCGTCGCCGGTGGTTGTCGAGGACGCCGCGTCAACGAAAAATCGCGTGGTGTCAAAGAAAACCACCAAGGCCAAACCACCGGCCAAAGCCAAGGCGGCAAAGGCCAAGCCGGCCAAAGTCAAAACAGCCAAGGCCAAGCCCACCAAGGCCACCCCGGCAAAAAAAGCCGGCAGCCCGGCGGGCAAAAAGTTGACAAGAAAAAAAGTGCCGCGAAAGTAATATCCGCACCATGAATATACCCTCGATTCGTATCGCCATTGCCGGCGTCGGCAATTGCGCCAGTTCGCTGATTCAAGGGATCAGTTGGTACGCCCAGGATGGCTCGCGCGAGGTGGGCCTGATGCACCCAAGCATCGGCCCCTACCGCGTAGAGCACATGCATGTGGTGGCCGCCTTTGATATCGACAAGCGCAAAGTGGGCCGCAAACTAAACGACGCCATCGCCGCCGCGCCCAACAACACCAAAATATTTTGCCCCGATTTGCGCCCCTGTGCTACGGTTGTCCACATGGGTCCGATACTCGACGGCGTTTCTGAGCACATGAGCCATTACCCACCGCATCAGCGCTTTGAACCCTCCGACGCGACCGCCGCGGACGTGGCGAAAATTCTGCGCGACAGCGGCGCCCAGGTGCTGGTGAATTATCTGCCCGTCGGTTCGCAGCGGGCCAGCGAGTTTTACGCCCAGGCCTGCCTTGACGCCAAAGTGAGCCTGGTCAACTGTATTCCTGTGTTTCTGGTGTCCGATCCGATCTGGGCCGGGCGCTTCACCGCCGCGGGCATCCCCTGTGTGGGCGACGATATCAAGGCCCAGGTGGGCGCAACCATCACCCACCGCACGCTGGCGCGTTTGTTCTGCGATCGCGGCATGACGCTGGACGCGACCTATCAATTGAATACCGGCGGCAACACGGATTTTCTGAACATGCTCAACCGCACGCGTTTGGCCAACAAGAAAATCAGCAAAACCCAAGCGGTGCAAAGTCAGTTGGATGTGCCGTTGCACGCGGATCAAATCCATATCGGCCCGGCGGATTTTGTGCCCTTTCAAAAAGACAACAAAGTTTGTTTTTTGCGAATTGAGGCCCGTGGTTGGGGTGATGTGCCGATGAATCTGGAGTTGCGCCTCAGCGTGGAGGATTCGCCTAACAGCGCCGGCGTAGCCGCCGACGCCATTCGCTGCTGCAAATTAGCTCTAGACGCAAAAATCGCCGGCCCGCTGGAGCCGGTATGCGCTTACACCATGAAACATCCGCCCAAGCAAATGCGCGATTCGGCAGCGCGCGCGGCGATGGAGGAGATGATTCGATGCGCTTCCTGCTGACTGCTGGACCGACGCGCGAGTCGATCGACGCGGTGCGCTACATCTCCAACCGCTCCAGCGGGCAAATGGGCCTGGCGCTGGCCGAGGCCATCGTCGCCGCCGGACATGAATTAACCGCCATCTACGGCCCGATCCCGCTGCGCGATACGCCGACTTACCCTTGCGAATTCGTCCAGACCGCCGAGCAAATGAGGCTGGCGGTGCTCAATCATTGGCCCAGGTGCGATGTGCTGGTGATGGCCGCGGCGGTGGCGGATTTTCGGCCCTTGCGCAGCCAAGTGTCAAAGCTGCCGCGCGGTGAGGGATTGACAATCCAGTGCGAACCGACGGTCGATATTGTCGCCCAGGCCGCGGCGCAAAAGCGCCCCGATCAGTTGGTTGTCGCGTTTTCACTGGAAGCGCAAAATGACCTGGCTCGAGCCGAGGAAAAAATGCTGCGTAAAAAAGTGGATATGATGGTCTTTAATCCGCTGGAGACGATGGATCAGCCCACCATCCACGCCACGCTGCTGCGGCCGGGACAATCGCCGGAAGAGCTGTCGCCGCTGGCTAAAACGCGCTTTGCCGAGCTATTGGTGGCGCGAATCATTCAGTTGCCGCAACAGCGCGCCCAAGCGTGTGGATAATCACTTTGGTTGTGGTTTTTCCTGAATGATTTCGCCCAGCCGCTGATTCAAATCCTGCTGGCCCTGCGACACATCCTCGATCGGCGACCAGACATTGCCCAGCCGCTGCATCAGCGCCGCCCGCACCTGGTTTTCACTGGCCACTCGTGTCAGGTAATGCTCGCTGGTTGCCACGGACGGTCCGGTAACATCGTTGGTGTCGCGCACTTCCAGCCACCATTCGATTTGCGTTCCCTCCACCAGTCTTAATTTTCCCAATTCCCATTTGTAGTAGCCGCGCAGCGACTTGGGCGTACCTGCCGTATCCAGTTCGATCGCCTGCTCGGGCTGCGTTGTCGGAGCGGGGATCGCGCCCCACACCTGCACTTCCGCCAGCGATAAAACGCCCCGATCGCGCAGTTGCACGCGCACATAGCGCCCGACGCGCTTGACGGGAATCTCCACGCTCTGGTCAATAGTGCCGGGGTGAAAATGGCTCCATACCTTGGGGTCTTTTAATAACGCCGCCGGATCCGCCGAGTTAAAGGGTTGGTCGGATACGAACAGGTAAAAATCATGTAATCGCTCCGGCGCTTCGCGGCGGTTAAAAAGCGCAATGCGATCAATATCGCGCGCTTCGGTCAAATCTGTTTGCCACCAGGGCCGGTCGCTATCCGCAGTATGGGTAACCGAATTATGCCCCCACTCCCCATCGACGTTACCATCCACCGCGCGGGCCGCATCGCCGTTTTCCGCCGTTGCGGATTGCGACGCGGCCGTGCCTTTGGCCACATTTTCCGCCGGCATTTCGGGCATTTTCGCCGCGCCAATGCGATATCGCAGCGTTAAGCCGCCAATTGCAAAATCATCCAGGGCCTCAAACCCCACCAGCACCGCGGCCCGCGCCGTGAGCAATTCCTCCTTTTGCGTCGGTGAAGTAACGCGAATAGTCGGCGCTTGATCGGGAATCAGGTCGATCGGGTAGACCACCGGATCTTTGCTCTCCAGACCATCGTTATCCAGCAGGTATACGCTGAATCCGCGCGTCCCCGGCGGCAGCGGCATATCTGAAATCGTAAGTTGTTTGGGATCATCAATCTTCAAAGTCAAAGGATAATCCTGATTGCTGCCCACCAGGTGAATGCGGTTGCCGGCCGACGATTCGGTCTTACCGGCTAGCAGCGGCTTATTGGCGGTGAGACTGATACTCAAGCGGCTGCCGGCCAGCAAGGTCAGGTCGCCGGGATTTTTGCCCGCCGGGGGAAGATGGGTATACGCCGGGAAGCGCTGGCGAAGTTCCATCGTCAGCAAAGTCGGGCGCGTCTTGGCGATTACCTGATGTGTCCGCGAGCGCCCGTCATGCATACGAAAACTGTAGCTGAACGATTCCTGGATATTGGCCAAGGTGCGGCTGAACTCTTTTGCGTTGGCCGGATCGGGGCGCAGCTCAAAACTTTGGCTGGTTCCTGACGTGGTGCGAATCAGCAGCGTACCGGTTTTAGGGATGACCATGCCGCCGGCCTGGGCCTTGAGTGTCAGCGAATCGCCTATGGCAACCACGCAGTCGCCGCTGAGACTTTGCACGCGCGTTTGCCGCGGCACTGGAACATTGGGCACCAATAGCGCGCGCTTGAGCAGATCGTCGGCGGTTTGTCCGGCCCCGGTCAGTACCGCCAGAAACAGGACCGTCGCCACCGCCAGTACGCTGCCGCCGCGGGTCAGCGGATCGGAGCTGATCACCGGCGCAAAATCCCGCCCATTGGCCATGCGCTCGGTTTCTTTCACCAGCGCGCGTACCAAAGAGGTTGAGGCCCCCGGCGGCAAGGCGCCGGGCCGAGTCAGTTGCAGCGAGGCAATCAGCCGCGATTGAAAATCGCTATGGCGCTGCTCCACCATCAATGCCAGTTCATCCAGGTCCGGTGCCCGCAGCACGCGCCACAAGCCATGTCGCAGCGCCACCCACACTCCCAGGGCCACCGCGCCACCCAGCCACGCCGCCCGCGCCACCCACGGCATCTCCCAAAGCCAATCGGCCAGCATCTCCGCCAGCACCGCCGCCAGCAGCCCGCCGATGGCCCACGACAGCGACGCCGACAGATGCACCCAGTTATGCTTCTGTCGCAATGCGGAAACTTTGCCGATTAACAACTCGCTCATAAGCTTTTGGCCCGTCGCGTTATTCAACTTATTTCAATTGCGAACGCTTTCGCATAAACCATTCCGTGCCCGCCGCCAGCACCACCAGCACATACCACAAAGGGCTGGACCAGATTTCCACATCCACCGTCGATCGCACCCGCTCACTTTTAGAGTTGATGGCCTCGGGCAGTTTGTACAAATCCTCTTCGCGGAAAAATTGCCCGCCGCTGGTTTGTGCCACCTGGGTTAGCAGCGCTTGGTTCATCGCCGTTTCATTTAATTCCAGTTTCGGTTCGCTGACGGTGAAATCCAGCGTGGTCTTGGGATCTCGCTGCACATAAAACTGATACTCCCCGGCAACCGGCACCACAAATTCCGCCCGGTAGATGCCCGGTTGATCGGGCACCGGACGCAAGGTTACTTCCGTTGTCGCCTGGCCGGCGGCTTGGTAATAGCCGCGCACCATCGGATCGGTTACCGGCTCAAAATTGTCGGAATATAAACGCGCGTAGAGTGTAATGCGGTCGCCGGCGGCGTAGTCGCGCCGCTCGGTGGAAAGCTGCGTCTTTTTGCTTTGACCCAACAGATGCGGCAGACTCAATCGTTGAATAATCTGTCCCCATATTTGCGTGTACAGCGCATCGCCCTCATTTTTACGCCAGCGCCAGACATTATCGGTTCCCACATACAAAACCTGGCCCAGTCCGTATTGCTGCATGGCCATCACAGGCATCTTGCCCGACCGCGTCTGGCGGCTCACGTCCGCATCCACCACCAGCACTTCCGCGCCGGGCTTGGTGCCGCCCACACGCGCGGCCCAGTAAATCGGCGGCAGCTTGGCCCAACGCGCTGCGCTATCAGCTTCCTTGTCGCTCAGCCGCAGCATCGGCTGGCGCGCGCCCTCGGCCGTCAGCTCCAATTGTAATGGTTTATCAAATAGCGCCTCGGCCCCGGGCGCGTCGGCCCCGTCCACTTCCACCGGCAATAACTTGGCCACCGGCGTGCCGGCCAGCGCCGACGGACCAAAGCGTTTGCCGGCAATGTTTAACAATCCCCCGCCAAAGCGCGAGACAAATTCAACGAGCCAATCAAACTGCGCCGTACTGATGGCCTTGGGGTCCACATCACCGAGGATCACCAGGTCAAATTTGAACAAATCCTCTTTCTTTACCGGGAATTTGGGCAGATACGGCCCTTTTTCCTCGGTGAGATTCGCCGGCACGCCATCCAGCAAAATGAATTTCGCGTCGGCGCGTCGATCGCGCAGGAGCATCGCCTGCAAATATTTGAATTCCCATCGCGGCGACTGATCGATCACCAGAACCTTGATCTTGGCGTCAATCACCCGCAAACGCTGCGCAGCGCTATTGTTGTCCTTGACCAATTCATCGGCCAGCGGCTGCAAAGTGGCGGTCAGTTGCCCATCGATGGGCTGCTGCGGCGTGAATTTCATGGAGATGATCTGTTCCTGATCGCCATCGAAGGTGATGGTCTTTTGATCCACCTGTGTCGTGCCCAGCATGAGCGTGAGGATAGCGCTTTGCCCGGCGACGCCCTGGCCGCGCACACGCACCGTTACCGGCAATTCGTCTTTCACAAAGCTGACTTCCGGCGCAAAAATATTGGATACCACCAGGTCGCGCGGCGAGGTAATGCCCACTCCCCAGGCATATATCGGTACGGATTCGGCTTTGGCCTGCTCGGCGGCAACTTGCGCCAGCGACCCGCTGTTAAACGCCCCATCGCTGATCAGCCACAGTCCCGCAAGCGGCTGGCCGCGCGTGCGGTTGAGTGCTTCGCGCAGCGCATCGCCCCCGGCCGTGCGCTGTCCGGCCGCCGAAAGTTTGGTCAGCCAATCCGCCGCGGCCTCCCCCGGCTTGGCACTGGTGGACAGTTCCCGCAAGCGCTGGTCAAAATCAAACACGCGCAGGTCATATTCGCTCCCCAAACGCTTAAGTAGTTTCAGCCGCTCGTTGGCCAAAGCGCTGCGCACCAGGTCCAGCCGCGAAACGCGTTTGAGCGCATCGCCCACCGCCGCGGGCATGGTTTGATTCAATCCCTTTTCCGGCGGAACAAACCCCTGGGCGATTGCCGCGCGGGTCAGGTCCGCCGCATCCATGCGAATGTCTTTCAAATTCATGCTGGCGCTGGAGTCCACCAGCACCAGCAACCCGCGGCGCACCGAGCCTTCCACCTCCAGGCTCACCACCGGTCGCAAAAGGATCGCCAAAATCAGCGCCAACAGCGCAATGCGGCACGCGGCCATCAAAATTCGCCGCCAGCGCGGAATCACCGCATCACACCGCCGATACAACCAGATCACCCCAGCGCCCAATACCAGCAGCAGCAATATGGCGACGCTCAAACTCACCGGGCCGCGCAGGGAGACCGACGCCCCGGCCAGCTTCGCGGCCTGCGCGCCTTTAAGTCCCAACCATTGCATCCACCAAGCCGCCATATTCCTGCTTCCTTCATCACCTGGTAAGCCCGGCCCTTATTTGGCCTGGCTGAACCGGTGCGCCAAAATGCTTTCCGTGATCGCCAGCGCCAGTGCCGCCAAGATCAGCGGCGTAGACCATTCCGTGCCCACCCGCGCCTGTTGCAACTGCTTGGCAACCGGCAATTGTCCCTCGCTGTTGTCTAATACCTGCGCCACTTGCTCGAGGGTTTGTCGCTGCGTGGCGGACAGGACGCTCAAAGAGGACTCGCCCGCCTCCGCCTGCGCCGCAAAGCGAATCTTCAATGGCGAAGCAGCGGTGATATCCATTTCATATTCCCCCGCCCAGTCGGTGTTGTCATAGCGCACCAGCGCCTGGGAACCGGCCATTTCCACTTTCCGCGAGTCCTTGGGCACCTGCCGATCCGCCGGGCGTGTGATCATCACGTCCCGTCCCAGCAGTTCCGCCGCCGCCCGATACACCAGCGGCTGGCCCACCGGGACATTGAGCGCCTCATCCTGGCGGCGAATCAGCGAGCCGAGCGTGCGATGCATCAGCGGCACAAACAGTCCCGGCCGCAGCGGTAGATCATTCCAACGCGCCGAAGCCGTGGAACTAAACAACACCACCTGGCCATAACCCACGGACTTATCCATGACCGCCGGTTTCCCGTCGCTGTAGTAAAACAAAACCCGCGTCGCCTGGTTCTCCGGCCCTTGCGCCGCGGCGGGCTGCAATTCATATGAGCGGAAAAAATGCGCCGAAGCCGGCGAGCCGCTGGCCGGATCGTTCCATAATTGGGCCACCGGATGTTCGTAGCGTTTCTGGGCGCGCAGGGTAATAAAATCCTTCTCCTGGCCGGCGTCTCCACGGGCCGCGCCCAGTTGCGCCGGAAGAAGGCCGTACTGCTTGAACAACTTGCTGTTGTAAAACGCCGGCTGCGTGTTGTGGCCGGGGAAAATCGCCAGCCCCCCGCCGCGACGCACATAGGCGCTCAAGGCCGACAAGGAGGTATCGGAAAAATCAGCCACATTGGCGATCATCACTGCGTCAAATTCCTCAAACCGCGCTTGCTCCAATTCCGCCGGCGTAATGGTCTGAACCTGCAAATAGTATTCGCCGCGCTGTGCCGGGGCCACCGGCTGAAGCGCTTGGCGCAAATAGAAGGTTTCGGCGTCGGTGGCGCTTCGCCCCGGATCGCCGTCCACCAGCAATAATTTCAGTTGCGCTATTGCGCGCACCACGATAGCGCGGCGATCATCCAGCGGCTGGCGATCAGTGGCAACCGCCGCGCTGACCATGTGATAATCAGCGCTCTTGAGCCGGGCAAAACAGGAGACCGACCGAGTTTGTCCAGGCTCCAGCGAATCGATAATCGCCTCGTCACTGGGGGCGTCCTGGTCTACCTGCAAAGCCACGCGAATCGCCTGTGCAATGGCGGTTCCATAATTGGTTACCTGCGCTTCAAACCGCAGCGGGCGATTGATCGGCGCCAACCCTTCGGCCAGTCGCAGGTCCGAAACGCCCAGATTTTGTTCGATTCTCGGCCCCACCAGCACAATCCGACTTTGCACGCCTGCGGCTGCCGCCTCGCGGAGCGTCTGTCGAATCTGTTCCAAGCGGGCAAACGCCGCCGCCTGCCCGTCGCTGACCAGCAGAATTTCACACTTGGCGTCGCTGATGCGCGATAAAATGTCCACCGCCTGCCGCAGGGCCGCCAGCACGTCGCTGGAGCGATCGGTAGGCTTTAATTCACGCACACTTTTGCGCGCCAAATTCAGATCGGCAGTCGGTTCGGGAATGAGTCCCTGCGCGATATCCGATGCGCCCAGCAGCGCCACCGATGAGCCGCCCGGAAGAGCGTCCAGCGCCGCCTCGGCGGCTTTTTTGGCGTTGTCCAGCCGGCTGTTCACCCCATCCTGCGCCTGCATCGATCCGGATTGATCAACCACCAGCACCATACACACCCGCTGCTTGGCAAACAGTCCAGCCGCCGCCCGCAAGGTCGGCCGCGCCAGTGCCAAAGCCAGCAGCGCCAGTAGCAGACAGCGCAGGATCAGCAGCAGCAAGTCCTCCACGTGCATCCGCCGCTGATTTTTCTGCACGCTCAGTTGCACAAAGCGCATGGCCGCCCAGGCCAGCCTTTGAAACTTGCGGCGGTTCATCAGGTGAATCAGCACCGGCACAGAAAGTGCTGACAAACCCAGAAGCATGATCGGATTCAAAAACATATGCCCGTCAATCTCTTCCCGTCGGCGCTAGCGCGTCGTGCGCTGTCGAAAACTTAAATAGCCGGCCAATACCTCGTGCAATGGCTGGGCGGTGTTCACCGACACAAAGTGGCATTGCTGCTTTTCACATCCTTCGCGCATACGCGTTCGAAAACCCTCCAACTCACGCAAATAACTTTTGCGGATTTCCCGCGGGCGGGTCTGCACCAACGGGATTTGCTCCAGTCCCTCAAACTGCACCAATCCGTCAAAGGGAAACTCCAATTCAAAAGGGTCCAGGACGTGAAACAGGATCACTTCATGGCCGCCGAAGCGCAAATGCTGAATGCCTTCCAGCACCGACTGCTCATCATCAAGCAAATCGCTGATGAGAATCACCAACCCTTTACGCCCGATCTGACCGGCCATTTGATGCAGCACGGTCCCGATGCCGCTTTGCCCGTGTGGATCGTACGCGCTTAAAACGCGCATGATGTTATGAACGCTTTGAGGATTGCCCGTGCGCGGCAAATACATTTGCATGGCCGCGTCAAACACCCCCACCGCCACCGCGTCGCGTTGATGCAGGATCAAGTAGCACAAACATGCCGCCAAGGCCTTGGCATAATCCAGCTTGCACACCTTGGCCGCCGCCGTGGCGTGGCCCAGCCGCGGATGAGCCTGCGAGCCGTAGCGCATCGACTCGCTGCCGTCCAGCAGCACATGGGCCACAAAATTCGTCTCCTGCTCGTATTGTTTGAGATAGTAGCGGTCAGTGCGGCCCAGCACTTTCCAGTCGAGGTGGCGGGTGTCGTCGCCGGGCACATATTCGCGGTGCTGGGTGAATTCAATGGCAAACCCTCGAAACGGGCTTTTGTGATCCCCGGCCATATACCCCTCGACCACGAACCGCGCCGCCAGCCCCAGGGCCTCGGCCTGGCTGATGGTGCGCGGGTCTAGAAGATCAGGAGTTTGCGTTTCGGCCATAATCACGTTCCGCTGCGCGGTCCCATGCGACGGCGCCCGCATGTTATAGCCACCTGGCGCGGTTTTGTTGAATGCGCCGTTGTGGATTTCGCGGGCCATCCAAAATAAGGCGACATCAAACGTGAATATCTCAAGTCACAACGGCAAACTGCATTTCCATGGTCTTCTCAACCACCTTAGCAGCGCGCAAGACCTCAAAGCGAACCAAAGGGTGTGCCCGCATATTTTTGCACTCCACCGTTTTTACGCGGAAAAGAAGATGGTTTTTGACTGGCCATACAGGCTGATTTCCTGAACTCGTGCAACAATCCATGGGCACGCGCGAACCAAATGACCCTCTTTGGCGCAACCTCTTTGGCGCAATTGACCTTTAGCTTCCTCCCCCAGACAATACCCCGCCTGATGGCGCTGGTGCTCTTCCATACCGACAAGGTCCGCCAGTCGCTAAAAACTCCCGCGGCGCTGGGCGTGGAACTGTTTGTGCTATGCGCCGCCGCGGCCTTGATCGGCACAATCGTTCTGACATTTCAGCAATGGAGCCGCCCCTATTCCCAGGCGCTGGTAATCGATTTGTCGCTATGGCGCTTGCCCAAGTACACGCTGATGAGTTTAGCGCGGGGGTTTGCCGCTTATGTCATTTCCCTGGCCTTTACGCTCATTTACGGCTCGATCGCCGCCCATCATCGCCGGGCTGAAAAAGTGATGGTGCCGCTGCTGGACGTTTTTCAAGCCATACCCGTATTGGGATTTTTGCCCGGCCTGGTGCTGATGCTGGTCAACTTGTTTCCCCATCGCCAATTCGGCCTGGAACTGGCGTGTATTTTGATGATCTTCACCGGCCAGGTATGGAACATGACCTTCAGCTACCACGCCTCGGTGCGCAATATTCCCTCGGCCATGCGTGAGGTCGCGGCCATTCAACACTTCAGCGCCTGGCAATCGTTTCGCTGGCTGGAGTTGCCGGCCTCCATGATCGGGCTGGTCTGGAATTCCATGATGTCCATGGCCGGCGGATGGTTTTTTCTGACCGTCAACGAGGCGTTCACGTTGGGCGATCATGATTACCGCCTGCCGGGAATCGGCTCGTATATGTCCGAGGCGATCTATCGCGGCAACCACGCGGCCATGTACGGCGCGGTGGCGGCGATGATTGTCATGATTATTCTGGTTGACCAGATCGTTTGGCGGCCCATCGTGGTCTGGAGCCAGCGGTTTAAGATCGAAGAGCAGGCCGGGGATGATGAGGCCCGATCATGGGTTTTGACGCTGTTTCATCGTTCGCGTTTGCTGGCGCGGGTGGGCCAATGGCTGCGCCGCAACGACAAAGACTCCAACGCCCAACTGCCCGCTCCGGTGCTGCACTTGCGTCGCCATCCGCAACATTGGCTGCGTTTGTTGCGCCTGTTGGGACGGCTGGGCCGCTTGAGCGCGATGGTCCTCACCGGCTGGCTGCTGATTCGCGGCGGCTGGGGTTTGTACAAGCTGCTCACCGCTCTGCCGCTGCGGCAGACGGCCGCCGGGTCCGCCGGCTGGAGTACCGTGCTGTTGGCGCTGGGTGCCAGCTTTTTGCGCACCAGCACCGCCGTGCTGCTGGGGGCCGTCTGGACACTGCCGGTGGGCATCTGGATCGGCCGCTCGCGTAAATGGTCGCAGCGGTTTCAGCCGGTTATTCAAGTGGCCGCCAGTTTTCCAGCACCCATGCTTTTTCCGCTGGCGGTTCTGCTTTTGTTCTGGCTAAAAATCCCATTTACCATCGGCTGCATCGCGCTGATGGTGCTGGGCACACAGTGGTACATCCTGTTTAACATCGTCGCCGGTGCCAGCGCCATTCCCCATGATTTTACCGAATGCGCCGACGTGTATCGCATGAGCCGCCCGCAGCGATGGCGGCGCATTTACCTCCCCTGCGTGTTTCCCTACCTGCTCACCGGCCTGATCACCGCCGCCGGCGGGGCGTGGAATGCCACCATCGTCAGCGAATACCTCCAAGCCGGCGGACACACGCTTATCGCTTTCGGCTTAGGCTCGATTATCAGCAAGGCCACCGCCGCCGGCAATTTCCCGCTTTTGGCCGCCAGCGTTATTTCCATGGCCGCTTTCGTCGTACTCTTGAACCGATTTTTCTGGAAACGCTTGTATCGTCTAGCCGAGGCGCGCTATTCCCTTAATGCGTGAATTGCTATGGTTGACACCCCTATCGCCGAAGTGAAAAACGTTACCGTGCAGTTCGGCAACGCCGACGCACGCATCATCCTGCAGGATGTAGACCTGAAAATTAACAGCGGCGAAGTCGTTGCCCTTCTAGGCCCCAGCGGATGCGGCAAAAGCACACTTTTGCGCGTCATGGTCGGACTGATTGCTCCCACGCGCGGCCAAGCCTTTGCCCACGGCCGGGCGCTGGTGGGAATCCATCCTGGCGTCTCCATCGTCTTTCAACAATTCGGGCTTTTCCCCTGGCTGACGGTGCAGGAAAATGTGCGCATGGCGCTCAACGGGCTGGAATTGGACCAGCGCGGCGCCGAGGAACGTGTCAAGCAGTGCATCGACACCGTGGGCCTCGACGGCTTTGAAGAGGCGTATCCCAAGGAGCTTTCCGGCGGCATGAAGCAGCGCGTGGGTATCGCCCGGGCGCTGGCGCGCGGGCCGGAACTCTTGTGCATGGACGAGCCATTCAGCGCCTTGGACGTTTTCACCGCCGAGAGTTTGCGCAGTGAAGTATATCGGCTCTGGTCCGGCAAGCCGGCGGACAATACCCATGCCGCCCTGCCCTCCTCGCTGAAAAGCGTGATGATTATCACGCACCTGATCGAGGAGGCGGTTTTTCTGGCCGACCGCATCGTCGTCATGGGCACGCGCCCCGGCCATATTCGCCAGATTCTACATAACGATGTGCCCCACCCGCGCGAATATCAATCCCCGGCCTTTTTGCGCATGGTGCAACAGTTGCACGATGTGATTACCCGCGAGCAGTTGCCCGAAATGCCGGTGGCTCCCTCGGCCCAGCCGCAAACTCCCGGCGGCCTGCCGATGCCCGAACCGCTCCCCCACGTTACCACCGGCCATATTTTCGGCCTCATGGAGGTGGTCAAGGATCACGGCGGCAACATGGATATTTATAGCGTCGATCAGCTTACCGAATACGACTTCGGCTACACCCTCTCGGTGGTCAAAGCCGGGGAGATGCTCGGTTTTCTCGACACGCCCAAGAATCAAGTCTTCCTCACCGAACTGGGGCGGCAACTGCTCGATGGCGACATCAACCAGCGCAAGCGCATGTTGCGCGAGCGCTTGCTGACTCTGGGCACGTTCCGTTTTGTGCGGCAACTGCTGCTCGAAGCGCGCAATCAGCGCTTGCCGGTGGACGTGGTGGAGGAGGAACTGGCCATCCGCCTGACCGCCGAGGACATCGAAAAGATGTTCGAAACCGTCGTCGGCTGGGGCCGATTCGCCGAACTGCTCGGCTACTCCGACGACGACAGCGAACTATACCTGGACCCCGAAGCCGCCGCAGTCTGATGCGCGCCCAAGACATTTTTCCCGCCCCCTCCCGGCTTTGACGCAATCGAGGACGGGACAGAAACCGTGTGCCCACGGTTTCACCTTCCCAAGTTACGGCCCTGTCGGCCCGCTGGCTGGCCGGGAGGCGGGCTGTGTCGTCGGGTCGCCTGGCGTATTGTCCGGTGGCAATCCCGCGGCGATGCGGTCGCGGCGGCGCTGCGCCACATCCCCGATATCTCGCGGATCGCCGAATTGTTTCCATCGACCTTCTGTGATGTTGAGGACACTTTGTTGCTATATAAGGTCATAGCCAGAAGGCAATGCGCCGAGATATCGCTAAATACACATCAATATACAAATGTAGCCATATTGATGGCAAATAGCATAGGTAAGTGTGTACAATTCTCCGTAGCTCTTCTGTTGTGTAACACAACAGTAGCCATTTATCTGATTTTAAGACCCCCTGTACCAACTCCGCGATTTGCAGCACATTACCGGAGCGGCGAACGCCTACGCATCCGACAATTCTTGAAGACATTGGATATACATCCTCGTGTTTTCTTCGCTGAAAAAATCATAGGGATTAAACCGCTTTCCCCCGTCCAGCCGATCCAGCCAGGTGAGCCGCAGGAATTCGGCAATCTGGACGTGGGTGGGGCTTACCTCGCTAAAGTCGCACCCCTCTACCACTTGCGTGCTTGTACCCGGCTCCGGCGGGTCAAACAGCATTCCTCCGTGCTTCCCATCGTCATCCAGATCGGGGATGGGATTGGCGATACTGAACGCATCGTAAATATGAAGATTCCACTTGTCCGTATAGGAGGTACAGTCAGGATGGATAAATCTCCTGGGGTCTATCACATGGCCCATCGACAACAGGGCGGTGTGCGGAAGCAGGCCAGCGGATAGCCACTCCAGCAGCGGCCAGCCTACGGAGTTCGCCGCCTTTAGAAAATCCCCTTCCCGGCAGGGGATAGCCACAATGACAATCGGCTCCTTCTGCTGTACCGCATGACTTGCACATACCGCCGCCAGCAACAGCGCTGCCTCATCCGTGCTAATTTGCCTTAGCCCCCCATAGGCGACATCCTGCCGGCCGATTTGGCGAACCGCCTCGATAAGGTCATCCGTGGTGGAATCCGTCGCTAGATCAATGTCGGAACAAACTAGAATCTTGCGCCCACGGGTCAGCGCACAGTCCGACTGTAAAAGGTCTATGTTCCGCCGACATAGCGGCACTACGCAGTCCCCCTCCGCCCCCAGGGGAAAATCTATCAGCGGAACATCGGAATTAACTACCGACACCTGCCCATCTCCCCCTAAGCAGTGTACGATCCTGGTGATTTTGGGCATAGCAGTACATTATACGGATCAGGCTGGCACTGTAATCTTTTTTCAGATTTGCATTTATGGGACACCAGAGATAATCTTTTCCTGCCGTGGTTTTGCTGCGGCTGTCGGCTGGCCAGGGTTGCGCAGGCTGGATTGCAGCCCCAGACGTTTGGCCATGGCGCTCGTCCAGCGGGCGGCCGCGGCGAATGCTGGTAACACACGTATTATTTGCACCAGGCCGATGGACTCACTGACCTTCCGAGCTTAGTCGACCGGCAAAATCACCAGCACTTGATCCAGTTACACGCAGCGTTCGGCCGGCCAATCGCCTGCCCACAGACTGCTAAAGGCCAAGCCTGACACTCCAAGCCGACGCGCACAGGGTTGGCTTCAATTCAGCCAAAGAGTCGGGAGTCATTTCTTGTCGTAGCCATTGGAATCAAAGACTCCTGAACCGTTTGTATAACCTTGACGATCAACCAAGATACTGGCTGATCGGATGAGATTATATCATAAATGCAGTTGTGTGTCAATGCCGCCAGGCAATAATTGCAGTAGTCGGGTTGAAATGTGAAGTCTTATCCAAGTTGAAATGTCCTGGGGTGCCAGGCCGCAAGCAGCTCTCACTGGACATTTTAACTTTGCAGAGCTGCTGGCTATTTTCGCCTGGGTTGGACACGGGGATTTTCGGCCCTGCTAACATGCATCAGACGGTTTGACGGGCGTGAATCGCCCGCGGGGTGTTTTTAAAGCCGCTTGGCTTTGACAAAGCGGTTGCCGCGCTGTTACATTCCCGATGGTTTATGGCATCAGAAAGGCTCCAATGAAATCAGTGCTGATGGCGATTGTGGCGGTGGCTACCCTCTCCTACGGATTCGGCTGCGTTCCGGCCAAACTGGGTCGCAACGAATTTTTGGATACACCCGCCTACTCGGCCAACGAGCGCGGCAATATGATCGAGCGCAACTGGGACTACGAAGGCAAGCAGATGCAGGATGATATCGACCATGCCCTGCTACTGCGGCCGGCCAGCCACATGACGATCTGGAATTTGCGCTAAAGCCATCGGGCCAGTTGAATGTGAATGGATCAGACCGTTTTCCACAATAGTGGAAAGCGGTCTGTTGTTTGCGGGGTCTTGGCAAAAGGAGTTTGCAACCGTGCCGCTGGAGCCGCCCAGTTCATTTGATGAGTTGATTGATCAGCAGCGACCGACCATTCGCCTGGTGGCGGTGGACTTGGACGGCACGCTATTGGATGACCGCAAGCAGATCGGCCGCCCCACCGCCGAGGCCTTGGCCTGTTTGCCCGGCCTGGGCGTGAAACTGGTAATCGCCTCGGCCCGGCCGCCGCGAAGCGTGCGGGCGATTCACCAGGCGCTGCGGCTGGATACGCTGTGTATTAACTACAACGGGGCATTGATTTGGGATCCCGGTGCCAATCGTGCTGTGTTTCATCGTCCGCTGGCCGCACAAGTGAGCCGAAACATCATTGATTATGCCCGCCAGCGCTTTAACGGCGTGCTGGTTACCTGCGAGATTCTGGATCGCTGGTATACCGACCGGTCCGAGCAGCCCTTCACCACCGAAACCGGGCGGCTGTTTCAGCCGGATGTGGTGGCACCGCTGGAAACCTTTGCCCACCTGCCGGTAACCAAGCTGCTGTTACTGGGCGAGCGGGAGGTGATCCTGCGGCTGGAAAATGAACTGTTGGAACATTTTGGGTCACACGCCACTATTTTGCGCACCGAGGAAAATTTATTACAGATTATGGACAAGCGGGTCAGCAAGGCGGTGGCGCTGAAAAAAGTGGCAACCCATTATGGCTTGGAGCTTAGTCAGGTGATGGCCATTGGCGATGCGCCCAATGATGTGGGAATGATCCGCGCCGCGGGTGTTGGCGTGGCGATGGACAATGCCCACCCACTGGTTAAAGAGGCCGCCGACTGGATCGCGCCATCCAATAATGATCATGGTGTGCGGGCGGCTTTGCGAAAATACGGCCTGTGCGCCTGATTCATGGCCGTGTGGTAAATTTATTCACGTATCTAAAATATGTGGTTTTCTCCACCTGACAAAGATTGCGACTGGAGCGGAGCGACCCGGCGGCTGGTGCGCGTGGAAAAACGTTTTGCGCCACTGGTGCGAAAAGCCGGAGCGTGCGATTTATCGCCGCGTAAAGACTATTTTGTACTTCTGTGCCAGGCGATCTTTTCGCAGCAAATTTCCACAGCCGTCGCCACCGTACTCTTTGCCCGGTTTCGTGGACTTTTTCCCAATAAAAGGCCCACACCCGCGCGGCTGCTGCAATGCACCGACGAACAACTGCGATCGGTGGGATTGTCGGCGGCCAAAATGGTTTACCTGCGCGACCTGGCTCGGCGGATTGACGAGGGCAAGCTGCCGCTGCGTCGGCTGGGCCGGCTGGATGATGAAACGGTGATCGAGAAGCTCACGGCCGTACGCGGCATCGGGCGGTGGAGCGCGGAGATGTTCTTGATCTTCGTACTCAACCGCCCGGATATATTGCCGGTGGATGACCTGGGCCTCCGCAGGGGCATGCAAAAGCTGCTCACTCTCCCCTCTGCGCCTACTGGCCGGCAATGCCAAGAACTGGCCGAGCTTTGGCGACCTTGGCGCACCGTGGCCACGTGGTATCTGTGGAGAGGATACGAGTAGAGCAAGCGGGGGCGGCGGGCGACCGCGAAAATCTTTTTCATCTGCCGGACTGATGGACATCCCCGAGCGATAAGGCCCACCTTCCCAAAAGTAAAACGGCATGATTTAACGGCATATTATGAGTCCGCCGCTTCGCCTGGCTCCCAACAATCGCGCGCTTGTAGCACATGTTACAAATTTACAATGCGTAGTGTTGATATACGATTTATCATAATGTGAATATATGATTATATCGCAATTCTATTTTTCTTAACCCAGGCGGTGCCTATGCTGGAGTTGGTCCTTGGCCGGGCTTAGGTTAGTGTTTCGCTCCGTGTGCGGCTGGGGCTGGCCGATTCAGCTCTGAATGTTTATGAGAGGTGGTCATGCTTGATATAAACAGCGAGGCGTTTGCCGATAAAGTCTACGGTTGCTGGATGGGTAAAAATTGCGGGGGCACCTTGGGCACACCCTTGGAAAAAATATACGGCGAGCCGGAGCCGTTTGACGTGTGGTGGTATCCCAAGCTGCAGGAAGGGGGCATCCCCAACGATGATCTGGAGATGCAACTGGTTTGGCTCAAAGCGCTGGAGGAGCATGGCGCGGCCTTCAATGCCCAAATCCTGGCCGAGTACTGGCTTAACCACATCGGCTATAACTGGGACGAATACGGCTGGTCGCGCATGGGGCTGCGTTTGGGATTGTTACCGCCGGTTTCCGGCAATTACAACAACTGGTTCATCGACTGCATGGGCTGCCCGATCCGCTCGGAAATTTTCGCCTGCGTGGCCCCGGGGCTGCCGCGGCTGGCGGCGCGGCTGGCGTATGAGGATGCCATCACCGATCATGCCGGCGGCGAATCTGTTTATGGCGAATTGTTTAACACCGCCATTGAATCGGCGGCGTTTGTGGTCAGCGATCTCAATGAACTATTGAACATCGGGCGCAGTTACGTCAAGGACGGCACGCGCACTGCGGCCACGATCGATGCGGCCCGCAAGGCCCACGCCGCGGGCTTGGACTGGAAAGAGGCGCGGGCCAAGGTGATGGAGGCCGCTCCGCATTACAACGCCCAGTATTCGCCGCTGAATATGGGATTTCAGGTGGTGGGGCTTTTGTATGGATCTGACTTCGCCCAAACGCTTTGCATTGCAGTCAACTGCGGCTACGACACCGATTGCACGGGGGCTACGGTCGGTTCGATCCTGGGCATCATTCACGGTTACAAGACCCTGCCGCAAAAATGGATCGCGCCGTTGGGTGATGCCATCGCCACCAACGAATCCTGGGGCGGGCTGCGTAATTGCCGGGTGGGAGACAACCCCATCCCCAATGATCTGCATGAGCTGACGAGGCGCACCGTGGCGCTGGCCCACAGGTTCAGCGCGGGACTCGCGCCGGATCCAACCAATTTCTATGCCGATGAGTCAATCCATGATCTTTGGAAGCGTTCACCCACCTGCGTGCCGTTTCGCGGCGGCGCTGTGGAGGTGGCTATTGAATATCAAGGCTCGCCGGCGGTTGCGCCCCAGTCGAATAAAACCTTGCAAACGCACCTGACCAATACCGCGCCGGTGTCTCTGGCGGCGAGGTGTCGGATGCAAACTCCCGATGGCTGGGAAGCGCCGGCGGAGCAGGAAGTGCAATTGCCGCCGCGGGGCACGGCGACGCTGAATTGGTCGATTCCTATCCCACAGGCGTCCAGGGTGCAAAACAGCAACCGTTTGTATCTGCAGGTAAGCTCACCCCAGCGGGTGGCGCAGCCGGCCTGCCCGGTAGTGTTGATCGGCGCGCGGCGGATGCTGATTTCCCAACCGTATAAGCTGGATGACCCGACAATCGAAAAGTTGATAACCCACGCGTTTGAGCCTGAGGAATTGCTTGGCCATCCACTGGACCAGGCGGCGCGGCGGGGGATATGGTCCTTGCATCAGGTCGATGGAAACGATTTGCGACTTGATGGTCTGCTACCCGCGGGGCATGTGATTTTTGTGCGCGCGTTTTTTGAGTCGGCCGCGGCCAGGCAGGTGATCGTGGGTTTGCCCAATACCGGCGGCGTACAAAGCTGGGTGAACGGCACGCAGCTTCACCATCTGACTCGAATGCCCCGATTCCGTCCGCACGGCGGCAAGAGCGAACAGAATATTGAGCTATGGCTACGCGCGGGGTTCAATGAATTGCTCATCAAATTCGCCCGCTCCGCCGCCGATAAGGCCACAGCTTTTGAAGCACACTTGACTCTAAGGGACTGCGATATTTTGAACGCCGGAGTTGTCGATGTGGGCTGGACGCGCTTCCCGTGGGACGATGCCGCCGCGTCGGTTGCCGCAGTGCCATGAAGCCGACCTAGCGGTTTTGTGCATTGTCAAAGATGCCCCGGCATGGGAAACCTGATCTCCATACGGCCAGTGGGCGCGGGGTTATGCGTCAACCGGAGTGGGATTAGGAGCCTTCTATGGATCAGGATTCTCGCGAAGCGGCCAACGCATCCGTGCGCGATACCGCGGCGCATCATTTCATCTATGCACCGGCATTGAGAACAGTTATCCGATTATTAGCGGTCCTGACGGTAAGGATGTGCGCCGCGACGGCATGGAATTATCCCATCATTATGTTCACTGGCGCAAGGATTTTTTGCTGGTCAAAAGGATGGGGATTCAGTACTTGCGCTATGGCCCGCCATACTATCGCACGCACACGGCACCGGTTTGATGGACTCCAAGGAGGCGCCGCGCTGGCTATTCAAGGAATGGTTTTACATTTTGCGACTCAAATGCGACGGCATCCCCATCGTCGGTTTCACCTGGTATAGCCTGCTGGATCAAACCGACTGGGATGTGGCATTGCGGGAAGTCAATAACAAGGTGAACCCGGTGGGGCTTTTCAATTTGGACCGCAAAATCAATCCGGTCGGCAAAGCGTATCGCCAGTTAATTAAGGATTGGCAGGATGAGCTGCCCATGGAAAGTTTAGTGCGCGATCTGACCCCGGCGGCCCGGCCCTGGCGCGGCAAAGGCAAATAGCTCGATGCAATCAGGCGAACCCGCCGCATTCACTTGCTCTGGCGAAAAGTGCTCAGCGTTGTCGCGCCCGTCGGGTCAATCGTCCACTGGACCGCCCCGGCTTGATTACTATGCACCAGTTGCTTGCCGGCCTGGGCGTAACCGGAAGAAAAAAGCGTGGCGAAGCGTCTTTGTTTGCCGGTGGGGGTGGCGTCCGCCGAGCAGTACACCCAGGCCGGCCGCGCCGCCGCCAACCACAATTCATCATCGGCTTCATAACTGCCATGATGCGGGGCCACCAGGCAATCGCAATGCGTCCCCGCCTCGCTGGGTTTGGACAGTGCCATGGGATTTTCCCTCGCCTGATCCTGGTGCCACTGGCCGGCCAAGGCCTGTCGAGCCGCGCGTGCGATATCCCCAGTGAAGAGCATGGATCGCCCCGCATAATTCCACAGCAAAACCAGCGATGCGTCGTTCTCGTTCAAATTCGATCTGGCGGTCGGTGGCCATATGCAGCGCACCTGCGCTGGGCCAAAGTAGAGTGCTTTGCCGGGCGACAATGTGATCAATTCACAGTCCGCCCGCTCCATTGCGGCCAGCAGCCGCCCCGCCGCTTCGCCGCGGCATTGCTGGACAAAATAGGGCCCCACCGCCACCCGCCGCACGCGCCCCGCCTCGATCAACTGCTCGGCGGCCATGTAGTGATCGACATTGGGATGAGTGATAAAAAGCGTGTGAATCGCCCGGATGCCCCGGCGGCGTAAAAACGGATCGATAATACGATCGTACACCTGCGCCGCGCCGCCGCAGTCCACCATGATGACGCTGCCATCGGGCATTTGCCCGACCGCGCAATTGGCGGCACCAACAGCCAAATGTGTCCATCGCGCCTCACCCGCCGGCGGCTGGGGTACTTGTCCGACTAAAATTGTCAGCAGCAGCCCAATCGCCGCGGCTGGTGCGGCCATCAGCCATTTGCCCAAGTATTGGCGCGCGGCCGGCCAAAGTGGGGTAAGCAGCAGAGCGTAGAATATGAGCGGTAACAACCAGAATGGTGATGCGATCGCGCGGTCGCCGCCCGGCCAGCGCGCCATCCACCCTACCAGCCAGCTCATCGCCTGCGCCCCCCACCAGGGCACCAACGCCCACCACGCCGCTCCCCACGGCATCAGGGCCGTCAAGACGATTTTGAGCACTCCCCCGCCCAGCGCCAGCATCACCGGCGGGGCCATGAACAATCCAGCGATGATCGACCAGGGATTGAGTCGCCAAAAATGCACGGCAATCAGCGGTGCCGAAACCGCCCATGCAACCAGCGCCGCCGCCGCCACGGCGCGCAGGCGTTTTTGCGTCCACCGCCACGCGGCCCATGCCCCGCGCGGCGGGCGCCATTGCTCGGCGATGACAACATCGGGGTCGCGCCATGTTGTCAACCACCGATCCAGCGGCGAGGACAACAGCATCAATCCCAGAACCGTCCCGAAACTGAGTTGAAAGCCCGGTTGCAGCAAGTCCAGCGGATAGGCCATGAGCATGGCGATCACCGTCATGCCAAGCAGTTGCAGCGCATCGGTCGGCAATCCGGCCAGCAGGCCTCCTCCCATCACCAGCGCCAAAAGCACGCTACGCCATACCGGCGGGGAGGGATTGACCGCCAGCCCGTAAGCCAGCACAACCGCCAAACCCCACGCCACACCCCGCCGCGGCGAGAAACCCACGCATCGCGCCAGCCCCCAGGCCAGTGCGCCCACCAAGGCCACGTGCATGCCGCTGATGGCTAAATGATGGCTGACCCCGGTGGCGATGAACTGGCGGTATAACCCGGTCAATTCCGGATCGCTCTCTCCCAGTACCAGCGCCGCCAAAAGTGCCCGGTTCGCCTCCCGCGGCAAGCCCGCCTCCAACCGACTGAGCGCATATTGATGTAAACTGGATAAAAGCCCCGCCGAGCCTTCTTGGATCACCTTTACGCCACAGCGATATGGAACCACAACCTGCGCTACAATGCGCTGTTGCCGATCGCGAAAGGCAAAATCAAATTCACTGGGGTTGAGCGCGGCGGCGGGCCGGGACAACAATCCCGTCAATTCCAGCGTTTGCCCGTCGGCCAGACGCGTGTCGGCCTGGTGAAAGCTCAGCCGCACCGCGCCGCACGCCGGCTGCCAGCCATCCGCGGCCAATATTTGCGTAACTTGTCCGCCAGCCAGTTGTATTCCTCCGCCGGCGGCCCCATCATAGAATTTTGGCGGCTGATCCAGCCTGACTCGCAGCGTCGCTATTTGCGGCCGCGGGGCGCTCCAACTCGCGATATGGTGCGCCGGATAATATCCCCAGTCCAGCCCCGCCAGCGCAGCGCCTCCGCATAAAGCCCCCAGGAGTATAAACCATACACTGGCGACTCGTGCCAAGTTGGAATATGCCCCCAGCCAGCAGCCGATCCCACCCGCCAGCCATGCCCCCGGCGACAATGCGCCGGACAATCCCGCGACAATCCCCGCCACCAGCGCCGCGGCCCAAGCCGGCGCCGGCCTGCGGCTGCCTTCCGATACGCTCAATCGGCTAAACATGCCTGTTTAACCTAACCTTCCTATTGCGTGCCTGACAACTGCCAATTTATTAACGTGTATGTGGGCACGCCCCACCGCGTCTCTTGGCAAGCCATGCTGGCGTGATAAAACTACCTTTCCTCAGTGGCCAACTCAAACTGCATTTTCCCGCCCACCAGCGTGTGCGTAACGCGCCCGGTAATTTCCCAGCCCGCAAAGGGACAGTTGCGGCTTTTGCTTTTGAAGCGCGAAGGATCGATCGTCCAGCGGCGGCTGGGATCGACAATGGCGATGTCCGCGGCCGCTCCCTCGGCCAGCGTGCCGGCGGGTATTTTCAAAATTGCCGCCGGCCGGGTCGATACGAGGTCCGCTAAGCGCATCCAGTCGATATGCCCCGGCTCGATCAAGGCTTTGATATACAGCGGCAAGGCGCATTCCATTCCCAGGATGCCAAACGGAGCGTAGGGAAACTCCAACTCCTTTTCCTCGGCCAGATGCGGCGCGTGATCCGTCGCCAGACAGTCAATCGTGCCATCCTTGATCCCGGCGATAATCTCTTTCAAATCCGCCTCCGTGCGCAACGGCGGGTTCATTTTGAAATTGGTGTCGTAATTGCGACAAGCCTCATCGGTTAACAAAAGATGATGCGGTGTGGCCTCGGCGCTGACCGGCTGACCTTGGGCCTTGGCCTGGCGGATCAGTTCCACACTGGTGCCACAGGACAAATGCTGCACATGATACCGGCAGCCAATCGCCCGGTTCAGCAACAGATCCCTGGAAATAATCAGCGTTTCGGCCTCCGGGGGAATCCCGGCCAGTCCCAGTTCCAGCGACACAATTCCCGCGTGCATACATCCGCCGGCCAGCGACGGCGCTTCGCAATGCTGCATCAACAGCGCATCAAACATCTTGGCGTATTGAAGCGCTTTGCGCATCACCGCATCATCCGCCACCGCGCAACCATCATCGGTAAACGCCACCGCCCCTCGCTGCAGCATGGAACCGATCTCCGCCAGTTCCTTGCCCTGGCGTTCTTTGGTGATGGCACCGGAGGGATACACGCGGCATAGCCCGACCTTTTCCGCCTGCCGCAGTACAAATTCAATCTGGCCTTCGTTATCCAATGGCGGCTTGGTGTTGGGCATGCAGCAGACGCTGGTAAATCCGCCGGCCACCGCCGCGGCCGAGCCGGTGGCGATGGTTTCCTCCTCCTCATCTCCCGGTTCGCGCAGATGCACGTGCAGATCGACAAATCCCGGCATCACATAGCATCCCGCCGCGTCGATCCGCCGCTGGGCGCTTTTGCCGGCCGGCGTCTTATGCAAATCGGCCCCCACCGCGGCGATTTTGCCGTCGCGCACCAACAGGTCCATCCGCCGCTCAAAAACCCGCGCCGGATCAAGCAATGTTCCGTTTTCGATTAAAATTGATTCCATATTCCTGCTCCGTTGGCCCTGTACCGCGGCATCATACGGCATTTTTATACTCGACGTAATTGCGCGCTATTAACCCCAAGGGCGATAAGCTATACTCAACGCGGCGGCGTACACACATAAGGCTATTGCCGGAGCGAATTATGGTTATACCTTACCGAAAAACCACCGTGGTGCTGGCGGCTGTGGTCGGCGTTTTTGTGGGTGTCGGACTTTTTACCTTTCACTTCGCCGAAGGATTCAGCTACTTCTCCTCCGATCCCAGGGCGTGCGTCAACTGCCACGTGATGAATGATCAATACGATTCATGGATCAAAGGCCCGCACCACGCCTCGGCCAAGTGCGTCGATTGCCACCTGCCCCACGAATTTGTCCCCAAGATGATTGCCAAAAGCGAAAACGGCTATCACCATTCCACCGCTTTCACGCTCGGCAATTTTCACGAACCGATCATGATCAAGCCGCGCAACGCCCAGATTTTGCAGGAGGCCTGCATCCGCTGTCACGGCGACTTTGTCCACGACATCACGGCCAACGCCAAACGCCCCGCCGATCAGGTGCGCTGCGTTCACTGCCACCGCAATATGGGCCACGGTGCCAGAGGCTAAGCGCCGCCCTATCAAGGCACATCGCGACTCGGGCGGCATCCATTAAAAATGGCCGCCATTATCCGTTGGATCGCCTGGGAATGTTCTTGCGGTTGACGTCCGCGCCGAAGGTTTGGTTGTGCCCAACTTGTTTGGCTACAAAACCCTGTGGAGCCTTCTTGCCCACCTCCTGGCCGCCCAAATGCGGGATTACCGGCGAACCGGCCCCGCCGGCCTGCTTCTTAATCTGCTCAAACATCGTCGAAGGCTTCATACTTTTCTTGGACGCCACCAAACTCGCCGCGGCCTCGGCCGCCGCGTGATCCATGCTTACCGGCGAAACAGTGGCGGGTTTGGCACCAACTGACGCATTACTTTTTTTTGCTTTAGCCATAAAGATACTCTCCTATTACCACAGTGTATCGTCAATCGCGCTGACTGAGTAGCCCACGGAGCATTTGAACGAATTGCCAATGCGCTATTTGCCCACAGGCCATTTCATCGCTCCAGCCAATTAGCCGCCCGCTCGGCAAAATAGGTGATGATCCAATCGGCCCCGGCGCGTTTGATTGCCGCCAGCGATTCGCATATCGCCCCCCGTTCATCCAACCAGCCCTGGGCGATGGCCGCTTGGAGCATGGCATATTCCCCGCTGACCTGATAGGCCGCCACGGGCAGATTGGTCCGTTGCCGCACTTGGGCCAGCACATCCAGATATGGCATCGCCGGCTTGACCATCAGCACATCGGCCCCCTGCCGCTCGTCCAGCATCGCTTCGTGCAATGCCTCCTCCACACCTCGCAGCGGGTCCATCTGATAACCGCGGCGATCTCCGCTTTGCGGTGCTGATTCGGCCGCGTCACGGAAGGGGCCGTAGAACGCGCTGGCATATTTCACCGCGTAACTCATCAACGCCACATCCGCAAATCCCTGGCTATCCAGCCCACGCCTTAATGCTCCGATGATTCCATCCATCATGCCGCTGGGGGCGATCACATCCGCGCCGCATTGGGCGTGAAGTAGCGCCTGGCGCACCGCCAACTCCAGCGTCGCGTCATTGTCCACTGTTCCATCGGCACACAGCGGCCCGCAGTGGCCGTGGTCGGTGTATTCGCAAAAGCACAAATCGGTCATCGCCAACATAGGCAGGTTTTTTTCCCTGACCAACCGCAACAACTGACAGACCGGATTCTCCGGGTTCAGCGCTTCGGACCCGGTGGCGTCTTTACGCCCCCGCTCGATCACGCCAAAAACCAGAAACGCCGCCAGGCCCCGCTCGGCCAGCCCACTCAGCCAGCCCACCGCGGTATCCGGCGAATAGCGATATACGCCGGGCATGGAAGCGATGGGCGTATGCACCTGCGCGCCGGAGGTAACAAACACCGGCACGATCAAATCGCTTCGCCGCGGCCGCACGCGCTGCAACATCGACCGCATCAATTCCCCGCGTCGCAGCCGCCGCGGCCGAATCACGGGTTTGCAACAATCCATCGTCCGGGAAGGGTTCTGGTCCATGTGGGTATCATAAATCCCCAAGCGCCCCGGTCCTAGGCGCTTTCGGGTTTGTCTGCTACGCCGCTCTGACCAACGATTTGCACCTTGTGCCCCACGCGGCGTTGGAGTATTTCATCGGCATGGACAAGCCAATGGCGGATATCGGTCTGATCGGTCTAGGGGTGATGGGCGAAAACCTGGCGCTGAATATCGCCGACCACGGTTACTCCGTGGCCATTTATAATCGCACTACCCAAACCATGCTGGATTTTGTCGCCCGCAATCCAGATACGCCGGCCAAACTTTTGGGCTGCCAAACCATCGAGCAATTGATTGCCTCGATCAAGCGGCCGCGCAAATTCATCATCCTGGTCAAGGCCGGCCCGGCGGTGGACGCCGTTACCCAGCAACTCATCGGCGCGGGAATCGACCCGCAAGACCTGGTGATCGACTGCGGCAACAGCCTCTGGACCGACACCATCGCACGCGAAAAGAAATATAAAGGACAGTGCAAATTTTTCGGCTCCGGCGTCAGCGGTGGCGAAGTTGGGGCCCGCTTTGGCCCCTCATTGATGCCCGGCGGCGATCCGGATTCATGGAAACACCTCGAGCCGATCTGGCTGGCGATTGCCGCTAAGGTGGACGGGTCAACCGGCAAGCCCATTGAGACCGCCTCCCCCGGCCACCCGGTACGCGGCGGCGTGCCTTGCGCCGCGTATATAGGCCCCGACGGCGCGGGCCATTATGTGAAGATGATCCACAACGGCATTGAGTACATCGACATGCAGCTCATCGCCGAGGCGTACGCACTGTTGCGCGGACTGTTGAAGTTCTCGCCGGATCAACTGGCTGAGGTATTCGATCGCTGGAACCAGGGAGATTTGGATTCCTATCTGATTCAAATCACGGCGGAAATTTTGCGTCAGCGCGATCCGGTTCACCCCGATCAATATCTGGTGGACAACGTGCTGGACGCGGCCGGCCAGAAGGGAACCGGCAAGTGGACGGCCGTGAACGCGCTGGACCTTGGAATCCCCGCCGAATCGCTGGCTGAGGCAGTTTTCGCCCGGTTTCTCAGCGCCTTGAAAGAGGAACGCCTGTCGGCTCAACAAATTCTCGCCGGGCCAACGTTCACGCACCAAATCGCTCCAGATGAATTGGTGGCCCACGTGCGCGACGCCCTGTACTGTTCCAAAATTTGCGCTTATGCCCAAGGATTTCAATTGATGCGCCAAGCGCAGTTGGAATACGGCTGGGCGCTTGATTTTGGCGCTATCGCTTCCATCTGGCGCGGCGGCTGCATCATCCGCGCCCGGTTTTTGCAAAAAATCACCGACGCCTATCGTCAGCAGCAGCAACTGGCCAATTTGCTTTTGGACCCCTACTTCTCCCAGCAAATCCAGCGGGGACAGGCCGCCTGGCGACAAATCGTGGCTCTGGCGGCTCAGGCCGGGATCGCCGCCCCGGCATTTATGTCCGCGCTGGCGTATTACGACGGCTACCGTACCGCCCAGTCGCCGGCCAATCTGATTCAAGCGCAGCGCGACTACTTCGGCGCTCATAGCTACGAGCGCGTGGATCAACCGCGCGGGCAATTTTTCCACTTGGAATGGACCCAGCCAGGCCGGCCGCAATCGGCGCTGGCCGTGCCGGAAAAACGGGCCGTGGAACGGAAAATTGATAAAATGGCGTCTAAGTGAAACGCTCGGTCTTTAGTAGCGCCAGACGGGCGGCGCGACGGCCCGCCGACAATGCGGCCTCCGAAGAAAACTCGGCTTTTGAGTTGCGACAAGTCGGCGTGCAGCGCCAGGGCCGATGGATTTTGCGCGACATCAATTGGCGCGTGCCCAGTGGGTCATGCTGCGCGATTGTCGGTCCCAATGGTTCAGGCAAAAGCACGCTGGCCCGCTTGCTCTGTGGGCAACTGTGGCCCACGACTGGTGAACTGCGCTTATGGGGAGCGCCGCGCGGCGATTTGGAGCCATTGCGCAGGCAAGTGCGCTTGGTGCAGGCCGGCGGGCCTTTGGAAGTGGACGGCGAACTTTCCTGCCGCCAGGTCATTTTGAGCGGATTTTTCGGCACCTTGGCTCTGTACGACCGCCCTTCGCCACCTATGCGCCGCCGAGCCGATGAATTGCTGGAACAAGTGGGCCTCTTTGCCATGGCCGGGCAAACCTACGCCACACTCAGCAACGGCGAGCGGCTGCGTTGCCTGCTGGCCCGCGCCCTTGCCCAGCGCCCGCGGCTGCTTTTATTGGATGAACCTACGGCGGGACTCGACCTGCCCGGCCGCGAGCGCGTGCTGGCCACCATCCAGCGCTTGGCCGGTCAAGCCGACGCCCCCTGCATATTGCTCATCACCCACCACCTGGAGGAATTGCCCCCGGCGGTCAAACACGTACTGCTTTTACGCGCAGGCGGCGCGATCGCGGCTGGCGCAATTGACCACGTGCTGACCAGCCGACACCTCAGCGACGCTTACGGCTGCCGCGTGCAAATCCACCAGCGCCACGGCCGGCGATACCTGAGCGTCCACCCGCGGGCCTGGCAACAAATGCTGACAAATCCACGGTAAACACAGTATTGCCCGGCCGGCACCCGCCGTGATCCCAGCCGTCCATCCATAGCCCCGGCCAGTTATCGGCAAAACTGGCTCTTGCGCACCTCTTAAACCAAAATAGAAATGTCCGCTTCGGGCTGCCCGCGGCCAGCCCGAACAGGACAATTTAACTTTGGAGAACTACCGGACATTTCTACTTTGGTTTGACACAGGGATGGGTTGACGCTGGACACTGGGTCTTGAACCTGTTATTTCTCGGAGACATGTTGGCCGACCGCGTCCACCCCCTGCGAACGCTCTTGCTGACATCTATGTTAAATCTGGTGGTAACACCCATCGGGTTAATTTGGCTGTTCACAACCCCCTCACCCACAGTCTATTACTATTTTTCACAAGCAATGGTTTTGGCGATGGGGCCGGTCATCGCGCTGGCCGGCGTGAGCGGCTTTCCCATCGAAATGCGCATCTTTCCCAAGGAGCGATTCGGCCATTTTTGCTCGGCTAACGCCTTGGTGCGCTCGGTTGGAGTGTTGAACGGCGGCAACTGGCGGAGGTTCTTATGGATGTGATGAAATGGGTGCATCTTGGCAGATGGTCTTTTTCGCCGCCTCCTTCACCTGCCTGCTGCCGCTTCATCAGCAGTGGAAACAAAGAGGTGGAAGCGATGGGTTCATCCCCCCTGCCGTCGCCACCGCTAAGGAAACACAAGCCTAATTGAGGGTCTGTGCCCAGCCCGCTTGTGAAGGCGGCGCCGCCCACACCGAGTCGTGCGCTAATCGTTCTTAGGAGAGTCCTATGTACAGTTCCTATGATTTATCGGCTCTCGCCTGGCGGGTCTCTGGTTGGGCGCCCTATGCCTGGCAATTCGGCAAATCCATGGAACTGGGCAACTCCTTGGGTGCCGAAGTGCCCCCGCTGGCGGCGCGTGTGCCCGGTTCGGTTCAGGCGGCGCTACGCCAGGCAAAGTTGCTGCCGGATTGGAATGTGGCGCTCAATGCGCGCCACTGTGATTGGGTTGAGAATCGACACTGGCTTTTCGAGACCCATATCCCCTCGGCTTGGACGCGGCACCCTGTGGATGCGCGCGTGTTGCTTAACTGTCTCGGCTTGGATTACTCAGGCTGGATTCTTCTTGATGGCAAGGAAGTCGGGAATTTCCGCGGCAGCTTTTTGCCCCATCAATTTGATTTGACACCCCACCTGGCGCCCGATCGCAATCATCACTTGGTGATCGCCTTCGATTGTCCTCCACGCTGGCTGGGCCAGTTCGGACACACTTCGCAAATGACCCAGTGGAAGCCGCGCTTCAACTACACCTGGGACTGGACGGCGCGGCTGGTGCAGATCGGCATCTGGGATCAAATTTCTCTTGATGTGGTTGGCCCCACGCGGATCGGAGACCTGCGCTTGGCCGCCGATTGGGATAGGCAATCGGCAACCGGAACTCTATCTGTGCGCACGGAGGCTAATGTCGCAACGGCTGGTATGCTCTTGCGGATCAGCCTGCGCGAATCAGAAAAGGAAATATGGACGACCACCTTGCCCTGCGACGGCGGTTGCCTGGAGGTCAGCAAAGAGCATTTGCGCGTTTCCCCGTGGTGGCCTAATGGATGCGGCGACCCACAACTCTACACAGTACATTGCCAGCTTTGCGATACCCATGGCGCGGTGGTCGACCAGTTGACGCGCCGCGTCGGCTTTCGCCATATCCGATGGCTGCCCTGCGTGGACGCTCCCTCCGCCGCCGATCCGTGGATTTGTGAGATTAACGGCCGGCCTACGTTCCTCCAGGGCGTCAACTGGACGCCCATTCGTCCCAACTTTGCCGATGTTACCGATGACCAATACATGGATCGCCTGCGTAGCTATCAGCAACTTGGCTGCAATGTCCTGCGCGTGTGGGGCGGGGGCTTCATGGAGCGCGATATTTTCTGGGAGAACTGCGACGAATTGGGGCTGCTGGTTTGGCAGGATTTGCCGTTGTCCAGTTCGGGAGTGGAAAACTGGCCGCCAGAGGATGCCGCCAGCATCAGGGATTTGACGGCCATTACAAAATCGTATGTCTTGCGTCGCCGTCATCATGCGGCACTGCTTTTATGGTGCGGAGGAAACGAGTTGCAAGGGGGACTTGATGGTGCCAAGTACGGAGTTGGTAAGCCGGTGCAATTAATCCACCCATTGATCCACCAACTCGCGCAAGTGGTTGCGCAATGCGATCCCGACCGGCGCTTCGTTGCATCTTCATCCTCAGGTCCGCGCTTTATGGCCGATCCGGCCGACGTCGGCAAGGGATTGCATTGGGACGTGCACGGCCCTTGGAAACCTTACCCTCCATATGATCTGCCCGACGGTTGGCTCGCTTACTGGACGCGCGACGATGCCTTATTTCGATCCGAAACGGGATGCCCCGGCGCCAGCAATGTGGATATCATCCAATCCACCGCCGGCGATTTGCCCGCTTTTCCAGGCGATATCGCCAATCCCGTATGGCGACGAACCCACTGGTGGATCGAGTGGCCCAAGTTTGCTGAAATCCATATGCGCGAGCCGATGGATATGGCCGAATATGTCGCCTGGAGCCAGGCGCGCCAGGCCAATGCACTGGCCATCGCAGCGGCGGCCTGCAAGAAACGTTTTCCCAAATGCGGCGGTATCCTGATCTGGATGGGCCATGACAGTTTTCCCTGCACAGCCAATACCTCCATCCTGGATTTCCACGGCCGACCTAAACCCGCCGCCCTGGCTTTGGCTAAAGTTTTCCACAGTCCCCAGGGTTGATGCAAACTGAGTATGCCCACAAATGCCGGCGCGGCCGGATTCCTATTGGATCTTAGGCGGCTTTAATAGCCTCTCGAGAAAGGCCCAAATTCAGCGTCCCAGGGCCTTGCAATGAAGCACCGACTGACTAAAATCCCCATCGCTTGGAGCAGCGGCGGTAAACACCACCGGCCCGCCGCATCACCAGGCCTCTTGGCGGAATTGGCAGACGCGATGGACTCAAAATCCATTGTCCGTAAGGACGTATCGGTTCGACTCCGATAGAGGCCACTTATGTATTTGTTCCAATTCACGAGATAATGAATTGTCCCGTAAAACCAAGTGTTTAGTGTTCGCGGCCCTTGCCGAATACTGTCCTTGCGCTCCCCCGCGTCGGTAGACTGTACCGGACTCTTTGCCGCTAATCGTGTATTATTTCATCGGATCGGCCACGTCCGGGGCTACCACCACTTTTTCCAGCAGCAGGTAATTGCGACCCTGATACTCGGTGAGTATCCCGGTGATCAAAAATCGCAGCGGCCGACTGGAGCTTTTGGCCGCGTCTTCCATCAGCATCAATTTCAAATTCGCCAGCAGTATAACCGGCGGGTCTTGCAATCCCTGGCCGTCGGCTTCGAAGGAAAACTGGGCCTGGCGTCCATCCTCCGAGCGCGTCAGCCGGCCGAGGCGATTGACCACGTAATCCCCCTCGCGTTTCAGTCGTACCAGCGGCGCGCCGGGGGCCACGGCACCAGCCCCGCCGGTATTGTCCATACGCGGGGAGCCAGTGGCGCTGAGCGGGTGGGCCGTCGCGCTGCGCGGCTGGAGCATCTGGTCCAAAACCGCCTGGGCGGATTGTGGCTGAGTGGATGGCGCGGTGGTGGGCGGCTGGGCCCCTTGGGCTGCCGTCGTGGCCAGGGCAAGGCATAGGCAAATGGTTCGCATAGTGTATTATCGGCCGCAGGGCCGCTCCTCTATTGCAGGCTTTGCATTTTCGCTTGCAACATCGTTTGGCTTAAGCCCGCGATGCGGAAGCGTTTGCGCGGCTGGGTCGCGCCGCTTATCAACTCTATTTGCGATTGCGGCCATTGGAGCCACTGGGCAAGAATCTCGCAGGCGCGCTGGTTGGCCATGCCTTTTTGAGCCGGGGTACTGACGCGCAGCTTGATCCCATCGCCATATAATCCCGCCACCTCATCCCGTGAAGCGCCGGGGACCACTTTCACTTGCAAAATCGCGTCCTCATTCATGATCGGGACTGCTTCGGTAACGGGGGCTGATCGCCCAATGCAGTTTTTCCGCCAGGCTGCGCCATTCGCTGGCTTGTGGATTCTCCACCACCAAGGCATCGTGCGCCGCCCGGCGCACCACCACGCGATCGCCGTCGCCAATCTGTCCCACCGGCTGGCCATCGCAAAAAAGCGTGGTGCCGGGATTGACGCGCACGGCACTGATCAAAAGCACCGACTCACTGGCCACCACCACCGGCCGAAAAGCCAGGCTGTGTGGGCATATAGGCGTAACGCACATCGCCTGCACGGAGGGACTGATTATCGGCCCGCCGGCCGAGACATTATAAGCGGTCGAGCCGCTGGGGGTGGATAAAATGACCCCATCGCCGCTGTATGCGACCCCCGGCTGGCCGTCGGCGGCAATCTCTAGTTCGATCATGCTGAAGGGCGGCCCAGCGGTCAGAACCGCGTCGTTGAGCGCCGTGGCCGATAAACAGCGTCGCTTTTCCAGTGCTTCTAGTGGCGGACGCAAATCGCCGCTATCGGCCCGCAATACCGATACTTCCAGCATCAGCCGCGAGCCGACCGGCAGTTTGCCCTCCAGCATGAGCGATAAACTGGGTAGCATTTGTTCGGGAGTGAAACTGGCCAAAAAACCCAGCCGGCCAAAATTAAATCCCATCAGCGGCACCGCCCGCCCGCGCAGCGACCGCGCCGCGGCCAGCAGGGTTCCATCTCCGCCCAGCACGACGATTAAATCCGCATCGGTTTGCGACAAATCGCTTTCGGCCTCGCTTTGCACCCCCACCACCATGGCGCGCTGCTCCAGCCAGGGAAGCAATTGCTCCACGGCCTGGTTCACCACGCGTTTATCCCGGTTGGCCACAATCAACAGCCGCATCCCCCTATTTCAACCCATCGGGCCGCGCAAGGCAAATGCCAACCCATCGGCACCTGGCGGATTGGCCAATCCGCCCAGCGCCCCAAGATCGCTGGGTGGCAAGTGTCCTTGCTATTGAACAGCGCGTCGATAAATTGATCGCCCAAAGGAGCGACAAGTGAAAATCTTACCAACCAGCGCTACCAGCGCGGATTTACTGAGCCTCGGCGAGTGCATGGTGCGACTCTCGCCCCCTGGACATGGACGCATCGAATATGCCAACCTGCTGGAAGTGTGGGTTGGCGGCGGGGAATATAATGTCGCCTATGCCCTGTCGCGGCTGGGCTTGAGAACCGGGTTTATCTCGCGGCTGGTGGACAACCCGCTGGGCAAGCTGATTCTCAATCATGGCCGGGCCGTGGGCATGGACATGAGCCTGGTGCGCGTCGATGCGTATGACGGAGTGGGTAAGGCCGACCGCATCGGCTTGAATTTCACGGAAGTGGGCACCGGCGTGCGCCCCAGCGTAACCCTGTACGATCGAGGCCACTCGGCAACGATGAATCTGCGGCCGGGAATGATCGATTTTGATTCGCTTTTCAAGCAAAATCCCACGCGCTGGCTGCACACTGGCGGTATCTTCACCGCTTTATCGCAGGGAGCGGCCCTGGTGGTCGGCGAGGCGATTCGGGCGGCCAAAAAGGCCGGGGCGATTGTCAGTTACGATTTAAATTATCGCGGCAAACTCTGGAGCAGCGCCAGCGCGCAAAAGATCACCAAAGAACTGGTTGGGCATATCGATTGCCTGATCGGCAACGAGGAGGATTTTCAAAAGGTGCTGGGCTTTGAGATTCCGGGGATGGATGAAAACCTGGCCCATCTGGACAGCGGCGCGTATGAAAAGATGGTGGAGCAGGTGGTTAAAGCGTACCCCAATATCAAAGTAGTCGGCACCACCTTACGCGAGGTCAAAAGCGGATTGGTCAACAACTGGTCGGCCATCTTGTGGGTGGACGGGCAATTTTACCGTTCGCGGAGATACGAAAGTCTGGAGATCGAGGACCGCGTGGGCGGCGGCGACGGCTTTTGCAGCGGCTTTGCTTACGGCTTTTTAACCGGCCAATCGCCCCAGCAGTGCGTGGAATTGGGTGCCGCCCACGGAGCGCTCTTGCAGTCCACCCGCGGCGACACCAGCCAGATCAATCTGGATGAGCTGATGCACGTGGTCAAAGGCGGCAGTGCGCGGATCAATCGCTAATTTTCGCTTTATTTGCCCTTGGTTAGCCGTATCCGTGGGGGCCAATGATTCAATCCGCCGATCCATGCCCCAGCCCTGAACAGGCCCAGGCGAGCCAGGCGCTCATACAATTGATAAAATTACCGAGCCGGGGGACTGGACAGTCCGTATAATATGGTGGACGCTGTGCGCCACGACAGCCATAATGGAGTTTGCCCATGCCGACGTTTGCTTTTGAAGCGATGAATTCCTCCGGTCAGGAGGTTAAGGATGAGGTGGAAGCCACCAGCAGTGAGGAGGCGATCACCAAAATCCGGTCCAAAGGGTTTTTCCCCACCAAGGTGCGGGAAAAGGCCGCCAAAAAGAAAGTCAGCAAGAAGGCCGAAACGGCCCTGGTTACCAACACCCGCAAGATGCCCATCAGCATCGGCGGCGTGCCGCAAAAGCAACTGGTCAACTTTACCCGCCAGCTTTCCACCTTGCAGGACGCCGGGTTGCCTATCCTGCGCTCCTTGCAGATTTTAGAGCAGCAGCAAAAACCTGGTTTGCTTAAAGCGATCATCGGCGGCGTGGCCGACGAAGTTGAAGGCGGCGGAACCCTCTCCGATGCCATGAGCAAGTTCCCTAAAGCTTTTGACAAGCTATACGTGAACATGATCAATGCCGGCGAAATGGGCGGCGTGCTGGACCTGATCCTGGCCCGCCTGGCCGATTTCATGGAAAAGGCCGCCAAGCTAAAAAAGAAAGTCATCGGTGCCATGATTTACCCGGCGGTGGTTATCTCCATCGCCGTGGGTGTGGTGTCGATGATCATGATCTTCGTGATCCCCAAATTTGAGCAAATTTTTAAAGACTTCAAAACCGATCTGCCGGGTATTACGCAAATGCTATTGAGCGTCAGCCGCTGGTTTGCCAACCAGTACGGCTGGGCGTATATCATCGCCACGCCGATCGTGGTGGCGCTGATTGTCAAACTGGTGAGGATGAGCGAAGGGGGCAAATACGCCATCGACGCCATTAAATTAAAAATCCCCATTCTCGGCGGTATTTTGTCCAAGACGGCTATCGCCCGCTTCACCCGCACCCTCGGCACACTCATCAGCGCCGGCGTGCCGATTCTGGACGCGATTAACATCACCAAGGAGACCAGCGGCAACGAAGTGTATGCCCGGGCCTTGGGCAAAGTGCATGACGCGATCCGCGAGGGCGAATCGATGGCCGATCCGCTGCGGGCCACCAAGGTTTGCGACGCCATCGTGGTCAACATGGTGGACGTGGGCGAGGAGACCGGCGACGTGGACAAAATGCTCATGAAGATCGCCGACAACTACGACAGCGACGTGGACGTGCTGGTCGGCTCGCTGATCAGCATCCTGGAGCCGGTGATGGTCGTGGTGCTGGGTTTGATCGTCGGATTCATCGTTATCGCGCTGTTTGCTCCCATGATCTCGCTGATTCAAAGCGTGTCGGGCAGCCCCGGGAAAAAGTGAGGAAATGCGTATGCGAAACCCAACTGT
>JBBQBE010000001.1:0-205224 GCA_038317225.1 Tepidisphaerales bacterium | reverse complement strand
TCTATCCCCTGAAAGAACCCGAAGCAGAATCGCCTTGTTTTGTTGTGGATGGCGGCCAGGTCAGCCTGACCTATGGCATGAATGTCAGCAACTACCCCGTGCATGTAAAACAGAAGCAGGGGAAGGATTGGGCTGAAATGGTGCGGCAGGAAGTGCAGGGGCGCGGCCCCGCTTTGTATACCGGAATATCAAAATGATCCGTCGCGCGGACGCGATGGAATGTCTTGGTGGCGTGTAACTCTCGAAAGGAGTTTCGTATGTTTCGTAAAGGTTTGTTCGCGTTAGGGGCGTTGCTGCTCATGTCGGCCGGAGTCTGGGCCGAGGTCTATCAGATACCCAAAGACTGGGTTGGTAAGGATAAGACCAGTGACAACAACCCCGTGCTGGTGGATGGCAAGGCCATGTGGCGGTTTGACCGTCTCTGGCCGGATGATGCCTATGACAGCGAGGCCTATGTGCCGATGGTGTGGGCCGGTGGGTCATGGGTGGGCAAGGATCACAACTTCGCTGGCCAGCCGGCGGCGTCGTACTCCAAGAGTACACTGACACTCAACTGCCGCTCCCAGTGGGGCGGTGGCGGGGATGGCGACGGCAACAAGCTGCCCGCCCTCGCTTTCATTGCGCCCAAGGCCGGCAAATACAAGCTTGAAGGCAAGGTCATGGCGGAAATCTGGGAGGGTGGCGGCGTGGTCAAGCTGCTGATCCTGACCCGCGATGTGAAGAAGAAGGATATCGCCGAGGTCAAAGTGCTTGAGTTCAGCAAGGACAAAGAGGCCCCCAAGCCCCAGAGCCTTGCCGAAACCGAAGTCACGCTCGCCGAAGGCCAAGAGCTGATTTTGACCGCTTCTGCGACCAATGCGAACACCGGGTACACGTTCACCGTGGCCCAGTTCAAGATCGCAACGGCCGAGTAGACTTCTACGTTCCCGCCTTTGGGGGAATAACTTTCCCCAAAGGCTTTGCGGGCGATAAGTGTTTGGTTCTAAATAAGGATGGCTCTCATGATGCGCGGATTGAACCGATGCCTGATGTTGCTGGCGGCGGGGTGGGGTTGTTCGATGGCGGTGGCCGCGGCGGAGCCAGCGCCGGCCGCATCGGTGGACCCGGCGACGCTACCCGATTCGCAATATGTTACGGTCAGGGATGGCCACCTCTGGTCTGGCGGCCAGCGGGTCCGCATCTGGGCGGCCATTGGCAAGACCTTCCTCAACTCCAATGCCATCACCAGCGACACGCCCCAGAGCCGGGCGAAAAAGGTGGACTTGGCCCGGCGCGGCACCGACCTGCTGATGCAACGATATGCTGACCTTGGCTTTAACGGTGTGCGCATGTGGGTCGGTTTCAATAAGCCATCCGACTACAAGGTTGGCGACGGCTCGGCGATGGATGACGCCGACTATTTCGTTGCCCAGGCCGGCAAAAAGGGGATGCGGATATGGATGGCAGCCCTTAACAGCGTGGATACCGCGCGCGCCAAAGATGTCAACATCATTGATGATCCGGTAACCGCCGACCAGTGGGCCAAGGCCGTCGGTTCCGGCCGCGGCGAACGCAGCGCTCTGGCCCGCACCTGGGATCCGCGCCTGGAGGCTCTGGCAATCAAACAGATGACCACTGTGGCCACACATCTCAATCGCCACAACGGCCTGCGCTGGTGCGACGATCCGACCTTTGCCGTCTGGGAACTGTCCAACGAAGAATGGTGGATGCAGAAGATGGTGGGAGGCCAGTGGCAGAATATGCCTCCGTTCTTCCGCACTCAGCTTATTGGCAAGTGGAATGCGTTTCTGAAGAACAAGTATGGAACCACCGACAAACTGACGGCCGCCTGGAAAGCACTGCTGCCCGGTGAAAGCATGGAAAGCGAATCCATCCTGCTGGTACCGATGGCTGGAAAATCACGGGCCGCAGTTGCCCTGAACGACGCCAATCCGGCCGCCCGTGCGGCGATCCAGCAGGTGGATCAGGAATACAGCCGCGGCGATTTTTCCACAGAGCGCGGCGGCGATGTGATCGAGTTTTTTCTGGGTCTGCAACTGGCCCACAAACAGCGTGAGTCGGCCGCCATCAAGGCACTGGGCCGCAGCACGCAACTGTGTCCCATGGTCTATGACACCGGAATAGGCTATGAGATTCAGAGCCAGTTCCTGCAACAGAACGCCGATGCCGTGGCCCACGATGCCTACACCAACGGCTGGGGACCGGACTTTGACGAAAAGATGAAGGAGGTGGATATGTCCACCTCCGAACAGCGCAAGGCGCTGGCGATTCAGGATGCCGAGCGGATCAGCGCCAATCACAACGGGTGGGTCAACTGGCTGCTCAAGCCGCCGGGCCTGCATCAGGGCGTCCCTTGGCTGGAACACAACCGCGTCCCGGGCAAGCCCTACTTCGCCTATGAGACCCAGATTCAGCAGCCGGCCAAGTATCGCGCTGACTACCCGCTGCGCATCGCCGCTCTGGCGGCGATTCAGGATTGGGACTGGATCTGCTGGCACTATTTTCAGCCGCCGGATGATCTGGCCACCGATCCCCATCCCTGGGACAAGGCGATGGATGTCACCGTGGCCGGGCATCCACAGGGATATCACTACACCTACGACGCCGTGCAGAACTCGGCGATGCGTCTGGCGTCGCGCATCTTCCGCGATGGCCTGCTGGCCACCCCGGCCAACCCCACGGTCTTCATCTACGGGCGCAAGAGCCTCTACGACCCGGCCAGCATGGACTATGCCGGCAGCTACGGAATGTCCGGCCTGGACATGAACTACACGACCTATCAATACGGCGTGCGCATACAGATTGATCCAACCCGCCAGGACGATCAGGTGATCGGCCCGGCCGTGAAATTCGCCGATCGCAACACGCACAATCCGTATACGCCGACCGACCAGATCGTCTATGACTGGAAGAAGGGATACGTCACCTTCGACGCCCCGGCCGTCGTGGCGTTCACCGGCCTGCTGGCACATTACGGCAGCGAGGTGAAGTTCAAGAATGGCGTTACACTGAGCGACGTGCAAATCAAGAACGATCCGGGGCTGTTCGATCCGGTGGGCGACGACGAGAAATACATCACCTTCGCCCTGGCCAGCGACGACGGCAAACCACTGGCCGAAACGAAGAAGGCAAGTCTTTCGTTGGTCAGCACTAGTTTCAATAAGGGATTCAAACTCCTGCCCCTGAAGCCAAACCAGCCCCTGTGCGTCCCCGGCTCATTGCCCGTACTCTACGCCCGCGTCGGCGCTACCATACAGGCCCCAGCGCTGGATGGCATGAAATACACCCTGCGCGACTGGCACATGAAGGGCTTGGGCCATGGCATTGTGGCCGGTGGAAGCCTGATTATCCCTGCCGACAAGCCCGTGTTTATTGTAGAGTTGAACCGCTGATCAAACTCGAGCCAGGAAAGGGGATCCTAGACATTGTTAGGCCGCCGTATTGTCTAGCATCCCCTTTTCCCAGCCGAAAACACCTTGGCCATAATTCGGACATTGATCGTCTTGCCATTAAATGGCATCGGCACGTCAAAGGGGGGCGGGGCATTGAGGGCGGGATTCTATTGGCGGTCGGGGCGGCTTTGCCGAGCAACCGCGATGGAAAACAGCTTGTCGATTTTTCCGACTGCCCGGTCCTGTGCCTGCGAGGAATATGTAGTCATAATCAGGCCACCGTCTGCTTGCGTGTTTGCTTGGCTCGTTTTACCGCTTGGGCAATGGTGGCTGCTTGGCGATGATCTTGGCCGCCAGCGGTTCGATGGGCTTGGCGGCAACCGCATTGCCGCTGGCTGCGATGAATGCCACTGGCGTATCGGTCAACAACGCACTGAAGGCAACCTAAAAATAAATGGCCCCACATGGTAATGTCCTGGGATTGTTAAAGCGGAGGCTTGGATTTTTCAGCGCTGCGCGGTATGAATGGGTCCAGCGGCAAACTCGACCCGCAGGGGCGGATATGCCGATAAATGGGCTGTGTACCGGGCAGTAATGCAATCGAATAAGTGGCATCGTTCAGGGAAGGACGATCACTCCCCGCGCAAGATGCGCAGGGCGCTGTTGTCGCTGGCGGCGACATGGGCGCTGGGGTGCGGGTGGGCGTTGGCCCAGCCGCCGGCGCTGGAGCCGCGGGACACATGGCAACTCAGCGGGCTTCAGGATCAATTTTCCAAACTGGCGCGGAGCGTTTCCCCCTCGGTGGTGGCGATTTTTGCCACCGCCGCCGACGCACAGCGAATCGTGATTCCCAAAAACGTGGACTTGACCGCCTCTTGCCTGCAGCAGGTTTTGGGAAAGACCAGCGTGCAGGTGGGGACCGGATTTTTTATCAGCGAAGACGGGTACATATTAACCAACGATCATGTGGTCGGTGGCGGGGGGCTTTTGTGGATCGTCAATGACAGCGGGCAAATTTATCCGGCGTTTGTGGTGGGACGGGATCAGCGGGCGGATTTGGCGGTGCTGAAGGTGGCGATCGCCAATGCGCTGGCGGTGGAGTTTAGCCCCAGTGAGGATTTGGCGCGGGGGCAGTGGGTATTGTCGCTGGGCAATCCGTATGGCTTGGCGGGGCAAGGGGAGCTGGCCTTGAGCGTGGGGGTGGTCAGCGCGCTGCATCGGCAATTGCCGCGCCTGGCTGCGGCGGAGGGGCGCGACTATGTGGATTTGATTCAAACGACGGCCCCGCTGAATCCCGGCAACAGCGGCGGTGCGCTGTTTGATCTGCAAGGGCGCGTGATGGGGGTTGCGGTGGCGGTGGTGCCGCCGCAGTCGGGTGTGAACGGCATGAGTTTCGCTTTAACCGCCGACAAGGCGATGCTGCGCCGCGTGGAGGAGTTGAAAAACGCGCAGGAGGGGGAATATGGCCGGCTGGGCGTGAGCGTGGCGGATGCAACGCCGCGGCAGTGCCGCAGCGCGGGGGCGGGGGTGGAGGCGGGGGTGCGTGTGGAGGCGGTGGAGGCCGCGGCGGTGGGGAAATTGCAGCCTGGCGATGTGGTGGTGCGGATCAATCGCCGGCCGGTGCGCTCCACGGTTCAATTTGTGCAGTATCTCAATCAGATTACGCCGCGTCAGCGGGTTACGCTGGGTTATTACCGGCAGGGTCGATTGCGGCAGGCGGAGTTGGTCTTGGGTGCGGTAAGCGGACAGGCCGAACCGACGCGCTGGAAGTATCAAGGCGCGGTGTTCACCACCGTGCCGCAAAACTGGTCTGATGAGGCCAGGGGGGGGTTGGTCGTTGCCGTCGCTGCTGACAGCCCGCTGCAAAAGCAGGGCATCGCGTGCGGGGACGTGATTACGCGCGTGGGCGGCGCGAAAGTAGTGGATGTGAATCAGCTAAAGCGACTGTTGGCGAGCAATCCATCGGCGGCTCTGAGCGTGGCGGGACGCGCCAGAGCGCTGGAACAGGCGAGCGTGAAGTAAGGGCTTGTGAAAGAATCACGATTGTCGAGCCAATAATGGCGTTTTTGCGCAAATGTCGAGCTTCATAATCAATTTATTCACAGGCTATAAGTGTTGGGCGTCGAAGCGTTGGGCATTGCCCATGCCGACAAGCGAAGCGGACCAACTACTTTTTCATATCCCCAAGCAAAAAAGAGCGCATATCGTTGCCAATGTCGGCGAAGGGCACTACCGCGGCTTTGGGATCGCGAAGGGTTCCATGCAGGCGCACGCTGGTGGTGGATGACTGGAGAGAATTAAAGATGGCATCGGCATCGGCAACCAGGGGCAATTTCAGATCACGCAGCGGACGGGCCGAGCCGACAAATGTGCCGCTGACGGGCGAATCGGGAATTTGCCAGACGTGATCCACGGTGGCCATGCCGCGAATTTCCACGCCGCGGTTGAAGTAGCGCATGTGGGTGAGATTCAACTTACTGGATTCCAGCCGCAGGGCCAATTCGCCGTTTCCAAGCGATTGGCCTTTGTCGCCCAGGGCCGAGAAAAGCGAATACAGGGCATTGATGGGCGCGAAATTGACCAGATCGGACTGGCTGATTTTAACCGTGGCATCGCCAAAGAGTTGGTCCAGATTGGCGGGATTGCCCACCAGGGTGATCTGGCCATCAATCAGGCCGGGCATGGTGCGGGCCGAAGCTTCGCCGCTGTTGATAATCTGCTGAAGATCCAGGGAGTGCATCTCCACGATGGCCTGGGATAAAAACGTGCCGTCGGGCTGCTTGCCGGCGCGGCCCCAGAGGGTGAGCGAACCGCCGGCGATACTTAATTGTGCTTGCTGCGCTTCGGCGGTGCCAAGGACAATGCGGTGGGCATCGGTATAGGCCACCAGCAGGCCATCGCCAATTTGCACCTGTCGCCAAGCCGCTTGTTTGCTGGTGAGCGTGGCGGTGATTTTCAGCGGTTCCAAGGCGCGGCGCTGATCGGCCGACGGCGCTACATCCACTTGCAGCGAAAATTTTCCGGTCAAATCCTTCAGGACCGGCCAGATCTCGCCGGCGGGTTTGGCCTCAATATCCCTGGCGGAAAGCGTCAAAGTGCTTTGCAAGGGATTATCCAGTCGAAACACTCCCTGGCCGCTGATGGTTCCATTGAGTGCCGTGGCTGCGAGTTTGTGCAGCAGCAATCGACGATCAGGGCCTTGGTGGTCGTGGTTCCAAGCCAGGTCCATATCCGTGTCGATTTGTCCCAGTGGTTTTTCTTTGTGAAACAACTGGCCGTGAAGATGGATGGGGCCGGCGACATTGGCGCCGCTCACCTCGAGCTTGCTTTCGCCCCAGAGCAGCAATCGAGCCGAGCCTTTCTGGATGGGCCAGGCTTCGGGGCGCAGTTCCACGTGAATATCCTTGGGATGATGCAAATCAAGGGAAATTTTGCCATCAATCGCGCCTTTTTGGTGGGTGAAGCGCAAATCAGGACACACCAGTTCGCCGCTGGACAATTCCCATCGCCCGCCGACCCGGTCGGCTTCCAGATGCCAGGCGCGCACATTGCGCATTTCGAAAGAGCCTGTGCCGCCGATTTGATTGAGCGACAGGGCGGGTATATCCATCTTCCAGTCGGCGTTGAGCGTGCCTTGCACCCGTGGGAATTTCAGCAAGTCTCCGGCGTCAGCCAAAGGCAAATCTTCCACGTTCACTTCCACCCGCAAGGCGGAATCGGCGGTGGGATAGTGGGCATGAAATTCCCACTGGCCGCCGAGTAGTTTGGCGCGTTCGGTGCGCAATTCGACATGCTGGTCGTCCACATTCCCATGCACCGCCAGCAGCACATCCCCCAGGGGACGGTTGCGGAATACCAGTTGCTGGCCGTAGAGCATCCCTTCCATATTGAGATTGAGCGGATAAGCCGTGCCGCGCAATTCGTTGCGGCTGCGGAGGGTGCCGCCAAGAGGGATGTCGGTGATAGCTTCCGTTTCGCCTAAAGGAGGATGCGTGGCTGCCACCGACAGATAAACCGGCTGCGGGTCGGCGTAGACATATTTGCCCGACGCCTCGACCTGCAACTGCCCGGCCTGGAAATACATTTGCGAGAGTGTGATCTTTTGCCAGTCTCCCCAGCAGTTGAGTAGACCCGAGGCGCTGGAGCCGCCGGGCAGCGTCCAGCCATCGCCGTCAAGATAGACAAACCACTCTCCCGTTTGCACGCGATAGCCACCGCGTCCGTCCAGCCGACCGGCATCGGGCGTGCGCACATCGTTGACGGCGAATTTGCCCTCATGATTGGAAAAACGTCCCACGACTTTGGGTGCAGCAAAAGTTTTGCGGCCGGCCCAATGCAGTTGGGAAATCTCCAGTTGACCTTGTAGATCATTAAAACTTTTTCCGGCGGCGGTGGCGGCGGCTTGCACTTTTAGCTGCCCGCCGGCCAAGGCGCTGCGGTTGGTCAAGGTTGCGCCCAGGCGGAGCTGGTCCGGCCAGGGATATTGCATGGACAAATCCAGTGATCCGCTGTGGCGGACTGCGCCTGGCAGGAGCAATTGATCCCATGCCATGGTCAAGGATGCCTCGACGGGCTGGGGGTTATAGCGGCCGTTAAAGGAAATCTGCCCGCCAAACGCGGATGCCAGCAGTCGTTCGACGCGCACCTGTCCTGCCTCCAGGGTGATCTGGCCGCCAGTAAAGCCGATCCGGGCCAACTGAGCGCTGCCGGTTCGCACTTGCAATAGCTGGGGTCGAAGGATGAGCGCTTGATCCTCCGTGGCCATCTTGATCACGCCATCGCCGCTGATGCCCGCGGCCTGGGCTTGGGCGATGGTCAACTGCCCTTGGACTTTGCCGCCGGCAAGCTGGCCCTGCCAATTGGCGACAAGTTTGGCGTCGGCGGGGAACTGCTTGACCCAGGGTTTGAACCACGCGGCCAGTTGGGAGGCTTCCAGGTGCAGTTGATGGTTCCAGTTTCCGCCGGTGGCCACCTGGCCATCAAGCAGCAATTGCTCCTGGGCTTGCAGGTGGTAGCGATAAACCAGGGGGCCGCTGCTATTTCCCGCCAGGTCCACCGGCGCGATGCGCAAAGCCCGCGCTTGATTATCCAAAATATCGATCGTGGCTTGATGAATGGTGATATCCGGCAAATGCGGTGTGGAAGAGGCGGCGGGCTGGGAACTCTTTACGCCGCCAAGGTTTCCCAGGAGCTGGGCCAACTGCTGCAAATTCCAACGGCCCTGGGCATCCTGCACCACCGTCAGCACCGGCTGATCGATCTGGATGCTTTGCACTTGCAGAGAGACGCCCAATAGAAGCAGCGGCGGGGCGGTGATTTTCACCTTCAGCGTCGGCACGGTGAGCAAAGCCTGCGTGGCGAGGGGCAGGGAGACTTGCACATTTTGCAAAGTGGTGCGGCCTGTCCATCCCAGCGACATAGATTTTGCGTCAATTTTCAAGCCCAGTTGTTTTTGCAATTGGGCCAGGGCGATACGCCGCGGCCAATCAGTCCACAGCACCACCTGCACCGCCGCCAGCAGCAGGGCCACCAGCACCAGCAGCACGATTCCAATGTGTAAGATGCGACGGCGAGTCATGCGTTTCATCCAATCCTTACATCAACCCAAGGGTCTGTCAGTCTCCCCGGCGGCGGGAAAAAGATCAACGCGCAAAAGTGCTGGGGGCTGGTAGAGGGCGGGCCAGGGGGAGCGGGTTTGTCCGATAATATCCGCACTGGCAATGTTTTCAGCACAAATTCGATAATTGCATTGCGGCTTCTAAAGTGAAGCGCCAACCAGCCGATAAAACTAATGTCCACGGGGTCATAGCCGACCTCATGCGACAGGAGAAATCGGTCATGAACAGCTCGACCAAAAGTAAAGATGTGCTGACTACCGGCGAAGTGGCCAAAATCTGCAATGTGGCACCGCGCACCGTCAGCAAGTGGTTTGATTCCGGCGCTTTGACCGGCTATCGCATTCCCGGAAGCAAGGATCGGCGAATTCCGTTAAATCAGCTTATTCGCTTTATGAAGCAGCACGGCATGCCGCTTAACGGCCTTATGACCGGCCGGGCGCGGATCATGATCGTGGACGATGAGCAGGACATTGTTGAGGTGCTGGAAAAAATTCTGGAAAATGAAGCCAAGTATGAAGTGGAAGTGGCGCGGGGGGGATTTGCCGCGGGCGTTACGGCGGAAAAAGTTCGCCCGCACGTCATTTTGCTGGATATGCACTTATCGGATATCGACGGCCGCTCTTTGTGCAAGCATGTCAAGAGCAATCCCGACCTGCAATTGACCAAGATTATCGCCATGAGTGGCAAAATGAGCGAGGAGGAAGGCAAGGGCCTGTTAGCGCAGGGCTTTGACGGATTTTTGAAAAAGCCGTTTCACGTGCGGCAAGTGATTGAAGCGATCGAGGACTCCATGGCGGTGGTGTACTGATCACCGCGGCAAATTGCATACGAGACAGCATACATGGCCGATACCAATGATCAGGCCATGTATGTTTTTTTCTTGCGCCCGCTTAAATAGCTCTCCATAATGCAACTGGCCAATTGATCGCTGGAGGTATAAAAGGCCACCCCGCGGGTCAGGCGGGTCAATTGTTCGACAAATCCGACCCACTCCATGCCAAAGTAATCCTCGATGAGCGCGAAGGTGGCAAAACGGCAATTTTCCCGCATCGCGGTGGCCGCTTCCTTGAGCGTCGCCAGCGTGCTGCGCTGATCGGGGGGATATAGCAGGTGAACCATTTCGCCTTCGATATGGGCGGTGGGCTGGCCGTCGGTGATGATGAATATCTGCTTATTTTCAGCCCCGCGTTGACGTAAAATGCGTCGGGCAAGCTGTAATCCCATTTGCAAATTGGTGAAGTGCTGGGGTGCGCCGTCCAGTTGATCCACGGGCACGCGCAGGCGCACCTGGTAGTCATAAATGGTTACAGGTTTGGGCATGGCCAATGGCAATTTGCTTTCGCTGATGCGGGCGGCACCGGAATAAAAGCCGACATAATCCAAGGTGTCCTGTGGGAAGCGGCCGCGAATCAGGGCTTGCATGGCTAAGGCCACGCGCTTGGCGGCCAGAAATCGGCCGTAGCGCATCATCGACCCGCTCATGTCCAGCAGCACGACCGTTGCGCAACTGGTCAACCCCTCGTTGAGATGCAACTCCAGATCGCGCTCATCAAAGCGGATCAGCGGCGGGCGATTTTCGCCGCGGGCCGGCGGGGAGAGCTGGGGCCGCGGCCCCAGGCCGTGGCGCTGCAGGGCGTTGCGAAGGGTTTGGTGCATATCCAGTTCGCTGACCGGATCGCCGTACTGATAGGGCTTGGTTCCTTCGATGCGTTGTCCGCCGGCACCGGCGGTGATCTTTTCGTGGCCCTCGCGAGTGCCTTGGCGCAGATTGGCGAAGACTTCCATCAATGCCCGCCGCTGCATTCGGCCGATGGAGCGCTGGGTCAACGATAATTTCCCCTTGCCATCCTTATCCAGTAAACCTTGTTCGATGAGCTGTTCAATCAACTCTTTTTGCTCTTGGGCATCCGGATCTTTGAGCAGTTTTTCCATCGCCTGCAGGGCCTTGTCGCCATATTGCAGCACAAAGTCCATCAAGGCGCTGAGACCGAACAGTTGATCGGGATTGGGAAATTCTTCGCCGTCAAATCCACCATAGAAGTATTTCATGGATCATTGTAGGTCGCCGCTGGAGGGCGGGGAAGTTGAGCTTGCTTGGCCCGCAGGCAGCAGGCCCAGTCCGATCAAAAAAATCTGGGAAGCCACAAAGGCCAGCAGCCAGGCCAGGGCGCGATCCATAAAGCCATATGAATGCAATCCCACGCCCAGCATGTTGGTGCCAAACCAACTCCAGGCGGTAACGATATTGCCGCCGATGGCCAGCAGGGCCACGCCGCGCTGGTGGGCCAATCCGGCCCAGCGCGCGTGCAGAATCAGCGCCGTCCAAAGCACGATCAACACCGCGCCGTTTTCCTTGGGATCCCATCCCCAGAATCGGCCCCAGGATTGATCGGCCCAGATGCCGCCGAGAATGGTGCCCACAAAGCTGAGCAGCGCCGCGAAGCAAACGACCGCGTAAATCATGCGCGACAGTTCGCGGTTGGCGTCGGCATCCCTTCCAATCAGCAAATTGCGCAGGACATAAAATATGCCCAATCCGCCGGCCAGAAAGGCGGCGGAGTAGCCGAGGGTTACCGTAACCACGTGAGTTGCCAGCCAGAGATTGGTGTCCAGCACCGCCTGCAACGCGCCCAGCGTGTCGCCGTTGCCCGAAGCGCTTTGACCGATGTCCAAAGCCAGGTTGTGGGCGATGAGCAGCGAGACAAAACCCATGATCGCCGCGGCCGCCGCGCCCAGGCCGTTGCGGTAGATGCGCTCCATGAGCAAGGTCAGGCCCATCGCGCCCCAGGGGATGAAAATGGCCGAGGAATAAAGATTGGTTACCGGCGGACGACCTTGCAGCCACATGCGCAGGGCCAGAGCAAGCGTGTGCAGGCAAAATCCCGCCCACAGCACGCCAATCGCCGCCGATCGCAGCGAACGTTGCCAGACCAGCCAGGACAGGGCGATGAGAATGAAGGCCAGCACATAAAGAATCATGCACAAATAAAAAGGCTGTAACTGGTTGAAGCGCATTTCCATGCGCATGCGTGTCATCAAACCCGGTTCGTGGCGGCTGAGCCAGTCCACATAGCGGCTGATGTTGTCATTAAATGAAGCGGCCTGGCCGCCGTGCCAGTCGAACATGGCCGACAGCAAGCCGGCCAGAGCGCTGGGATTGGCGCCGGGCGCGGTTTCGATGTCAATCGCAGACTGGAGCGTTTGCCATTTGCCCTCGGCCAGGGAGGGGGGAGTCAGAAATAATTTCGCCGGGTCGCCCAGCCGTTGATACAGCTCCAACTTGCGGCCCAGTTCCAGCATTTTACGGGCAAACAGGTCGCGCTGAGTCGGTTCCTGAGTTTGAGCATTTTGCAACTGCTGATTGACTACCGCGGCGCGCTGCACAAATTGTTCGAAAGAAAACAATTTTTCGCCGGTGGGCAGATTCAGGGCCGCGACCACTTCCGGTTGATCGATGCGAATGACGGGGACTTTTTGCGCTTCGCCGCCGCTAGCGATCATATCGGCCAGCATCGCCACCGCCGGTCGGGCGCGTCCGTCCACTCGTACCTGCCCGCGGCCGCTGAGCACGCGCACGGCGTTGCGTGCCGCCGAGTCCAGAGGCTGGGCCCGTCCGTCCAGGAGGATGGGCACTTGGCCAAGAAGGCCCAGGTCCACCGGATTGGAAGGCAGTCGCCCCATCCAGTAGCTTGTGGCCACAAATACCACGCTGAGCAAAGCGGCGGTCCAGGCGACGGCTCCAGCGCGATGAGTCGGTGCGGCGGTAGAGGTGGCGGCGGTTGTGGAGGTCGGGGCATTACGCTTGCGTAAAAAGCCGATCAGATGCAGCAGGAAATGCAAGGCCATGCCGAAGCCGCCGATGGCGCAGGCGATATAGGGAATCCATTTTCCCGGATTGCTGACCACTTGCAAAACAGTGGTATCCTCGCCGGAGAAGCTGGCCTGATAAAACGTTTCGCCCCGGTAATAGAGCGGATGGTTCATCCAGATCAGTTCCTGGCGGTCCACATGATGCCGCGGATCAACCAGTCGCACCAGGCTGGAAAAATTGCGGGGGATATCGGTGCCGGGATAGCGGTCATGGGAAAATTTGAGCAGCTCGACCGAGTAGGGTTTGTATAGGCGTTTGTGTCGCAACTCGATCAAGCGGCGCTGTGGCCCGGTGCCTACTTCCTGCGGGCCATCGAAAAACAGGGAGACCAGCCAAGTGCCCAGGGGCTTGCCGTCGCGAGCCAAGGTGATGTATGCCGAAGGCATCGCCTGGGTCATCGGTCCAACGCCACTGGCGGTGCTGGGAACCACCGTCAGCTTTTGTCCGGCGCCCTGGGTAGCGCGGGGGTCGGCTTGGGGGCCGGCCTGCATCGGGCCAAGGATGCGGCTGTCTGGGAAAAATTGTTCGATACGCACCCGCCAGGGCAATTGCGGTGAATCAATCAGCGCGCCGCCGCGTAAGCGTTCTTGCGGGATGACAGTTACCTTGTCGGTGGCCGGGTCCGCCGGATCGATCACCGCCAGTTCCACCACTCGCGTATCTTCGCTGTACTGCGCCGTCTGACCCTGGCGAATCATCATCTGGCTCTCCACGGCCAGAAGGCTGGTGATCAATTGTCCGGCCAGCAAAATGAGCAACCCCAAGTGGATCAAAATGATTCCGCTGCGTTTCCAGCTCCAGATAAACCGGCTGGCGTGCGCGGCCAATAGATTGATGACCATCAGCAGGCCGACGGTGTAGCCGCCGGGGAAGGGGAATCCGCCGGGCACGCCGCCCACGCCCCCGCGCGGGCGGGGCAGGAGCGTACGAAAATCGATCCAGGTGTAAAAGGAATAAAAATACTGGCTTTGGACCCGCCAGATATCATTGTCGATCTGCGCCCAGGTGCCGGCGTACACCAGCACCATCGCCGCCACCAGCAGCGCGACCGTCAATTTCAGCGAGGCCACAAGGCGCGCCGCGGCGCGCAGCGGAGATTGATTCATCATTAATCCACAAATTCCAGGGAATGTAAAAGCTCGTCAAATCGCTGCCGCTGGGCCGCCACGGCGGCATCGGGGCCTATGAGTTTGAAATACCAGACCCGATCGCCGTGAAAGAGCATCGCCGCCAGCATGCGCCGCGGCGGCTCTTTGCCGGGCGGGGCGGCCAAGTCCATGCGAATGCCTTTGGCGCCACCGGCCACGATGGGCACTGCGGTTTGTTGCATTTTTTCGCTGGGAGTTGGCGGCAGGCCAAGTTGATTTTCCCAGCGATGCACATTGGCCTCCACGGAACCCGATTCAGCGCCCAGCGGGATGATGGTCAACTGCAAATCAGGCTGGGCCGCATCGACTTGAAAGCTGGCATAGCGCATGCCGCCGCCGGGCAGTTGAGTCCAACCTTGCGGGGTGGTCCATTTGAGCGGCGATGGTTGCGCCCCATCGCTTGCGGGCTGGCTGGCGGTGGGGTTGACTGGAACGGTGGCGGCTTGCAGGGGCGAGGAGACTACTTTGTCGCGCTGCTTAGGAGCGCTATAGGTAACAATTTCATCCTCGCGCTGGCAGCCAGCGAGCATTGCGGCGATTAAGAGCGTGTGCGCCCATAGTTTTGTCATGTCGATATGGTAGCAAGGCTGCGCGCGGTTTTCACTTCCATTGGATAATGCCGCATGCACGATTGAGCCACACAAAAAGCGCCAGGTCCGCTCAGCGTTTTTTCTTTTTGACGCCGCGCGGCGCACGTTTTTTGGGCGCGGTGGGACTGCTTTGCCGCTGCGAGCGGCGGGGGCCTTTGTCTTTTTTAGCGCTTTTAGCGGTGTGGGTTGTGGCGGCCGCAGGGCGGCGGCTTTTGCTCAATTCCACAATGGACAAATCCAGTTCCCGCCGGGCCACATCGACGCGTACGATCATCGCCTGGCACACATCGCCGATGCCGATCACTGTGCCGCTGCGCTGGCCGCGGATCACGCCGCTCTTTTCATCCACATCCCACCAGTCATCCAGCAAATTCTCATAGCGAATCAGCCCGTCGATGAGATACTCCCGCAGTTGCACAAATACGCCGAATTGCGTGATACCCGTAATCACGCCGGAAAATTGTGCGCCGACTTGCTTTTGCAGCAGCGTGAGGACTTTGACTTTGCGCAATTCGCGCTCGGCGTCGTCGCCGCGGCGCTCGGTGAAGCTCAGTTGCTTGCCCAGGGCTGCAAGTTCGTCAAACGACGGCACATCCTCCAGCTTGGTTTTGCGTTTTCCGCCGCCGCCTTTTTCACGCATGGCCAGATATTTTTCCAGCAGGCGGTGGATGGTCAGGTCGGCGTAGCGCCGAATGGGACTGGTAAAATGACAGTAATGTTGACTGGCCAAAGCATAATGCCCCTCGACTTTGGGGGAATATTCCGCGCGGGTCAGACTTTTCAGCACCGCCAGGTTGATGGCGAAACTCTCCGGCTTGCCCCTGAGCTGCTTTAACAACACTTGCAGCGCTTTGCGGTCCAGTGTTTTGGGCAGCACATAGCCGGCCACATGAACGAATTGCCGCAAGCGGGCGGCATCATCCAAATCCGGCTGCGGGTGTACGCGGCGAAGAAACGGCACCTGCAGCGAATCCAAAAGCCGCGCTACGGCTTCATTGGCCTCAACCATGAACATTTCGATCAGTGTGTGCGTGAAGCTGGTATCTTCGGCGCGGGTGCCGACCACTTGCCCTTGTTCATCCAACACCAGCTCGATTTCCGGCAATTCCAGCACCAGTTGACCATCCTCCTGGCGGCGGGCCTGGAGGCGCAAGGCCAATTCGTTCATCTGATGCAACAGTTCCACGACCTTGGGATCATAGTCCGAGAGCTTGCGATCCCCGTCGGGATGGGGGATGGTTTTTTCTCCATCAATAATCGCCTGGGCCTCGCGATAGCGCAGACGCCTGGCCGAGCGAATCAGCGTGTTGGCGTACTTGCTGGAAAGCGGACGGGCCGCTTGGTTAAAGGTAACAAAAACGCTTTTGCATAGACGCGGCACGGCTTCCTGCAAGGAACAGACGCCGTTGGAAAGAATCTCCGGCAGCATGGGTATGACATGGCCGGGAAAATAAACGCTGTTGCCGCGCAGCCGCGCTTCCATATCCAGCGGCTCGCCTTCGGGCACGTAGTGGGCTACGTCCGCGATATGCACGCCCAGTTCCCAATTCCCATTATCCAGCCGGCGCAGGCTGATGGCGTCATCGTAATCCTTGGCGTCGTCGGGATCGATGGTGCAGATCATCTGATCGCTCAGGTCGTAGCGCGCCGGTGCATCGGCGGCATGGGCCAGATTCAACCGCTCGGCGGCGGTGCTGGCCTGCTCGATCACCTCGTCGGGAAATTCGGCCGGCAGATTAAATTGTACGATCACCGATTTGAGGTCCACATCTTTTTGCCCCTCAGCGCCCAGAACCTCCAGCAGTACGCCGCGCGGCAGGTCGGGGTCGGTGTCGTCGGTGATCTCGGCCACCACCTTGAGATTGGGCCGCTGGGCTTTGCCTGGCCCGTCGGGCAGTAGAATGGGGCGGGTAAAATTATTGCCGTCGGGCAGAACCAGCCACTGGCCGGCGCGGCGCACCAAAGTGCCGGCGAAGCGGCGGCTGGTACGTTTGAGAATGTCCACCACGCGGCCGGAGAAAAGGGCTTTGCCGTCGCGGTTGCCGCGGCTGGTGATGCGGGCGCGGACGGTGTCGCCGGTGATCGCGCCGCCATTTTGGCCCTCGGGGATGAACAAATCTTCGTGACTTGCCGGATCGGTGGGCACGACAAATCCGAATCCGCGCCGATTGTGCTGATACACCCCCATGACCTCGTCGCGGCCGACCCGCTGGGTGGGGAGCATGATCGAGCCGCTGGCGCCGAGGGTAACGCGGCCGTTGTCCATTAGTTCCCGCAACGCCTGGCGAAACGCGGGATAGCGTCCCTCCTCGGTCAGTTGCAACTCGTGGGCCAACAGGCGCGGCTTTTGCGGGCGATAGACGCTGGATTGCAAATGCTGAAGAATACGTTGATGCAGCGGATTGGGCATAAGATGGTCAATAGAATAACCGGGGCGATGTGATTTTGACAGCGCGGCAACATGCCGGCGGGCTGAAAGGTCATGGCTGGGGGTCGAACCACAATTCATACTGATTGTTCAGCTTCAACGAGAGGTTTTGGGTGATATGGCCATTGACGCTGAGGTGGCGGTCATTTAATCCGATCAAAGCGTGATCGGGAACGGTGAATTTCCAGATTTCCCGGCCGCTGGCGGATTCCACCACGCGCATAGCGCCGCCTTGGGCAATGGTAATCAGCAGAGGCAGTTGGCCGGCGGCGACGCGCTGCGGCCGGAGTGGTGTGAAATGCGTTTGCTCACGATCATAAAAGAGCAGCTTGGGATCCATTTTCTCCATCTTCGGGGGCGTGTGGCCACATCCGGCGGAGGGGAGTGCGGTTAAAACCAGAAGGAGCGCGCACACTTCAGCGGGGGATTGCCATTTCATACCGCCACTATAGCATCGGCTCGCTATAGCTATGAATAGTTCCACACCATCGCATGAACCGCTGCCAGTTCGCACCTGCTCCTGGCGGGAGATTTTCAGCCGGCTGGGGCCGATGTTGCGCCCGCACCGCAAACGCTTCATCCTTTCGCTGCTGCTGGTCAGCGGCGTGGGGATGATGGTTTCGCTGGGGCCTTTGTTCCCCAAGTATGTGATCGACGTGGCATTGGTTCGCGGCAGTCTGAAGCTGGTGCTGCTGGCCGGCGGGGTTTTTCTTTTTACGCAACTGTTCCGCATGGCGCTTTGGTTTCGAGCCATGCGGCTGATGCTATGGTTGCGCGAGAGCGTGCTGTTTGACTTGCGCGCCAGGGAATTTGGGCACTTGCAGCGCATGTGCCTTCGCTTCCATCATCGCTATCCGTCGGGCTATCTTTATGAGCAGGTTTTTGGCCGCTCCATTCAATCGGTCGGGCAGGTCATCAGCATCCTATTTCAGCAGTTAGCCTGGCAGAGCAGCGGATTGGTTTTGAGCTTGATCTTCTGTCTGAAGCTAAATGTGCCGATGACGGGGATGATTTTGCTGGGCGCTTGCGGGTTCGTCGTGGCTTCGCGCAAATTGGGGCCGCGCATCCGTAGCCGCACCGCCGAGAGCATCCGCCAGTCCAACCGTATGGCGCAATACATCGTGGATAAACTCCGCGGCGTGCGGACGATACAGGCCTTCGGCATGGAAGAGCGGGTGGAGAGCGAATTCCGCGACCGTATGTGGCTGGCGCAGGTGGCGGGCATCCGGGCGGAACTGGAGACGATCAATCTCTCGTTTATCACCGAGGGGATGGGGTATTTTCTGACGGCGACGGTGGTCTGCGTCGGGGCATGGCTGGCCTTAGGGAGTCGATTGCCGGTGGGAAGCCTGGTGGCGTTCATCGGCTATCAGGGAATGCTCATCGGGATCATTCAAGGCTTATCCAATGTTTACGGACAGTTCACCCAGGCGCGGGCTGGGTGGGACCAGCTTATCGCGGTGATGGATACGCAAAGCAGCGTAGTGGATAAACCCAGCGGGCCGATGCCGCAAAACGTGGCGGGCAATCTGGTATTGCGCGATGTTCACTTCGGCTATGAAGCCCAGAAGCCGGTTTTACGTGGAATTGATCTGGAGATTCCCTACGGGCAGACGGTGGCCCTGGTCGGGCGCAGTGGCGGCGGCAAGACGACGCTGGCCAATCTGCTGATGCGCTTTTACGACGTGGATCGCGGGCAGATTTTGCTGGATGGAACTGATATCCGCCAACTGCCGCTGTCGGGCTACCGCGCTCAGTTTGGCGTGGTGCTGCAAGACCCTTATCTGTTTGACGATACCATCGCGGAAAATTTGCGCTGCGCCCGCCCATCGGCCAGGGAGGCGGAATTTATCGAGGCCTTACGCCAAGCCAGTGCGTGGGACTTTGTTTCACAGCTTCCCGAACAATTGAATTATCGCGTCGGCGAGTCGGGCAATCGGCTTTCCGGCGGGCAACGCCAACGTTTGGCCATCGCCCGCTGTTTGTTGATGCATCCAGGCTTCTTGATTCTCGATGAGCCAACCAGCGCGCTGGACACGGAAACGGAGCAGGCGATTCAAAAAGCGCTGGGCGGCCTGTTTGCCGGCCGGACCAGTTTGGTGATCGCCCACCGGCTCAGCACCATCCGCAACGCCGACCGCATCTTGGTACTGGACCAGGGCCAAATTGTTGAACAGGGCACCTTCGCCCAGCTCATGGAGGGGCGGGGTTTGTTTTGGCAGTTGCAGGGAGCGCCGCAGCATGCGGAGAGCGTAAGCTAACGCTCGCTGCGCCAAGGCGGAGCGCCCAGGTGGAAGGATAACGCGTTAATCAATTCCTTGATTGACAAACAGGGTGCGTTGCTCTGATGCGATGATAAAATGCTGCGATGCGCCATTTCATAGTCTACGGGTGTCTGATCGGCATTTGCATGGCTCTGTCAAATGTCCCCGCGCGAGCCGGGGAGGATGCTTTGGCGTCGTTGGGACTCGATGGCGCGGTACGGGTCAGCGCCGGGGATGCGGAACTGGCGGTATTGACGCCGACCATGGCTTCACCGCAGTGGTCGTTTAGCGCCGCCCGACCGGTCAGTTGGCGGCAGCACGGCGAACAGCGGCGGTTCTTTATAGGGGGACATGGCGATCAAGCCATTGTGGCCGGTGACGCAAGTCTGTCGATGCGGAAAATGCCAGGTTGGGTCGATGCGCATTGGGCCTTCACGGCCCAGCGGGACTGCCAGTATGCCTGTTTGGTGGTCGCGTGCAGTTTTGAACAGCGGAGGTACCAAGGCGGCACTTGGCAAGCCGATGCAAAGTCCGGCACATTTCCTAGGCAGCGAGGGCCTGTGGTTTTGTTCGCCGGTCAAGTGCGCACGCTGTCTCTGACGCCGCCGGGCGGGCAAACGCTTCGTTTGCAATTTACCGAACCAACGCAGGTTCTGATTCAAGACGATCGGCAATGGGGAGCGACGTTTACCGTGCGAATCGGTCGGGGAGCCGGGACGATGAAAGCCGGCGAAAGCTATGCGCTGACTTGCGGGCTGTCTGTTGCAGGAAATTCCATGACAACGAATGTGAGCGAGCCGTTTGTGATTACCGAGGGTGCGGAATGGATTGCGCTGCGGACGGAATTGGATATTGTGCCTGGTTCGGCGCTGGATTTGTCGGCGCAGGGTTTTGCCGATGGGCCGTGCGGGGAAAATGGGCGAATCATTGTCAATGAATCTGGCCGCTTTGTCTTTGAAAAGCTGCCACAGCGCGCCTTGCGATTTTATGGCGTGAATTTCTGCTTTGACGCGCAGTATTTGCCAAAAGATCAGGTGGACCAGGTAACCGACCGGTTGGTGCGACTGGGGTATAACGCGGTGCGGTTGCATCATTACGATGGGAAACTGGCCGGTAATAAAGCGGACGGGAAGTGGGATGCGGCGGCGCAGGATCGCCTGGACTATTTTCTCTACGCCTGTGGACGCCGCGGATTGTATGTAACGACGGACCTGTATGTATCGCGCACGGCCACGGGCAAGCAGGTGGGTTTGCCGGATCGGCCGCAAGTACTACAGGATGATTACAAGATTTTGCCGGCGGTACACGAGCCGGCGATGCGCGATTGGGAGCGATTTGCCGCCGCGCTGCTGGAGCATGTCAATCCCTATACGAAGTTGCGCTGGGCGGATGATCCGACCCTGGCATGGATAAGCCTGATTAATGAAGGGAATTTTGGAAATTATTGGGGGCGGATTATTCAGTCGCCGCAGTGGTCAGAAGCATGGAATCGTTGGCTATTGAAGCGCTACGGCGATACACAAAAGCTGGCGACGGCCTGGGGTGATGAATTGAAGCCGGGGGAGGATTGCGGCAAAGGGACGGTGGGTTTACCTGATGGGGTGTTTGGCCAGACCTCCCGGCAGCGCGATGTGCAGGTATTTTTGGCGCACACCGAGAGGGACATGTTTCTGCACATGAAGCAGTTTTTGCGTCAGACGGTTGGTTGCCCCGCGCTGCTGACCAACATGAATGCCTGGACTAACCCGCGAAGCTACCAATTGGCGCGGGAGGAATTGGATTATGTGGATGATCATTTCTACGTGGACCATCCACAATTCTTAGATCAGCCCTGGCGCTTGCCCAGCCGCTGCGACAACGCCAATCCCATCAAGCGGGGCGCGCCCGGCGGACTGGGACTCAATGAATTGCGGCTGCTCAACAAGCCCTTTACCTGCACGGAGTATAACTACGCAGCGCCCGGGGCGTATCGGGGCGTGGGCGGCATCCTCACCGGCGCTCAAGCGGCGTTGCAGGGATGGGATGCCGTGTGGCGCTTCGCCTATTCCCACAGCGACACGAATCTGCTTAACGCCCGTCCGATGAACTATTTCGATTTAGCAACCGATCCGCTCAATCAAGCGGCGGATCGGGCGGCCATCATGCTCTTTGAGCGCGGAGATCTGGCTGCGGCGGCCAAGACGGTGGTGATGGAATTGTCGGCCAGCGCGCTGGAGCATTCCGACCAGCCAGGCGGCTCACTGGGCGGCGGGCCGCAGTGGATTGCGTGGCAGGCGCGCCTGGGAACGCGTGTGGTCAAGGACGCCCCCATCAAGGCCCATGCCGGTGAGCTGGTGCTGCACTGGCCGGCAGGACGGGGAGAGATGCCGGTAAATGATGTGCCGCGTGAGGTGCTGCTCGAGGCGCTGACTCAAGTTAAAGAAGGCAGCGCCATGTTAGCGACGTGGCCAAATGAAAGCGGCCAGATCATGATCGACGCGGAAAAGGGCCTGCTGCGCTTTGACACGCCACGCACCGCTGGGGGATTTGCCTCGACGGGTCAGGCGATTGATTGCCCGTCGGCGGGGGTGCATGTGGGAGAAATCACCTATCCCGCCACCGTTTTCGCCAGCAGTCTTGACCAGCGGCCGCTGCGGCAATCACAACGTATTTTGGTTACGCACTTAACGGACCTGCAAAACAGTGCGACGTGCTACGCCGATCCGGGGCGGCAAGTGCTGCTGGACTGGGGAAAATTGCCGCATTTGGTCCGAGCCGGTCAGGCAAAGATAACGCTCACACTGGCAGAGCCGGAGCAATACCATGTTTATGCGCTGGCCACCAGCGGAGCAAGAGTGGGCGCCGTGAAGGCCATGCCGGCGGGCGATACGCTCAGCTTTACGTGCGATGTGCGCGGACCACAAGGCGCAGCGCTGTGCTATGAGGTGGTGCGCCAAAAGCAATCCAAGTGATGCGGCCCGTTGCTGGCGCGGCAGCTATGTCGCTGGCGGAAGGATAATGTGCGGCGCGGTGGCCGCTTCGTGGATTTCTTTATCACAGCCGGCGGCGATAAATGCACTCATAGCGAGCAAAAGCAATAGTAAATAGCGCATGATGAGCTTACCTGGGTGAAGTTTCCAGCCGCAATCCGTGGCGATTAATCCGTGTCGAATAGAGATTGCCCAGCGAGCCGGGACGGGAGGATTGCTCCTCCAAGCGTGATCGCAGGCGGGTCGCCTGGTCGGCATCGCGGCAGAAAAAGTATGCGAATCCGCCGCCGCCGGCGCCGGCCAATCCGGCCGCCAGGTAGTCTTCGCGCAGTTCCAATAGCAATACGTCAATCACGGGTGTGGTGCTGCCGGGATACAATTCCTTTTTAATTTGCCAGTACCGCGCCATGTGGGCGGCGGCGGTTTTCCACTCGCTTTTCAATAGCGCCTGACGCAAGAGGGATGCGCCTTGCTTAAGCTCCTCGGATAAAAGCAGCATGGCCGGCTCACGCCCCAGCCAGCGTCCCTCGACGCGACGAAGGATGTCGCGCGCCAAGCGCTGCTGGCCGGAATAGTAGACGACCAGGCGATCTTGAATTTGCTGATATTGCGTATCGGAAAGACGCAATTCCTCCACGACCGGGCGCTGCGGAATTCCCGCGGCGCTGATGATGGATTTCACACCGCCGACGATTCCGCCCACTTGATCCTGCCAGCCGCCGCCGGTGCTGAGCCGTTGTTCCAGCACCAAGGTTTGGCTCATAAGCTCGTCACGGCTGATATTTCGGCCCAACAGTTCATGCAAAGCCGCCAGCATCGCCGCAGCGAGGATACTGCTGGTGCCCAATCCCGAACCTTTTGGCACGCGGCATTCACTGGTTACTTTCAACCCCCAGCGCGGCCAGGGACGCGGCAGATCCATGAGGCTCAGCGCGGCTCGGTGCAGCGCGAAGGGATCGCGCACGTCGATGGGCGCGGCGGCCAGTTGTTCCCAGGTGAGTTTGACCTGTCTGCCCAAATCCTGGCTTTCCAGGATCACGCCCGGCTCTTTAGTGCCCTGGCAAATGGCGCGTACCGGGGGTCGATCTTCCAGATCAATTGCCAAATTGATGACGTGGCCACCGCGTTCAAAACAAAAAGGCGGGGTATCGCTCCAGCCGCCGGCAAGGTCCAAGCGCACCGGGCAGGAGGAGCTAACGATTCGGCGGCCAGGGGGGCGCGGCGGCTGCAGGAGCGAAGATGCCTGGTGGCCGATTTCACTGGCCCGGGCAACTTTCTCAAAAGATCGCAACATCAGCGGCTCGATCTGCACGCGGGCGGCCGGGTCAGGATGATCGGCACGCTGGCATAATTGAGCCGCCAGCCAGAGCGAGCGCGCTTGATCCAAGGCCGACTGTCCGTCGGTTGCCGGTGTCTGCGACCAATCAACCAACTGCGCTGTAAAAACTTCGTAGGCCGTCGCGCTGCTGTAGTGGCTGGCAAGAGATTCCAGCGGTCGATCTTCGCGGCGGCGAATGGCATCCAGCGCCTGCTCGCTTTGCAGCCACGCCGAAACATTTTCGCGGTGTTCGATCAGCGCTTGGGGATCGGCCTGTTCCAACAGCATCGCCATGGAATAGCGCGGGCCGCTTTTCCATGCCCGCAGCGCCGCGGCGGGCGCCGGCCTGGGGTGCGACAACCATACGGATTGCTGGGCCGCGTCGCGCTGGCTCGTGGCGGGGAAAATGCGCGCCGTCCACAGCGTGCGCTTTTCCTCCGGGATATCCGGCCATAAGTCGTGCGGCTTCAAGTTATGTCGGCGCAAAAACTGTTCGATCGGCTGGTTGAGGTACAGGCATTTGCCTTGTCCGAAGTTGCCTTTGAAATCATCCTGTACACCGCACATGACCTGCACGTAAAGCATATTTTGCTTGCTATCGCGCACGGGAACTTGAAACAGCAGCAGGTTGTCGCCGAGCCGCAGCGGACTTTGCCTGGCCACCACCTGGCTGATGACGCAGCCGTCGCCGATGCGGCTTGCGCCGCCGAGGATGGAGTGTTCCACCACGGTTCCTTCACCCAGCGAACCGGCTTGGCCGGTGCCGCCTAGAAGGGCGCTGTGATAGACGCGTCGGCCCGAAGCCAGTGGCCAATCGCTATGGGTCAGCACATTTTGTTGAAACAGTTCGGCGGCGGGGGAGGGATTACGCCCGACCATGGCATCGCGGAATTGCAGCGTTGTGCCTAGATGAAGGAATTGTCCTTCCAGGCACATTACGCGCATGGGCACGCCGTGCAGATGTTTCCACAACTCGCGGCGCATGGCCGCATCCGATCCCTCATTGATAAACGGCTGCTTCCGCGAACCGGCCGCCAGTGCCGCGGTCATGTCCTCGTACAAATCAAGCTGGCTTGGGTAGCGCTGGTGCATTCCCGGCGAAACTTTTCCCTTGGCCGATGGAGTGCCGCCGGCCAGCTTGGCCAGTAGCTGAGTGCGCGGGGCGTCAAAGAACAAAAGCCCGCTGTCGATGAGTACCCGGCCCGATCCATCGACAGCGCCGGCTTGGCGCATCTTCTGGACCGGGGCTTTTTGCAGAGTGTGCGTTACCATGCCGCCAGAGTCGGTGGCAAAGACGCCGTGGCCGCAACCCACCTCCGCCTCCACGCGCATCGACAACGCGGTTACGCCTTCGGACGGAGCTACGACGTGGCGATGATCAAACAGCAGGAACACATCGCCGGCTAAAATCAACATGCCCGGCCCCAAGCGTTCGGGCAACCCCGCCAGCGTAAGATACAGATGATCAAAGAGAGTTGCGATTTGTCCATCGGGCCTGAGCAGCGGCAGAGGGGCAAAAATTTTACCCAGCGGAGAATAGGCCGGCAGGCGTTGGCTGGCGCCTCCGCTGTGGATCAGCAGGATGCGGAGGCGTTCAAAATCGGCCATGGCCACGTGGTGCTCATCCATTAACGCCCGCATCACGCCTAATGTAGCCCCGCCGCTGCCGGCGCGGCGGCCAGGGGGATCGGCCACCACCAAACTGCGCTGAATGGCCGGGAAGAACGCCCCGCCCGGCCCCACCGCCGCCTGTCGCAACGCCAGTTCGCGGCGATAACCTTCCGCCTGCTTTTCATTGGCCGCCGTCAACACCACAAAATCCCAGCAATCGCCAGGAGCGCTGGTTTGAACGGCCCGGCGATACGCGGCGGCGTTGGCGTCGAGTGCGACTTGAAGACCGTGTAAGATGGATTGACTCATGTAATTACTTATTGGTTTGGCGCCAGGATGGATTCGATGCGTCCGCAAGCGACCGGAAGGTCGTAGCACTCTTGAAAAACACGCCGCGCCGCCTGTCCCATGCGCTGGCGCAGCGCCGGATCGGCCTGCAACCGGCTGATCGTCCGCACCAACTCGGCGGCATGACCATTGGCAACAACCACGCCGCACTGGCTTTCGCTGACGATCCGCGAACACTCGGCATCGGGCGGGCCGATCATGATCGTCGGCCGCGCCACGGCCAGTATCCCGAATAGTTTGCTGGGCACAACCACGCCGCTGAACTGGGGCAGTTGGCTGACCAGATGGACATCGGCCAGATTCAGCGACTCGTTGAGCTGCTCCTTGGGCGCCAGCGGCAAAAAGCGCGTGTGGGTCCACTGGCGCGACTCGGCGTGGCGGCGCAACTGCTCCAAACGAACTCCACCCCCGACAAACAGCCAAAGCCAGTCGGCCCGATCGCGCGACAGCTCCATGGCTTCGGAGATGGTTTGCAAATCATGCGCCAGGCCCAGGTTGCCCGAATAACAGATGACGAATTTGCCGCCAAAATCCAAGGCTTGCAAAAGAGGATTATCCCGCGGTGCCAATGGAAAAAGCAATCGGCCATCGGCCCAAGGCGTTACGATGGAGATTGGCAGTGGATTGCGGCCGCCGTAATGCTGGGTCAAACGCTCGGCCATATCGCGTCCCAAAGCGATAATGGCGTCGGAGCGGCGCAGGGTCATGCGGGTAATGGCCTCCAAGAGTCGGGTGGCCGGGCCGCGGGCGGGCAAAACGCCTGATTCGATGGCCGCATCGGGATAGAGGTCCATCACGTGATAAACCAAACGCGGCGTCTTTTCCCCGCGCAGTTGTCTTCGTCGTTTATCCATCCCCGCCAGGGCCGCGATCATCGGAGGACTGGTTAATGCCAGAATCACATCCGGGCAGCGCTGATGGGTCAGTTCCCAACCGGCGGAAACATAAAAGCTGGCAAAGTCCAAGAGCCGCGTCCAAAGATTCTTTTTGCCCAGCGCCGTGCCGCCCACGCGCGTGATATCAATCTTTTCCAGCCGCTGGTGTCGGCTGGGGTGGCGCTGCGTGGTGCCGTAAAATTGCCGGCTGGATAAAACGTGTACCTCATGGCCGCGATCGCGCAAATGACGCGCCAGTTCCCACATCAACTGGCCGGTGCTGGCCAGGTCTGGATAGAAAGTCTGGTTGAGTATCAGCACGCGCATCAAGTGGGCGGAGGATAACAAAAGTTGCCCCCGGAGGCGAAGCCAAGGCGCATGCAAAATCGCCGGTAACATAATGACGGCGTGCCCACGGATTTTTGTACGGGTTCGTGCAGCCAGTCATCATGCCTATTCGGAAACCGTGTTTTTCTTTCAAACCCGGCACTTGAAAAAAGACCGGCACACCCCAAAATCAGAAATTGGCTTCATACCATGCGATGGTTTTGCCTAAGCCTTCCTCGAGCGTGGTTTTTGCTGTAAAGCCGATTTGCTTTTGCGCGCGGCTCACGTCCAGGCACCGCCGCGGCTGGCCGTCGGGTTTGCTGGCGTCCCACTGGATAGCGCCGGCAAAGCCACACAATTTGGCCACCAGTTCGGTTAGCTGTTTGATGCTGATTTCCCGCCCGCTGCCCAGGTTCATCGGTTCGGGTGAATCGTAGTGCAAAAGCGATTCAACCAGCCCTTGGGCGCAGTCATCTACATATAAAAATTCTCTGCTGGCCGACCCAGTGCCCCAGGCGGTGATGAACTTGTCGCCGCGGCGCTTAGCCTCGACGCACTTGCGAATCAGCGCGGGAATCACGTGGCTGCTGGACAAGTCAAAATTGTCGCGCGGACCATACAAATTCACCGGCAACAGGTAAATGGCATTGAGGCCATATTGCTGGCGGTATGCCTGGCACATCACCAGCAGGGCTTTTTTAGCGATGCCATAGGGTGCGTTGGTTTCTTCTGGAAAGCCGTTCCACAATTCGGACTCATTAAAAGGCACCGGGGTAAACTTTGGATAGGCGCAGATGGTGCCCACCTGCACAAACTTTTTTATTCCATACACCCGCGCCTGCTCAATCAGGTGCAGACCCATCGCCATATTGGCGTAAAAAAAACGCCCGGGGTTATCGCGGTTGGCGCCAATCCCGCCCACTTGCGCCGCCAGGTGCATGACCACCGCCGGACGCAACTGTTCGTACAAACGCTCCGCGGCCCGCTGGTCGGTCAGGTCATATTCCGCCGAGCGCGGAACCACCACATCGGTAAACCCTTTTTCACGCAATTTGGCGACCACCACCGCGCCCAAAAATCCCGCGCCGCCGGTAACGAGGATTCGATCATTGGACTCAAGTTTCATGCCGCTTCTCCCATGCCGCTACGGCGCGGCAAGCTCCTAATCCGTGAGAACTGCTTGCCACGGGGTGGATCCCATGCCCGCCGGCATACGCCGCGCCGGGCAAAAAACTAGTCTGGGTGATCCGCCAGTAATTTCTCGCGCCGGGCCAGCTTCCAATCGGCATCGGTCATCATGATGGCCAGTTCCTTAAAGCCGACTTTTGGTTGCCAGTGCAGCTTGGTGCGGGCCTTGGCGGCATCTCCCAGCAGAAGGTCCACTTCCGTGGGTCGGAAATATTTCGGGTCCACCTCCACATACTGGTGCCAGTCCAATTGCAGATGCCCAAAGACCTCGTCGAGAAATTCTCTGACGCTGTGGGTCTGGCCGGTGGCGATCACATAGTCCTCGGCGGTTTCATGTTGCAGCATGCGCCACATCGCCTCCACGTAATCGCCGGCGAAGCCCCAGTCGCGCTTGGCGTCCAGATTGCCCAGGTAAAGCTTCTTTTGCAGGCCCTCTTTAATGCGCGTGGCGGCGCGGGTGATTTTGCGGGTAACAAAAGTCTCGCCGCGGCGTGGGCTTTCGTGATTGAACAGGATGCCGTTGCAGGCAAACATGCCATAGGCCTCGCGGTAGTTGAGCGTTTGCCAGTAGCTGTACACTTTGGCGCAGGCGTAGGGGCTGCGGGGATAAAAGGGCGTGTCTTCGTTCTGGGGCGTTTGCAGCACTTTGCCGTACATTTCACTACTGGAGGCCTGGTAGAAACGGATAAAGCGGCCGGTGTCGCGAATCGCTTCCAGCAGGTTCATCGTTCCCAGGGCGTCGGTCTGCACGGTATACACCGGGGCATCGAAGCTCACGCGCACGTGCGACTGGGCGCCGAGGTTATACACCTCATCGGGCTGCACGCGCGTCAATACTTCGCGCAGGCCCATGCCGTCCATCAAGTCGCCGTAATGCAGAAAAAGTTGTGCCTGGGGATCGTGGGGATCGCGGTAAAGGTGTTCGATACGATCGGTGTTAAACGAACTGCTTCGCCGGACCAGGCCATGCACCTGATAACCTTTTTCCAGCAGCAATTCGGCCAGATACGAGCCGTCCTGGCCGGTAATTCCCGTTATCAACGCTTTTTTTCGCATCCGTCGCTCCCGTGTGCAAATGACATCCCCAATTGGTTCATTATCGGCAGAGTGGGCTTAAAAGTGAAGAACGGCCCGATGGCTGACCTGTGGAAATAAAAAGGGCGCACCCCAAAAGGATGCGCCCCACGAGTATTGATTTACACACTTAGCAGCCCAACGCGGCGGCTAAAAACTCCAGCCCACACTGGCGACATACCGCAAATCGTCGCGATCCTTACTGGCCGGCGGCTGGGAATTGTGCTTCCATTCCACCTTGAATTCCGCAAACCAATCCTTGCTCATCATCGCCCGCAGCCCCAGGTCGGCATTGACTAGAAATTGCTTAAAATTTTCCACGCTGGGGATGAATTCCATATTGTGAAAAAACGACACGCGATCATTGAGCTTGCGGTCGTAGTGATATGCCAGGCGCGCCGCCACATACTGCCGCGTGTCATCAGGATCGGTGTAGCGTTCGTACACCCACGCCAAACCGGCTTCGGTGTTGAAGTTGGCCTGGGCGCTTTCCAGCCATTGATAACCCACGCCGCCGCCGGGCGCAAAACGCAGATCCAGGTTGGCGATGCGATCCTTTTCCACTCGCAAATTTCCGTAGCTATACCATTTGGGGGCAAAGAAATAGTCATATTGCCCAGTGGCGAACCAGTTTTCCGCGATGGTGGAACTGATGCCGGTATCCGTGTTCTTTTCGCGCCCGTAAATATATCCAGCGCCCAGGGTGATCCGGTCATCCTCGCCGCGGCGCACCGCGTCCAGCGAAAAATTGATGGTGTCGGTGAAGGTGTTGCCGCGCGTAACCATCGCGCCCATCTTTACCGCGCCCGTCCATTTTTCCTTGACGGGATTGATCTGGCTGATCGAGGCCATCGAAAGCGTTTGCGGCTGCAAAGCGCCGCCCGCGGCCAAAGCGAATTTGCCCTGATCGGCACCGACCACTTTCTGATGAATGATCGTGCCGTCGTTGAGCTTGATATCCACCGGCCCAGCGGTGGAAAAAGTTTTGACATCCTTCATGTTCACTTTGACCTCGCCGGCCACCGCCGAGGATATGGTCATGGTCCCCTGGTCCATCGACACGATGGTTCCAGAGAGCTTATCGCCATTGTTGAACACGATATCGTCAGCGCGCACTGTACCGATGCTTATACAAACCGCCGCGGCCAACAGCGCGATATGTTTCATAGCCAACTCCCAGGTCCGCCCAACTTCAACAAGCGGGGAAAAAACAATTGTTGCCTCGAATCGCCTCAGGTGTGCGGATGTGCGGGCACTATAGGCACAGTAGATGAGCTTGGCAACATTTTATAAAATGGCCCATAAGCCTCCGGCGGCTTGCAAACTCCGCGTCCAGCGGCGATGAATATGCTTTTGCCGCCGCATGGCTCGGCAAGCGGCGCGCAATCGTGAACTTCACCAGGAGCAGATGTGAATCCAACCAGTTCCTCCGGCCCGGTCGGCGCTCAGGAGAGCCAGTTTATTGAGAAATTCAACCAGGTGCGGGCCCGCCTATTGAGCGAACTACACAAGGTGATCATTGGGCAGGACGCGGTGATCGAACTGTTGCTGGCGGCGCTGTTCGCCCGCGGGCATTGCCTGCTGGTGGGCGTGCCGGGTTTGGCCAAGACGCTGATGGTCTCCACGCTGTCGCGCGTGTTGAAACTGAATTTCAACCGCATCCAGTTCACTCCCGACTTGATGCCCGCGGACATTACCGGCACCGATGTTCTGGAGGAAGACCCGGCCAGCGGGCAGCGGAATTTTCGGTTCGTCAAAGGTCCGGTCTTTGCCAATATTGTTTTGGCTGATGAGATCAATCGCACGCCTCCGAAAACCCAGGCGGCGTTATTGCAGGCAATGCAGGAATATCATGTAACCGCCGGCGGGCGAACCTATCCGTTGGACTTGCCCTTTTTCGTGCTGGCGACACAAAATCCGGTGGAGCAGGAAGGAACCTATCCGTTGCCCGAAGCGCAACTCGACCGCTTCATGTTCATGGTCAACATCGGCTACCCGAGTAAAAAAGAGGAGCGGGCGATTGTGCGGCGCACGACCATGGATATGGATGGCGAGCCGGATGCGGTTTTATCGGCTTCAGACATTCTCCACGTGCAGAAGATTTTGCGCAAGCTGCCGGTGAGTGATCATGTGGTGGACTACGCGGTCAGCCTGGCGCGGGCCACTCGACCCAAAGAACCCAATACACCCTCGTTCATCAATGACTGGCTCAGTTGGGGGGCCGGCCCGCGGGCGGCGCAATACCTGGTGCTGGGTGCTAAAGCCCACGCCATTCTCAATGGCCGGCTCAATGTCAGTTGCGAGGATGTGCGCTCCATCGCCAAGCCGGTGCTGCGGCATCGCCTGTTCACCAACTTCAACGCCGACGCCGAAGGCGTGGGGCCGGATCAAGTGGTGGAAAAACTATTGGAAACCGTGCAGGAGGGGGCGGGAGAGGAGTAAGCCCCGTTGAGCCGGCCAATTTTTAGCCATGGCCGCGCCCCAGCCTATAATACAGTTGAATTTGCGGGAGCTTTGTCATGAACTGGAGAGACAGAATCTCGGTTGATCCGAATGTGTGCCATGGCCAAGCGTGCATTAAGGGCACGCGGATAATGGCCTCGGTCATTTTAGACAATCTTGCCGCCGGGGAGGAGGTGCGGGAGATTGCTCAGGCATATCGCATTCAACTGGATGACATACAAGCCACATTGTTGTACGCGGCGGAATTAGCCAAGGAGCGTGTCGTGGCATTGGGAGCGGGATAAAACTCATGCGACTGAAGCTGGATGAAAACATTCACCCCGCGGTGGCGGTGTATCTCAGGCAAGAGGGACATGATGTGGACACGGTAGCCGATGAGGGCCTTCGGGGCGCTTCAGATTTTGACGTTATTCAAGCTTGCGGTACCGATTCGCGTGCATTACTGACGCTGGATCTGGATTTTGTGGATATTCGAGTTTATCCGCCAGAAAAATTAGCGGGCATCATCGTACTACGACTTGCCAGTCAAAGCAGGATACATTTATTGACCTCAATCGCCCGCATCTTGCCTGTGTTATCGCGAAATTCCCTATCGGGCCATTTATGGATTATTGACGAGAATAATGCGCGCGTTCGGGGTGGATGATTTACTGTACTTCCCGGCATGCAAAAGTGGGGTCCACCTCACATTGAATGTTACGAGCATAATACATCTTGGACATTGGCTTTTTGTCGGCCCCGGCGGTATTGATGGGGCATAGTTCAACGACCTCAAACGGGACCGCATGGACCTATTTCATTACAACAACGGGCAATTGTATTGCGAGGATGTACCGGTCAGCGATTTGGCGCAGGCCGCCGGTACGCCTTTGTATATTTACTCCAAAAATACGCTGCTGCACCATTATCACCAGCTCGCCGAGGCCTTCGCGCCGGTTAAAGCGACGATCTGTTACTCGATTAAGAGCTGCGGCAATCTGCACATATTGCGGGCATTGGCCGAGGCTGGGTGCGGCTTTGATGTAACCAGCGGCGGGGAGCTGTATCGCGCTTTGCAAGCCGGCGGGGATCCAGCCAAGATTATCTACGCGGGGGTAGGCAAAACCGACAAGGAAATCGCCGAGGCGATAGAAGCCAATATCGCGGCGTTTAACATCGAATCGGAAGCGGAGATCGACAACATTGACCGCATCGCCGGGCAGATGGGCCGATCGGTGGTGGGAGCCTTACGCATCAATCCCGATGTGGACCCTAAAACCCACCGCTATACCACGACCGGTAAAAAGGAAACCAAATTCGGTGTGGATATCGAGCGCGCGGAGCGCGCTTTTGAGCAGTGCAAGCAGCTTAAGAATCTGCGCCTGGCGGGGATTCATATTCACATCGGTTCGCCAGTATACGAAATTCAGCCCTACGTGGAGGCGGTGCGTAAAGTTACCGATTTGATCGACAAACTGACCCGCCGGGGCCACAAGATTGAATGGCTGGACCTTGGCGGCGGCTACGCAGTCAATTATCTGCATCCCCAGCAGGCCTTGCCGGTGGCGGAACATGCCCGGGCGCTGTTGCCGTTGCTGCAAAACAAGCCCTACCGTATCGCGCTGGAACCGGGGCGTTACATCTCCGGCAATGCGGGCATACTGGTCGCGCGCGTGCTGTATCGCAAAATCGGCGGGGAAAAGAAATTTGTCATCGTGGACGCGGCCATGAACGATTTGATTCGCCCGATGCTCTATGAGGCCTATCACTTCATTTGGCCGGTCAAGCCGGGGGCGGAAAATGTCCCTTCGGTGCGCGACAAAGAAACGCGGCCGCGAAATGGAGAGATTGTGGACGTGGTGGGGCCGATCTGCGAGTCGGGCGATTTTCTGGCCAAGGACCGGCCGCTGCCCCGCACTGCCCGCGGCGATCTGGTGGCGGTCTTTACCGCCGGTGCCTATGGATTTGCCATGAGCAGCAATTACAACAATCGGCCGCGGGCCCCCGAAGTGCTGGTTGATGGACGGGAGTGGAAAATCATCCGCCGCCGCGAGACTTACGCCGACTTGGTGGCGGCTGAAAAAGACGGCCAATAAACTTTGATTGTCAGCGAGTAGATAATGAGCAAAATACTGGATGGAACAGCGCTGGCGGCGCAAATGAAAGTGGATATTTCCAGCCGGGCCACTCAATTGCGGCAGGCCAATCGCCCGGCGAAACTTGCGGCGATACTGGTTGACAGTCCAGCCAATGCGTCGGCCAAACTGTATGCGCAACGACAGGGCAAAACCTGCGCCGATGTGGGCATCGATTTTGAATTGGCCACCCTCGACGGCTCGGCTAACCAGGCCGACTGCCAGGCCCTGATCGACAAGCTCAATGGCGACCAGAGCGTCAGCGGGATTTTGCTACACCTGCCGCTGCCGGCGGGGTGGGATGCGCACTATTTGCAAAACTGCATCGCGCCGGCCAAGGATGTCGAGGGCGTGGGAGCGGCCAACCTGGGATACTTGCTCAGCGGTCAGCCGCGCATGGTGCCCTGCACCGCGCAAGCCGCTTTTGAACTGGCCAAATTGGGTCATGTGCCGTTGCGCGGGGCCGAAGCCGTGGTTGTCGGCGGCAGCGCCATCGTGGGAAAGCCGGTGGCGTTGCTGCTGAGCGATCAAAGAGCCACCGTGCAAATCTGCCGAACCGGGACCAGCGACCTGGCGGGCCATTGCCGCCGGGCCGACATTTTGATTGTTGCGGTGGGAAAAGCCAACATGATCACCGCGGAATTTATCAAGCCGGGAGCGGTGGTGGTGGATGTGGGGATCAATCGCATCAGTCTGCCCGACGGGTCAAAGAAAACCGTTGGTGATGTGGATTTCCCGGCCGCCGAGCCGATCGCCGGGGCGATTACTCCGGTTCCCGGCGGCGTGGGGCCGGTAACCGTGGCCATTTTGCTGCGCAACACCGTCCTGGCGGCGGAAAATCGCTGAAAATCAGGGCTGGAGCATTTCCGGCGGAAGGCCGCTCTCCTTGGCGATCGCCTCAAAACGCTTTTTCATATTTTCCGCTGACCGTGACTGCGCCGCCGCGACGGCCGCGATGATCGCATCCTCCAGCAATTCAATGTCATTAAGGTCGATGCGGCTCTTGTCTAAAACCAACCGCTCGAGCAGCAAGTGGCCATTGACCGTGGCTTTGACCAACCCGCCGGCGGCCTCGGCCGTGCTGAGCGTCGCTGCCATTTCGCGCTGACTTTGCTCCATTTTCTCTTGCATTTGCTGCATCTTTTCCATCATGCCGGCCAGATCACCCATTGAACCAAGTTTATCAAGCATGGACATTATTCACTCTCTTTCTTCACTTCGTATAAATTACCGCCCAGCACGTCCACTACGCCCTTGACCAGCGGATGAGCCAGTATTTCCTCACGCAATTGCGGTGTCAAGGGCAATTTACCAGCCGAATGATCGACCGCCGGCGGTTGCGGCGCGGCGGACGGACGCGCCGGCTCCGGTTGAGCGGGGCCGACGGTTGTGGGCGCGGCAATTGCCGGCGCGGCGGTGGACGCCGCGTCCGCTTCCTCGGCCGCTTGGGTTTCAAATCGTACGCCCACGTTGCGTCCCAGCAGCGCCGCCAATTCGTGGATCAACGCCCGCTTCTTCTTTTCGCTATGTTCCACCAGCGAGGCGAAGGTGGCGTTGGCACAGTTGTAGCGAATGACCGCCACATGCTCATCCAGTGCAACCAATTGAGCGCCGGTGAAATTCGCGGGCAGCGCGGGGGCTTGCTCGGCGAGCTTTTCCAACACGCAAGCCCACAAACCAGGCAGGTTATTTTGCCAATTTCTCGGCTCGGCGGCGGGGCCAACCGGTGAGGCGGAGGCAACGACCGGCTGGGCTGGAGTGGTTGCGGCCGGGGAGGGGTCGGTCTTGCTCTTGAGCGCCGCCACCAGGTCCACCGATGAGTCCTGCCAGACTTTACCCACCGCCGGCAGCTCATCCTCCTCAGCTTCTATTGGCGGATGCTCTGGCGCTTCATCCTTAGGTGCCGGTGGTGTCAGCAACTCGTTTTTTTTTTCGTCGTCGCTGATTGGCGCCGAGTTAAATGCCGCGGAGGAGCCTTCGGGATTGCTGAGCAAACTTTGCACCGAGACAAATTGCCCGGCCAGTGCCAAGCGCGCCAAACATGCATCCAGCAACGGGCGCGAGGCCTGACTGGTGCGCAACTGTCGGCGCAGCTCCTCCAAAATCGCGATACTCTGTGTAAGTGAAGCCAGGTCGAACAGCTCCGCTTGCTTGGAAAATTCCTCGATCGTTTGCTGGGAGGTCTCCAGTATATTCGATTTGGGACCACAGGTTTTAAGCACCAGGAGATTATGCAGGTGCTCGGTCAAGGCGACGATCAAGCTGTCGGCCGACAAGCCCTGGCTCATGATTTGCTCCGCTTGCTGGAGCGTGGCGGCCACATCGCCACTTCCAATCGCCTGGGCTAAATCCAAAAGCAGCCGGCTGCGCGGGACGCCCAGCAGCGATTCAATTTGCTGGACCGAAAGTTCACCATCCACCACGCTCAACAAACGATCCAGCAGCGATAATGCGTCGCGCATCGACCCGGCCCCGGCGTGCGCCACCAGCAGCAGCGCCTCCTCGGTCGCGGGAATATTTTCTTTGCGGCAGACTTGCACCAGGTGGTCGGCGATCTGCCGCGTGGGGATGTTGCGAAAATCAAATCGCTGACAACGCGACAAGATCGTCGCCAGCAATTTTTCCGGCTCAGTGGTCGCCAAAATAAATTTCACGTGCGACGGCGGCTCTTCCAAGACTTTCAGCAGGGCATTAAACGCGTCCTTGGTCAATCCATGTACTTCGTCGATGATATAGACTTTGTAACGGCTGCGCGCCGGCGATAAGACCGCGTTTTCAATGATGCGGCGCACATCATCGATGCCGCGATTGCTGGCGGCATCAATTTCGATTACGTCCATGTCCTCGCCGCGAGCGATGGCTTTGCAGGTGGCGCATTGGCCGCAAGGCTCGGTGGTGGGGGCGTCAAACTTTTCACAGTTGAGCGCTTTGGCCAAAATGCGCGCGGTGGAGGTTTTGCCCGTGCCGCGCGTGCCACAGAATAAATACGCGTGGGCGATGCGGCCGGTCTGGATAGCCCGTTTGAGCGTCTGGGCAACGTGCTCCTGGCCGATCAACTCATCGAAAGTTCCGGAGCGATAGCGGCGGGCTAAAACGGTATAACTCATGGTGCACAACCTGGGCGTCAAACAGGACGTATTCTATCACAAATTTCACCGCCCGCGAGTTGGGCGCTTGGACAAAAGTGGGCGAAATTCAGCCGAAAAAAGGCGACTTTGGCCCGCCGGGGGTCGCTTGGGGCGGCTCTGGGGAAATCTTATTGTCCCCAAGTGCCATGGGAGGGGGCGCATCAATCCCCGCCGGGCCTGGGTTGCGCGGCCGCCGGGCCGCGATTTGCTCGTACATTGTTACCATTTGCGGCAGCAAACACTGCAAACTATACCGCGAGCGGATCATCTCCTCGGCGGCATTGCCCAGCGGCCGGTAGGCATCGGGAGCTTTTAAAACCGCCACGGCCTTTTGTGCGATTTGGTCGATGTTGAAAAAGTCCGCCAGCAAGCCGTTTTCACCATCGCGGATCATCTCGCGCACCGGAGCGGTATCCGACGCCAGCACGACCGCGCCGCAGCTCATGGCGTCCATCATGCTCCAGGAGAGCACAAAGGGCACGGTGAAGTACAAATGCAGATCACACGATGCCAGCAGTTGCGCCAGTTCCGGCTGGGCCAGGCGACCCACGAAGGAAAACTTGCTTAGGTCATATTGCCCTTGCGCCAAAACCCATTGTTTGAAACTATTTTGACCTTGCAGGTGCGCACTGTCGCCGCCGTAGGCGACTTTGTCTTCCCCGACGACGATGAAGTGTACATCGGGAAACTGCTCGATGATCCGCTGGGCGCTGCGCATAAAAATGTCAAAACCGCGCATCGATTCAAAGCCGCGGCTGACATAACTGACCAGGCGCGTGCTCGGCCCAATGGGCACGCCGGCGATGGTGCGGGTTGCACGTTGCTGAAGAGGCGGCCGCAGCGCTTGATCAAATCCATGATAGATTTCGCGGTCGATCCCATCGAACAGCACACGCATTTTGTGAAGATATTCTGCGGGGAAACGTGATCTTTGAAATTCCGTGGGCGTGTATCCGCCGTCGCAATTGTCCAGGTCCAGCAGGATCATGGCATTGCGGCAGCGGGCCCGCGCGTAAGTCATGGCATCGCACGACCAGCCCAGGTCGGCGCGAAAATCCATGTCGCTTTCCGGACTATGCGGGCGATAAAAATACTCGAAGAAGTTAAGGATGGGCACATCGCCAAACCACTCGCGCAAAAAAAGTGTGGACCCAAACCCGCTATGGCCGACAATCAAATCCGGCCGGATATCCCGGCGAGTTTTCAGCGCCTGGTATACGCCATCGCAGTGCCAGATGGTGTTCTCAAATGTGCGCGAGCAGTAGTGATTGCGCGTGGTCGCTCCGCCGGCAACTTGGTATTGAATCCGCTCGATGCCGTCCTCCACACCCGCTGGCCGCTGGCTGACAAACGTGCAGCGCCACCCGTCGCGGCGGGCCAAATGCCGGGCGATGTGGCCAAACTGCGCGGGATAGTTCTGATGAATGTAGAGAACGTGCATATCGCAAAAGTAGAACGCGGTTACTCGCTATGCGGCCGATTAGTTGCCCCGCTTGACTCACACATCCCAAGCATCCGCCGGGAGCCTATTTTAACTGGGAGGAAGCGCTGGAGCCGCCGGGGCATCCAGGGAGCGTTCACGCTTTTTGGGCGCATCGGGCGGAGCGGTTTCGTCCTTGGCGCTTTGCGTGCCGCGCGGCATGGCGATCACGCCGGTGCGAGCCAGTTCCTTGATGCCGTAGGGTCGCAGCAATTCCACCAGCGCTTCGATTTTGTCCTCCGTGCCCGCCAGTTGCACCAAGAGGCTATTTTTGGCCACATCGACGATGCGCCCGCGAAAGAGATTGACGATCTCCACCACCTCGCCGCGTTTATCCGGCCCCACCCCAACGCTCACCAGCGCCAAATCGCGCTCGACGTAACTGGTGTCGGCGAAATCGCGCACGCGCACCACGGGTATCAATTTACCCAGCTGCTTGCGCACCTGTTCCAGCGTGTTGTCATCGGCATTGACCACGATGGTCATGCGGCTCAGTTCGGGATTTTCCGTCCGTCCGACCACCAGCGAGTCAATATTAAATCCGCGGGCGGCGAACATGCCGGCCACATTGGCCAGCACGCCCGGTTCATTTTGCACCAAAGCGCTAATCACGTGTCTCATTTTTACTCCTTGTCAAATCGAATGTAGAGCAATTGCCCCGCAAACAAAAGTCGCCGGCTTATTGAATGCCGCCTAGCTCCGCTTGCGCCTGGCTTAATTGGCTGCGTGTCTGCTGCACCAGTTGAGGCGGGGCTTTTTGGCTGTAATTGGGATTGGCCAGGCGGGCTTCCAGTGCCGCGATCTGCTTGACCAATTCCTCACGGCGTTTGGCCAAACGCTGCCGCTCAGCGTCCGGGTCGCTTAGACCATAGGCCGTCAGCAGGCAGCCACCGGCTTGCACTTGGGCACTGGTTCCCGGCGGCGGCGTCTGCGCATTAAGGACCAGGCAATTGGCCAGCAATTCGATTATTGCCTGATGCGTCATGAGGTCTTGAGCGGAGAACTGGGCATCTTCCATGCGAATGGTGATCGCCTTTTTAGCTTCCACATTGTGCTGATTGCGCAAATTCCGAATGGCCGTAATGACCTGCATCAAGCGCTCAAAAAGCGTCTCGGCCTCTTGGTCCACGGCCGGCGCGGTCGGCCACGAGGCATGAATCAGTCGCGCGGACGTGGGGCAATCCAGCACTTGGGCAACGCCGCGCTGGGGACATACCTCGTTGAGTTGCCACCATAACCGCTCGGTGATGAAGGGCATGACCGGATGCAGCAGGCGCAGCGATGCGTCCAAAACCGCCGCCAGCACCGCCGCCCCGGCATCGGGCCGCGCATCGCCTTTGAGCACCGGCTTGAGCGTCTCCACATACCAGTCGCAAAAATCGCCCCAGACAAAATCGTACACCGCCTTGGCATACTGATCGAAGCGGAAGGTTTTAATCGCCAGGTCGGCGGCGGCGATGGTCTGGCCGAGCCGCGACAAAATCCAGCGGTCGGGCAAGGACAAGTCGTTGCGGCTCACCGTCGCCGGCGAGGCCTCGGCCAAAGCGGTCATGGCAAAGCGGGCCGCGTTCCACAATTTATTGCAGAAATTGCGGCCCATCTCGAATTTTTCGCTGGTGTTTCGCCCATCGGCCAATTTCTTAACCGGCAGGCGCACATCCTGGGTTTCAGTAGCCATTTGCGCTAGCGTAAAGCGCAAGGCATCGGCGCCGTGCGTGTCGATGATCTCCACCGGATCTACGCCGTTACCTTTGGATTTGCTCATCCGCTCACCCTTGCCATCGAGGATGGTCGGATTGATCGCCACATCATGGAACGGCACAAACCGCGCGGCCGCTTCTGGATCACTGGCGATTTTAGCTTGCGCTTCGCGCTGGCCGTCGCTGGTCCAGCGTCCCTGGCCCATGTTGTACAAATTCATCATCACCATCCGCGCCACCCAAAGCGTGATGATGTCCCGCGCCGTTACCAGCACCGACGTGGGATTCCATTTGGCAAGTTCCGCCGTGGCCCGTGGCCAGCCCAGGGTGCTATGTGGCCACAAGGCCGAGGAAAACCACGTGTCCAGCACATCGGCATCCTGCTCAAAACCGCATTTTTCCAGCACCTGTTGCATCGCCGCGACCTCGCGGCGAACACACACCGTCGCCCGCATCCAGTCGGGGCGGTCGGCAATCGCCTCCACACGTAATATATGCTCTTCGCCGCCTTTGAGCACAGTTTCAGCGTCCGGGCCTAAAGCCTTGCGCAATGCCGCCGTGGCGGGGGGACTGATTGGTTCGGCGCTCTCCGTTAGGCTGTTCAATGGCTCGGTTAACTCAAATTCGCGTGTCCAGATAGGAATGCGATGGCCCCACCAAAGTTGTCGGCTGATGGGCCAATCGCGCTTTTCGCCCAGCCAGGCCAAATACTGCTGTGCGTGCCGCTGAGGATGAAAACGCACCAGTCCGCGCCGCACCACTTCCAAAGCCGGCTCGGCCAGCGGTGCCATTTTGATAAACCATTGATCCGACAAATATGGCTCGATGGGCGTCTTGCTGCGATCCGAATGGCCCACCTGGGTTTCATACGGCTCTTCCTTGATCAGCAAATCACGCTGCCGCAAATCCTCGACAATCTGCCGCCGAGCCTTGTCGCGGCGCATGCCTTGATAGATGCCGGCGTTGTCGTTAAGCGTACCGTCGGGATGGAGGATATTGATGATGTCGATGGCATCGGGCTGGCCGAGATGCCGCTGCCACACAGCATAGTCATTGGGATCGTGGGCCGGGGTCACTTTCACCACGCCGCTGCCGAATTTCGGGTCCACCAAAATATCGTCGGCGATGATGGGTATCAGCCGGTCCACCAGCGGCAGACGCACCTTCTGACCGATGGCCCAATTCCACCGCGCATCGCTGGAATGCACGGCGACGGCGGTGTCGCCCAGCATGGTTTCCGGGCGCGTGGTCGCCACCACCATTTTCTTATCCGATCCATCAATGGGATAGGCGATGTGCCATAAATGCGTTTTGACGGTTTCGTGATAAATCTCGTCGTCGCTGACGGAAGTTTGCAGAAAAATATCCCAGTTTACCAGGCGTTTTCCACGATAAACCAAACCGTCGCCAAAGAGCTTGAAAAAGGTTTCTCGGACGGCGGCGGCGCACTGCTCGTCCAGCGTAAAGCGCGTGCGCTCCCAGTCGCAGGAGCAGCCCAGCCGCTTGAGTTGTTCGAGGATGCGATTGCCGTATTGCTCTTTCCATTGCCAGATGCGCTGGACCAAAGCCTCGCGCCCGACATCATGGCGCGTCTTGTTTTCCTTCTCCTTAAGCTGCTTTTCCACCACCGCTTGCGTGGCGATGCCGGCATGATCGATTCCCGGCACCCATAGCACGTTGAATCCGCGCATGCGGTGATAGCGAATCAGAATATCTTGCAGCGTGTTGTTCAAGGCGTGGCCCAGGTGCAGCGCGCCGGTAACATTTGGCGGGGGGATGACGATGCAGTAAGGCTCGCCGCTGGCGGCGGGATTGGCCGCAAAGGCCTTTTCTGCCAGCCAGGTGCGGCTGATGTTTTCTTCGACACTGGCCGGTTCGTAATTTTTGGGCAATTCGCTGTTCATATTCCTTGCGGACAAAGCGGCCATCTTACGAACCAGCGCACGAAAAGCGAGAGATGCCGTGTGCAGCAATGATCGCGGGGTTTAATCGCGCGGGAAGCAAAAAAGCGGCCTGTTACGCGGGGTGCGCAACGGGCCGCCTGGTCAATATTGTTCAGGCAAAACGGTTCAGCCGTGTTTGCCGAAATATTCCATGCTCTTGACCGGATCGGGCTTCATGGTCGCGCTGCCCGGTTCCCAGTTGGCGGGGCAGACCTCGCCATTTTCGCGGACGAATTGGAACGCCTGCAAAACGCGCAGGGTCTCATCCACCGAGCGGCCCACGCCCAGGTTGTTGATGGTGGCATGTTGCACCATGCCATCGGGATCAATGATGAACAGGCCGCGCAGAGCGACGCCGTCATCATTCAAAATGCCGTAATCCGAAGCGATCTTCTTATTCATATCGCTCAAGAGCGGATATTTCAGGTCGGCGATGCCGCCTTTGGACCGCGGGGTTTGCGTCCAGGCCAGGTGCGTGAATTTGCTGTCAATGCTGGCTCCGACAACTCCGGCGTTCAATTTCTTGAAATCCTCAATACGGTCAGAAAACGCCAGAATCTCCGTCGGGCAGACGAAGGTGAAATCCAGCGGATAAAAGAACAAAACCAGCCATTTGCCTTTGCAGTCTTCCAGTTTTATCTGTTGAAACTGACCTTGGCTCACGGCTTCGCCGGAGAAACTCGGCGCCTTTTTCCCTACGATCGTGGACATAACCGTCCTCACTGTAAATTGGAATTTGCGGCAAGTGGTGCGGAAACCGGAACTCTCGGCTTCAATCGCGCCCTCGCTGGCCGCCGCCGGGCATATCCGCCCCGCGTGTCCAATTATTAGGCTTACAACGTCAAATAATCAACGTTCAATCTTTATCCAGCGGCGGAAATTGGGAAAACCTGATCCACCGGCGCAATTCCTCCCTCGAATCATTCAGTAAGCGGCCAATCGGTTCCACAAGGTTAATTTGCGCATCATTGCGGCGCAGGGCCATCGCCTGGCCGAGTATCATGCTTAAGCGAGCGGCCACCAAAGAATCGTAAGGAGTGGGGCTGATGTCTGGAAGCTGTTGGGCCAGTCGCACATACAACTGCCGGCCCATGTAGTCGGGGCCAAAACGCTGGTTGGCAAACAGCCGGTCAGGCAACTGATACGCCGGATCGTGCCATGCCTGGGGCAGCGGGGGCAGGATGTCGCCGCCGGCGCGGCGCTGCAGCGCCTGATCGCTGAAGTATAAAAATTCCAGTAACCGAAATGCCTTGACCGGATCGGCCACCCGGCGGGGGATGCCCACCATGGTTCCGCCCCAGGAGCAGGTGGGACTGTCGCCGGATTGAAATATCGGCAAGGGGCGCATCGCCAACTGGCCAATCGGCGGGCCGGGATCGTTGCGCAACTCTTCCAGTCGCCAGTCGGGCGCGAAAACCGCGGCGATGCGACCCTGTCGCAAGTCCTCAATCCATAAACCGGCCCCCTGGCTGGAATCGGTCCCAAGCGCCGTCGGCCCGGATACCCAATCCACGTAACTGGCGATGGTTTGCGCCACGCGTCTGTCCGCCGGCGCCAGTTGCCCGCAAGCATCCACCAGTTGCAACCCTTGCTGCTGTAAAAGAAGCATGAGTTGGTCGGCCCCGGATGTTTTTAGTTCCAGCGCATAACGATCCGCTTGTCCATGGTCCAGTTGATATTGACGATATTTGCGGGCTTGGGATGCAAACTCCTCCCAGCTTGGGCAGGTGGACCAATCGACACCGGCTTGGCGCATCAAATCCCGACGGTAAATCAGGGCCACCGGATGCACATCCAGCGGCAAGCCCATGACCTGGCCCTGGCGCGTCCAGGCCGCAAGGCGCTGTGGGAGGATGCGCCGGCGCCAATGAGAGGATTCAATCAAATCGTTCAGCGGTAAAAAGCCCATCTCTTCGGCGGGGGGACGAAAAAATTTTCCCAGTGCGCCGATTTCAAGTTCCACCACATCCGGCCAAGGCAAATTTGACTGCGGCGAGCCAATCATGGCCGATAGCCGCGTTTCCAGTGCGCGCGATGACAATGCAACGACCTGGACGCTTTGTCCAAATTGGCGCTGGTATAAAGATAAAAGCGAATCGTCTCGCCCGGCGCGCAAGGACTTGGCGTGCAGTTCAGAAAAGAGCCAGATGGTGGCGGAGTTGGATGGCGTGGGCCGCTGCCACATTCCCACGCCGCCAGCGATGGCGCCGAGCAATAGCACGCTCAGCACCATCGGGCGCCAAAAGTTACCCGGCGGCAGTGCTGGAAATTTGTCGCCCATAATCGAATTGTAAGCATCGCGGTCAAAGGATGATATAATCGCTTTCGCTCTTCACGGGATACCGCGCATGATTCGTTTTGCCTGTCATTGCACTTTCGAGTTTGCATTGCAAGACGAAATGGCCGGCGCGCTGATTCAGTGCCCCCGCTGTGGCAAACTCAATGACATTCCCACGTTGGGTGATCTAGCCAATATTAGCCAGGATGGCACATACAAGATTGAGGATGCCCCGCCGCCGGAGTCGGTGGAAAAAATTACTTTAGCCTATCAGGGTGGGTTGAACGAAGCGGCGCGCGGGCAAATCGATCTGCGCCCCGACTACGATCTGATTAACATGGCCGGGGAGCCTTCGGCCGATCCGCTGCAAATCACCGCCGCCCCCAAGTACGATCCGGAAAGCGGCGAACTAATTCGCCCGATGGAGGTAACGCCGCTGGCTGAGCCGCCGGTGGAAATACTGCCCGTGGCCAAAGCCGCGCTGCATTACGCCGCCGATCAGGAGGATCACGTTCCCACCATGCTCACCGTCGCCGCCGCGCTGCTGTGGGGCATCAATCTGTTTGTTCTAGTCATGATTTTGTTCTTGCATGTCGTGCTGCAAACAGTCTTCACGGTAATGGGCATTTTTCCTTTTATTTTCCTGGCCGGCGTGCTGCTGGTCATTGTGCTGGCGGGGCACTATGGCAACGTGGTAGACGAGACCGGGCCGCAAAACCGCGATGAATTGCCGCGCCCCATGCGCGATGTGCAATTTTATGATGATATCTGGCATCCGTTTATCCAATTATCGCAAGCGCTGATTATTTCCTTTGGCCCGGCGGGACTGGCGGATTATTTTTATCCGCAGGCACAATGGCTGGTTACAATGCTGCTTCTGGCCGGGGCATTTATTTTCCCGGCGGCGTTTCTAGCGGCCGTAACCAGCGGCAGTCTGAACAATCTGCGCCCGGATCGCTTGTGGAGTGTGGTGCGGGTTACCGGCGGGCGCTATTTATTTCTCGTGGTCGTGGGCCTGGTGGGGGCATATACCTACTACTACGGCTGGATTACGTTTACCATGCAATGGCGTGGCATGTTCAGCAGATCGCCCAGTACATCCGTGTGGCATAGCGCGTGGTTTGCGTATTCCTTTTTAGCTTTGGGGATTTACCTGGCTCATTACTTTTGCTGGTGCCTGGGTTTGGCATATCGCTCCGGCCATGAGCAATTCAACTGGGTGTTGCAGCGCTATGCCCGGCGTAATCCGCTGGATGTGGTGGGGCGGCGGGCCGCGCCGCGCGGCGGCTATGTGCGACCGGCCCAACAGCGGGCGCTGGCTGGCGGTGCCAAGGCGGCGCGTTTGCCCAGTGGCCCAGCGGCGTCCGGCGGGCAAAATGATGGTTCGGGCCAATCGCGATGAATCCGGACCGCAACTGCCGGCATGATTATCGTCCCCGATCCAATTGGGCTTGCAGTTCATGGATAACGCGCAGCCGCGCGGCGCGATCGTCCTCACATTCTTGCAATCGCATGTGCAGCTTTTGCGTTTGCGGCAGCGTATCCAGTAGAGCCAGAGCCATTCGCCCGGCGCTATGGCGCTGCAACGCCTGGGCAATCGAATGCTCACTATTGACTGTCAACGGAGCGGGAGAAGCAAAACGAAACTGGTCATAATCAGCGAAAATGGCCGGTTCGGCGGCCTGGTGAATCAATCCCGCCTGGCTCATCGCGGCCTGAAGCGAATTTTCGCTAAACAGATATAAATGCTCGGGGTGCAAGTGTTGAATAAATGCCTCGCCACGCTGGCGCATCTGATCCAGATCACCCTCGGCCGGCAGCAGGGGGGTCTGCACAACCAGCAACCCGTCCGGCTTGAGCAGTTGTTTGCACAATCGCAATGTGCCCAGTGGATCGGACAGGTGTTCCAAAACATCCATCATCACGATCACTTCCAGCGAAGCCGGCTCAATCGCTTGAGCCTCCAGCGATCCGGCCCGCATGGGCACATCAAATAGTTGCTCAGCCAAGCGCACAATGGCGGGACTCATTTCGATGCCAAAGGCATCAAAGCCGCTCCAGCGGCACAGGGCCACAAATCCGCCGTGGCCGGCGCCGATCTCCAGCATCTTTCCCGGTGGCAGACGATACTTTAGCAGACTGGCCAGCCACCAGACGCAGCGCTGGGGTAAATCAGCGCGGGCGCGGATGAGAATGTCGGGATTGTTCAGATCATTGGTTTGATGATCAAACCAGTAGCCGCGGCCGTAGAAATCATTTTGATCATCCCGCACCCCGGCGGCTTGCGGCAATTTGACTGGCACCAGCGTGCGACATGCCGGGCACAGCCGATACAAATCTGAAAATTCCTGTAATGCGCAATTGCCGCACCAGCAAGCGGGAAGACTGCTCATGGCTTGCCCTCAGAGTGGCTAACACTGCGTTCCATATAGTTAATCAAATTCGCCGGGCCAAAGTGGATGACGCGATGGTCCGGCCGGGCGGTTACACTTATCGCCAGGGCGTGGGGTATCACACAATGCCGCAAGCCGCCTTCGCTTTGACTCCAGCCGATGGGACTTTTCGGATCGGCAAACGGCTCGGCGGCCGAAAGGGTGAGGGTATAGTCGCCCGGTTCCACGTCGAGCCTCAGGCTGTAACGGGCCAGCACGATCTGGCCTTGCTTAAGCCATAGCGGAGGCAAATCGGCATTGGACCAGCCGCGGGCAAAGAGAATGCGATTGAGTCGGTCAACCAGATCCATCCCGACATTCACCGGCCCCACATCCCGCGCCGCCCGCATTTTCAGCCAAAGGCAAAGCCAGTTGCCTGAGGCGAAAACCGACGAGGGCACATGGTGCTGATCCGTTAGGGCCGCGGCCAGAATTTCCACCTGTCCATCGCCCATCTGCTCCTGGCGCCGCGGCTGTTGCCAAGGCAACTGGCTTTGATCCACCTGGCCCATGGCGCCGGCGGGAAAACCGGCATCAAAGAACTGGGTTTGGCGGGTGATGTCGGGATCGCATTGGTTTTGGTCGCTTTGTTCTTGCACTACTGCCAGTGATTGTTCGCGGCGGGCCATGCCCATCACCGCATAATAGCGCCGCAGGGCGACCTGCTTATCTCCCAAATGATCGACGCGGCCTTGATGCAAAACCATTACTTGGTTGCACAAGGATTCCACCGCGCCCAGATCATGCGAGACAAAGAGCATGGTTACGCCGTTGTCGCGCATGGCCTGGATTCGCCGCATGCACTTTTGTTGAAAATAGATGTCCCCGACGCTCAGCGCTTCATCGACCACGAAAACATCCGGGTCAAAGCAGGCGAACATGGCGAAACTCAGCCGCACCACCATGCCGCTGGAGTAGATGCGCACCGGGCGGTCAAAAAAATCGCCCAGTTCGGCAAAACGCTCAATTTGCTCCATCTTTTCCACCGCGTAGCCGGCCGGAAAATTCAGTAGTTGCGCGCTATGCACCACATTCTGGCGGCCGGTGAGCTGCATATTCAATCCGGTGCCCAGTTCCAACAGACTCAGCACGCGCCCGCCGGCGAAAACGCCGCCGCGGGTGGGGCGGGTTACGCCGGTGAGAATTTTCAAAAGCGTGCTTTTGCCCGATCCATTGGGACCGATAATTCCGAAACATTCGCCGCGGGGAACGGAAAATTCCACATCGCGCAAGGCCCAAAATTCGCTATGGCGGCGGAGTTTGCCAGCGCTAAGCCATTCGCCCAGCCGTCCCCAGGGTGAGGGATAAATATTAAAGCGCTTGGACAGGCCCCTGGCCCAGACCTCTCCGGCCGCGCTGGATGATGTGGCGATGCTTTGCTGGTTTGTGGCAACGCTCATGAATTCTTCTCAAAAACGATCAATACTTCCTGGGCGTATAACCCATCGTCGCCATTCATCGGTCGCACCTGTCCATCGGCCAGCACTTTGGCATCGACCAGCCGAATTTGCTGCTGGCGCGCCCAGTCCAGAAAATCCGAGAGGCACAACAGATGGATGTTGGGCGTGTCGTACCAGCGATGCGGAAGCCGCTCGGTAACCGGCATGCGCCCGCGAACCGCCAGATCCAGTCGCACGCGCCAGTAGCCAAAATTGGGAAAGGTAACGATCCCGCGCCGACCCACGCGCAGTATTTCAGTCAAGATGCGCAGCGGATGATGCAGCGTTTGTAAAGTTTCTTCCAGCACCACGTAATCAAAACTTTGGTCGGCAAATCCTTTAAGGCCTTCGTCTAAATCGCATTGCAGCACGTTGACGCCGCGTTGCACGGAGCGAAAGACCTCCTCGGCGCTGAGTTCCACGCCCTGGCCGTCGATGCCTTTGGTGCGCTTCAGTTGCGATAAAAGCCAACCTTCCCCGCATCCCAAGTCCAGCACGCGCGCATGGGGCGGAATTTGTTCGATAATCACACGGTCCTGCCAGCGCGGTTCCGGCGGCAAGCTCGCATCGCGGGCGCAGTGCGGATTAACTAAGGTTGCCTCCCGCGATTGCGGCGCGACAAGGCTTTGCTGTAATTCCGTCAAGAGCGACTGTAATTGCGGCTCAGGCATTTCGCCCAGCCTGGTGTCCATCGCGCCCAGTAGTTGCCGCAATGCCGAGCCACTGGGGATGCCAAAGCTATGTTCGTCGCCGGTCATGGATTAACAGCTTAATGGCAATTGGTTTGTCGGCATAGCGGGACGGTCAATCATGTTGCATCGCCTCCCAAAGCGCCGGATCAAAGGGTGCCTGGCGACTGGGGCAAACTTCGCGATGGCAAACCTGGCAGGTGCGGAAATCCTCGCTGGTGGGAAAGCAGACGCCGGAAACGGTTTTATTCGGCAGCATCAAAAAGGTGTCGGTCAGCTCCACCCCGATGCGCTGTTTGACATCCCCCAGCAAGTCAAAAAGTGCCCGCTGCTGCTGGATGGGCCAGGTGTCGGCATCACCGGAGCCGGGACTCATGGCGGCCTGTTTTTCGATCAGATGCCGAGTGCGCAGCCGGCGGGTCAGTTCCGCGCGGGCGGCGGATAAGGCGCTGGTTTTGATGATGTCCCACCAGAAGCGACCGAGAAAATCATCACTTTCCGGTTCGCCGGCATCCAGTTCCGTGCCGCAGGTGCAGACAAAGGCAAAGGCGCGCCCCACCCGCTCCATCTTTTTATGGAGCGTCCGGCTTTCAAAATTGGCCGAACCGATTTGGACTGTACATTGGTCGGCAAGTTGCACATCAAAATCGCCGTACAAAACTTTGGGCCGGGCCAGTTCCCGCGCCCTCTGCACCAGGGCGGCGAAAACCGGGGCATCTTCACTATCGGCCTCGATATGCGCCTGGCGCATAAGTTGTTCGGTGTCGGGACTAAATGCGATGGTATCGATGGTATCAATCATGCTGAATCCAATTTAATCAGGCGCGCGGTAAATGGAAATGCCCACCTGCGAGCTTTGCGGGCTTATTCGTTGCGGCGGCTATCTGAGGATTCGGTATAATTCTTGCCCTCCGGCGATATAAAATCCTTATATCGCAGGTTAGTCTACGCGTATGGAATTACCAAACAAACCGGACTTTGAGCAGGTATTACGTCGTTGGGAAGCATGGTGGCATTGCCAGATCATTGATCGGCCGGTGGTAACCGTTTGGGCCAATGACCAGCGGGCCAATGTGCCCTGGCCGCAAAAGCAACATGCGACGCTCCGCGAGCGCTGGCTGGATCTGGATTACCACTTGGACCTGCAAGAGGCCATGTGGACCGACCGCACTCTGGCGGCTGACAGCCTGCCGACCTACATGCCCAACCTGGGGCCGGAAATCTGCGCATCCTTGTATGGGTGCGAACTGGAATTCACGCCCGACAGCAGTTGGTCGCGGCCCATTTGCCACAGCAGCCGGGAGGTATTGGACAAGAAATTGTCGCTGAAGGGGGAATACTGGAGTTGGATACGCAAGGCGACGGCGGCTTCCCTCGAGCGCGGGCGTGGTAAGTGGATCACCGCGGTAACCGATTTACACACCAATGGCGATCTACTGGCCTCTTTACGCGAGCCGCAGGATTTGCTGATGGAAATGGCGGAGGATCCCGACGCGGTGGAAGCCGCGATGCGCTATCTGACGCCGGATTTTAAGACGATTTATGACGATAACGTCGCGCCGATCCTGGCGGCGGGATTGCCGGTGATGAGCTGGTGTTCCTGTCCGCACCTGGGGCGCAACACCATGGTGCAGTGCGACTTGATCTGCATGATTTCGCCGGCGCTGTTTCGCCGCATGGTGTTGCCGGCGTTGCAGTGGGAAGTGGATCAACTGGACCGGGCGTTTTATCACCTCGATGGCCCCGGCGCGCTGCAACACATGGACGACATTTTGGAAATTCGCGGCCTGCATGGCATCCAATGGGTGTACGGGGCCAACAACGGCCCGGCAGCCAAGTGGATCAGCGTGTACAAGAGGATTCAAGCCAAAAATAAGTGCATCCAAGTAGTTGCTTTGGACATGGAAGACGCCAGCAAAATCATGGCCGAACTCAAACCTCAAGGCTGCTGGCTGGATGTCGGCGGCTCTTATCCGCGCGATGAAGTGGACGCTTTTTTGCGTGATGTAACGCGCTGGGGCGAAGGCAAAAAATAGTGAACGGCTGGCAGGGGTATCCTTCCGCTGACCCTGCCGGCCAATGAGGGCTAAAACAGGTCAGGGAGAATATTGAACCGGCGCAGGAGGATGATCCCCACCAAAATCAGCAGGATGCCGCTAAGCCAGATCAGCCGGGCATATTCCAGATAGCGGTGTTCCTTGCCGATGACGACGGGTTTAATGCGTTTTTGGGATTGTCGCCGCTCGGCCAGGCAGCGGCTGCAGATTTTGAGTTGTCCGTATTCATTGAGTTTTTCTTCCTCAACGATGCGGCCGCATCCATCGCAGGGCGCGCCTTGGGGAGCGACAAGATTTTTATCCTGGCGGTGGCAGTCGATGCACCAGTAGCCCAGCGAATCCTTAAATCGCCGGTGGCCACGCAAATCCTTGCCACACTGACAACACACCTTTTCCTTTGGCGGCGGCGGGGCGGCTTGCGTGGTTTGAACCTGTGTGGCGGTGTTGCAGTGGCATACATAAGTGCCGGCGCGCAGGGGGGTTCCAATCACCCCGCCGCAGTCTGGACAAATGACATCCACCGCCATAACCGATTCCCAAAATGCTGACTTTGCTTGCCCGTTTTCTTATATGCGCAAAATAGACGCGTTAGATTATATCGGCAAATCGGGTTGGCTCATAACAATTTGCGATTAAAAAAACTTGGCTGTCCGCGAAATACGCTGGTAAACCTACATGCCACGCCCTAGAAACCACGTTCTGGGCGAAATATGGCAGGTCCGGGCCTGTCAGCTTGACAGCCATCAGCGGGTTCCGCGGAGAGCCAAAAACTTTTTCGTTTCACGCAAAAGGCAGTTTAATTTAGTTTGGCGGTTGAATTGGGGGACGGGGCATGGGATGCTGTTCCAACAGGGCCACCACCCCCAAAATTAAGAGGGTTTGGCCAAATATGAGCATGGCGGCAAAGGGCGTGCGCACCTGCGGCAGCACGATGGCGGCGACGGCCGTGGCGGCCGAAACCAGATATAAGCACAACACGGCGGTGCGTTTGCTCATGCCCCGGGCCACCAGCCGGTGGCTGAAGTGGTTGGTATCCCCGATAAACGGGCTTTTGCCTTTCAGCAGGCGGATGATGCTCACCACGACCAGATCATATAAAGGCAAAGCCAGTACGATGACCGGAGTAAACACGGCATACCAGCCCGCGCCCCACATCGCGGGCGATTCGACGAAGGTGGTTCGCACGGTCAGGATGCCCATGGTCAGGCCCACCACCAGCGAGCCGCTGTCGCCCATGAAGATGCGCGCGGGGGGAAAGTTGAACCATAAAAACCCAAGCAACGCACCCAGCAGCAAGGCCAGGCCGCCGGCGACAAACCACTGGCCGATTTGCAATGTGGCCACCAGAAAAGCCGCGGCGCACACCGCGGCCACGCCGGCGGAGAGACCGTCCATGTTGTCTAAAAAGTTAAAGGCATTGGAAATCGCCACCAGCCATAAAATGGTCAAGACCGGCGATAGCCATCCCAACTGCGGCAGAGCGACCAGGCCACATGTGAACACCAGCATAGCGGCAACCGCCAGTTGCACCAGCATCTTCAGATACGGCCCCAGGGCCTTGCGGTCGTCGATCAGTCCCATGACGTGGGTTGTCAATGTGGCGGTGATAATGCCCAAGAGCAGCGGCGTTTCCCGGCGCAGTCCGCCAATGTAATCGGCCAGGGGATGATGGGCCGGAGCGACGAGCCACACCCATGCCAGCGCCGCGATCATTGGTAAAAGCATCGCCCAGGTGATGGCCACACCGCCGCCAAGCGGCTTGGGAGTCTGGTGGACCTTGCGACCGAAGGGATGATCGACAAAGCCAATTCGCGGCGAAAGAGAAATCATCAGGCGGGTCAGCAGCCAGGAGAGCAGAAAACTGCCCAGCAGCATGGCCACAATAGCGTTACTTAACAATATATTCATGGGTAGCGTTCCTGGTCTATTTATGTATGGGCCGGGCGCTGGGTATCGCCGGGTCGGCTATTGCGTTTGGAGACATCCTGGCTGGAGGATTCGATGCGCAATGGGAGCACAATCCAGAAGGTGGCGCCGGCGCCGGGAGTGCTGTTAACGCCGATTTGCCCGCCCAGCAGTTGCACCAAGTCGCGCGAGATCGCCAATCCCAGTCCTGTGCCGCCGTGGCGTCGGGTGGCCGAGCCGTCAATCTGGCGAAATTTCTCAAAAATCACCTCTTGCTGCTCCGAGGCGATGCCGGGGCCTTGGTCCACCACGTCCAAACGCACCGCCTGCTCCCCCTGGCGGCGAACAATCAAATCGATCATGGCCCCTTCGGGGGAAAACTTGATGGCATTGGAGAGAAAATTGTAAAGCACCTGTTGCAGCTTGGCCGGATCGGTTTGGATAATGGGCACATCCGCCGCGACCCGCGGCTCCAGTTCCAGCCTTTTGGCTTCGGCCAGCGGCTTGAGAATACCGCATAGACCTTCCAGCAGGTCGGCAAGGCTCAAGGGTTCGCAGCGCACTTCCATTTTCCCGGCTTCGATTTTGGCAAGGTCCAGCAGATCATTAATCAGGTCCAGGAGATTGGCGCCGCTGGAGAGAATGTTGCCGACATAGCGCTCGCATTTGGCGTCAAATCTCACGCCCGGCGATTCGCGCAGCAGTTCGGCAAAGCCGAGAATGGAATTGAGCGGCGTGCGCAGCTCATGGCTCACGTTGGCCAGAAACTCGCTTTTCAAGCGGTTGGATTCATAGAGCGCCACATTGCTTTCGGACATTTGCTCCAGTTTAAGGTCAAGGTTTTTATTAAGCGCCCGTAACTGGTCCTCTCCTTCCTTCAAATTGGAGAGCATGGTATTGAGCGTTTGGGAAAGTTGCTCAAATTCATCGCCGCTATTGATGTCCGAGCGAATGTTCAAATCACCCTCGGCGACCTTTTCCGCCGTCTCCTGCAACACGCGCACCGGCTGAAGAATCAACTGCGTGATAATCAAATAAAGCACAATAATCGCCAGCGTGCCGGCGAGCAGACCGGCGCTAAACAGAAAGATGTGATTCAGCAAAAGCTGATTGGCTTCAATCTGCGAAGGAATATCGATGGAAACGATACCCAGCAGCCGCCCGGCCTGCGTGGTGGCGACGGATTGCCGCGGCGGCGCGACCGGCGGGGCCGGGGGCCAGGCCCAGACCGGCGCGGCCTGGCCGACGCGAATCGGCGCGGTGGAAGCGGCGGCGCTGCCGGGGGCGTGGCAGGCGACGCATGATTCGGTGTTGTACAAAGGCTTGGCCAGGCGGTAGCCGAGGCTGCCATCATCGCGGCGGTAAAGTTTGAAATATGAATCACTGGCCGGCTCTTGGCTGAAATGCTGCACCGCACGGCGATCAAAGTGGGTGGATGCGGTCATCGATGCGGCATCTTCCAAACCGACCAATCGCGGCGGGAGCCAGCTTTGGCTGTCCAATATGGCCGGGCGCGTCGACGGCGGCGGGACTGTGGGCTGGGGCTTGCCCAGGGAATAGGCGCGCACGTGGTCGGTAACGGCGGCGCGTGCCAGCGCGGCGGCGGTGCGCTCGTTGAGCTGCTGGGTCAACTGTTCCATGCGTTGCCAGGGCACGAAGAGGGCGGCGGCGATAATCAAAATCACCGCCGCGCCGAAGAGCAGTTGGCACTTGGCGGCTAGCGAGAGTCGCAGGCGATGAATCTGCTTGAGCATCATTTGCTAGTTTAGCGATTTGGCCGCTTTGGAACAGTTTTTGATTTTGACGCACAACTGCGGCAGATTGTCCATTGCCAGTTTGTCTCCGGGTATGTTATGACAGGTAACTAAGGGTGGAAGAACGAATTTGTTACCAACGAACGAGGCGAATATGAGTGTGGCGGGCCGCATACTGGTTGTGGAAGACAATGAACCCGAGCGCAAGGCCTTGATGGCTCTGCTTAAACACAATGGCTACTCGGTGCAAGGCGTAGAAAGCGCTGATAAAGCCATGGGTTACATGGACGAGAACATCGACGTAGTCCTCAGCGACCTGTTTTTAGGGGAGGTTTCCGGCATGGACCTTTTGAGCCATTGGAAAAACAAGCGGCCCGACACGCAGTTTATTTTGATGACGGGGCATTCCAGCGTGAACTCCGCTGTGGAGGCAATTAAAGGCGGCGCTTACGATTACGTAACCAAGCCCGTCAACCCCGACGAACTGGCTTTGTTGGTGAAGCGCGCCGTGGAGGCGATTGAAAAGGATAAAGAACTGGATAATCTTCGTCGGCGGCTGGATCAGCGATTCGGTCTGGATCGGATCATCGGCCAGTCCAAGCAGATGAAAGAGGTTTTTGCCCGCATCCAGCGAGCGGCGGCGGTGGACAGCACGGTGCTGGTTCTCGGTGAAAGCGGCACCGGCAAGGAACTGGTGGCCCAGGCGTTGCACCATAATAGCCCGCGCAAAAAGGGGCCATTTGTGGCGGTGAACTGCGCGGCGGTGCCGGCATCGCTGGTGGAGAGCGAACTGTTCGGCCATGTGCGCGGGGCCTTTACCGGGGCAACCGATAGGCGGATGGGTCGCTTTGAGCAGGCTGATGGAGGCACGCTTTTTGTCGATGAAATCGGCGATTTTGAATTGGGATTGCAAGCCAAGCTGCTGCGCGTTTTGGAGACCTTCACCGTTACCCCGGTGGGCGGACACGAGGATCACAAAGTGAATGTGCGGGTATTGGCCGCGACCAGTCGCGATTTGCAGACCATGGTGCGTGATGGCACATTCCGCGAAGATTTGTATTACCGGTTGAACGTGGTGAGCATTATGCTGCCGCCGCTGCGCGATCGGCAGGATGATATCCCTATTTTGGTGGAGCATTTTCTTAAAGAGATTTGCGAGCAAAAGCATACCGCGCCCAAGCGCATCAGCCCGGAGGTGATGCGCCACCTTCAGAGTTATCGCTGGCCGGGCAATGTGCGGGAGCTGCGCAATGCCCTGGAGAGCATGATGGTGCTGGCGGACGGGGAGGTGCTGCGTGAAGTGGATTTGCCGGAGCGCCTGATGGCCGGCGCATCGGGAGGCATCGATTCCGTTAAGCCCGGCGAAGTGCCCACCGGGCTGACTATGGAACAACTGGAAAAATTGCAGATTACCCGCGTATTAGAGCAGTGCCGGGGCAACCGCACCCACGCGGCGGAAAAACTGGGCATTTCCGTGCGCACGTTGCAGCGCAAGCTGCGTCAGTATGAGCAGGCGCAGGTGATGCGCGACGAGCGCAGCGAGGTTTTATCCTGATGACCGCCGTGGCCGGGGATTGGTTATATTCCGTCGGAGCCGCGGATTAATCTTCCGCCGCCGGGGCGGGGTTGACCGCCGGTTCGGGGGCTTTGGATTCGCCGGAGAGCGCTTTAACGATATTGTCGATGCGCTGTTGCGCTTCGGGGGTTTGCGCTGGCTTGAGTTGAAGCAGGATACCTCGAATCGCATCACCCAGGCTGACCAGTTGCGCTTCGGCGCGATCGCGCTGTTTCCAATCCTCGGCGTTGAGCTGGGCCACCAATTCCACGACGCGCTTTTTGACCGCCGCAGAGGGCTGGGGCCAGGGATTCTGATAATTTTCAATCAGAGCGGACGGGATGTGCAGCGACAGCCCGCCGGCGCAGGCAAAGGAAAGCAGCGGCGAATCCATACGGCCGGAAAAACTGCTTTCGTCCCAAAGGACCACTTGCACATCGCCCTGACCTCCGGCAAGTTTGCTCAGCCGTTTGACCTGATTGGCGGCGATATCCAGCATGTCGTAGGCGGTGATCAATCGCCACTGATCGGTAAAAGCGCCCACCAATAAATCTTCGCCCATTAGCGACAGTGTTCCCGCGGCTGGCGCGGGCTCGTCGGGCAGTTTGCTTAAAATGAGTCGCTCGACCGACGCGGTGGGAATAGTGCGGGACTGCGAGGCCTCGCCGATGAGTTTCAGTTCCAGTTGACCGGCGGCCGGCAACCCCATCAAGCGGCTGGCGTCGCGCAGCAGGATCGTGCAATTGGGTTGTTCCTCGTTGGGAAAGATGATCCCAGCCACCTGGTCGGCCGGAAGCGATAGCGGCCCCAATCGTGTTACCACTTGCAATGGCTGGGCGGGCAGTTGCACCGCGATGCGCTCGCCGCCGCGTAAAAAGACCATCGGCTGCTCCGGGGGCACTGTTTCCTCTTCGGTCTTTTTCCATGTGCCCACGCGATTGATCTGGGCCAGGGGAACCTGTGTGGTTTGACCGCTGCTTAATTGCATTTGAATCGCCGGCTGCTGGAGCTGACCGCCGATGATCTGGCCATCCTTCAGCGCCAGCAGTTGCCGCGGCCGGACGGATTGGACGTTCATCATCGCCAAAAGCCGATCGGCGGAAATGTCCATCTCGCCAAAATCAGTTTTCATTTTGTACGACGCATCCCGCAACGTGCCTTTGATCTGGTCGCCGCTTTTAAGTTCGATGACATCGGAGGTTTCGCCCCGTAGCAGTTCTAAGTCGCTGAAGAGGCTCATTGAGGCGCGGAAATTGGCCAGCAAGCCGCGCAGGGCGGGCGTCAGCGGCTTGGTGAGTTTTCCCTCGCGCGCCAGTTTAAGCAGGGATTCGGCGTTGTCACCGCCCATGCCGGCCACATGCAAGTGCATCAAGGCCGACGATTTGCCGGCGGGTATGGTCAAAGTGAAGATGCTTTGCAGCATGTTGTTATTGGGCTGCACCACAACGGTGGGCGTGAGCTTGGAACCGGGCCCGGCATACAGTTCGAGGATGGAGCGGTTTTGTCCATCCTGGGCAACGCATCCGAGCACCTGATCCTTTTTACGCGGGTCCACAAGCGTCTGGCCGTTTTGCACGCCGTAGTTGATGTTGGTGCGATATTGCACACGCGCGGTAACCGGTTGTTTGGAGCTGTTGCTGAAGGTATCGATGATGCGGAGCGTGCCATCATCCAACTGACCGATGCGGCGCAGCAAACTCACCCCGCCGACGCCGGGGCTTTCAAGGACAAAATCCCCATCTTCCATGCGCACCTGGTTGTTGGGAAAGCCGGCCATCTGATTGTTCAGTACAATAGTGGCCACTTCGCTGAAGACAGGCATGTTGCCCTGCTGCTGAAGCCGGCCGCCGGGATAAATCATCCACTGATTGCCCATGGGATCGGTGTGCGGCAGGGGAGCGGGCAAATTGGAGGAGCGGCCCACGACCGCGGCCATCGGGCGTTGCATTTTAATCTCTCCCATGGCGGGGATGGTTGCGATGATCGCCAATGGGGCGGCAAGCACAAGAACGACTCGATTCCATTTCATAAGTTGCTCCCAACAAGGATGCCGCGTGGCAGTTTGCCGGCCAAACCGCCGCAGCGCAAAAAGATTATAGCGTACCCTGGTGTAAATAAATTATTTCGCCGCCGCTATGTGCCAGCGGCCCGTTGATGCACTGATAGATCGCCTCGGCCACTTGCTCACAGGAAAGAGTCTTATCGCCGGGAAGCTGCTTTACACTAAGCAGTTTGCGCAGCATGGTCGTCTCCACGGCACCCAAGGCCAGGGTATGAACACGGATGCCACAGGCGGCCCCTTCACGGCCGGCGGCCAGTCCCAGCAGGTTCACCGCCGCTTTGGCCGCGCCATACGCGCCCAGGCCCTCAAAGGGATCGCGCGCCGCCAGGCTGGATAGATTGACGATCACGCCGCCGGAATTATGAACCGCCTTGCCACCGGCGGGGTGGGCCGCCGAGTGTTGCAATAGGGGCCAGGCGGCGCGCAGCATATAAAATACGCTGGAGAGATTGGTGTCTATCACCGCGCGCCAATCGGCATCACTCATTTGCACAATGGGCATTTGCGGAGCGACGCCGGCGGCGTTGACCAGCACATCCAGCCGGCCCCATCGATCTTTAACTTGGTTTATGATGACCGTGGCCGAGGTTGGCAGGGACACATCGGCGACAATAGGGAGGGCATGCGGGATATTTTGGGCGGTCGTCCGCAATTCATCGATGTTGCGGGAGACGATGGCCACGGCGTAGCCGGCGCTTGCCAAGCGCCAGGCGGCCGCCTGACCGATGCCGCGTCCGCCGCCGCTGACCAGCGCCACCGGCATGTCTTGCGAGCTATGCATGATTCGGCTCCAGGAAAAGGATCATACGGTTTGGCGCGGGTGGTTTTGACTATAGCGCGTGCCGCGCCATTCCAATTTGCCAGTCAGGCAAATGAGCAAAGCCCGCAGCAAAATGCCGATCACCATCGCGGCGGCCACCGGTAGCAGCAAGGCCCAGCGCCGGCGATTGCCGGTCCAGGTGTACAACATGCCGACAGACCCGCTCATGAGCGTAAAATGCGCCAGCGCCGCGCCCAGCCATCCCCAGCCGCCAAAAATATCGATCGGGTGCATCCCGCGATAAAAGGACCATGCCAGCGCGGGATAGACGCTGTAGACGCTCAACGTCAGAAAGCCGATGGCCGCCAGCATACGCCAGGGCCGGCCTAACCCAGCGGCAAAAAAAATCCGCGCCCAGCCGCGGAAAATGGCGCTAAGGGAACTGTACATTCTCACGGCGGCAAACTGCGTTCCCCAGGAGATGCGAATTTTATGCCCGGCGGGTTTGAGCAGCCGGGCGATGGCAATGTCCTCGCAAAACTTATCACGCACCGCCGCATGGCCGCCCATCTTTTCATATGTGGGACGGGATATGAGTAGATACTGACCATTGGCAAAGGCCACGTGCGGCAGGTGATTGTTATTGGTCAGCGGCACCAGGTAGCAGGAGGACAACGTGCCTCCGGCCAGTGGCACCAGCATTTCCTCCCAGGACGTATGACTTTCCAGACGCGGCATGAGGCTGAGCAGATCGCATTTTTGGTTGATTGCAAAAGCTACGGTGGATCGCACGGCGTCGGGCTGCAAGATCACGTCGGAATCAACAAACAAAAGCCACTGTCCATCGGCGTGCCCCGCACCACGATGCAGGGCATTGCATTTGCCGGTCCAACCCTCGGGCAATTCCCCATCGCGGATGTGCAGGGCCTGGAGGCGTGCATCTACCTGGGCCATCTGCTCCATCACCTGGCCGGTGTGGTCGGTGCTGCGATCATCAATAGCGATGACTTGAAAATCCCCATAATCCTGATCCAGTGCGGACTGGAGGCATTGACGGATGCGCACACCCTCATCCTTGGCGGGAATAAGGATGCTCACCCGCGGCGGCATGCCCGGCGGCGGCTGGATCGGCAGATGCAACAGATTCATACGCTTGCGGCCCTTGACCAGCGCAATGCCTACCCCCAGCCACGCCAGTGGGCCAATCAGCATATAGGCGGCAAACAGGAGATATTCGAGCAAATTAGTTTCCTTTATCCAACCACAGGTTCACCAAATCCAAGTAGCGGCCGGGAATCCACTGGAGATATTCCAGGTCTTGCGGACTGACCTCGCGCACGATCTTAGCCGGCACGCCCATGAGAACCTTGCGATCAGGCACGACCATACCCGGCGGCACAACCGCGCCGGCGGCGATGAGGCATTGGCTGCCGATAGCGGTCCCGCCCAAGAGAACTGCGCGCATGCCCACCAGTGTGCCTCGACCCACTCGGCTGCCGTGAATCACCGCGCCGTGGCCGATACTCACCTCATCCTCGATTACATTGGTCTGTCCGGTCTCACAGTGAATAATCGCGCCATCCTGCACATTCACACGACGGCCAATGACAATGGGTGCCACATCGCCGCGGGCCACGGTTTGAAACCAGAAACTGCTTTGCGCACCCACGGTTACATCGCCGGCAACGGTGGCGTTATGGGCGGCGAACCATCCGCCGGGCATGAGGCGCATGCAAGCGTCGCCGCGATGAAAATCGCTCTGGCTCATGGTTTGCCCGCTGCGCCCGCCGCTTCAGGCTGGGTGGTCAGGCGTTCGGCCCATTGTTTACGCAGCGTCTGTTCATCGGAGGGCAAAACTTCCATCACGGTTTTTTTGCCATCGGCGTCCTGATACTCGGTAACGCTGCCGAGGTATTCGTGCTCCATGTTCACGTAATGGGTGGTAACAATGCCGCTGAGGCCTAGCTTGTCGAGGATGGGAATGGCGCGCAAACGCCGCCCGCTTAGTTGCACCTCCCGTTCGCGCTGCACGTCGATATAGCGGTGCATGATCTGGCGGCGATCAGACACATAAACCGCGAACATATAAGTTTTGGCGTCGCCTAAAGGCAACAGCCGCGGGAGCAATTGGCTGATGGCCTGGGGAACATACCAGGGCGGCGGAGCGGGCAGGGAGATCGGCTCGCCGTTGCCACTTTTGCCCACCAGGGTCACGTTCAAGGTGTGAATCTGCTTAATGCGCACGCTGGGCTGCTGCGGGTCGGACTGGTGCGGATCAGGCTGGAGATTTTCTTTATCCAGCACACGGGTGATGCGCCGGTCTCCGGTTCCCAATTCGCTGACACTTTGCTTTTGCTGACCGTGGGTGCTGCTGGTGATCTTGGCCCAGGTTTCGTGTTTCCAATCAAAGGTGCTGAATAGTTCAGCGCCCATGTCGATTTGGGTTTGCTTATCGGGGAAGCTGCGGCCGCGGACGCGGATCATAATTCCTTCGCCGCCGGCCTGGGTTTCAACTTGTTCAGTGGTAAAGCTGTAGCCGATATCCTGGCCGTCGCGCACAAGTCGAAACCATTGCTGGGGAATAATAATTCGCTTGATTAAATGCGACTGTTGGATGTTTACAAACAGGGCGCGGGTGCGAAAGAGCCGCTCATCCTGGTCCTCGCGCACCGGGGCGCGATCCAGCAATTTGACCGAGTCCACGATCTCTTTGAAGGATTGCACCGCCAATACTTCGGCCGGATCGTCCGGCGTATCGGCGGCTTGCGTGGCCGGCTGGGTCTCCACGGGCTGCTGGGCGGACTCCGCATCGTCGCGCTGCATGAGCTTTTTGGGTTTGGCCCCCGGCGTGGTCAGGCTTAAAACGTAATACAACTGGTCATTGGCTTCGATCAGCGCTTGCTGGGTCAAGAATCGTTCGGGACCGGCGGCATAGCGCACGGCAATAAGCCCTACGTCAGCATCGGCGATGTTGCTCAATTCCTGGCGCAGCACCTGCGCGCCGGGATTGGCGGTTTTGAGCCGTTGCACAGAGGTCTGCAAAAAACCGGGGCGATTGGTCCCGTAGGCGTCCTGGTAATCTTTTAAGGGCTGGGGTTCGGGAAAAGAGACGCGGGCGATGCGAAGCAGCCAGTTGCGATCTTTATTTTGATAGACCACGATCTCACCGCCGGCGCTTTGATCGATGCGCTTGGTGTCGGCGGGGGGACGGAAACTGATTCCCGCGGTGGCATTGATATAGCGCTCGCCCAGCAGAGTCGAGGGCGCGGCGGTGTCGGGGTGATCGCCCAAAACGGAAACCGGCGCCTCGGGCGATTGTGCTGCCAGCGGCATAGCGCCACAGCCCAGCACGACGGCGGCGACCAGTCCACACATCCATTTCGATTTAGTTATCATATAAATACTCTCATTCTACCGGCGGAGCCAGTCGGCCATCGGCCGCAAAACCATTTTGAACGTCCTGTTGCGGGCAACGGATGCGGCGAAAACCGCCGGCGAAATCAATTTGCCGCAGTTGGCCGTCGGCGTCAAAAAACCAGCGGCTGATTTGCCCGCTGCCATTGACCTGCACGCTTAAACAACGAGTGGGCTTGGTGGTGGCCGGTTGCGTGGAAGTCGCCGGACCGGCGGGGGCGGGGCACGGCTGGACCAATAGCGCCAGCAGGTCATCGCCTTCGCCGGATTCGTAGCCGATCATACTGTCGGTGCGAATGATCATGGGCTCATCGCCCACCTGTCCCAGCACCAGCGCCAGCCACCCGCCGGGAATATATTCCTCGGGTGCGATTCGCGGGTGATTCGGCGGAGTGATGCTCAATTTGCCGTCGCGCAGCAGCAGTGAGCGGCGTCCGCGAGCGACAAATTGATCATCCAATTGCCGGCCAGCCTGGCTGATGTTGGTAACCGAGGCATATTCGCTTAATTGATCGTTGCCGCTCCAGAGCTGCTGGGTGCGATCCACGGTTTGATCCCAGCTTAACCAGCGGGTTTCCCGCTTAAAAGATTTACGCCCGCCGCTGGGGAACTCGACATGCGACCATCCTTGATAATGCTGCTGATTTTCGTTGTACAGCAGCCACCACTGTTCATCCACCTCATCCCCCAAAAGGCGCGCCAGGCCGGTTTGCCGCAGTTTGCGGGCCTGTTCCCGGCCACTGGCAAGCAGCGCGTCATAATTGAAAGATTGGGCCACGGAAACATCGGCGGCAAGGGCGCGCCATAAATCTTCGAATCGAGCCTCGGCCTCGGGACCGCCGTGAAATATCACCGCAAGTCCCTGACCGCTTTCCATGCCCAGCACGTAAGCCCGCGTGGGAAAAGCGGCGGCTGTTGGCCCGGTATCCGGGGCATCAATAGCCCAGCGGCCGGCCCCGCGATCGCTGATACTGCCATTGCGCCAGGCGGGATCCTGCAAAGCCAGTATCGCGGGCAACTGGCCGGGCGATTTTTGCGGTTCCAGCCACAGCGGCACGATATCCATTGAAATCCACAAGCCCGAATCATCCAGCAGCAGGGCTTGGCGCTCGCAGCGATTGGGGTCGGTGGAGGGCACCAGATGCATCGCCGGCGGCAAAGCCACTTTCAAGCCATTGGATAAAACCGCGGAGGTTGGCCCGCGATCCAGAGCCGGCTCATCTGCGAAACGAACCGATTCGGCGATCTGGGAAATCAGCCGCACATCCGCCGCGGTCGGCGGGCCTATGCTCTCCAGTTTCAGTGTGATAGCCAAATGTGATGGCAGCACGACGCTGGCAAAGAGTTCGTTGTATAAAATTTGCCGCGATCCGCGGCGAAGCACCTGGCGGCCCACCACCAGCAGGCCGGGAAATCCGTCAATGGTCAGCGGCTGGAGCTGGGCAACTGGTTGGCGCTGGTCGATATAGCCGTGGTCCATCACGCCGCTGCGATACAAATATTCCAAGGGGCTGATGAGCGCCCCGGTGCGCTGCTGCAAAAGCAATAAGGTTCGCTGGCGGCCCGCCGGCTCTTTGAGAACCGCCAATTGCGTGGCGTTTTCGCCTTTGAGATTCAGCGCCCACTGTGCCGGCAAGCGCACATCGATTTGCCCAATGCGCCGGGCCGGGGCCAGATCCGCACTCAGGCCGGCGCGCCGATAGGAATTAACCAATGCCGCCAGCGCCACCGCCGCACCCAACAGCAGCCACATGGTGCCTTGCATCAATGCCCGCCGCCAGCGGGAGTAGTGCCATGTTTTGGCCATAGGGGCATCTTAGCCGATCCGGGCGGCGGGAAAAGGGGTATTTACACATCCGGCAGGCAACTTCGCACGTAGCGGGCGAATGCCGGGATGCTCTGTTCGGGTTCTGGCGCTTCGGCCTGCCAACGTTTTTCGCATTCCAGGCAAAGCCAACCCTCGTAGCCGCTGGATTGGAGCGTAAGCAAAATATCGCGCAGAGGGAGCGTGCCTTGGCCGCACGTTTTCTGAACAATGCGCCCGTCAGGCATCTTGATCATATCTTTGCAATGGACGTATCCCAGAAATTCCCCCAGATTCTTTGCACTTTGCCCAGGGGTTTCCCCGGCATTGGTGGTGTGCTGGATATCCCAGACCACGCTGGTTTGTTTGGGATCAAATCCATCCAACAATTGCATCATTCGCGCTGTGGCCGACCAGTCATCATGCGTCTCCAGCACCAGGCGGCAGCCCATAGGCCATGCAATTTTGACCAGTTGCCGCAAATGCCGTCGGCACAATTGCAACGACTCGGCGAAATTCATTTCACGCGGAACCACGCCGGCGAAGATGCGCAGCAGGCCGCATTGGCAACGATGGGCCAGGTCGCAATATCGCCGCGTCTCGTCCAGCATCGCATCCCAGCGCTCGGCCTGGGGACAGGCCAGGGCAATGGAGGTGCTGAAGCAACTGATTTGCACACTATTTGCCCGCAGCAGGCTGGCGGTGGCGGGCCATTCAGATTGAAACATGACCAGTTGGCTGACATCGATCTGCTGTTGATAGCCGCGGAAATCGACGCCGGCCATGCCGTTTTCCCTGGCTGCCTGGACTATCTGGCTCAAGCTCCATTGCGGGCAGCACAAGGTGGAGAAACTTAATCGCATGAGTCTACGCTAACGCGGGTATAGGCCTGTCGCAACATGGCGTAACTGGCATCTTGCACCGGCAACAATCGGCGGTTGAATTGCTTCATGCCAAGTTTGACATTGCCTGGTCAAGGCCGGATATTCGACCGCTTATGCGTATTGGAACCTATTATTATCCCGAACAATGGCCCCGCGAGCAGTGGGAACGCGATTTTGACAATATCGAGGCCATGGGCTTGCAGATTGTCCACATGGGCGAGTTTGCGTGGTTCGATCTGGAACCCAGCCCCGGCGAATTTCAACTGGACTGGCTGGCCGAGTGCGTGCAGATGGCCAAAGCGCGCGATCTGAAGGTGATCCTCTGCACGCCCACGGCGGCACCGCCGATCTGGTTGGTCGAGCAGCATCCTGAAATTCTCCCGCTGCACCATGACGGGCGGGTTCACCGTTTCGGCGGGCGCTGCCATTACAGTCCCACCTGTCCGGCGATGCTCCAGGCCGCCCAGCGCATCGCCAACGCCCTGGCCGAGCGTTTCATGGCCGACCCCGCCGTCATCGGCTGGCAGATTGACAATGAATACAGCGCCCAGGCGTTTGATCAGCACAACTATACCCACTCCGCGTTTCGCCAGTGGCTCAAGCAGCGGTACGGCACGTTGAAAAAGCTCAACCGCGCCTGGGCCGGGCAATTCTGGAATACTTATTACACCGACTTTGATCAAGTCCTCATGCCATCGGGGCGCGGACCCAATTACGACAGTCCCCATTACCGGCTGGATGGTTCGCGCTTCTGGTCATGGGCGTACGGGCAATTTAACAAGATGCAGGTCGATGCGCTCAAAAGCCATTTGAGCAAGCGGCCAGCCGCTGCGCCCGAGCTGTTCTTTACCACAAATTTCATGCCCTTCCATCTAGACGTCAATCCCGAGGACATGGCGGATGACTTGAACCTGATGAGTTGGGACAGCTACCCGGTTTCCGGGTGGACCCGGCAGATTGAAAAGCAGGAATTTCGCATGGGCGATCCGGCGCAGATCGGGTTCATGCACGATCAGATGGCGTCGTATCACCAGCGCTGGGGTCTGATGGAATTGCAGCCGGGGCAGGTGAATTGGAGCGGCGTGCCGTGCCACTTGTACCCCGGAGCGGTGCGTCTGTGGATATGGACGGCCTTTGCGCATGGCGCGGAATTTGTAACCACCTATCGTTTCCGCCAGCCGCTATTCGGGGTGGAGCTTTTTCATCACGGCTTGATGGATACTGACGGGATAACCCCCAGCGCCGGCGGGCGGGAGTTTGTGCAGGTACTGGGTGAGATGAAGCGGCTGGACGCGGTGCGGCTGGCCGATCCGACCAGGGCCCAGACATCGGCCAAGGCCCCAACCACCATCGGACTGCTTTTTGATTTTGAGCAGCTTTGGCAATACCAGACTCTGCCGCAGGCCAAGCGCTGGGACCAGGCGCGATTTTACATGATGTGGTATGCCGCCGCCTGCCGGCTGGGAGCCAAAGTGTGCATCTTGCACCCGGATCGACCCTGGACCGATGAACCGGACATGTTGATCGTGCCGGGATTGCAGATGATTGATCCGACATTGGCGATGAAGTTGGAACGCTACGCCAATGACGGCGGGCATTTGCTGCTCACTTGCCGCACGGCATTGATGGACAAAAGCGGCCAGCTTTGGGAAGGCCCGGTCGCCGAGCCGATTTTGCCGCTGATTGGCGGAACCATCGACGCCTATGACGGGTTGCCGGAAAATACCTTTGGCAAAGTGGAGATGGACGGCGAGGAATACCAGTGGGGCGTATGGGGCGATTTGCTATACGCAGAGCCGGATACGCGCATATTAGCCAAGTACGCTGACCAGTTTTATGCCGAGGCGATCGCCGCCATGCAGGTGAAGCGCGGCAAGGGAACGGTGAGCTACTGCGGCGTGTATGCCGAGCAGCCGTTTACCGATGCGCTGATGGTGAAGATCGCAAAATTGGCTAAGTTGCCGATCACCCCGTTGCCAGCGCGGGTGCAGATTTTACAGCGCGGCCCGTATTCGATAGCGCTCAATTACCAGGATGCCATCCTGGACGTACCGGCACCGCGCAACGCGCGGTTTTTGGTGGGCAGCCGCAAATTGGAGCCGGCGGGCGTGGCGGTATGGGAAATTCCACAGGGGGAATAACCATCGGACTTGGGCAACCGTGATCACGGCTGGGTGGCCGGGGCGCGGCCCAAGGCTTGGAAATAGAGTTTGAGCGGCTCCTGGTACCCCGGCGGGTCTTCGCCGCGCAGGGAACTGTTTACCGCCGGCCCCTGGCGGACGCGCAGGCGATTCCATTGCAATTGCGGCGCGGCTATGGGGGCCGAGGGAGCTCCGAGCGCGCCGGAAGAGACGATGGGTTCGGCATTGCTGATGGCCGCCAGTGAAGGCGTTAAGGCCATGCGCCCGGCCGCGGCCTGATGAATCGACTGATCCCACGCCACTGACAATGCCGCACGGGCGTCTTGCTGACGATCTTGCGCTTGTGCCAGGTCGGCCGGCGTGCGTTGTAAATTTTCCGCCGCGGCGCGGGCGAAATGCTTTGCCGCCACCAGCGGATCCTGATCAATCAAAAGCGCTAGTGCTTCGCGCAGGCGGTTGCGAACGTCGGCGATGGCTTGGCGGGCGCTGTCAAAGGTGCGATCGGATATTTCGCCGCCGCGGAGACTTTGCTCCACCGCGGCCAGCGCTGGATAAAGCCTTTCATCCAGTGCGCGGGCGGCCTCGGCGGTTTCCGGGGCAAAGGGGCGCAACTTTCCGCTGTACTCTTGGGCCAACTGCGCACGGGCCGGGGCGTTGGCTGATTCGGCCTGCCGCAACGCCTCCTGGGCAGCGGCCGCGGCGCGATCCAATACGCGCTGGGCGGCCTGGCGGGCGTCCGGTTGAACGTTGGCCAACTCATCGCGGGCCGACTGTTCCTGGTGGCGAAGCGGGTTTAACACCGTGGCCATGCGCTGGGTTTGCGCCAAAGTTTGGGGCATGGCGGCAAGCTGTTCCTGCACCCACTGGATCGCCAATATCGCCTGTTCGCGCGTGTTGTTTTCCTCCTGCGGCGGGGGAGTTGGGGGCTGCCGCGGCTCTGGAACTTCACGCTGGCCGCTACGGGTCTGCTCGATTGCCTGGGCCAGCGTGCGCTGCCGCTGGGCCAGATCGCGCGTGTGGGCCGGATCTGCGGCAATGGTCTGACGCTGCAATTGATCCTGCTCCTGCAGCAATTGATCGATACGTTGGGCGGCGCGCATGGATTGCCCGATGCGCCGCCAATGCATGGCGGCGGCGGATTCCATGTTTAGGCCCATGTGTGATGGTTGCGAAGCGGCGAGCGGCATCCCGCCGCTGAGTGGAGCGGCGGCTTGATCCAGTTGCGCCGCCACGGCGTATTGCCGCCGCTGTGCCTGGGCGGAGGCTTCCAGAACCAGATTGCGCAAAGTCTGGTTAGCGGGGGAGGTTGTAGGCCCAGCGTCAATCTGAGTTGGCGTTTCCGCCAGCAGGTTTTCACTGCCGGACCACCGGCGCATTTGTATCCGGGCGGCTTGTGCCGCCGCGATAATTTCTTGTTGCTCCTTGTCAGCGGTAGGGGTTTGTGCGCGGCGCATGACGTGTTCTTTTTGCAGAGCCGCCAGGGCAGCGGGATATTGCACGCGTGGGCCGACGGGACGAGTGGCCGCGGGGGTGCCGGACAGGTCGGCTTGGATATTCTCCGCGGCCTTGGCGGACAATTGCAGATCCCTTGCCGCCGGCAAGTCCGCGTCTGGCCTGACCGCTTCGGCCTCTACCGCGGCCCCCAGCCTGCGAACCAGAAGACTTGCCGCTGGATCGGATTGGCTTACCAAATCACTCCACTGCCGGGTAGCGGAAGCAAAATCAACCGCCTGGGTTGGTAATAAGGGCAGCGCCGCGTCAACCAGTTTTTGCAACCGCGCTGCGGCATCCGGGGCTTGGGGATCAATCTGTAACTGAGCCATGGCCTGTTGAACCTCGGCCATCGCTCGCTGGCGGTTTAATTGGCTGTTGGGCTGGGTGGTGGCTGGCGCTTTGAAATTCTCCAATTCCGCAAGCAAGGCTTGGGCACTTTGTGCTTGCCAAATGGATAACAGCGGCCCCGCTGGCGAGTGGCTGGCGAGATTCTGCACTTGTTGCAAAATCGCCGATCGCTCCAAGACAGCGGATTGGTTAATTAGTAAAAGCGATTCCAACTGTTGCAAGTGTTGAACGGTCAAATCCACTTGGCTGGCCAGAAAGTTGCATAGCGGCGGGGGTGCCTCGCAGGCGATGGCGCGTAAAAGGGCTTGACGCCGCATGGCCAGCAACTCGGTGGCCGCCGTCAAGCGGCGCTGGGAGGTGGCTTGCGCCTCGGCCAGCACTTTTTCGTCCGCCGCCGGCGCTTGGAGCGATTCCGCGGCGGAGCGCAAATCCGCATCGGCGGCAACGCTCAGGTCATACGCCTGCTTTAATTCCGCCAGACGCCGGCGCGTATTAAATGAAACCGATTGCGGCGCGATCAAAACGTAAAACGGCTCGGCGCGGCTTTCCTGGCCCTTTTCGTCGATAACTCGCAACGTAATCGTTACCCCATCACCCAGATGCAGGTCAAGCAGCGCCAAATCCAGCGGCGCATCCGCCTTGGCCCAGCGCGGGTTATCGGCCAGTGCAATAGGCCATGTGCGGGCCGGTCCGCCGTTGACTTGCGATTCCAGCAGCAGCTTGACCAGTCCGTAATCGTCCATCGCCTGGTAGCCGACACTGATCACATCGCGCGGGCGCATGCGCACGTCGCCTGTCGGATAGAGCAATTTGATGGCTGGCGGCTGATCAGCTACGGCCCGAACCGACATATGCTCCGGGCCTTGGCCCACAACGTTGCCAGTGGAAATCATCTGCAATGCCAGCGGCGAATCGTGCTCGATGGTCCATTTGGCCTGCCAGGCGTTGGCTTCCACGGTGGCAGTCAACGCTACGACGCGCTGGCCGACGAGTAGTTTTCCACCGGCCAAGTCGGTATTGGCGATGACCGTCAAGGTCGCCTCGGTGCCCACCGGCGCCTCCAATGACCCATCATCACTGGTCCGCGCTAATGGAGGCCGGCGCGTATAGGAGGGATATTGGTAATGCACACGAAACTGGCGCACGGCCGGGCGCGTCAGCACCTTAAGCCGCAGGGGGGTTGTTTGGGCGTCGCCGGCCGCGAAGGCAAAATGCGTGTCGCGCCGCAGGGCCGCATAATGATAGACATAGCGACCGGGCGATTGTGGGGACATGTATAACTGCGTCCAATCGCGGCCGTTGTCGCTTAATAGAAGCCGCACAACATCGGCGGGGGGGCTGACCGCCACGGCAAAATCCACAGCATTGTCTTGGGCAACGTCATGTTGCGACGGCAAGATGATTTGAATATGCGTCCGCGTTACTGGCGGAATATTGGCCAGCGGCAGCCACTGCCGCGCCAGCAATCTGGGCATGCCCAACGGGTTAATAAGGCACAGGCTCAGCAATAATATGCACGCGGCCGCCGCGCGCCACAAAGCCGGCGCGACTCGCCGCCATGGCAATATCCGCCTGACTGGATATGCGGCCATGGGCTGTTGCAAGGATGATTCCAATTGCTGGAGGATGGCCGGGGAACCTTGATAATGGGTTGCGGATTGCTGTTGGCTGACAAGCGTTTGCAATCGTTGCTCAAAGCCGTCGCAGCAGGCTTCGACTTGGTTGGCACATTGGATCCAGTCATCGCCGCCGAGATGATTGCGCCGTTTCCATCGCCAGAGTGCGGCCAGCAGCAGCACGGCCCATGCGCAAAACAAAATACTCCTGGCGGCATTGCCCAGCCGCGCCCAGCGATCGACCGCTCCCCAGGCGATCCACCATATGATCGAGCCAACCAGCAGCAAACCGCCGCGGCGCACGAGGCGCAGCGTGTTTCGCCGCCGTCGCCATTGCGACAGGTAATCGGCCACTGGGGAATTGATCTGCTGGGGCGCATCCATGAATATCACCGGTTATAACAATCCCCAACGTTTGCGCAAGGCCCATTCGCTGGTGAAACACGCCAGCACTAATCCGTATAACTCATAGCCGTCCCAGAGCGTGCGGCGCACTTTGGCGACCTCGGCTGGGCGCGGGCGATTGATCCGGGCAATCAGCCCGTTGAGTTGATCGGCCGCAAAAACGTCGCCATCGCTTTGCCGCGCCAGCCGCCGCAAACACGCCTCGTCGGCCGAAAGATTGCTCAGTTCCCGGTCGGCGGACGGCCAGGCCTCCAGATGCAGCTCGGCCGAGGCCGCCGGCTCAAGCAAGCGAAGGGAAAATCGTCCTTGCCGCGGCGGCGTCCAGCGTCGGGCATAGCGTCCTGGGCCTTGGGCGGATTGAAGCTCGATAATCTCATGGCGGCCATCTTCAAGATTCACACCCACGCGCACGGGGTCTGCGGGTGAATCGGTAAACCGAGCGCGCAGCAGCATGTCTTGGCCCGGTCGCGGCGCCGCCGGCTCGGCGTCAAACCACACCCCCTGGCCACTGGCGGCGTAAGGGGGTTCGGCGGCGTAACTGAGCAATTGCAGCCAAAATCGCTCGTGCATCTTTTCGCCATTATGGTAGCGCCAGCGCCAGCTTTCATCGGTGCCCATGAAAATCACGCGGCCGCTGCCCAAGCGGGCTTCGGTAGCCAGCGGTGTTTGCGAATCGCGATCGATCAGCAATGCGCCCAGCACATTGGTTTTAAGCCGCTCCATCGGAAAATAGTGGTACACCGCCGGCAACCGCCGCCATCGCTCCATCACCGGTTGCTCATCGAGTTGCAAGGCATCCAATTGCGCCGCTCGGGCAGCGGGCATGACCTGGTAGCCGGGCTGCTCGCCGGGCCAGTTTCGCCAGGCGATGCCCGGTCCCGCGGTAAATGGCAACAAATCCGACACGGCGGACTGATTGATATAGTCCAGAGGCAGATGTCTCGGACCGGCCACCATTACCAGCGCGCCATTTTGTTGAATAATATATTGGTGAACCGCATCCCATTGCCGCGGGTTCAACGCCGCCGGGGCCAGATCGTGCAGCACCAGCACATCGCATCGCTTGAGTCCATCCCAATCATCGGGCAAGCTCGCCCCGTCAGGCACAAGCCGCTCACTGAGGGCGACCCAGGGAGTGCGGGCCAGGAGATTGCGCAAATATTGAAAGTCCCATCCCGCGCCGCCGCCCAGCAGCGTTACATGCAGTTTTTGATTGGTAACTTTGACCCAGGCTTCGGTGCTGTTGTTTTGACCAGTGGCCTCGCCGGGCTGGGTTGCCGCGCGGCATTGCAGATGATGCAATCCCTGCCCGAGCATTTTGACGGGAAACTCAATGGTTGCGGTTTGACCCGCCGCCACGGAGATGGTTTTTTGTTGCATTAAGGGACGGCTGGTTGGTGCGGTGGATGGCACGGTGGCCGGGGTAGCGCTGAGAACCTGGTCGGATAATTCCACCGGCACATCATGCCCGTCCATTTGCGAGCCGGTGATGGCAACGCGCAAAGTGATGGTCTGATCCACGCGCGCCGCCACAGGCGCTTGCGGCTGGCCCATCACCAGGTCTGCTGGAGGAACCGACGAAGCGGGATTGAGCGCGAGAATCGGCACATTGGCGTCGGCGTTGGGAGGGGCGCCGCCGGTGGCCCGCCCATCGCTTATCAACACAATAGCATCGGGACGCGACTGCTCATCAACGGAGCGTAAACTTTGCAGAGCCTTGCCCAGGTGCGTCCGCTGCTCGATGGGCGCGGTGGATGGACAGGTTGATGGAGCGAGCCGCGGCGGCACATCGGCAAAACAGAGCGTTTGGATTTGCCAGTCATAGCCCAAGCGCTCGATAATGCCATTACGATCTTTGAGCAGTTTCCAGGCCAGTTGCAATCGAGTAAGCGATGCCAATTCGTCGGCGGCGGCTTTCACCTGGGCGTTGCTGTTATACAACTGGATGCCTTGGCGCTGGCGCAGTTCACTGAGCGATTGTTCGGCCTGGCGCAAAACCTCCACCAACCGCCGCAACCATTTATCTTCCTCCGCAGCGGCGGGGCCGGGGAGCAGATTGGTGATCGCCGAGACGGTCGCGGGTTCCACACCTGACTCCGCCGCCACCGCTTGGAGCGTCTGGAGCAATTCATTCAAGATGGTTTGATAGCGCTCATGGGCCGCTGGCTCCATTTGGCCGCTGAGCTTCGCATAGTCCCAATCGCGCCGGGCCTGTTCCAGGCGTTTGGATTGCCGCTGGGCCTCTGTGATACTTTGCCGCTGGGCATCGACATCGGGCCAGTTCGTATCCGCTGGCAACAAGCGCAACTGGGCCAGTTGCGCCACACGTTCCCAGGGAGCAAACCCGCTGTCGCGCACCCCCATGCTCGCCGAGCGGTCCAGCAAAACCACCAGCCGCCGCGGCGCGGATTGATCACGCTGGCTGACCAGCGCCGGCTTCAGCAGCGCCAGAGCCAAGATGGTCAAAGCCAGGAGGCGTAACGCGATCAGTGCGGCCACGGCGGCCGGCCAAGGCGCAGCGGCGCGGCGTCGATATGCAAACAGCACCACCGCCGCGCCCGCTGCCCACAAGGCCACCACCCAGCCGATACGTCCCGGTGCCTGCCAGACGAGTAGTGCCGGATTTTGCGTCCACGCCAAGCTATACACCGCTCCCCCATTTTTGCGCCAGCAACAATTCGGCCAGTCCTAAGGCTATCACACTCAGCAGACCCCATTCCCACAGTTCATTGCCGCCGCGAGTTTTCCCCACCACGCCCGCTAAATCCGCTGGCTGCCGCGACAAAAGTTTCAGGCCCAATTGCTCGGCTATCTTTGTCATCTCTTCATCAGTGAGCATGGCGCGGGCGGTAGGCGTTGGGCGGCGTTGCACGGCAAACGGAATGCTTTGCTCATTGCCATTTTGGCGATAATTGAAACGATAGACGCCCGGTTCACTGGTATTGGACCAGTGGAGTTGCCACAGGTTAGGCCCGCCCAGGGACGCAATGCCGCGCTGACGGCCGTCGGGCAGCGTGATGGTGGCTCGGTTTTGATCCAAAGGGCCATGTACAATTAGCAGCAAGGGCTGACCGATGATGGGGTTGCGACTCTCTTCGCTGGGCACGGCCAGATACCGCACCATTGATTGCACAAAGGGCAAATAGAAACCGCTCAGCGGCAGGGCGTTCCAGTCGGCATCCAATGGCGTACTTAGCAGCAGCACGCGACCCTTGCCCCAGGTTCCTTCCACCAACAGCGGCGTGCCCGATCCCAGCGTCGCCAGCACCCGCGCGTCGGCGTGGAGGCCGGTAAGTGGAAAATAGCGACCGATGGTGGCGACGGGAAGCGGATCGCTCAACCCGCTGGCAAAGGCAAAAAGAGGATGATTCAGTTCTATACCCAGCACGCTGGTAGCCTTGGAAATGTCCGGTGGCGTCGGCTCTTGCAGCGCCGCGGGCAACATTCCAGCGCCTTGCCGCTCGAGTTGTGCATTGAGGGCCTTGGCTTGTGTGAGATTACCGGGGGCGACTAGCAATCCGCCGCCGCCCAGTACAAAAAGTTCCCCCGCGCGGCTTTGAGCGGCGGATAATTTGGGCACATTGGCTAACACTAAGACTTGTGTGTCGCCCAGATCAAAGGGATTGAATTTTTCCACCGGCACGATGGTCAAATTCGCCATATCCCCGCCTTCCAGGCCGTTCATTTGCCGTGGGCACAACGCCAGGTGGAAAAATGCCGATTCCTTGCCAAAGCCATCCATCCGCTCATCGCCGCTGATCAAGCGTACGCGCAGCGGGCTAAGCACATCAACCGCAAGATTCGCCTGGTTTTCCTGGGCGACCGCCGCGGCGTCCAGAGTTACTGGAAGCAGCGCCGCGCCCGGCTGGTTCAATGTAACCGATGCCCGCGCTATGGCGGTGCCGCGAGGCACAAGAGAAACATGACTGGTGGACAGCGCGTGCTGATCCTGGCTGATGGTCAGTGTCAGCGGTCCTTGCGCTTGCGGGGCGTCATTGCGCAGGGACACTTCAATTTCCATGGGCTGGCCGGCAATGGCGGGGGGATTCAGCAGCTTGACCGACTGGATCGCGGCCGTATCCATCTGCTCTGTGCCCACGGCGATCCATACCGGGTGATATGCGCTCCATGCGGGTTTGGCGGCGGGCGCGGCCGCGTCCGTCGGCAGCGTTTCGCTCCACTTCTGGGCCACACGATCGGTCAGAATATACAATTCACGACCCGCGGCGGCGGATTGATCCAGCAGGCCCTTGGCGCGATGCAGCGCTTGGGCAAGGGGCGGTGAATCACCGCCGGCGCGCACTTGCGCCAAGTCGGTGGCGACTGCTTGCAAGTCGTCGGTCATCGCGGGTTGGCCTCCATCGGCACCGCCGCTGACCACCAAGGCCGCCTGGTCCCCGCGGCCTAGTTGTGCCAAAATACGAGCGGCCATGGATCGGGCCAGTTCCAAGCGGCTGATTCCATTTTGCTCATATTCCATTGTGGCCGAGCCGTCCAGCACAATCGCCGCCGCCACCTGACCGCGCACGCCGACTTTGGCGCCGGCGATGGGCCGAGCCAGGGCTATGGCCAACAGCGCCACCAGCAGCATCCGAAACAGCAAGAGCAAGGTTTGCCGAAGTTTGGCGCTTTGCTGCTGACGGGGCAAATTGCCGGCCAGAAAAAGCATCGCCCCCCAATCGCGGCTTTCGTAGCGCGCCCGGGCCAGCAAATGCAGCAGCAAGGGCACACCCGCCCCGGCGATTCCGGCCAACATGATCCAGTTGAGAAACATGATGCGGTTATTTCCTTCGCCGCACAGACGCGCGACAATCCGATTACACCTGTTTCGCCCGCCGCGCTAAAAATTCGCACAGCGAGTCGGCCAGGGGCCGGCCAGTGCGAAAATCCTGCCATTCGATATCCAGTTGCGTACAACACTCGGTTATACGCTTGCGATGCGCCGCAAACGCAGCTTGATACTGACGGCGCATCGCCGTCGGATCGCACAAGCTGGTTCCCTCTGCCTCCAAGCCTTGAAATCGGGACCATTTTTGAAAGGGGAAATCAATTTCGTCATCGTCCAGCACGCGCAGCAAAATCACCTCGTGGCGATAGTACCGCAGATGCGCCAGCCCACTGCGCCATTGATCGGCGTCGCTCAAAAGATCGCTGATCAAAATCACTAAAGAGCGGCGTTCCAGACGTTCGGCCAGTTCGCCCAGGGCTTGTCGCGGATCGGCCGTTCCCCGCGCCGGCGTCCGCTGCAAAAGGTCAATCAGTCGGGCCAGTTGCCCTCCGCCGCCTTTGGGCGAAAGGTAGTCGCCCAGCTTTTGATTCATGATTGCCAGGCCAACCGATTCGTTTTGTCCCAGCATCAGATACGCCAGCGCCGCCGTCAGTCGCGCGGCATATTCCATCTTGCGTCCGTGTCGCCGTCCGTAGGCCATAGAGCCGCTGGCGTCCAGCAGCAGCACGCCGCGCAGATTCGTCTCTTGATCGTATTCCTTGATGTACGGGCGATCGGTGCGGCCCAGAACGCGCCAGTCCAGACGGCGCGGCTCATCGCCGGGTACATAAAAACGATGTTGGTGAAATTCGATGCCGCTGCCGCGCAGTTTGCCGCGATGACGGCCGCCGGCGTTGCCCTCGGCCACGCTCCGCGCCGTCAACGGCAGCTTGTTGAGCCGCTGCACCAGTTGCGGATCAAGATATTGTGAAAAGGAGGACATATGGATCGCTCCGGTAACATTGCGCCTCCTTCACCGTCGCTGATTGCAGACTCCATGCCCCTCAGGCCTGCACGCTCTGCGGCAACTCCGCGTTATGCGACACCCTCTGCACATCCTCGCTGTCTTCCAGCGTGTCGATCAATTTCAGTAATTTATTGGCATGCTCTTCATCCAGCGCGACCGATACCGTTGGCACATAGGTAATTTCGCTGGCTTCGATGCTGAATTGGGCGGCCTCCAGCGCTTCTTTAACCTTGTGATACGCCGTTGGCGTGGTCAACACCTCTAGTACTTCCCCTTCGTTGATGACATCCTCAGCGCCGGCCTCCAGCGCCGCTTCCATCAGCGCATCCTCGTCGGTCCCCTCGGCCTTGATCGCTAAAATGCCTTGCTTATTAAACTGGAAGGCAACCGACCCGCTGGTGCCCAGGTTGCCGCCGCCCTTTTCCAAAATACTGCGCAATTCCGGGGCGGTGCGGGAGCGGTTGTTGGTCAAGGCCTCAATCATCAGGGCCACGCCGCCGGGAGCATAGGCTTCGTATAAAGCCGCTTCGTAGTTTTCACCGGCTAGTTCGCCGGTACCTTTTTTAATAGCTTTTTCGATTGTGTCGCGCGGCATGTTGACGCCCTTGGCTTCGTCAATGGTGTAGCGCAACGTCAGGTTATCGCGCGGATCGCCACCCCCTTTGGCCGCGATAATGATCTTCCTGGCGATCTTGCTCCACACTTTGCCGCGTTTAGCGTCGGTTGCCCCTTTGGCCCGCTTGATTGTTGCCCAATGACTATGCCCGGACATACGTACTCCCAATAACTTTTGTGTACTTGCTCGCCGCTGCACCAGGCGGCAATTTACCGTTTATCATCCTTCTTGGCCACAAGCGGAGTGTGTTGCCGCCGCATCGCAACAGCGCAGTTCCGGCCGCGTCAGAATATCGAGCATCCCAGCCAAGTTGGGATATGGCGACACGTAATCGGCCGCCTGGCGGATGGCGGCGGTCGCGTTGGCCGGACAGGCGAAAAAGCCCACATTCTGTCGCAATGGCAAATCGCCGTCGGTGTCGCCGATGCCCGCGGCTTGCGATTTATTGATGTGAAGCATCCCCAGCAAATGCCGGAGGGTGCTGCCTTTATCCACGCCCAGCAGGGAAATATTGAGATAGACGTGCGACGCATTGATCAGCAGTTGCGGGCCGTTTGCCTTGTTGATGAAATGCTCGATCTGCTGCTTCATCTCAGAAAATATGGAGGGGTCGGGGCTGTAGATGGATATCTGAGCCTCTTTGCCATACTGAATCAGCGCCGACGGGAAACGCTCCAGTAAATGACTTTCGATGAATTGCCTCACCGCCCGCAGGCCGGCAATCTTTTGGGCCGTAACGCCGGGAGCGTAGCGGGCATGATTATCCGCCAGCGAATAGATCACCGCGCCGTTTTCGCAAATGGCCGGGGCGGTGATATCCAGTATTTTCATCAGCGCCTCGACATACGGCTGGGGCCTGCCGGTGCAAAGGGTCATGGGTGCCAGTTGCCCCATTTGGCGATTGCCCGCACGCACGTACCGGGCAAAGCGGGCAAAATCCTCAAAATCCCACGCCACCGATTCTTCCGGGCTGATGCATCCATCCACATCGCTGATAATCCATTTCACGGCCATGGGCGATATCATACGCATGGAAGCGGATTCGCCTAGCGCCAAGTGCCGGTAATAGCGCGGGGCAATTGACAGCGGGAAATTTTCCTGCCATAGTATCCGCCCGGTTGGTGGTCGTAGCTCAGTTGGTAGAGCACAAGGTTGTGGTCCTTGGGGTCGCGGGTTCGAGCCCCGTCGATCACCCGTTTTTTTTTCAAGTTGCCCGTTGCCGACCCGCGCACTGGCGCGGACGCGCAACGGGCAATTTTTGTCTCATCATGCTCAGCAAGCGCATTATTCCTTGTCTGGATGTGGACCGCGGCCGCGTGGTTAAAGGCGTGAAATTCTTTGACCACGTGGACGCCGGGGATCCGGCGGCCCAGGCCCAGCGCTACCAGGACCAGGGTGCCGACGAACTGGTCTTTTACGATATCACAGCCAGTCACGAGGGCCGACAGATCATGGCTGATCTGGTGCGACAGGTTGCCGACACCGTCTTTATGCCGCTGACGGTCGGCGGCGGCATCCGCACGCTGGATGATGCCACGCGCTTGATCCAGGCCGGAGCGGAAAAAGTCTCGCTCAATAGTGCCGCGGTGAAAAATCCGCAGCTCATTTTAGAGGTGGCCGCCAAGTTCGGGCGCTGCGCCACCGTACTGGGACTGGATGCCAATCGAGTTCAGCGCGACGGCGTGGAATACTGGGAAGTGTTTCTCAATGGCGGGCGGGTCAACAGCGGCATCGGCGTGATGGACTGGGTGCGCCGCGCCCAGGATATGGGTGCCGGTGAAATAGTGCTGAACGTGATGAACGCCGACGGCACCACCAGCGGTTACGATCTGGAGATGACCGCGGCAGTGAGCGATGCAGTCAGTATCCCCGTGGTGGCCAGCGGCGGGGCGGGTTCGCCGGAACATATTTACCAGGTATTAACCGCCGGCCATGCCGATGCGGCCCTGGCGGCGAGCATTTTCCATTTTAACACCCACAGCATCGGCACCGTCAAGCAATACCTGCACGATCGCGGCGTGCCGGTGCGGCTGAGCTGAATAAGCTAAGCGCTGGGCGCGGCAACCGGCGGCCTCGGCTCATCGGCCCCGAGCGCTGCGCTCAACACTTGGCACAAAATAGCCGCCTGTGCCTCTTTATCGGCCCACCACTCGGCGGCCCATAGTCGATGCAGTTTCCAGCCCAGGCGAGTCAGAATCTCCTGTCGCAAGCGATCGCGATCGCGCGCGGTGGGAAGTCGCTCATACGCCGCCCCATCGCATTCGATGCCCAAAATATATCGCTGGGGATCCTGCGGGTGCAGCACGGCCATGTCGATGCGATATTCTCCGCAGCCCACCGCGCTATGGGCGGTAAAACCGTGCTGGTTTAGAACACGCAGAACATCGCGCTCAAAAGCTTGACGGCTTTGCTCGCCTGGCGCTTGCGCCGCGGAGGACAACACCCCCGGCCCGCGCTGAGCGAAATCCAGGTAGGCCCGCAAATCCGCCACCCCCTGGGCGCGGGTGCGCGACAAGTCGATCTGATCGGCCGTCAAGCTGCTGACCACCACCACGCCCTGGCGGGCGCGGGTGATGGCCACATTCAAGCGGCGCTCGCCGCCTTGCTGATTCAGCGGGCCGAAATTCATGGTCATCTTGCCATTTTGATCGGCTGCGAAAGTGGTGCTGAAAAGGATGATGTCGCGCTCATCGCCCTGCACATTTTCCAGATTCTTGATAAACAGCGGTTCGGCGGCATCGGAGCTGACCCACTGCTCCAGCTCCGGCTGACGGCGCATACGCTCTTCGAGCATTTCCTCGATCAACTGCTGCTGTGGCTGATTAAATGTTACCACCCCCAAACTCAGCGTTCGGCGATTGGGATCGGCCGCGTGGCTTTCGATCAGATCGATCACCCGACCGGCTTCCATGGGATTGGTCTTGGTGGTGCCGCGCTGGTAAATCCCCTGAACCGGTTCGCAGCGCACGGCGTCGTCGTGCGAAAAAGGCGAGGGAAATGTCATCAGTCGATGGTCATAGTAGCGGGCATTGGAGAAGGCGATCAGGCTCTCATGGCGGCTGCGATAATGCCATTGCAGGGACAATTTAGGCAACCCGGCGGCCATACACTCATCCAGGATACTTTCCAAATCCGTGAGGCTGCCCGGCAAGCCGGAATCATCGGCAAATTCCTCCTGTTCATCAGCGCTATTGAAAAACCGTGTGGGTGGAAGCTGCTTGGGATCGCCCACCACCAGCACTTGGTGCCCGCGGGCGATGGCACCGACCGCGTCCCAGACTGGAATTTGCGAGGCCTCGTCAAAAATCACCCAGTCGAAATGGCTCTGTTGGGCGTCGAGATATTGTGATACCGATAAAGGGGACATGAGCAGGCACGGCTTGAGCTGCCCCAGCAAGTCGGGCAGTTGTGCCAGCAATCGCCGCACCGGCAAATGCGCTCGCTGCTTGGCCATTTCCCGCTGCAATAGCTGCACCTGCAATTTCAACTTGGGGTCGGCCAGCGCGCCGGCGGCCCTGGCGGCCAGTTCCGCGCACACATAGCGCTGGGTTAATTCCTGGAACGCCTCATCGGCGTGGCGAAATTCCTGAATGAGCGCATCGTGCCTCGCCGCGGAGAAATCGCGTAATACCGGTTGGCTGTCAATGATCTTTTTAAGCCACCACAATTGATACGATTGTTCAAACCATCGGGGCAACTGATCTGGCGGCATGTCCCCTTGCTCAATTTGTGCGATCACCGTGTCAAGCTGGGCGTCACGCAACCCCCTTCGGCAGCTTTGCCAGCGGCACCAGGTGCGCCACTGTCTGCGCGCCCCCAGCCACTGCGCAGATAATTGCATCAGCCGCGCCATTTCATCTTCCCGACCCGATCCCTGGGGCGCTTGGCCATCGCCTTGAAGCATCTCAGTATGATCAGCCAGTTCACCGACACGCCGACGTTTTTCAACCAAGTTGTTCCAAGCCGCCAGCCAGTCGCGCAGCATGGTGTACTGATCAATTGAGGCGCAAGTGGTCGCCCAATGCTTAAGCCAATCTTCCACTTGTTGCCGCGGGTTGCCCGCCGAGCACTTTTCGGCCAAACGCGCCAACGCCACGTGGAGCTTTTGCATCCAGTCATTGGCGTCATGAATTTTGTTCCAGTCCGTTGCGGTTTGGTCATACCCCTCAGCAAACCACTGCTGGGCCGCATCGCCCATTGCCGCAAGTTCCGCATCATGTTGATTCAGTACGCCGACTGCTTGCAGAATCGAGGGCATGGCGTGCGTTGCCGGCAGTACGTTGCCGCGCGTATAAGGCCGCACTTGCCGCCGCAGGCCGCGCCGCCGCCACCATTTCAACAGCCCAAATGCGTTTTCAGTCTTTTGCCACTGCCGCAGTAATTCTTGACCGTTCAATGACGCCAGTTCGGGCAAAAATGATTTTTCCAAAGCCAGCCACTGTTGGGCGCGTAGCGACCCGTGTTCATGCAAACGCGGTAGCTTGGTTATAACCGCGGCGTCGCCCAGACTTTGCACCAGTCCCCGTGGTTTGGTTTGCGCTTCCCGCAGCAGCAGCGCGGCTTGGGCAAATGTTTCCAATACGGCCGCGACCGGCTTGGGGGGTAAGGCCATCATCTGACACACCCCGGCCCACTGCGCAGCAAGTACCTTAGCCGCCTCGCCAAGCGCTTCCAGTGCTTCCCGCATCTGGTCTTCCCATTGAAAACTCCACTGCGATTGCCGCATGGCTTCCAGGGGATGGTGATGCAACGGATGCAATCCCAGCAGGCTTTGACCGGCATCGCCCACGAGTTGCCGGAGGGCTTCCAACTGCGCGGCATCGTGCTGCTCGGCGTTTTGCCATGGCAGATTTGCCGTCGGGGCATCGGCCAGGCCGATGGCCGTGTCGATCGCCTGACGTACGGTCAGGCCGTTGCCATGCATTTGATGCAGCGCGTGCGCCAAGGCGTTCAATTGCTGGCGCAGTTCATTGAGTCGCGCAGCGCGGGTTTGCCAGTGTTGCACCGAATGCGCCGTCTGTGCTTTCATGGCCTGCTGAAACTGCTCCAGAACCTGTATTTTTCGGGCCTTGGAGGAGTGAACTTCCAAACAGGCCGGTCCCAGGCCCAGTTTTTCCAAGCGCCGCTGCACCACTTCCAGGGCGGCCATTTTTTCCGAGACAAACAAAATCCTTTTGCCCAGCCCCAACCCGTGGCAAATTAAATTGGCGATGGTTTGGGATTTGCCGGTGCCCGGCGGACCTTCCAGCACCAAATCGTAACCCTCGGCCACCCGGCTGACGGCGTTGAGTTGGGAGGAGTCGGCCAGCAGAGGAGTGAGCAGGGTATCGGGCGCGTGCCGCAGGTCCAGGTCATCGCGGCGGCCGAGGGTTTGGGCATCGCCGAATTGGCCGGTGGTGCCATCAATCAGATGCCCCACGACGTTGTTTTGTCGCAAGGCATCGGGCCGATCCTGCAGATCCTTCCACATCAAAAACTTGGTAAAGGAAAAGATGCCCAGCGCCGCATCTTCGTGTACTTCCCAGCGGCTCAGCGGCTTGACCAGATCGCGCACGATTGACAAAACCCGCCGCACGTCCACGCCGCTATCGTCGCCGGGCAAACTTTGCAAGGCTCCCACTTCCATTGCAAATTGCTGGCGCAGCAATTCCAGCAAAGTGGGATTGACAATGGTTTCCTCATCCTGTCGCCGCATGACATACCCTTCGCGCACACTCTTTCGCGTCAGGCTCACAGGTATCAGCAGCAGGGGGGCGCGATATGATTTTTCCGCGCGCGGGTCATCCACCCATTCCAAAAATCCCATGGCCAAAAACAGCGTGTTGGCACCCCCTTCCTGCATGGCCAGCCGGCTGACATTATAAATCTCGCGCAACTGCGTTTGCAGCATGGTGGCGTCCACCAGCGTCTGCAACTCACCGCGCCGCATCGCTTCCAGCGCCAGCGAACCAATCGCCTCCGGCGCAAATCGGTACTGGGAATCCAGGCTCGTGCGTTGGCCGCTCATCAAGGCCGGCAAGGGCCGAAACTGCCAGCCGTCGCCCCGAGCCAAGGCATCCTCCATTAACCCCAGATCAGGCACCTTCACTGCCAGAAGCGTCTTGGTTTGCCGGCAGTTGAGCATGCGATTGCGGAGGGTCAAATCCACTAACTTGGCTTTCCATCGCGCCAAACGTCCAGCGGGGGTGGGGTCGGTGGCATCCTCGTCCAAGGTAACGCTTTGGCCGGTTAGTGGCGGCAAATTGGGCGGCGGCTCCAGGGCCGCGGGCGTGGCTGATGGCGCCAGCGGTTGCGGGGTGGCCGCTTGATTGCGCGCCGGCAGCGGTAAGACCTGCTCCATCCGCGCGCGTTTGATATCCAGAGCGAAAGTAAAATCCTCGGTACTTTCCAGCAGTTCCCGGCCGCTTTTGGCCGCCATAGCCAACCCCAGGGCGGGTCTTTGGGTTAGTAGCGTGGTCTCCAGCGCGAGCATTTCGCCACAATCAATATATTTGCGAATCGCCTGCGCATCATCCACCAACGCTGTGGGCAACAGGGTGTTGATCAGCCAGCATCCCAGCCAAGCGTGTCCACGCTTTAGCAAAATCACCGGATTCAAACCCGCCTGTTCCATGCAGGATGCCAGTAGCATCACCAGGTCAAGGCATGTGGCCAGTTTGCCGCTCAAGATGCGATCGGCGGTGCGAATCTTTTGACCATTGGAATCAAACGACGCCGGCGGCATGCTGTACAAAATGTTCGCGTCGCCCAGCACCGCCCAGATCGCCGCAAGCTGACTCCATACGATTTGTCGATTCTTGGATTGATAGCCATTTAATGCGGTATCGGCAGCGGCCAAAAGCTCGGCGGCCCCGTGCAGCAGCGAATCAATTTCCGGCGCATTAGGCATACAAAACGCGGCCAGCAATTCCGCACAGGAGCGCGTGCCGGACCACTGGTCATAGGCCAGCACATCTATCGCCTCCTTGCATGAACCGACGGGGGCATTATCCACCAGCGCCTCAACCCGCAGGCACCCCCGCACCGTTTCGCTCAAGTTCGCCAGAAAAGTGTGCGACAATGCCAGCTTAATCACGTCAACCGTTCGCACTTCGCCGGCCACCAATTGCTCCAGGCGAAGGGTATACGGCTCGGCGAAGGCCGGTTCGGCGCTGATGCACACTTCCACCAGATGCAAATCCGCATCGCCGGCATTGGTAAGCGTTAGTTCCCTGATCACCGGCACATGGTTCTGGTGCGAGGCGTAACTGACGGTCGGGTCGGACAGCAAACGAAGCTCGATCATGACTATCACTCTTGCGAAAATAGCGGCCAAGCTGATGCTCCACGAAACCGGCTCGACCTTCAATAGCTTTGGCCGGCAATTTTATCCGGCACACAGCCGGGCAAACCGCAATGACCCACGTTGCAGCCGTGCGGTTGATTCGCCAGCGACGGATGTTATGATGCGTCCAGCGCATGGGGATTGGTGTAACGGTAGCACAGCAGACTCTGGATCTGCTTGTATAGGTTCGAATCCTATATCCCCAGTTTCCCGCAACTGCCTGGGTTGGATGCTGATGGGGGCAAAAGTGCCGCGCCGCGGCGAAACCTGTCATACGTTTTGGCTCAAGGAGTTATCAGGGGCGGTGAATCATCCGATAAGGGAAATGGATACGCCGGGCCGATGACGCGGTGTTATCGGACATTGACCGGATAGAGCCAAAGGAGTGTTCATGGGCCAGAAGACACGGCCCCCAACTTCCAGTACCACCGCCGCCGCGCCGGACACCGATGAATTGTTGTCGCAACTGGCCGGCGACGAGATTGATCGCCTGTTGGCCGATGCCGAGGTGCAGCGCCCGGCGCCCGTCGTCCCCGCTCCGGCCGTACCAACCGCACAGCCTGTAACCGCCAAGCCCGCTCTATCCGATCCAGCCACACCGCCCCAAGTCGCCGCGTCAGATGTCGAGGTTGATCCATTGCTGGCCCAAGTATACCAAGACCCCGCGGCGGCGGTGGACCAGTTAAACGCGCAGTTGGACGATCTGTTTGCCGCATTGACAACCAATGATCCAGCCGCCGGCGCGGTGGACAGCGCCCATTTTGCCGCTCCCGCACCCGAGACCGCCGACGCGCCAGCTATCGCGCTGCCGGCGCTGGAGATGCCTGACCTTTGCGAAGTCCAATCGCTTCCTTTGCCCGCGCTGGAAAATGTGGCTGGCGTATCGTCGGCGGAGTCGGCCGGTATCCTAGGCGCTGACGGCCCTGCCGAGGCAGCGCTGGAGCAACCATGGCAAGGGGCCGCTTTGCCCTGGTGGTTGCGACCCTTGGAGTGGATTAACGCTCCCTTTGCCGCCTTATCCATATCGGCCCGCCAGTTGTTGGGAAAAATCGCTTTGGCCACACTGCTGCACGCGGTGGCGGTGCTTCTATACGTGCTTGTGTTGCATCGTCAGTAGCCGCTACACTGGCGAAATGATTGCGAAAATTCCCGCGTCTTTCGATCCAATTCATACCTTGGAAGCGCTGGCCGGCAAGATCAAGCCAAGCTGCGCGTTTGACGCCAAAACGCCCGCCGAAGCGCGGCGGTGGCAAAGTACCACCCGCCGGCGCTTGCAACGTTGCCTGGGCGTGGTGGAGAAGCGTTTTCCCATGCCGCAAGTGCGCATGGAATCTAAGGAAGATTGCGGCCAGTTCACCCGCGCCCGGGTCATCTTCAAGGTATCGCCCGAGACATCCTTCCCGGCTTACGTTCTGACGCCTGCCAAGCCATGCGAGGGCGGCGGGTGCGTGCTGGCGCTGCATGGGCACGGCTATGGCGTCAAGGATATCGTGGGGCTATGGGAGGACGGTTCGCGGCGAACGCTGGCCGACGGATATCATCGCGATTTTGCCTGCGAATTGGCCCGCCAGGGCTTAACGGTGATCGCGCCGGAAATCGCCTGCTTCGGCGAGCGTGAGCATCGTTATACGCGCGTGCCTGCGCCAACGACCTGCCACAACGCCGCTACTTTCGCCATGATGCTTGGGACCAGCGTTGTGGCTTTGCGTGTGGCCGACGCCAGAGCCTGCATCGACTACGCTTTGACATTGCCGGGCGTGCAAAAAGTGGGGGTGATGGGCATCAGTGGCGGGGGGATGCTGGCGTTTTTTACCGCCGCCCTGGACCAGCGCATCGCCGCCGCGGTGATCAGCGGCTATTTTTGCGACTGGCGAAAAAGTATTTTGAGTTTGCAGCATTGCACCTGCAATTTTGTGCCTGGATTATTGCAATTAGGCGAACTGCATGACATCGCCGGGCTAATCGCGCCCCGGCCGCTGCTGGTGGAAAACGGCACGCATGATGATATTTTCCCGATCGAGGATGTACGCCAAGCGGTCAACCTCGCCAAACGCTGCTGGCAAACGCTTGAGGCGGCGGACCAACTGCGCAGCGATTATTTTGACGGTCGCCACCGCATCGGCGATAAGGGCTTTGGTTTTCTTCAACACGCGCTCAATGCCGAGCATTAATCGCGACTATTGCCCATAAGGAGTTGCCGATGGCCCAGGTACGCCGGCGTAACAATTCGCTCCCGCGCGCGATGCCCTGGCTGGTTCTGATTGTCGTGCTGGCGATCGGCGCTTACCTGTACTGGCAGCGCCGCCATATCAGCCCGCCGTCCGCAGGCGTACCGGCGGCCTCGCAGCCGGTTTGGCTTGGCGTCAATATGCTGCTGGGCAATCCCTCCGGCGCTTCGGCCGACCCAGCCAAGGGCAACAATTACCTGCTGGACAAAAAGTATTTTGTGCTTTCCTACAACAGCGACATGGGCCGGCCCAATTGGGTGAGTTGGAAACTCACGGCGGCCGACCTGGGAAACGCGCCGCGCAAGCAGTTATTCGATACCGACACCGATCTGCCACGAACCTTGCAGCGCATCGCGCATCAGGATTATTCCTCCAGTGGCTTTGACCGCGGGCACTTGTGTCCTCATAGCGATCGGGCCGCCAACCAAGCCATGAGCGACGCCACATTTGTCATGACCAATATCTTTGCCCAAGCGCCCAATGTGAACCAAAAAGCGTGGGCCAATCTGGAGGACTATTGCCGCGCACTGGTGCGGCGAAAGCACAGGTTGTACATCATCGCCGGCCCGCATGGCCAGGGCGGCCAGGGCAGCGCCGGTAAAAAGGAGCTTATCGGCAAAGGTGGGCATCGGGTGGCGGTGCCGTCGGATTGCTGGAAGATCGTTGTGGATGTCGCCGGCGGAGACGCGGCTGACGAGCTGGGCAATATCACCGCCAAAACGCGGGTCATCAGTGTTTGGATGCCCAATGACAATGATGCGGTGGGAGAAAACTGGGCGCAATTTCGCACCAGCCCCGCGCGCATCGAGCAGGCAACCGGGCTGCAATTTTTCACGAATTTACCGGATGATGTCGCGGCGCAACTGCGCCAGCAGGTGGACAGGCGATCCATCCAAACCAGCCGCTCGGGCAGCGGAGACTAAGTTTGGAGCGTAAGGGTGGTCGTACCCATCAGCCGGATTATAACGGTCGGACATAGTGAAAATAGAGCCACAGCAAAAAGCCCATCCACAGGAAAAAAAGGCATAGAAATGCAATAAACAGTCGAGGCCTGCGCCTCAGCGCCCCCGCGGCGGGCGCGGGCTTCATAGTCCCTCGCAGGTCAGTTGATAATCCAATTCAAAAACGCGGGCAAAATCATAGACATTGCGGAAATCTTCGATGCAATCCCCCTCGTTTTTGCGAAGCAGACCCCCATCGATCAAGGCGTAGATAATGCGGCCAAAATCGTAGGTGCAGGTGATATTCCACCTCGCCAGCACGCAGCGGGCCAGCCTTCCCCATCGCTGTTGCGCCAGCAATTTTAATCCATGACATAACTCCGGTCCGCTGACATGCCGGGCGGGGATTTTTTCCACCGGCGGGCTGTCGCTGGCGGTGGCAAGCACGCCTTCGCCGGCACCGGGATATTTCTGACACACGCTAAAGGAAAGTCCCTGGCGCACAAATTCGTACGCCTGTGGCGGATAGACCGCCACCTCGCGCATGACACGCTGCAAGGCGACCAGCGAATTGTCTGTCGGGACTGCCGGCATACGCCTGATTATACCACAAACCAGCCGCCATATCCTAAGATTATGCGCCGATTAAAGCGTCGGTTGGGCCAGCGACGCTTCCTGTCCGCAGTCAGCCTCGTAGCCGTTGATCAGCCACTGCAACGCTCCGGTTTCCGGGTCCACCACCATGCCATGAACAAACACATCGCGCGGCAGCAGGGGGTGGGCCTTGACCAGCCGCACGCTCTGCTGAACCGCCGCCTCGACGGTGGAAAAACCGCTGAGAAACTGATGCAGGTCCACGCCGGCGGTTTCCAAGGTTTCGAGGGTCTGGGGACTGACCCCGCGGGCCAGGGCCTTGTCCAAAACCTGCCGGGCTTGCAACTGCGCCATTCCGCAGCCGTGGTGGCCGATCACCGCCACTTCGGTTGCGCCCAGTTCATAAACCGCGACCAAAATGCTGCGCATCACGCTCCCAAACGGATGGGAAACGATCGCCCCGGCGTTTTTTATTACCTTCACATCGCCATTGCGCAAGTTCATGGCCCGCGGCAGCAGTTCCACCAGCCGCGTATCCATGCAGGAGAGGATTACCAGCTTTTTGTTGGGGAATCGGTCGGTGCGATACGCCTCGTATTGACGCGAGCGCACAAACTCGCCGTTAAATTCCAGAATGTCTTGGATCAAGCTCATGGCGGATCATAGCACCTATCACACGGGAACTGCGCTGGAGACCGAATGTTCATGCACTTCCTGGGCGCTGACTGCCCGGCCCAATTTGCCGGAAAGATAAATGCCCTGGCTGACCAGCATGGTTTGCAGCGCGATCTGCGCCGTCGGTAATAGCTTGGTTTGTCCCAACAACGCCGCAATCCATAAGCAATGCCGCCAGTAGCGCAGGATTTCAATGGTGGCGGTGGGATGCAGATTAGTATGCAAGCATACATTACCGCGTCCAAGTCATCCCGCTTGAGCATTTCGTGCAGATTAGGATAGGTATTGGCAATGCCGTATTTTTGCGCCCATCGCCGCCGCGGCGCGCAAATGCGCCAGGGCTAAAAGCTCATGCGCCGCCCGCTGCTCGGCGTCGGCTTCCCATACATGGCAGTCGTCGGCGTGGTAGTTGGCCAGGTACAAATCGCGCTGGCGCAGGCCCGAAGCCACCGCCGCGATGAAGCCGTCCTGCAGGTAGGTTTTAGGATCGCTGCCCAAAAGGCCGTTCCAGATGTCCGCGGTATTCAGGTGATAGCGATATCGACAGCTTTCCAGATACCCAAAAACGTTCATTTGCCCGGCGGCGATCAACCCATGAAAAGAATAAGACGCAATAGATACATCATTTTGCATCATGGGAAAATTAGGTTAAGGGTGAAGAATAACAGCTTATTTAGGCGGACGCTTCCTGGTCGTGGTCTAAGCCCGCGCCGCCAAAAAGGGCGCTGCCCACACGCACCATGGTTGCTCCTTCGGCAATGGCCAGTTCAAAATCGTCGCTCATGCCCATGCTCAGATGCCGCAGCGATGAGCCGCCGATCTTGTGCCAGCGCATCTCCTCAAAAATCTCCCGCACGCGGGCAAAGACGGCCTGCACCACCGCCGGCGGCTGGTTGAGCGGCCCCATGGTCATCACGCCGTATAGTTGCAATTTGGGCATGGTATCGATCTGCTCGGCCAAATGAATGGCCGCACCGACGGCCACACCGAACTTCTGCGATTCCTCGGCGGCGTTGATTTGCAGCAACACGGGAATGCGCCGCTCCAATTTGGCGCTATGGGCCTCGATTTCCTCGGCCAGGCGCAGGCTGTCGAGGCTGTGGATGATGCTGACCATAGGCAAAAGCGGCTTGACCTTGTTGCGCTGCAGATGGCCCATCATGTGCCAGCGAATTTTATGCGGGGGGGTGAGCGCGGAGGACGCCGCGCCGCCGACGCCGGCGCGGCGGGTCAAAAATTCCTGAAACTGTCCGGCGCGCTGGATCAGATTGGGCACACGACTCTCACCCAGATCGGTAACCCCCAGCGACAATATTTCCCGCACCTGCTCCGGGGCAGCATTTTTAGTAACAGCCACCAGCATGATCTCAGCCGGATCGCGATGCGCTTTATGCGCCGCCTGGGCAATACGTTCGCGCACATTTTTAAGACGATCAGCAAGTGGGGATGATGAACTCACGGGGATACCTGCTCTTCCATGAAAGCGATGATTATAGTTGCCGGGCGCGGCGATGCCAATAAACCGGGCGCGAAATCATTGTTAAAAGTCTTGAAACACATGCGCCTTGTGAACATAATACGATTTTACACAAAATCAGTTGGGAGCGTGCGGTAATGGCTTCAATTCAGTTGCCCGATGGCAGTATTAAGGAAATTCCCGACGGTCAGTCGGTGTTGCAACTGGCCGAGTCAATTGGTCCGCGGCTGGCCGCGGCGGCCATCGCCGCCAAGGTGGATGACAAACTCGTGGACCTGTCCACGCCCTTAAGCGGCAGCCGCCGGGTAAGCATTCTCACCGAGCGCGACCCCGAAGCGCTCTTCGTCCTGCGTCATAGCACCGCTCATGTTATGGCCCAGGCGCTGAGGCGTTTGTACGGCCGCGAGGTGCAATACACCATTGGCCCGGTAGTGGATAACGGCTTTTATTACGATGTGGTCATTCCCGGCGGATTTGCCGCCGACGAGCTTCCCAAGGTGGAAGCCGAGATGCGTAAAATCATCGCCGAACAACTGCCTTTTGGACGCCAGGATGTGGAGCCGGATAGCGCCAAAGCGGCCTTGCGCGGCGAAAATCAGACTTTCAAAGATGAGATCATCGACGAACTGCAACAGGGCGGGGGAAAATCAGTCAGTCTCTATCGCCAGGGGGAATTTGTGGATTTGTGTCGCGGTCCGCATCTGCCGCACACCGGGAAAATCAAGGCTTTCAAGCTATTAACCCTGGCTGGAGCCTACTGGCGCGGCGACGCCAAGCGTCAGCAGCTTACCCGCATTTATGGCACCGCCTTTTTTGATCCCAAGCAGCTTGAGGCCCACCTCAAGCAATTGGAAGAGGCCAAAAAGCGCGACCATCGCGTGCTGGGGCCGCAACTGGGCCTCTTCGTTATCGATGAAAAAGTGGGCCAGGGGCTGGTGCTGTGGAAGCCCAAAGGGGCGATCATTCGCCAGGAATTGCAAAACTTCATCGCCGAGCATTTGCGCCGCCAGGGATACAGCCAAGTCTTCACACCACACATCGGCCGGCTGGATCTTTACAAAACCAGCGGGCATTTTCCGTATTACCGTGAAGCGCAATTTCCTCCGCTGATTGATCGGGATCAAATTGATGCGCTAGCCAAGGAGGGAACCAGTTGTTCGGAACTGGCCAATCGCCTGGCCGCCGGCGAAATCGAGGGTTATCTGCTCAAGCCGATGAACTGCCCGCATCACATTCGCATTTTCGCATCCGAGCAGCGCAGCTACCGCGAAATGCCGGTGCGCCTGGCGGAATTTGGAACTGTCTATCGCTGGGAAAAAAGCGGTGAGCTAGGCGGGATGACCCGCGTGCGCGGCTTTACCCAGGATGATGCGCACCTGTTTTGCACCGAAGAGCAGGTGGCCGGCGAAATTCAAGGCTGCCTGGAACTGGTCAAGATCATTCTCTCCACCTTGGGCATGACGCAGTACCGCGTGCGTGTGGGCCTGCGCGATCCCGACTCGGCCAAGTACGTGGGCCAGCCGCGGCAATGGGACAAAGCCGAAGCCGCGTGCAAGTCCGCCGCCGAGGCGTTGGGAGTCAGCTATACCGTCGAGCATGGCGAGGCGGCATTTTATGGCCCGAAGATCGACTTTGTCATCAAAGATGTCATTGGTCGCGAGTGGCAGCTTGGCACGGTGCAGGTCGATTACCAACTGCCTGAGAGATTTGATCTGTCCTATGTCGGCGCTGACAACCAGCCCCATCGACCGGTGATGATTCACCGGGCGCCCTTCGGCAGCATGGAACGCTTTATCGGCGTGCTCATCGAACATTTCGCCGGCGCTTTTCCGCTCTGGCTGGCGCCGGTTCAGGTGGCGGTACTGAACGTGTCTGAAAAGAGTGAGGCGTATGCGCAAACGGTTCTGGCGGAATTGCAAAAGGCCGACTTGCGCGTCGAGGGGCATTTCGGGGCCGAAAAAATCGGCGCGAAAATTCGCCAGGCGACATTGGATAAGATTCCCTACATGCTGGTTCTAGGCGAAAAAGAAGCCGGCGCAGCCAACGTGGCGGTGCGCCACCGTACCGCCGGCGACCAGGGCGCCGCGGCATTGGTCGATTTTATCGCCCGTTGCCAAAAGGAAATCGCCGAGAAGTCGGTATCTTCCGGGCACCCCGCACCAATGGCCGAATGAACTGTCCATGAAGCGACTTAACCGCCAGCGGGTTTTGCGGGTCCAGCAGGGTCTATGGCCAATCGAGCGGCGCAAAACGCCCGGCCCGCTTGGCTAGCGCAAGTCGCCCAATTGCTGTTTATGCCGCAGGATGTGGTGATAATGCTGGGCGAAGCGATGCGCTTCGTCGCGGCAGTATTGCAGTAAACGCAATCCCGCGTGATTGCGCGCCAGCCGCAACGGCTCGGCGCGGGCCTGGGTGTAAACCAGTTCTTCCTTTTTCGCCAGCGAGAGGACCAGCGGCGGTTTGACCTGCATATCCGTAAACGCGGCCATAGCCGCGTGCAATTGTCCCAGACCGCCGTCGATGAGAATAATATCGGGATACAACTCATGGTTCTGACCGGCATCGCGATAGCGCCGCGTTACCACTTCCTGAATGGATAAGTAGTCGTTGTTGCCCTGGTCATGTTTGATTTTGTATCGCCGATACCCCGCCTTAAAGGGCACACCGTCGATGAAACAGACTTTACTGCCGACCATGCCTTCCCCTTGCAGATGGGCGATATCAATGGCCTCGATGATCCGCGGCGGCTCGGTGAGTTCCAAGGCTTCCCGTAATGTTTCCACGCTGTCGCGCGGATTGGTGACAAACGCCTCAGGCTGCCAGAATTGCTGATCGCCGCCGGCGGCGCGCTGCCCCAGCGCTTGCAAAGCCTTGAGCTGATCGCGCAGCCTTGCCGCACGCTCGTATTGCTGTTCCTGCGCTGCCTGACGCATCTCCCGTTGCATCTGCTCCAGCACGCCGACGCGCTCGCCATCAAGGAAACGAATCAGCCGGTTGATATCCTGCCGGTAGGTGGCCGGATCTATTTTAGCGGCGCAGGGAGCCGTGCATTGTTTGATCGGGTAGAGCAGGCAAGGACGGAAAAATCGCCGCCGGGCATCATCCTGGCGAATATCCAAATGACAGGTGCGGAACTTGAAGGCCTTTTGCAGATGCGTTACCGCCTCTTTGAGCTGCCCGACGCTGGTAAACGGCCCATAGAGCTTGACCCCATTTGCCCGCGGCTGGCGAGTCAGATACACGCCGGGGAATTCCTCGTCGGTGGTGATCATCAAATAAGGAAAAGTCTTGTCATCCAGCAGCCGCGCGTTGTAGCGCGGCTGTATGTCCTTGATCAGCCGATTCTCCGCCAGCAGCGCCTCGACCTCGGTTTCCGTCTGCAATATGTCAAAATCGCACACCTCGCGGCGCAGGCCCGCTTTCTTGCTGTCCAATTTGGTCGAGGGAAGAAAATAGCTGGTTACCCGGTCGCGCAGAGAAGCGCTTTTTCCAATATAGATGACCAGACCCTTATCATCTTTCATCAGGTACACGCCCGGCGATTTGGGCAGGTGCCTGGCCTTTTCAGCGAGTTGGGTTAGCCGGTCATCCATGATCCTTATCATACGCACGGCGGCGAAAAAAGATTGATCCCATCCGCAATTGATCCCACCGGCATGTAAGGCTTGTTCGGCGGCCAGGCTGGCCCAATTTGGATGTATGAAATCGTCCTGTCGATGTTGTCAAACGACGTGCGCTGCGTCTGGGGCCTATGGTTTTATCAAAGGAATGAACTATGCAACCAACCATTGAATTGACAGCCGCGCAGATCGCTTTTTACCGTGAAAACGGCTACTTGACCTTACCCCGGTTGACCGATCCCCAGGAAATCCAAAGCACCCGGGCCATTTATGATCGCCTCTTTGCCAGCCGCGCCGGCCGCGCGGAGGGCCAGCAATTTGACCTGGGCGGCACGGACGAGGAAGGCAAAACCGCCGTCCTGCCGCAGATCCTTCATCCGCCCAAATATGCCCCGGAATTAAATGACGCCCTTTTTCGCGCCAATGCATTGGCCGTGGCCCGGCAACTGCTTGGTCCGTCGGCCCAATCAAACGGCGACCACGCCATTCTCAAGCCGGCATTTCACGGTGCCGATACCCCTTGGCACCAGGACGAGGCTTACTGGAATCCTGAGCTGGATTATCAATCGCTGAGCATCTGGATGCCGTTGCAACCGGCTACGATCGCCAACGGCTGCATGCATTTCGTACCCGCCAGCCAGCGTTTGGAGGTACTGCCGCACCATAGCATCGGCCACGACCCGCGCGTACACGGCTTGGAAGTGGATCAGGCGGATGTGTCGGCCGCGGTGGCCTGCCCGATTCCCGCCGGCGGCTGCACCATCCATGACTCGCGCACACTCCATTACGCTGGCCCCAATCGCACCGATCAGCCTCGGCGCGCCTATATCATGGTCTTCGGCACGCCGCCCCAGCCGCGGCAAACGCCTCGGCGATTCCCTTGGGAAGAGGCCAAGCGAACCGCCCGAATGCGGCGGGTGGCCCAGGTCGCCGCGGGTAGTACGACCGCGCCCGGTATTCAAGGGTAAAATTGTGCGCAATAAATCACTATGACGAAGAGCATGAGCGGCGCAGCGGGTCGGTTCAGCATGAAATCGGTCCACCACTCGATGCGCTGTTGCACGGAATCTGTCATATACGTTTCTTTGCTCAGGATGCCGCCGGGGAGGCGACAATCGCTCCCTGGCGTAAAAACTGTTCGCTGGCGCCCCAGGGTTTGGTACCGTCCTCGGTCATGATCACCTCCGAGGAGTACTGGGCTAGAAAGATTCTGCGCATGGCCGCAGTGGTGTTGGCACCGCTGCTATGAAATAAAAGGCTGGAAAAACAGGCGATGCTCCCGGCGGGGGCTATCACGGGAATTCCGCGATCAGAGCCAAAATATCCCACCATGTCATTGCTCACCGGGTCCGGCACGTGCTTGACCCAGGTGCGGATGCCGCTGCGCGAATAGGGGAGCAGGTACACCGTTCCATTGGCCTCGCTCACATCATCCAGCGTAATCCAGCAGGTCAGATACGGCGCATGATTGGGGTGGACGTAGCCGCTGTCCTGATGCCAGGAGAATTTCATGCCCTTGTCAGCGCACTTGACCACGTACTGGTTCCAAAACAGGTAGGCGTTATTCCCCAACGTGGCCTGGCAAATTTGCGCCATCAGCGGCGAAAAAACAAAGCGGCGCAAAGTCTGGCGCTGTTGCACGCAGTCATACACAAAATAGCGCTTGCCACGGTGATTGAGGCCAATTACATCGGTTTTGGCCGCGTCCATCTCGTGGTCGGCGCGGTCGATGAAAAACTGGCACTCATCGCGCATGAGCTGCAAATGCTCCGGGGGCACAACGCTGGGGAGCAAAAAATATCCCTCCCGATGAAATTGCTCAATGTGGCTTTCGTTGACAATCGCTTCGGCGACAAGCTGACTCATAAATGATCCTCGTTCCGCCGGACCTATTTCCGGCTTGAGATTATTCCTATCCCGTCTCGCCGGCTCTACTCATCTTTCATCGCGGCGGTTATCATATTTTGTCGCCATGTGGGAAACCTTGCAACTAGAACCCGACGCCGACGGAGCCATCTGGCCGCACGCCACCTCCGCCGCCCCGCGCCAGTCGCACCAGCACGCGGAACTGGAATTGAACCTGGTATGTTCTGGTAGCGCCCGCTATTTGATCGACGGCTCGGCCCACCCGCTCTTTGGCGGTACGCTCATCTGGCTTTTTCCCGATCAGGTCCATTTGCTGATGGATGAGTCGCCAGACTTTTTCATGTGGATTGTCGTTCTCAAGCAGCGATTGCTGAGCCGGTTGTGCAAATTGCCGCGCCATGCGCCGCTCCGCTCCAGCGGCAATCCCGCGGTTTTGGCCAGCCGCATCAGCCAGGCCAGGGCGGATGATTTAGACCGCATGTTCCGCCAGATGTCGCATGGGGAAACTGACGGCGGATTGGACTGGCGCAACGCGGCTTTGGGTTATGCGCTGTTGCGCTGCTGGAATGAGCATTTGGCCGGCTCGGCGGCCGCCGCCGCGCCGCCGGTGCATCCGGCGGTGGGCCGCTGCGCGCGGCTGCTGCGCCAGGAGCTTGACCCCGGCAAGCTCTCGGTGCTGGCCAAGCGCTGCGGGCTTAGCCCTTCGCGGCTGAGTCGTCTATTTAAACAACAGACCGGAATATCGCTGGTGAAATATCGCCAGCAGCTTTGCCTGCAACGATTGCTGGAACAGACCGCCGGCAAAGCGCCCAGCAACCTGCTGGCGGCGGCATTGCGGGCGGGATTCGGCAGCTATCCCCAATTTCACCGTGTCTTTAAAGCCCAATACGGCGTCGGACCCGGCCATTATTTTCACGCCCCGTCTTAACCAAGCGGCAAAAAATGCGCCGCCCGCCTTTAAGCCGACTGGCGTCATTACCGCATATTTCATAGTCGCCATAACCGTCCGCACTTGTCGGGGCAAATGATCCGCCTATGATGAGCCGTTTACTTTTTGAAAGGATTTTGCCGTGGTTCAATTGAAAAAACGTCCGGTGGTTTTGATTGTTCGCGATGGCTGGGGCCAGAATCCCGATCAATCGCAAAACGCGTCCAATGCCGTCTTTATGGCCCGCCACCCGATCACCGATCAATTGACCAAATCCTATCCCTCCACGCTCATTCACACCAGCGGCTTTGAAGTGGGCCTGCCCAAGGGAACCATGGGCAACAGCGAGGTGGGGCATCAAAATTTGGGTGCCGGCCGCATCGTCGATCAGGATTCGGGGCGCATCTCCAAAGAAATCGTCAACGGCGGTTTTTTTAATAACCAGGAATTGATCGGCGCGGTGGAGGCGGCCAACAAAACCGGCGGGGCGCTGCATATCATGGGCCTGCTGAGCGACGGCGGCGTTCACAGCCTGATGGAACATTTTTACGCATGTTTACAACTGGCCAAAAACCGCGGCTTGGATCGCGTTTTTGTGCACGCCTTCATGGACGGTCGCGATACGCCTCCGCAAAGTGGCGTGGACTTTATGAAGCAACTGGAAGATCAAATGACGCAAATCGGCGTGGGTAAGGTCGCCACCGTCATCGGGCGCTACTGGGCGATGGACCGCGACAACCGCTGGGACCGCGTGGCCAAGGCCTATCGCGCCATGGTCTTTTCCGACGGCGTGATGTTTCGCACTGCCACGGAAGCACTGAAACATTATTACGCCCATCCCGCCAACGGCAGTATGAACGGCGATGAATTTGTCGTTCCTTCCATCATCAGCGACGACGGCAAAGCGCCGCGGGCAGCGGTGAAAAGCGGCGACAGCGTGATTTTCGCCAACTTTCGCGGCGACCGCCCGCGCGAAATCGTGCGGGCGTTTGTCAATGACGTCTTTCCCTTCGACGCCACCGGTAAAGACGGCAAGCCGACCAAATTCGGCTTTGATCGCGGGCAAAAGCTGCAACTGCATTTTGTTACCATGACGGCATATGAGAAAAGTCTGGCGGTGCGCGTGGCGTTCCACAAGCCGCCGAAGATGGTCAATATTCTCGGCGGCTATATCAGCGACCTGGGATTGAAACAGTTCCGTTGCGCTGAGACGGAAAAGTATGCCCACGTAACGTTCTTCTTCAACGATTACCGCGAAGAGCCTTTCCCCGGGGAGGATCGCAAATTGGTCCCCAGCCCATCGGTGGCCACCTACGATCAGCAGCCGGAAATGAGCGCACCGCAAGTGGCCGAGGAGACTGCTAAAGCGATTGACAGCGGCAAGTATGATCTGGTGGTGGTGAACTTCGCCAACGGCGACATGGTCGGCCATACCGGCAAATTGGAAGCCACCATCAAGGCGATTGAAACGGTTGACGCGGGAGTGGGATTGATCTGGAAAGCCGTGCAGCGGCAGGGGGGGGCGATGATCGTTACCGCCGACCACGGCAACGCCGAGAAGGAATACGACTCCACCACCCACGGCCCGCATACCGCGCACACCACGTTTCCAGTGCCGCTGATTGTGGTGGATGACGAATATCGCGGGGCAACCTTGCGGCGGGATGGAAAACTGGCGGACGTGGCCCCGACGCTGCTGAAAGTGATGGGCTTGGCGGTCCCGGCTGAAATGACCGGCCAGTCCCTGATTGAATGATCGGCCGCGGCTCAACATTTATGCGGCTTATGCTAAACTGCGGCGCATGAACCGATTGACCGCCTCGCGGCGGGGATGGCATTGGTGGGCGCTGGTGATATTGCTGGCGGTGGCCGGGGCGCGGTGCACGCTTCTTGAAACACTGCGCGACGTCTTTGAAGTTACCCCGCATTCAGAAAGCACCCCCCGCGGCCCGACCGCCGCGGCCAGCCTGCTGCTGGACGCACTGGCGATGTTTCCGATGCTGATGGTTCTGTTGTCGCGTTGGCCACGCGATCGCCAAAGTGCCGACCGGCCGGCGGGATGGGCCTGGATGCCGCTTTTGGCGCTGGGGGCGTGGGGGGTGGCAAGCAGCGCCTGGGCCTCGGATCGGTTTGCCGCCGCCATTTCCGCATTTCATTTTCTTGCGGCCGGGGCCATGTTCTTCGCCGCAGCGCATCTAATCCGCTCCTGGGCCAAATTGCGAGTGGTGGGGGCGTTTGCCGTGGGATTGCTGCTGGTGATGGTCTGCCAGGGGATGATCTACCGCTGGGTGGAATTGCCGGAATTGCAGGATAACTGGCGCAAGAATCGCTCGGAAATTCTGGCCCAGCGCAACTGGGAAGCCGATTCCTTTCAAGCGCGCCAATTTGAAAAGCGTGTGCTGGGCCAGGAAGTATTCGGCTTTACCGCCTCTCCCAACAGTTTTGGCGCGGTACTGGTGCTTTTGTCGCTGACGGCCGGGGGGCTTTTAGTCCAACGGATTATTGAAGACCGCGAAGCCGGCGCTTGGGCTTTTATTGCTCTGGCGCTGGCGGCGGGGCTGCCGGTGCTATGGTGGACGCACAGCCGCGGCGCGGTGGGTACCTGGTTTTTGGGCTGGCTGCTGATCGGGGCGCTGGGCCTTAGCGCCCAGTGGCGAGGCCGGCGGCCCAAAACGCTTTGGCGGCTCATCGTCGCCGTCTTGATCGCGGGCGCGTTGCTGGTTGTCGCGCACGGCGTGCGCCATGGCACACTCTTTCATAACAGCCTGACTTTCCGCTGGTGGTACTGGGTGGCGTCGGCGAAAATCTTCGCGCTGCATCCGCTGCTGGGCGTGGGCTGGGACAATTTTTCACTGCACTATCTGGCATGGCGGCTTCCCCAGGCATCGGAGGAAATTAAAGACCCGCATAATTTTGTGGCGCGTGTGGCCGTGGAAGCGGGGATGGTGGGCGTCGGGTTGCTCGTGCTTTGGCTGGGACGCTGGGGATGGGAACTGCTTGGTGCCGGCAAACAGGAAAATTTGCCGGTCCAAGCGGAACCGATCGCACTGTCTACGCTGACTCAGCCGCTGGCGCTGATCGGCTGGTCGGCGGGGGGGGCGATGGCGCTGGCCGCGATAGTTGGGTTGGACTGGTCGCAGTCAGCGGCGTTTCTTTCATTGGAAATGCTCAAGCGGTTGCTCTTTTTCCTGCTGCTGGTGCTGGGGGCGGCGCTGGCAGCGCTTGGCGATGTTCGCTCGCCGTCGGTGGCCACGGGGCCGGCACCCTGGCTGCGCCGCGGCCTGGCGGCGGCCGTGGCCATGTTTTTATTGCATAACCTGATCGACTTTTCCTTCTTTGAAGTCGGCTTGATGAGCCTGTTCATTATGTTGGGCGGGGCCTTGCTGGGCAGTAGCCTGCCACAAACTGCCGCGCGATCGCGCTGGCGGGAGCGTGTTGTCGCCATTGGCGCGGCCGCGGCATGGCTTGGGTTTGTCGGAGCAATGGTGGTGCCCAATTCACTTGCGGAACAGGCATCGCACGAGGCCGATGAACTGGTGCGCAGTGGGCGCCCCCTAGCGGCCGCCAGTGGGTATGACATGGCCTTCGATCGATCGCTGCCCCACGACAGCGAACAGGCATTTCGCGCCGCCCGGGCGCTCATGTGGAGTAATAGTGACGCCAAGCAGGTGCGCATGCGCCTGACGCAAGCTATTGACGCCAATCCGCTGCGGGTGTTGTACCGCGCCACGGCGGCGGAACTGGACGCGGCCGCCGACCGTCGCAATGCGGCCGCGGGTGAATTTGAAACCGCTCTGAAACTTAATCCCAATGACGTGGCCGTGCGTTTACGGTATGCTCAGCTATTATCGCAATGGGGTCGTGCTGATGAATCGCAACAGCAGTATGAATTGGCTTTGCGGCGGGACGATCAATTGGAAGTTGGCGATCCAAAGCGCCTGGCACCTGATCGCCGGCAACATATTTTGCACCTTCTGGAAACGTTGAAATCGGACGTGAGAAAAGTAATGCCATGATATTGCACATTCATCTGCATCATGCGCTGGGAAAGCGGCAATATCGCTTTGAGCCTGGCGAGCAAGCCCTGATTGTCGGCCGCGCCGCCGGTGTGCATATCCAAGTTCCCAGCGCCGCGGTGGGCCGCGAGCATTGTCGGCTCTTTTTGCGCGATGGCCGCTGGTGGGTGCAGGATTTGAACAGCCGTTTGGGCACATTTCTCAATGGGCAAAAGCTGCCGATGGACGAGGCGGCTAAATTGCGCCACGGGGATGTTTTGCGCTTGGGGGATGAAAAGATTTCACCGGTGATGCAGGTGCGGATGGAAAAAGCCCCGGCGGTGGCGGCGACGGCGGAGGTCGCCACTATCACGCCGCCACAGGAGGCGGAGGACTTATCAGCCGATTCGCCGGACGCGGTCGCCGGTTTCGAGCAGGATGATGTGGTGGTCGACGCCCAGTTGACCCGCGCCGCCCACCGCAGCAATAGCGGCGGCAAATATTACGTGCCGGCATCGGCCGCCATGAGCCTCACCATGCGTCTGACGGCGGTGCTTTTTGTTACCGCGGTGGTGGGTGGGCTGTTCTTGGTATTTTATAAATTGCGGGATCGAATCGCCCAGACGCGCCAAGCACCGATTACCCGCGTTGAGATCATAGAAAGGCCGCCGATTATTTTGCAGCCGACAACGCGTGTGGTTCAGCGCGGCACTACCGGTCGGGTTTTTGAAACGGTGCGCGTGGCCCAGCCGCCCGCCACCAGCCCTGCGCCCGCTCCTTCAGCCCCGGCCGCTGAAAACACCGTCGCCGCACCGGCAGGGAATCAGATTGACCCGCCCAACCCTGCCGCGCTGCAGCCGCCTCCCGCCGCGGCAGAGCCGACGCAAAACCCCCAGCCCGATCCGCCGGCGGCCAATGGTTTTCTACATGCCCCGGCGGTGGATGACATTGAGGAGGGATGGGCGGAAGTGCTTGAGGCGCACGAGCTGAGCACCCCGGCGGCGGCCATCATTCTTTACCATGATTTTCGCGCCGGCCACCCGGAGAGTAAAAATCTTAAACAGTTGGATCAATTTACCGACGATGCCCTGGAGCAATTGTGGCTGGAGCGCTATATCGGCTTGTACCGCCAGCACACCGAGGCTGAAGCGGAGATGCAAAAAATTGCGCGGCAATGGCCGGTTCTTCCCCCCGGCGAACAAAAAAAACAGTTGGCCATTCAGCGCGAGCGGCTCACTGTGCAAGTGGCGCAAATCCAAACGCAGATACAGCGCGATCTGGGCGTTGCTCCGGCCATGCTCAACGCCGCCGCCGCGCCCACCGCCCAACAACTTCTGGCCGGACGCAACGCGGCGGTGGCAGGCCAATGGAAACAGCAGGTGTTGCAATCCCTGGTGCGTACCCGCGGCGTTTTACCATGGAAATCCAATTAGAGCATTATCAAACCAAACGTAGCGTGAACAAAAGCCGCACCGGTGAGTGAGCGGAGCGTTTTCAAGGTGTTGACGTGCACGGCACTTTGCCAACCGCTACGAACGGCTTGGAAACGCTCTAGGGCTGCGGCGGCGAAGTAAGTTACAGCGGCGATCCGGGCGGGCCGTAAGTGGCCGCCGCAGCGTCCAGCACCAATATCCAGATGATCGGCACCCTGGAAACAGTCTCCCACCAAAAGACCGTGCAAGGGCCGACGCGCCAGCACCGGCCGGCTTTCCATCAAATGTCTGGCATGGCGCATTTGCCACGCCGCGGGCAAATGCAACGCCGTCTTCCAGGGCACATGGGCATAGTTGATTGATGCAAGGCCCGGCTCCCAGAATTGCCAGACGGGGTGGCAACTATATGTGTGCCCGCAAGCCCCGGGAAATAGCGCCCAGTAGCAATTGGCTCTCACCACATAGTCTTCGATAAATCCATTAGAAAAGCTTGCAGTCGGTATCCGCCCGATAAAAAAATGGCCCGCCATGCTGGTCCCCCAGATAGCGCTGATTCTCGCTGACACGCAAGGACTTATTCATGATTTATTTTGCGCCGCGACTTTCTTTCGTCTCAGAGTTTGCAGGGTTTGCAAGCCCAATAGGTGGCATGACAGTAAATACACCCCAGCGCCCACGCTCATCAAAATGAGCAGTTGCAGGATAGCCGCCCCATTGCCGGTGCCCGTGGGATAATACGGCAGTCGTTGCAACAGCAAACACGCCGCGGCCATCGCGCCGGCCGCCAGCAGCATCTTGATGCTCTGAGTCAGCAGTTGCCCCAGCCGCAAATCGCCCACGCGCTTCTCCAGCAGCCAAAGCATCCATACCGCCTGCACACTGAAACTCACCAAGGTGCCCACGGCCATGGCCGATTCGGCCAGGGGTGTCCACAACAGCGGCACTTCCACGACAACATTGAGGAGCAAATTTACCGCCATCATTACCAGCGGCGTGCGCGTATCTTGCAATGCATAAAATGCCCGGTTGATGATCTGCAACAGACTAAACGCCCACACGCCGGCGGCATACCATGTCAAGGAGCGCACCATCAGGTCCGTGTCATGCGGCGTAACCCGCCCATGTTGCAACAGCAGGCGAATGGCCGGATAGGCCACAAGAACCAGCCCCACGCTGGCGGCGATCCCTTCAAACAGTGTCGCCTCCATACCCCGGCGAAGCATGGAGCGGAAACGCGCGCGATCCTTGTCCAAAGCGTCGGCGCTGAGTCCCGGAAAGATCGCCGTGGCCAGGGAAATAGCGAAAATTCCCAGTGGGAACTGATAGAGAAATTGCGCCCAGTTCAATCGCGTTACTGCGCCCAGTTCCATGGGATACCGCAGCCAGTATCCAAAGAGGGCAAAATGCGTCGCCAGTTTTCCCGTTGCGTCGGGATGCTGGGCCAGCGTCGCGGAGATGCCTTTGTCGATCAGCACCGACATCTGCAAAACGCCCGCGGCCAATCCCACCGGCACGCTGAGTCGCAACATCTTCCGCACCGTCGGGGTGAGGATTGACACACGCCACCGAAAGCGAAATCCCACCGCTTTCAACGACGGCAACAGGATGAGCAACTGCAAAACACCGGCGACAAGCACAAAGCCCGACAACCAATACGCCAGCGTGGTTTGTCGCGCCAATAGTGCCGGCGAGTCCGGCTGCAGATGCAATTTGAGAATCCAGCCGGCGGTAATCAGCACCGTGATGTGAATGATGTTCAGCAGAATGGGAGCGGCCGCAGGTACGCCGAATCGTTGATGCACCTGCAAAATAGCGCCCAGAAACGCGGTGCCGCAGATCAGCAGCACATAAGGCAGCATGATGGCGGTGAGTTTCAGCGTTAACAGTAAATCCGGCCGGCTGGTTGCGCCGCTCCAGATGAGAAGGCCAAGCACCACTTCGCCCAGGAGTGTTAACGCCAGTAAGACCAGCGCCAGCAAATTGACGGACGCGGCGGCGAAATGGTCGGCCTGGTCGCGCGATTGAGTTTTAAGCGACTGGGCGTACAACGGGATAAACGCCGCCGCCAGCGCCCCTTCGCCAAACAGCTTGCGGAATAAATTGGGAATGGTGAAGGCGACGGTGAACGCGCTGGCGACCAGGCCGGTTCCCAGGAAATAACCGCTGGCGCTTTCGCGCAGCAAACCGAAAATGCGGCTAAAAAAAGTCAGGAGGGCAATGAGCCGCGCATGGGCCAAAAAACCTTTGGGCGGTGGGGCGGCCCCGGCGGCGGCTGGAACCGCGCCTGATCCGGCTAACAAAATGGGTTCCGCATCGGCGGACATCCGTTCCCTCCGGCAAAGGCGCAATCGCCCTCACTGCAATCAGCGGCTTCCATACCGCCTGGTGGACTGAAAAGCAAAAAGCCGCCGCATTTTCTGCAACGCGCCCAGCAGCAAAGGCGCCAGTACCGCGCTGTATAACGCGGTGATAAACAAGGTTTTCGCCGGCAACCGCGGCGGATGTAGCCACCCCTGGGCAAACAGCACCATTCCGCAGATACATCCGCCGGCCAGTACCAGCGAAAAATGCGTCAAGGGATGTTCGCGGTAAACCACCGCTTGCGTGCTGACCACAAACATCCCCACCAGGCCGTAGCCCAGCGCATAGGTTCCCAGCGGGCTTTGGGTTAAAAAATCCTGCATCAAGCCCAGGCCGTAGCACCCCAGTAGCGCCGCTTCACGCGGGGCGTTGATGGCGATAAACACCGCCGCGATCAGCACCAGGTTCGGTGCCGCCTGCCCCCAGCGCGCCATCGAGCCTAGCCCGCTTTGTACGCCCAGAACCAGGTAAGCCAGAATAAACCAGGAAAAAAAACGCATCCCGCCAGCCCACCTAACCGCCCGCCGATTAACGCGCTGGGGGCTTACAATGCCTCTTCATCGGTATCGCCGGTGCGAATGCGCACCGCCTGCACGATCGGGTACACAAAAATCTTGCCGTCTCCGACTTCTCCGGTGCGGGCCGATTCCACAATCGCCGCGACCGCATTTTGCGCATCGGCCTCTTTGACGCATATTTTCAGGAGGATTTTCGGCACAAACCCCACATCCATCCGCGCCCCGCGATAGCGCTCGGTATGCCCAAGCTGGCGGCCAAATCCCTTGCATTCGATGGCTGTTACACCCAGAATTCCCAGCTTCGCCAGCGCGGTCTTGACCGCATCGAGCTTGTGGGGCTTGATTACCGCTTCAATCATCTTCATGGGCGCTCCTTGGTGCGGCGACCATCGCCGCGGATTCTTACAGTATCTTTCACCATCACAATCGGCAAGCCGCCCGTTTTGCCGGTGCATATTTGGCACCTGCTCCCAAGCTAATCCTCAGCGACGCGCAGCCCGTCATAGGCCAGAAAAATCCCCTCCGGCAACGCCGCGCTGCCGCTGTGGTGTTGCACGCCGTGGGCGATGTGTGTCAGGTATGTGCGCTTGGCCCCGATCTTTTGCGCCTCGGCCACCGCCTCCTCGACGGAAAAATGCGTCGTATGCCGCTGGTATTGCAAACCGTCCAATACCAGCACATCCAGATTTTGCAGCAGTTGATAGGATGGATCGGGAATGCGGCTCACGTCGGTGCAGTAGGCTATGTTGCCAACACGGAATCCCAACACGCCGGTGCCTCCATGCCACAGTGGAATTGGCGTCCAATCCCGGCCGCAGAGGTTAAATGGCCCGGCAATATCGCGGCGGATCAGGTGTGGGCGAAAAACCTTGGCCTGCGGGTCGGGGGCGGCAAAAGCGTAGCCGAAGCACATTTGCAGTGTTCGATGCGTCGGTTCATCCGCCCACACCTCCAGCGGCCCGCGCCGCAGGGCATTAAATCGCCGCAGGTCATCCATACCCATGATGTGGTCGGCATGGGCATGGGTAATCACCACCGCATTGAGCGACTCCACCTGGTACCGCAAACACTGCATCCGCAGTTCGGGTGTGGTGTCAATCAGCACTTGCTTGCCCTGGTAACTGATCAGCACCGCGCAGCGCATGCGCTGATCGCGCGGGTCGTCGCTTGTGCATACCGCGCAGTGGCAGCCAATCATTGGCACCCCAACCGATGTGCCAGTTCCCAGAAAAAGCAGTTGCACACCGTCCATAATCGGGGTTATACCGCCGCGGGCCGGTTACTCCAATTGCTTTAGCCGCCGCGGCCAAAGGCTATGATTTGCCCAGGCTTTCCAGGATTTTTTGGTAGCTTTCGTTTCGCCACAGCGGCGCGTGGCCGGCGGTAATATCGGGAAAATATTCTTCCAGGGTGTAGCGGGTAACGTTCCATAAGCCAAATTGCTTGACGCCGGGAGTATCGATCACCGCGCCGCCGCCGGCCAACTCATACCAGCGGGCCGACGTGGTGGTATGCCGGCCTTTTTCATTCACCAGGCTCACTTCCCCCACGCGCAGATCAAGCTGATTGTCCACCGCCATAATCAGGCTGCTTTTCCCCACGCCGCTATGGCCGGCTAGTACGGTAATAGAACCGCTTAGCCATTGGCCAAGCTCCTCCACGCCGCGCGGTTGGGAAGCGCTGGTCAATAAGGTTGGAATGCCTATTTGCTGGTAGTAGTCGAGTATCGCCTGCGTGCGCTGCAGTTCATCAAGCCCCTCCGGCTCGCTGGCCAAGTCGATTTTGTTGACCACGATCATCGGCTCAAGCCCGCCGGTCTGCGCGGCGATGACCATGCGGTCGATCAAGCCCCATTTGATTCGCGGGCGCAGTAGCGAGGCGACAATCAACATGCGTTTGGCATTGGCCACGATGGGGGCGCTTTTTGCCGCGTTGAAACTGTTTTGACGAGTCAGAATCGTATCGCGCGGCTGGACGCGCTCCACCACGGCCTCTGGCCGGCCATTTTCCGTGAACGTGCCCGACGGGCGAAAACGCACATGATCCCCCACCACGATCGTCGCCAGCCCGCCGCCCGCGCCGCCGCTATGTGCCAATCCGTCGGCGCTCATGGGCAACTGATTGAGTTTGCGCTGGGTTTTTCGCCACACGCACAAATAATCTTTACCCTCGCCGCGCACCAGGCAAAACAGCGAGTAAACCTGCATCACCTGTCCCATCGGCAGGGCATCGTCGTCGCCGCCGCCGCCGCTGGATTGCCGCAAATCACTGGTACGCTGCACGCGGCTTTGACGCACTTGCGCATTCTTGGGGGCATAGCGCTCGTGCCGCTCAAGACGGTCCTCACCCTCATCCTCATGCCCGTGCATGAGCCGGGCCGTCAGGTCTTTTTCTCGTGGTGCGCGCTTGCGACTGCCTTTACCCATGCCAGTACTCTAACCACGCGCCAACCGCCCGGCCATGCCGCGCACGAGAAGCACCGTCGCAAATTCCTGGAAGGGCAGTGGGATGGGAGACGCCAAAAATGCTAATGACTTTCGGCGTATGCATCCGTATTATCCAAAACTTGATGCATCAGTTGAGGGTTTAGCGCCGGATAAAATCCATGCCGGGCCGTTTGATCCAGCCGACTAGACCAGCCGTTCACAGCCACCGTGGCGATGGAAAAGAGCAAGGCGGTGGGATATAGAATATGTCGAAGGAAATCCATCATGATGCCGCCGGCAAAGATTTTAACCGTTTCTTAACCAAACCTTTATCCAATCATCTTATACACTCACTATCGGCATGTCAGCACTGCAATTGAACAAATTTCGCCTCTGGCTGGGCAATCCCCAGCGGCAACCGCTGCTGATGGGCATCCTCAACATCACGCCCGACAGTTTCAGCGACGGCGGTCGTTACCACGATCCACAAAAGGCTGTGGCCGCGGGCTTGGAAATGCTTGAAGCGGGCGCTGAGATGTTGGACATTGGCGGCGAATCCACGCGGCCAGGCGCGGTTCGCGTCGGTGCCGAGGAGCAAATCCGCCGGCTTCGGCCGGTTTTGCAAGGACTGTGCCGCGGCGGTCCCATCCCGATATCCATCGACACCCCGCTTGCGGAGGTGGCGCAAATGGCACTGGACGAGGGGGCCGCGATCATTAACGACGTTTCCGCCGGCCGGGATGATCCGCAAATGTTTAACCTGCTGGCCAAGCGTCAGGCTCCCATGGTGCTGATGCACATGCTGGGCCAGCCGGCGACCATGCAACTGCATCCGGTGTATGACGATGTGGTGGCCGAGGTGAAAGGATTTTTGCTTGAGCGCATCGAAGCGGCCATGAATGCTGGAATCGACCGTTCGCTTTTAATAATCGATCCGGGCATAGGCTTTGGCAAAACGCTGGAACACAATATTCAATTGCTGCGCAACCTGGCCGAGTTAAAATCCATCGGCCTGCCGCTGCTGGTGGGCGTGAGCCGTAAAAAGTTTTTGGGCACGCTCACCGGCCAGCCGGCGGCCTCCCAACGGGGTTATTCCACGGCGGCGGCCGTCGCGTTTTGTCTGATGCATGGCGCGGACATCGTGCGTGTGCATGATGTGCCGGCGATGCGCCAGGTCATGCAGGTCATTAGCGCTTTACGGGCAGAATAAAATTTGCGGGTTGATTGATTCGCCGCTTTGACGTTACAACGCCGCTAGACACAGGGAGTTTGCCATGGTTGAAATGACAGTTGAGTATCAAGGCGATCTGCATTGCCAGGCCACACATGGGCCCTCCGGCACGAGCATTGTTACCGACGCGCCGGTGGACAACCAGGGACGCGGCCAGGCCTTTTCACCCACCGACCTGCTGGCTGCGGCCTTGGGAAGCTGCCTGCTGACGATCATGGGTATCGTCGCCCAGCGGCATCAAATGGATCTGCGCAGCGCTAAAGCGCGCGTTACCAAGTGGATGACCCAATCTCCGCCGCGACGCATCGAGCGCTTGCAAGTGGATTTGGATATTCCCAACGTGGCTGACGAGAAGATGCGGCAAATGCTGCAAAATGCCGCCAAGGCCTGTCCGGTGCATCACAGTCTGCATCCCGACATCCAAATTGACTTACATTTCAACTGGCTCTGATTCTTTCAATTGCAACTTTATGAACAGTTCTGATGAATTGGAAATGGTGGAGGTGGAGGTGGTGGTGGACGCCAGCCGGGGAGGGGGACTGGAGGCAGTCATAGCATCAATAACAAAAATGGGGCTGGTGGTTCAGCAGGTGGACCGCGTCAATGGGATGATCTGCGGCGAACTTGCGTCGGATCGCTTGTCGGCACTCAAAAAATATCCCGCCGTTACATACGTGCGCGTGATCTTCGCGTGGATCGCCGAGTCGCACCCGGCGGCGTGAGGATCAAATCGAATTGATCGGCTGGGAAAGATAGGCAAATGGCTAATGTTTGCCAAAAAATTGGATATTGTGTATACTTTTGTCGCTGGGAAATCCATAACGCGTTTTAAGTAATGCACTTGCAGTTTGTTATGCTAGCGTGTACTCGCTATTTTGAATGGGTTAAAATGCAATTTGATCCCAATTTTATACTTGTCAAAGCTCGGAGTGGCGTCATACTATAATGCCATTGAATCGCACCAATTGGGTGTGAACGGTCAGGACGGCAACCAGGATTAATTGGGATGCAGAGAAGTGCGAACGGGGAAAAATGAAATCGGTCGGATAGCGAAAGGCCCGGCGGGTTTCATGTTCGCACACATATGAATGGGTATGAAGCGGCATAAGCGCTTCAGGTTTGGTAAGTTGGATGCATCATCTTCTGCGATGATTGGCGGCGGACTGGCATAGCCGACCCTACCGTGAATCGTCGGGATATTTCGAAAATTTGGTGGTTTCGGAATCATGGACTGTGGCTTTCACAGTCTTGCGGCCCAGGCTCAATAGCCCCGGCTGATGGTTCCGGCCACAGCGGATGTGAAGCGAAGCTTCGCATCCATTATCGGCGGCAAAGAGGATGTTCATGAATTTACAGTCAGCGACAGATACCACCAGCGGCGGGGCGCTTGTCCCGGCAACGCCAAATGCTTCGCCCTTAGGCCCGTTTGGTCAGGCGGCACCGGCGCAGACCATGGAGCAGCTCCACTCGGCCCTGGGCGGGCGCTGGAAGTGGGTAATCACGTCGGGATTGGTGCTGGGGCTGTGCGGCGCTTTTGTGGGCTGGCGCAATGGCAAGCCGCAGTACAAATCAGAGGGGATGATTCGACTCTCCTATGCCTCGCCGGCACTCTTGCCCCAGGGCAATGACGGACAAAACACGTCCATGGATGCTTTCGCGGCGTTCATTCAATCCCAACAGCAAATTCTCGCCAGCCGTCGGCTGCTGGACATGGCCCTTAAAACCACTGATTGGAAGGTAACCGGCCGAGGCGCAGGGGCGGATGTGATCCGCGATTTTTCGGAACAGATGAAAATCGAGGGCAAGGCCAGTACCGAGTACTTGCGAATCAGTTACATCGACGCCGATCCGAATTTGGCTGCCGCCGCGGTGCGCGCGATCATCAGCGCCTACACGCAGGATTACCAGAACCGCGACACAAACGATCAGCAGCAACGACTCACTGCCCTGGAGAGCAAAAAAATCGAATTGCAGGATCGACTGGAAAAACTGCGGGTGCGCATCGCGGCCTTGGCCCAGGAAGTGGGCACCAGCAATGTCGCCATGCTGCACCAGGCGGCCATGCAGCGCATGACCAAATTTCAGTCGGCTTTGGGCGATGTGCAATTGGCCTTGACCATGGCCAAAAACCAGCGTGCCAACGATGTTTCCGATACCCAGATCGCCATGCTCGATCCGGTGATGCGCGGCTACGTGATGGACCAGGAGCGATTGGAAACGCAGTTGCAGCAATTGCGTCTGCGCGGCTATGGCGAGGACCACAAGCAGGTCATTGAAGTGCGCTCGCTGATCGACGCCGCCAAGGAGCGGGCCGCTCGCTATGGCGACAATTACCGCCTGTTGCGTGCGGCCATAGGACCGACACAGAGTAACCCCAAAGATGGTGGCTTGCCTGTAACCGGTCTGTCCTTGGAAGCGCTGCAGGCCGATGCCGCCGGCGTGCAGCGTCTGTATGATGAAGCTAAAGCGGAAATGTCCGCTTTGAGCGCCAAGGGCGTGGAGATGGAAAATCTTAATTCCGAGGCGAAAAAGATATCGGATCAATTGGGTGAAATTGATCGACGCTTCCAGCTTTTGCAAATGGAAATGGGCGTTGCCAGCCGCCTGAGCATCATCAGCAACGGCGAAGCGCCGGTCTCGCCGTTCAAAGATCAGCGCATGAAACTGGCGGGCATGGGCGGCTTGGCGGGACTGCTTCTGCCGGCGGGACTGCTGGTGGGTTGGAGCCGCCTGCGGCCGCAATATCGCTATGCCCACGATGCAACCCACGGCGGCCAATCCGGCACGCTTTTGGGCATCCTGCCCAATCTTCCGGCCAACATGAATGATCCGCAAAAGGCCGCCGACGCCTCGCAGGCGGTGCATCAGATTCGCGTGATGCTACAACTATCGCGGCCCTCCAGCACGCACCCGGTTTGGCTCTTAACCAGCGCCGCCCCCGGCGAAGGCAAAACGAGTCTGACCTTGGCGCTGGGCCTGAGTTTTTCGGCCAGCGGCTGCAAAACGCTGTTGATCGACGCGGACCTGGTAGGCCAAAAGTTAAGCCGCGGTCTGGAAGTTGATACAACCGGCGGCGGACTCTATCAGGCCATGCAGCACGGGCGGCTCAATGGCAGCGTCATGGCCACCAGCCACGCCAATTTGTCTATTCTTTCCACCGGGCAGGCCGACGCCCGCCATGCCTTTACTTTGTCGCAGGAAGCGATCGTCAAGGTGCTGGCCGACGCCCGCAAGCAGTACGACGTGGTGCTGGTGGATTCCGGCCCGATCCTGGGCAGCGTCGAAGCGGCCATGTTGGCCCCCAAGGTGGATGGTGTGATTATGACCATCGCCCGCCAGCAGCAACGGCCGATGGTCGAGCGGGCCAAAGCCTATTTGCAAAGTATCGGTGCAAAAATAGAGGGAATGGTCTTTAACAAAGCCGAAAGCACTGACTTTTACCGCTCCGGGCAAGGCCCCTCGGTGCGGAGTTTTTCGGCCAATCTGGCCGCGCCGCGTACCGACGCGGCGGCCAAACAGTATCAACGATTTGGGTCATTGGTCGATTCAGTGGCGTCGATGTTGCCCGCCACCGACACAGCACCCGCCGGCGATAAGTCGGCGGATAATTAATGGTCGCCATGAAGGCGACTTGGTTTAGGCGCCGCTGCCTGGAAATAGCGGCGCTACCAGGGGAGTTGGAATATGTTATACAAAAATGCTTCTTGCGCGGCGGTGTCCGCTCGTGAGGGCGAAGTGCAGTTGGGCGTCCAATGGGCCGACCCACCGCGACACCAAACCTACCTGCGCATCAAAGCGGCCGTAGAGTGGTTCTGGGCCGTGTTAATGTGCGTGCCGGCATTGCCTTTCATACTTATCGGGGCGGCGATGGTCAAAGTTACCTCGCCCGGCCCGGTGTTTTATTCCCAAAAACGCCTGGGGCGTAACGGCAAGATTTTCAAAATCTACAAGTTGCGCACCATGACCCACAACTGCGAAGCAAAGAGCGGGCCGGTCTGGTCGTCAGCAAGCGACGCGCGGGTTACCAGGGTCGGCCGCATTTTGCGCGATACGCACCTGGATGAATTGCCCCAGTTGTGGAATGTTCTTAAAGGCGAAATGGGATTGATCGGCCCGCGGCCGGAGCGCCCGGAACTGGCGGCAAAAATCGGCCAGGCCATGCCCAGTTTTCATCAGCGGCTGCTGGTCAAACCCGGCGTTACCGGTTTGGCCCAGGTGCAATTGCCGGCCGATAGTGATTTGCAAAGTGTCCGTTTGAAGCTGGCGTACGATTTATATTACGTGCGCGAAGTCAGCCTGACGCTGGATTTGCGGATTGTAGTCGGCACCGGACTGCATTTTTTCGCTTTGGCTTTGGGTTGTGTTTCCAAGGTGCTGGTCAAACCCGATGTCGATCATGTTCGCCGCAATTATGAGCGGGCGCAAATTGTGGATGAAGACGCCTTTCACATGGGTGCGGCATAAATGTCTATTTCCGTCGGCATGGCATTTCCGCTCTCGGCCCTTGCGCGACGGGAAACGCCCGCCGGCGCTTGGCGATTTGGATCGCTGCTGGCGGTTTTGGCCGCTTTTTTCCTGCGTGTGGATGAACTGATTCCCGCGTTAAACGGGATGCAGATTTATCTGGGCGTCATCATCCCCGCTTTTATTCTCAACCGACATCAGCTCATTGATGCTTTGCGGCCGGCCACATTGCGCCGCCGTCCGCTGTGTTTGATGGTGCTGATCTTCTGGGCTGTCGGGTTGATTTCCTACCGTATCGCCGGGCCGCTGGATGAGGATTTCATGGCCACGCAAACGGCCATTACCGCCGCCGGTTCGCCCGAGCAGTTCACCAAGGTCATGCTTTTGTTCTTCCTGGTGGTGGCGGTGGTGAATACTCCCTGGCGCTTGCGCATCACGCTGATGTGGATCGGGGGCCTGGTGGCGATCATGTGCATCCTGCCCATCATGGACCAACTGCGCTGGATTGATCACCCGGCATTCAGTTCGCTGACCGATCGCACCCTGGACCCCAACACCGGGCAACTGGTGAAATTCACCCGCCTTCGCGGAATCGGTTCATTTAACGATCCCAACGATATGTGCCAGATCGCGGCCGTGGCGGCCATCTTCGCGCTTTACGGGTTGCAACAAACAAAACAATGGCTCTATCGCGGATTATGGCTTGGCGCAGGCGCGATCCTGCTCTATGCGATGGTTCTCACCCAGTCGCGCGGCGGCTTTTTGTCGCTGGTGGCGGGACTGGGCGTGCTGGGCCTGACACGCTATGGCTGGAAGAAAACCCTGATGGCCTCGGTGGTGGCGGTGCCGGCGGCACTGCTGGTATTTGGAGGCCGCCAGACCGATATCTCCGCCGACAGCGGCACCGGCCAAAGCCGCATTCAACTGTGGGCTGACGCCTTCGCGTGCGTGCGCGCTCATCCCATCCTGGGCGTAGGCCCGGATCACTTATTCACCTATATCGGTATGGTGGCGCATAATTCCTATTTGCACGCTTTTGCGGAAACCGGATTGCTGGGGGGCGCGATGTTCCTGGCCCTGCCGCTGTTGGGCATGCTGGAACTGCACCGGCGGCGGCGCTTGGCCAACCCCGATCCCATGCTGGCCCAGGCACGGCCTTATCTGCTGGCAGGTCTGGGCGCCTATGCTATGGGAATGTTCAGCTTGACTCGATGTTATGAACTGCCGACTTACCTGTTATTGGGGCTGACGCAGGCCATGCTGCTGATGACGCCCGGCCAGACGCTCAATCGTTTTGACAAGGTGCTTGTTAAGCGCGTGGCGATGGGGGCCTTGGGATTTTTGTTTTTGATGTACTGGCTGATCCGCTTGACGGTTCGATGGAGCTGAGATTTTGACCGACGCATCCGACATGAACCGTTCTCCAGATGATTCGGCATCCGGCTTGCCCGCCGGAAACGGCGGCGGAAAATCCGTCGCCTCCAATGTCATCTGGAACTGGGCGGGAATGCTGGTAGCGTTACTGAGCGGATTTCTGGTCCTGCCGTTTTTAGTTAAACATCTGGGCGAAACGGTTTACGGACTGTGGATTCTCATCGCCTCGCTGACCAATTATTTTTCGCTGCTGGATTTGGGAGTGCGCGGCTCAGTGGGGCGCTACGTGGCTTATTACAAAGCCCGCCAGGATCCGGCGGGAGTCAACGCCATTCTCAATACCTCGCTGCTGATTTTGTGCGCGGTGGCGGTGATATGCGTGCTGGCCACTTTCGCGGCTTTGTATTTGTTTTTCGTATTTATCCAAGTGCCGCCGGAGGTGGTGGGCGCTACCCGCATGGCGCTCTTGCTGGTAGGGCTGAATTTTGCCCTGACTTTTCCGCTGATGATCTTCGACGGGCTGTTGTGGGCTTTTCAGCGCTTTGACCTGATCAATATTGTTGACATTCCCATGTGCCTGCTGCGGGTGGGATTGACGGTGGCCCTGGTCGGCACCGGCGGGGGGCTGGTCAGCCTGGCGGTGCTCACGATCATCGTTACCGTGTTGACCGGCGTTATCAAAGGCGTGCTTTGCTTCAAAGTGGACCCGGATATCCGCATCGGTGCCCGCTTTATCGACCGCGCGGTTGTCTGGACCATCTACGCTTTTGGCATCTGGTCCTTTTTGCTGTCGGTGGCCCGCGAGCTGCGTAACCAAGTGGCCCCGCTGATGGTCGGGCACCACTTCGGGCTGCGCGGCCCGGCATTGGTTACACTCTTCAGCACCGCCGCCCGCCTGGTCGGTTATGCCGGGCAATTCCTGATTGCCGCCACCGGCGTGCTGACGCCCTTGTCCACCACCTTGCACGCCCAGGAGCGCCATGATCAGCAGCGCCAGCTATTTTTGCACGGCGGAAAGTATTGCATGTCGCTGTCTCTTTATTTCCTCGGGCTGTTCCTCTTGCTGGGCCAGTGGTTGCTTTTCAAATGGATGGGCAGCTCGCTGGATAATGCTTCCTTACAACTGACCTGGCAAATTTTATGGATTTTGGCATTGGGTGAAGTTTTGCCGATGAGTCAATGGGTAACCAACAGCATGGCCTTGGGCATGGCGCGGCACAAAGTGCTGGCAATGGCGGGATTGGTTGAGGGCGTGATCGCCATCACGCTATCGATCATTTTAATGCCGTCGATGGGCGTGCTGGGCTTGTGCCTGGGATTTTCCATCGCCGGCACACTCTGCCGCGGGATGTATCAGTTGTTTTATGGCTGCCAACTGGCCCAGGTGCGCGTTAGCACATATGTGTGGCAAGCGGTGTTCTGGCCGCTGGCGGCGGCGGCTGTTCCCGCGGCGGCGCTTTGGTTGTGGACGGAGCGATTGCCTTACGTTGCTTGGTGGAACTTATTTGCCGCCGGGGCGGTGTATTCGTTGCTTTATGCCGCAAGCGCCTGGCTGATTTTGGGCGCGGGTGATCCACTGGGCGGTCGCCTGCGACAGCGTTCTTCTTCGCGCGGTGCGGCGGCGGACGATGAGTTGGAACTCAAACAAGTATGAGTGGTGCCGTAACCAATTTGCCTCCCGTCATGACGCGATTATCTCGCCGTCAGAGGGCCGCGCGTTGGATGGATCTGTGTCGCGTCGGTTCGCTTTTGCGGCACTTGGATGCGCGCAAACTGATTTTGGCGCTGTGTTACCACCGCATTGGCGCGCCGGAAGAGAATATCGCCGACCAGGAAGTGGTCAGCGCCACCCAGGACGCTTTTGAGCGGCAGGTGCGCTGGTTGAAGCGGCACTGCGAAATCATTGGTCCCGGCGATCTGGAGGCAGCGCTGGCGCAAAAGAACGGCCGCTTTGCGCTGCTGACTTTTGATGACGGCTACCGTGACAATTATCAACTGGCCTATCCGGTGTTGCGTCAACTCAGTGCGGGCGCGACATTTTTTGTAGCCACCGGATATGTGGATAATCCGCGCTTAAGCTGGTGGGACCAAATCGCCTGGCTGGTGCGCGAGGCTACCGCGAAGCGCCTGCAAGCCTGCGAATTCTGGGCCGGCGGTATTGCCCTGCGTGGAGGGAATGTCCCCAAAACGACACAACATTTGCTTCAGTTGTACAAGGCGTTGCCTGGTGAAAAGACCGAGGCGTTTATTAACGAATTATCGAACCAGTGCCGCGCGGCGGTGGTGCCGCCAAGCATGGCCAGAGATTTGTGGATGACCTGGCCGATGCTTCGGGAGATGAAAGCCGGCGGCATGTGGATCGGCGGTCATACCGATACCCACCCGGTCATGGCGCGTTTAAATGAGCAAGAGCAGCGAGTGCAAATCCAGCGCTGCGCGACGCGGCTGCGGGAGGAACTGGACCAGCCCATGGAGTGGTTTTCCTATCCTTGCGGCTTGCGCAATACGTTTGACCAGCACACGCGCCAATGCCTGAGCGATGCTGGCGTGCGCTGGGCATTCAGTTATTACGGCGGGTATTGCCGCAATGGATCGGTCGATCCCTTGGATGTGCCGCGGGTCAGCGTGGAGATGGAAACCGACCTGACCATGCTGCGGGCGATGTGTGCATTGCCGCGCGTCTTTTGCCGGACGATGCCGGAGGGTGCGTGAATCAATATACCAACACCGCCGCATCGCCGCCGTCGCTTGGATTGCGGCTCAAGTCGTGTATCAGTCGCGTCTATTGCCAGTGTGGATATGTGGCCCTGCGCGATGCGATCCGCGCGCTGTTTGGCCGCGGCCGCATCGTGGTCGTGTATTATCATCGCATCGGCGGCAAGGATCCGCTTTCGGTTACACCCCAACGTTTTGCCCAGGACTTGGATTACCTGCAAGCGCACTACCGCTGCATGGGATTGTTTCAGGCGTTGGCGCTACTGAAAAGTGGCGCGGCGATTCGTCGGCGTATCGCAGTGATTACTTTTGATGACGGTTATCGCGATAACTTCACCGCAGCCCTGCCGCTGTTGCGGGAGCGGCAAATGACCGCCACCTTTTTCGTCGCCACCGGATTTATTAGCGCCGACAAGGAATTCCCGCATGATTTGCGGAATGGGCCTGCGAAATATCCCAAGCTCACCTGGGACGATCTGCGGGCCATGACCGAGGCGGGCATGGAGATCGGCTCGCATACCGTGAATCACACCAACATCGCCCAGGCCAGCCCCGAGCAGGCACAAGTGGAGCTGACCGAATCGCTGCGGCGTTTGAATGAGCAGCTCAGCTCGCAACCGCGGCCTTTTTCCTTTCCCTGGGGCAAGCCCGGCGACTATACCGACGCCTGGATTGGCCAAGTGCGCGCAAGTGGTTATTACGCCGCCTGCACCGCTTATGGCGGCCATAACCGCCGCGGATTGCCTGCGGAGGAAATTCGCCGTGTGGATGTGGGCAATGGCGCTTTTTCGCAGTGGATATTTCGCGCGCGGGTGGCGGGTTTGGATCCGGATTACCGCCGGCATCGACGGAGGTTGTTAAGTGGCTCGTGATGATGCGAATCCGTCGCTGCCAACGGTGCCACGACAAACGTGGATCGTCGCCGTGGCGTTGGCGTTCTGGCTGGTGGCAATGGCGCTGCAGTGGGCCAGCCGCGCCTATCAGCAGGAGTTTGGCGCCCACGCCGACGAGCCGGCCCACTTTGTGACCGGGCTGATGGTGCGCGACTATCTGCTCAGTGGTTTTCATTGGGGGCCAATGACCTATGCCAACGATTACTACCAGCACTATCCCAAGGTGGCATTGGGGAACTGGCCACCGGGATTTTATGTGATGCAGAGCGTCTGGACGCTGGTGCTGGGCGTGTCGCGTCCATCTATGTTGATCTTCATGGCGTTGCTGGCGGCGCTGGTCGCCAGCATGATTTTCGCGGCCTTGAGACGCTGGATCGGAACCGGTTGGGCCGTGCTGGCCGGGGGCTTCTGGCTGCTATTGCCGCTGACGCGTTTGCATACTTCGCAAGTGATGGTGGATCTGCCCGTGGTGCTGCCTTGCCTGGCAGCAATGCTGCTTTGGCTCAAATGGATGCAGCGGCCCCGGCCCGGCGTAATGCTTTTGTTTTCGCTGATGGCGGCGGCTGGGATTCTTACCAAGGGAAATGCCCTTTCGCTGATTCTGGTTCCCTTGGGGGCGATTACCGCGACGGGGCAGTGGAAGTTGTTGAAACGGATTGCCCCGTGGCTAGGGGTAGCGGGCATCGCGCTTATGGCGGGGCCGTGGACGTGGCACTTCCGCGATGTGGCGCGGGCTGGGTGGGACCAGGCGCGGCCAACACTGGATTACACGGGCCTTGCCAGCGTTTTTTTTGCGCGGGCCACGGTGCAAGCGGTTGGACTGGTTGCTTTCCTGTTTGCGGTGTGGGGGGCATGGTCCTCTCTGCGACCGGCGCGACCTTTGGCGCTACGCGCTTTGGCCGGCGCTTGTGTGGGGCAAATAGTAGGCTGCTATGTGCTGCAATTGGTCATTCCCTGCGGGCTGGAGGATCGGCATTTACTCCCGGCCACAACGGCGTTGGTCATATTACTGGCCATGGGAGCGCATGATTTGTATCAGCGGCTGCGCGCTGTGGGAGTGAGGCAATGGTGGTCCACGGCAATTGTGGGCTTGATAATAATAGGGCCATTTGGACTATGGACATTTTCGGCGGCGATCAAAAGTTGTAGTGGGTTTGGTCCAGCGGCGGCGATGCTGCTATCTTTTCCACCCGCACAACGCATTCTGGTCTGTTCCGATGCCATTGGAGAAGGACAATGCATCAGCGAGTTGGCCATGCGCGAGCCGGTGCGGCCGGCCCACACCATTGTGCGCGCCAGCAAGCTGCTTGCCAGCTCCACTTGGAGCGGCGGCGATTATAAGCTCCGCGTGGGCAGCCAGAAGGAATTGGTCAAGTTGCTGAAGGACCAGGGCATTGTCTGGGTGGTGGTCGATTCCGCCGTGGGAGCGGGCGCTCGACAGGCTCATCATGATTTGATGGAGCGTTTGGGCCAAACGCTGGCGCTGCGGGGACAGAGAATTTATCGCGGTGATTCAGAACGTAACCAGAGACGCTACGTCGGCGCGATTGGCGTGTATTACTTGTCCCCTGCCGGTGAGGGACCATGAGACCTGCTCGTGTGTCGGTCATGCACCTCACCTGGTCGCTGGTGGCCGGCGGTTCGGAGATGTTCGCCTGGACGCTGGCTTGGCATCTTCACGCCCAGCGCTTCAGCAGTATTATGTGCGCTTTGGACCAGGGCGGGGCATTGCAAGAGGAGATCACCCGCCGGGGCGTGGCGTGCTATGTGATGAATCGCCGCGGCGGGCTGGACTGGCGTTTGCCCCTTCGACTCTACCGCTTAATTATCAAGCACCGGGTGCGGGTCATCCACACGCACCATTTCAATCAACTGTTTTACAGCGCGCTGCCGGCGGTGCTGGCGGGAGTGCGCATTATCCATACCGAGCATGATGTGTCGCAACTGGATCGCCGGCGCATCCGCATGGCGCTGCGCTGTCTCTCGGTGGTTTGCCATCGTATGACGGCGGTGGGGGTGGATGTGGCCAAGGCGCTGCGCTGCCGTGTGGGCGTTTCGCCGCGGAAGTTGCGCATTGTCCGCGCGGGTGTCGATGTGCTTGACTACAATGTGCCGCGCGATGTCGCCCGGCGGGAATTGGGATTGGCGTGCGACTTGCCCGTGGCCTTGATCGTGGCCCGGCTCAGCGGTGAGAAAAATCATCACCTGCTGCTGGAAGCGGTGCGGCGGGCGCGTATAAACGTGCCGAATATAAAGCTGCTGATTGCCGGCGATGGCCCATTGCGACAAGAACTAGCGGGCGAAATCGCCAAGAGCGATCTGGAGCAAAATGTATGGCTGATGGGAGTGCGGCGGGATGTGCCGCGACTTTTGGCCGCGTGCGATTTGTTTGTTTTGTGCTCGCAGCGCGAAGGTCTGCCCATAGCGGTATTGGAAGCGATGGCCGCAGCCCGGCCGGTGCTGGCCACGGCGGTGGGGGACTTGCCGCGGGTTGTGTTGGAAGGGCAAACCGGAAAGCTGGTGGCCAGCGGGGATGGCGCAGCGCTGGCGGGAGCGATGGAGCAAATGCTCACGCAACCAGAACATTCAGCGAAGATGGGCCTGGCCGGGCGCGGGTTGGTTGAAAAGGAATTCAGCCTCAGCGCCATGGTACGCCGCCATGAGGCGATGTACCTGGGTCAGCCGGAGCATCTGCCGGTCTTTCGGGATAAATGCTGAATTTGGGGATTGAGAGTATGTGTGGTTTTGCGGGACTTATCGAGCGGCCGGAAGCGTGCAACGCCCAGCGCCTGGGCGCGGCCGTGGAGGCCATGAGCGCGGCCTTGACACATCGCGGCCCCGACGATCATGGATTGTGGATGGACCCGGCGGCGGGATATGCCGTGGGGTTTCGGCGTTTGTCCATCGTAGACCTCTCACCGCACGGCCATCAGCCGATGATCTCTTTGTCCGGGCGCTGGGTACTGGCATTCAATGGCGAGATTTATAATCATCTGGATATTCGTCACGAATTGGCCGGCAACCACGAATATCGCGGACACAGCGACACGGAAACCATCCTCGCGGCCGTGGAGCGATGGGGAATCGAAAAAAGTTTGCAGCGTTTTGTCGGCATGTTTGCCATGGCGCTGTGGGACACGGTTACGCGAACGCTTTGGCTGGCCCGCGATCGCTTTGGCGAAAAACCGCTGTATTACGGCTGGTGCAAAGAACGCTTTTTCTTCGCCTCTGAGCTTAAAGCGATGGAGACCCATGCTGATTTTACCCCCGCCTTAAATCGCCAGGCGCTGGCTCCGTATCTTCTGCACGGCTACATCCCCGCGCCACTGAGCATATGGGATGGTATTTTCAAATTATCGCCAGGGCATGTGCTGGAACTCAAAGATGCCGCGCCGGGGCAATTGCCCGCTTCGCTGCCATACTGGTCGATCAATCAGGCCGCCGGACCAACGCAAGATATTTCCGCCCCGGATGCAACCGAGCGGCTGGATCAATTGCTGCGAAAGGCCGTGGCGGGGCAGATGGTGGCCGATGTGCCGCTGGGGGTGTTTCTCTCCGGCGGTGTGGATTCCTCCACCATCGTGGCACTGATGCAAGCCCAAAGCTCCGCAGCGGTCAAAACCTTCACCATCGGTTTCAGCGAGAGTGGTTTTGATGAAGCCGGGTATGCCGCCGCGGTGGCCCGGCACATCGGCACGGATCACACCGAGTTGTATGTCTCGGCGGCTCAGGCCCGCCAGGTGATTGGGCGACTGCCAACCATCTTTGATGAGCCATTCGCCGACTCCACACAAATTCCCAATTTTCTCGTGGCCCAACTAGCCGCCAGGCATGTTACCGTTTCCCTCTCCGGTGACGGCGGCGATGAGCTTTTCGCCGGATATGATTGGTATGCCCGCAGCGCCACTTGGCATCGGCGATTCAGCAAAATCCCCAGCGGATGTCAGCGGGCCGCCGGTGCGGTTTTACGAACATTCGCCGGCGCGGTGGTGGGGGGCAATGCCGGGCGCAAAACCCGGCGCTTGGGAAATCTGCTGATGCTCGGCGGCAACTTGCTGAATCAACACCGCTGCCTGCTTTCGTCATGGGACGGCGGCGATGTGCCGCTGCCGCGGAGATTGCGCTGGCCATCTGCAATGGAAGCTGATCCCGCGGGGGACGGTGATCCGATTCGCCGCTTGCAATGTTGCGACATTAATACCTATCTGCCCGATGATATCCTTGTCAAAGTGGATCGCACCGCCATGGCTGTGAGCCTGGAAACCCGCGCCCCGCTGCTGGACCATCGCGTTGCGGAATTTGCGCTTTCACTGCCGCCGGCATTGAATATCGCCGGTGGCAAAGGCAAGCAAATACTGCGTCGCGTGCTGGATCGCTATGTGCCGCGGCAATTGATCGAGCGGCCTAAAAAAGGGTTTGATGTGCCCATCGGCGCTTGGTTGCGCAATGAGCTGCGCGACTGGGCGGAGAATCTGCTTGATGCCAAACGCCTTGGCCAGCAGGGGGTTTTTGATCCCGCGCCCATTGGCGCGCGCTGGCGTGAACATCTTTCCGGCCGCCGCGACAATCAAAATGAGCTGTGGCCGGTGCTGATGTTCCAAGCCTGGCTGGAAGCGCGCCCCCATGCGGCAGCGCGGGAGCAAGCATGACCTTCAGCGTCATCATCCCCCTGTATAACAAAGCGCCGTACGTGCGCCGCGCCATCGATTCCGTGCTGGCCCAGACCTTGGGCGATTGGGAATTGATTATTGTGAACGACGGCAGCACCGACGGCTCGGAAAAGCTGGCCGCTCAATATGATGATCCGCGCATCCGCATTATCCACCAGGCCAATGCCGGACCCGGCGCGGCCCGCAATCGCGGCGTCGCAGAGGCGACGGGCCAATGGGCCGCTTTTCTCGACGCGGACGATCAGTGGATGGAGCAGTATCTGCAACAGGCTCTGGAAAATATCCAGCGCTATGACGGTGAGGTTGCGGCCATCTCCTGCGGCTATGAACTGCATCCCCCCGGCCGCTCCACCCGGCCGATGTGGGAAAAACGGGGGTTGCGGCAGGGACTTTACCGATCCGTGCCCACCGAGCCAACCAAGCTGCTGGTAACGCGGCTGGCGTACATGAGCCCCTGCACGACGGTTGCGCGACTGGACGCCATACGCCGCCACCAGGGCTTTTATGGCCGCGACCGCTGCACCTACGGCGAAGACAGTTTTCTATGGCTCAAGGTGCTGCTCAATCACGCTGTGGCCGTGGATCTGCGTCCGGGGGTGCGCGTCTTTGCCGATGCCTCAAATTTATCGGCCAACCGTGCGGGCGCTCGACCGGTGGAACCGATACTAACGCACGCGCGGCAGATTATCGATCAAACGCCCGCTGAACTGCATGAACTGTTGCGCCGCTTGCTGCGGTGGCGGGCAATGAAAACCGCGGCGGTGCTGGGATATTTCGGCCAATGGCGCCGCGGCAGACAATTGCTGACTGAGTTTTTCCCAGCCGGCACGCCCTGGTGGCCGCGCCTTTTGGCGGCTCATCTGGCGGCCAGTCCCCTGGGCACGGCGGCGGGGCGAGTATGCAGGTGGCTACGATAATATGGACGCATTATTCTCATCAACTTCCATTCACACGACCGTCGCGCCGCAAGCGGCCGCGGCTGCATCCACCCTGTATACGCGCGGCGGCCTTGCCGCGTCTATTGATCCCGCCGCCGCGCCGCCAACAATCGCGCACCTGATCGCCTCTCCATTTTTTGGCGGCCCGGAGCGTCAAATCCTCGGCTTATCGCTGGAACTTCGGCCGCATTGCCAATCAATTTTTTTTTCTTTCGCCAATCACGGCTGCGCGCGCCCTTTTGAAGACGAGCTGCGCCGCCACGGTTTTGAGGTGCTAACCCTCTCGGAGGACACCCCGGCGTTTCTGGCGTGTGTGCGCGAAATTGCTGATTTGCTACAGCAATATTGTCCGCGGGCATTGCTCTGCCACGGCTACAAGCCCGACCTTCTGGGCTTGGCGGCGGGGAAATGGGCTGGCGTACCGGTGCTGAGCATCTCCCGCGGTTGGACCGGCGCTACGGCCAAAGTGCGTGGCTATGATACTTTGGATAAACGTCTGCTGCGCTACATGGACCGCGTGGTCTGCGTCTCCGAAGGCCAGGCGGATAAAGTGCGCCGCCACAAGGTCGCGCAACACAAATTGTGCGTGATCCATAATTCCATTCGCGCCCAGCGCTTTAGCGACCCCGATCCATCCGCCGCCGATGAGTTGCGCGCTTTGTTCGCCCAGCCGCCAGCGCAGGTGGTCCTAGCCGGTGGCCGACTCAGCCCCGAAAAGGGATTTGCCGATTTGATCGACGCGGCGGTGCGGGTAATCGAAATGTATCCCGCCACTGGCTTTTTAATTTTCGGCGAAGGACCACTCCGCCAGCCGCTGCGGGACCGCATCCTCCGCCGCGGGTTGGAAGCAAAATTCATCCTCGCGGGATTTACTCCACGCCTGGATCGCTACCTTCCTTTTGCCGACATCGTGGTGCTTTCCTCGCTCACCGAAGGTTTGCCCAATATCGCGCTGGAAGCACTGGCTGCTGGCGTACCGGTGGTCGCGACCCGGGTGGGCGGCAACCCCGAAGTGGTCCGCGACGGCCAAAGCGGGCGATTGGTTCCGGCCAGTGAGCCTGATCAACTGGCCGAAGCGATTGGGCAATTGCTTGCCGATCCCGCGCAGCGCCGCGCCCTGGGCAACTGGGGTCGCCAGGATGTGCGGCAACGTTTCACTTTCGAGGCTCAGGCGCAATCATATCTCCAATTATTGCGTCAACTGTGCCCCGGAGTGTTTCATATCACTACCGAGCGCCGATCATGACGCCGAGCATCGTAACCATCGCGCTGCTGGCGATCATCGCCTATGCCTATGTGGGCTATCCGCTTTATCTGGCGCTTCTCCTGACGCTACGAAAGCGACGGGACATTGCCAAAGCGCCATCGGCCTACTCCGTCAGCATCATCCTTGCCGCAAACAATGAAGCGGCCCATCTGCCGCGCAGGCTGAATGAACTGTGCGCCATGCTTGAGCAATCCGGCCACAGCGGCGAGATTATCGTCGTCTCCGACGGCTCGACAGACGCCACCGTCGCCGTGGCCGAAAGCTTCGCGGCCCGCAGTGTCAAAACCATTGAGCTAGAGCAAAACGTTGGAAAATCGGCGGCCATCTCCCGCGGCGCGGCCCATGCCACCGGGACGATACTGGTTTTCGCCGATGCCCGTCAGCACTGGAAGCCCGACGCCCTTATACAGCTTCTGAATAACTTTTCCGACCCGGCGGTGGGGGCGGTCAGCGGCGAATTGTTGCTGGAGAGCAGCCCCGGCATCATGGCGGGGGTGGGGCTATACTGGCGCTACGAAAAATGGATTCGCCACGCCGAAAGCCGCACCGGCTCGGTAGTGGGAGTCAGCGGCTCGATTGCCGCGACGCGCCGCCAACTATTTTGCCAGATTCCCCAGGGCGCTTTGCTGGACGATGTGTACTGGCCCATGCGCGTGGCGATGCGCGGTTATCGCGTGATTTACGATCGCCAGGCTCTGGCGATGGATCGCCTGCCACCGCGGGCTGCCGGTGAATTTCGCCGCAAGGTGCGCACCTTGGCCGGCAATTTTCAACTGCTGGTCATGCTTCCGCAATTACTGTTGCCCTGGAGAAATCCTCTGTGGTTTCGGTTTCTGTCGCACAAACTCGTACGGCTGGCGGTTCCGTGGGCCATGCTGGGCCTGTTGATTATTCCCTTCATTGCCGATGGACCGCTGTATCGGGCGCTCGGTTACGCCCAGCTCGTTTTTTACGCCTTGGCATTACTGGGTCTGCTTACTGGCGGTGGCGGGCGCATCCTCGGCGCTCTTTCATCATTATTGGTGCTGAACGCGGCAGCGTTTGTGGCCTTCTGGATGTGGATCAGCGGACGGGCGGCTAAAAGTTGGTCGGCAACGGTCTATCATCCTCCCGCAGGTGCCGCGCCCGCGGTCGCAACCATTGATGATAAGAATAAATTATAGTGGCGTTATGAGTACGTTCGCTGCTACGATGGGGCGGCAACGTAAGGGAAGCAGGGTAATGTCGCAAGTAAATGAATCAACACTCCCGGTCGTGGGGTTGCTTTATCCCGGCGACATGGGCTCTTCGCTGGGCGTGCTGCTCAAGGCTAACGGCTTTCGAGTCATCACCACGCTTCAAGGCCGCTCGCAGCGCACGTGCGACTTATGCCACAAGGCGCAGGTGGAGGTTTTGCCCACGCTAGGACAACTTGCCGCCCAGGCTCAGTGGATCATTTCCGTTGTTATCCCCGCCGCCGCCGATGAAGTTGCCCAAGATTACCTCCGCTTGGCAAACCAGGCCCCCGCCGGCGCGATTTATATTGATTGCAACGCCTTGAGTCCCGCCCACAAGCGGCAAATCGCCCAGCGGTTCAGCGCTACCGCCATCGACTTTGTGGATGGCGCTATTCATGGCGCGGCGGCGCAGCTTGCCAAACTGGGCGCTGTGGCCTTTAGCGGCCCGCGCGCGGGCTTGGTGGCGTCCAAGCTGCAAAACGTATTATGTGTCCATGAGTTGGGCAATGACATCGGCCAGGCCGCCGCATTCAAAATGTTGCAGGGCGGCATGTCAAAGGGACTGGTGGCGCTGTTTGTTGAAATGGCTTGCGCGGCCAAAGAGATGGGTTTGCTAAAGGAACTGGTCAAAAGCTACGAGCACTTTTACCCTGGCGTCATGCAGGCGCTGGTGCGCATGCTGCCCACTTATCCGCGACACGGCCGCCGCCGGGCCGACGAAATGCTCGAACTGGCCGCCACATTGCAAAGCGCGGCAATCCCGCCGCAAATGGCTCTGGCAAGTCATCAGATTCTATCGCAAATTGCCGCGGCCCATCTCGCGGCTCGATTTCCTGACAAGCAGTGGACGGTAATGAATGTTATCGAAGCGTTGGATTTGGCCGGTGGACCTGGCGGCCAAGCCGCGCCGCAAGAGAATACAAAATTAGAGTAATGGTAACTTTTTTGTTCTAGCGCAAATGCGCGTAACCCAAGGAGTTCATATGGCAGTCAAACCCCGTAGCGCCGAAATTCACAGTGGACCGGGCTTCCGCGTCCAGTTGGAAATGCCCCGCCTGGAGCAGGCGTTCATGGACGAGTTCCGCCAGTTCCCGACCCCTGATATTTCAGATCTGCTCAATCGCCTATACGCGCTGGACCCGGAAATTCGCTGCCTCACCGGCGATTTTACCCTCTGCGGGCCGGCCTGCACCGTCAAGGTCTTTCCCGGCGACAACCTCATGGTGCATAAGGCGCTGGATGTCGCCAGACCCGGCGATATCGTCGTCATCGACGCCGGCCGCTCGCGGATGAACGCGGTGCTGGGAGACCTGATCTCCACCAAGGCCCGCCACCGCAAAATCGCCGGATTTATCATCGACGGTCTGATGCGCGATCTGCCGGATGTCAAAGCCCTCAAGGACTTTCCCGTCTTTGCCCGCGGCACCACCCCCATCGGCCCCCTGCACCGCGGCCCCGGCGAAGTAAATTATCCCATTTGCTGCGGCGGCATTGTAATCAACCCCGGCGACATTATGGTAGCCGACGCCGCTGGCGTGGTGTGCGTGCCCCGCGATATCGCCCAGGAACTTTTGGCGCGGCTTAAGAGCCACCGCGATGCCAACGCCGAATACCTCAAATCGGTGCAGCGCGGCGATTTCTCCAACGCCTGGGTCGATCGTACGCTCAACGAGCAGCATTGTCCCTATTACCAAGGCTCCAAGCTGATCGAACCGCCGGCGGATCAGTAATCGTCCGCCGCATCCTATGCTGGATCCGCTAAAGCATCCTCGCGTGCGCCGCGCGGTCCACCTGCTGGACCGCGTGCGCGGCGCTTTGCGCCGCAAGCCCGGCAGATTACGGGCGGAACAGAATCTGGAAGCCTTCTACCAGCGCATCTGGAGCGAAGCCGCGCAGGAGCTGGGCGCAACGTCACGCCAACTCAGCCACGGCTTTATCCAGATTTCACACGGCGCAAAAAGCTGGAAGTGCGTCGGCAACACCAGCCCCATCGACGATCTGGTAACCCATGTGTTTGTGCGTACCAAGGGCCTCATGAGCCGGCTGATGTCCGACGCCGGCCTGCCAGTCGGACGCTTCCGGGAATTCTCTATGGACACGCTGGACGATGCCGCGCAATTTCTCTCGCAAATCGGTGGCCCGTGCGTGGTCAAGCCAGCCGGCGGCACCGGCGGGGGGATTGGCGTGGCCTGCAATATCACCACCCCCTGGCAACTGGCCCGCGCCGCCAGCCACGCCGCCGGATTCGGCGACTCCATGCTCATTGAGGAGCAAATCCCCGGCGACAACTATCGGTTGCTTTTCCTCAATGGCAAGCTCATTGACGCCATCGCCCGGCTTTGCCCATCCGTTACAGGCGATGGCCATAAAACCATTCGAAAACTTGTGCACGAAGCCAACCAAACTCGCCTCAATGCCAATGCCAATGTCGCTCATGTGCTGTTAAATATTGATATGGACATGGAACGCACACTGGCAAGCCAAAAATTGAGCTTTTCATCCATGCCCGACGCGGGCCGGGTGATTGCGGTCAAAACCGCCATCAACGAAAATGCGCAGGAGGAGAATATTACGGTGATGGATCGACTCTGCCCGCAAATCATCGCCGATGCCTCCGCCGCCGTCGCGCTGTGCGGAGCGCACTTGGCCGGCGTGGACATTCTCTGCACCGATCCCACCCAGCCATTGCGGCAAACCGGCGGCGTGATTCTGGAAGTCAACAATCCCCCCGGTTTTTACTGGCATTACCACAAACGCGACGGCTCATTCCCCGTCGCCCGGCACGTACTGCAAGCATTGATGGAGGCGTCGTGATCGACTGCGCCCGCCTCCCCTGGCACGGCCGCCACCCCACGCGACCGGCCATTATTCTCGACGGCGGAGCCAACGCCCTGTCGGTGGCACGCAGCCTCGGACGCAAGGGCGTGCCGGTCTATGTGCTGGCCCATCCTTGCGAACACGTTCTGAGCAGCCGCTTTGCCCGCCCGCTGCCGGTTACGGTGAGAGATAACGCGAAATCGACATGGACTGATTATCTACTCGGCAAACAATCCGAGCCTCTTGGTGGAGCGGTATTGCTCACTGGCAGCGACGTGGGTCTGCAAATCATCGCGGAAAATCGCGCGGCCCTGGATAAAAAGTTTGTGCTGGATGATTCTAATCCCGCCGTCCAAATGTTGCTGCTGGATAAGTTGCAAACCTATTACGTCGCCCGCGACGCTGGCGTACCCACTCCTCGATTTTGGGTCGTCAGCACCCTATCCCAGGTTGAGCAGATTAAAAATGAGCTGGTCTTTCCCTTGATCCTCAAGCCTCTGATCTCCCATCTATTTGAGCAAAAGTTCGGACGCAAGTTTATGACCGTGCTGGATCATGCCGCACTTCTGCAAGCGTTTGCCAAAGTGGAACAGGCGGGCATCGAGATCATGCTGGTGGAAAAATTGCTCGGCCCCGACAGCCTCAATTGTAGCTACTACACCTATCTGGATGAATGCCATAAACCGCTCTTTGATTTCACCAAGCGCATCTTCCGCCGCCTGCCCAAAAATATGGGCCGGGCCTGTTACCACATCACCGATCGCAATCCATTCGTGAAAGATTTGGCGCTCAAGCTGATTCAACACGTCAAACTCCGTGGGCTGGCCAACGTCGAATTTCGCCTCGATCGTCGTGACGGGCAACTGAAATTAATCGAATGCAACGCCCGTTTTACCGCCGCCAATGTGCTGCTGGTGGATGCCGGACTGGATTTGCCGTGGTTTGTCTATTGCCGGCTTACCGGCCGCGCGCCGCCGGATATGACCCGGTATCGTGCTGGATTGCGCCTGTGGGATCCACTGGAGGATATGCGCGCCTGCCGCGAACTGATGCGCCTGGGCGACATGAACTTTTTCCAGTGGCTCAAAAGCGTGGCCCATTACCAGCGCATGACCTATTTCGCCTGGGATGACCCAATGCCCACGCTGGCTGCCCTGGGCCGGGAAGCCAAACGCTATCTAATTCCGCGAGGCGAATAAATCTACTGCATCCCCGCCGCCGCGGAGTCCAATAGCCATTGGAGGTTGCCCGAACGTGGCTCGATGAGCCTGACGGGGAACTGGCGCGGGTCCGGCTGCTCCTCCAGCAAGCGCTTGAGCGTCGCGCTCTTGGCCGCGCCACTGACCAAAATCCCCACATGCTCCGTGCGGTTCAAAAATCCCGCCGTCAGCGTCAGCCGCCAGTCCTCCAGGGCGACCACATGATTGGCCGCACATAGTCGCGTGTCGGCGGCCAAAGCGGGCGATTGGGGAAATAGCGAAGCGGTATGCCCATCCTCTCCCATACCCAATATCACCAAATCCAACCCGCTGCCATTGGGAAATTGTTTCATTAACAATTGATCATATTCCTCCGCCGCCCGCTCCGGTTCGATCTCACCGCGCATCCGATGCACATTGGCGAAATCCACTGGCACTTTCTCCAAGAGCGTGCGCCGCACCATCCCAAAATTGCTGGCGGTATGATCCGGTCCCACGCACCGCTCGTCGGCAAAATAAATATGCACCCTCTGCCAATCCATTTGGTCCGGCTGGGAGGCAAGTAGTTCATATAATTGCCGCGGCGTGCGGCCGCCTGATAAGCCTAAACAAAAGCAATCGGACGTGCCCAGCGTGTACTTTGCCACCGACCATATCCATTGGGCGGTGTACTGCGCCAATGCCGCTTCGTCGGCGGCAACGTGTATCAAAGGAGGATTTCCCACGCCCGTAGCCTAGGCCCCATTATGCGTTTGGTAAAGTGGCATTTTGGACCGCCGCCGTCGTGGCGTTACCATCATGCCATGCCTTGCCCCTGGAGCCGTTTGTGCCTGCTGCTTTGCCTGGTCGGATGCGGCCGATCCGATATGCCACTGCAAACCTGGGGCCGTACCGGCAGCGGCCCCGGCGAAGTCGCCTACCCCCGCGCCATCGCCTACAACTCCGCGGACGACAGCTATTTTGTGGTCGACCGCTTGGCACGCGTGCAGCATTGGGACTGGCGCGGCCGCTACGTGGGCGAATGGCGCATGGCCCAGTGGCAATCCGGCAAACCCACCGGCCTGTCAGTCGGGCCGGATGGCAATGTCTACGTCGCCGATACCCACTATCACCGCGTCGTCGTCTTCGCTCCCACCGGCCGTGAATTGCGCCAGTGGGGGAGCGAGGGGACCGCCCCCGGCCAATTTATCTTTCCCACCGATATCGCCTTCGACGCCGCCGGCCAAATTTACGTCAGCGAATACGGCGACAACGACCGCATCCAGGTATTCGATTCCAGGGGCAAATTCCTTCGCCAATTCGGCCGCGCCGGCAACGGCCCCGGCGAATTTTCCCGACCTCAATCCATGCTGATTCGTGGCAATACCCTATACGTTACCGACGCCTGCAACCATCGCATAGCGGTCTTTGACTTGACCGGCCGTTTCCTGCGCAATTTAGGCTCGCCCGGCTCCGGTCCTGGTCAATTTCGCTTTCCTTACGGTTTGGATATGGACGCACGCGGCAACCTGATCGTCGCCGAGTTTGGCAACAACCGCATCCAGGCGATTGTTGCCTCCAGCGGCCGGGGACTATGGACCCTCGGCAAGGGCGGGCGCGAATTGGGTGAACTGGCCTATCCCTGGGCACTGGCCGTCAATCGCCATAACCAAATCGCCGTGGTCGATAGCGGCAACAACCGCATTCAACTTTTCGCCGAGCCGTAAAGCGCAAGCAAAAAAGCGGCCGGCCTTTTTCTGCAAAAAAGCCGGCCGCCGCTTAATTCACTTGCCTCACCGCGATTAGCGCGTGCCCATGATGATTTCCATCGTGAGTTGATCGAGCTTTTCGTACGGCAGACCGCGCGCCGCCAGCGTCGTGCGATCCAGCGGTGCCGCCAATAGCGCCTTGGCATTCTCCGGCGTGAAATTCTTAGTCAACTTAGAAACCGCGTCGGTTACGTTGATTTCCTTAAGCAGTCCTTGAATCTCCTTGTCCGCGTTCCAGTGCGCCGCCTTCTCCTTGAGGATCATGTAGGTCCTCATGCAACCCTTGGCAAAACTCTTCACGTCGTTGTAGTCGCTCTGACGATAGGCGTGGCAATCGAAGTGCCGGGGACCGTTGTAATTGCAGTCTTCCAGCAGTTTCACCAGGAAAAACGCGTGTTTCAAATTGACCGACCCAAAGCGGTAGTCCTGATCGTAGCGGCCAAATTCCTGGTCGTTGAGGTCTATGTGAAACAGCTTGCCCACTTCGATCGCGGCGGCTACCTGGTGAACAAAATTCAATCCGGCCATGTGCTCGTGGGCCACTTCGGGATTCACGCCGCACATCTCCGGATGCGCCAATGTCGGGATAATCGCCAGATAGCTGCCGGTTACCGCGAAATACATATGCCCGCGCGGCTCGTTGGGCTTGGCTTCAAACGCAAATTTGTATCCATATTTCTGGCTGATGGAGTATTCGCACAAAAAGTTAATCGCCTCGCGGAAACGCTTAATCGCCTCCACCGGATTCTTTTGCGCATCGCTCTCCACGCCTTCGCGCCCGCCCCAGAACACATAAATCTTAGCGCCAAACTCCGCGCCCAGGTCCATCGCCCGCATGGTCTTCTGAATCGCAAAGGCGCGGATCCGCGCATCATTGGCCGTAAAGGCACCATCCTTGAAAACCGGATCGGAAAAGAGATTGGTCGTCGCCATCGGCACCACCAGCCCGTTGTCCTTCACCGCCTTCTTGAAATCCTTCTTAATTTGCTCGGCTTCCGAGGCCGTCGCATCGATGGGAATCAGGTCGTTGTCATGAAAATTCACGCCATACGCCCCGACTTCCCCAAGCAACTTGGCCGACTGCACCGGTGTCAGTGGCTCACGTACCGGCCCGCCGAAGGGGTCGCGGCCGGGATTGCTCACCGTCCAGAGGCCAAAGGTAAATTTCAACTTTCGATCAGGTTCGTAATTGGACATGGAACGCTTCCTTCAATATCAGACCGCAAATACGCCGGCCACGCGCGGCGTCGATCCCTGCCGACGCCTGTAACTATTTATCCAGTTTCCGCTATTTCCTGTTTTTTGCAAGCGATTGCCAACTCGCTTTCATTAGCACGTTGCTACAACCGCGCCATACCCATCCCGCCGTCCAGCGTCAGCACCGAGCCAGTCGCGTAGGGCAATTGCCCGCCGAGCAGCATGGTAACCGCCGCCCCGATATCCGCCGGCGTGCCCCAGCGCCGCTGCGGAACGCCGCCCTCGGCGATGTATTGATCGTATTTACCCCGCACCGCCGTGGTCATGTCGGTCTGGATCAGCCCTGGGCGAATCTCAAAAACGTCTATATCAAATTCCGCCAGCCGCACCGCCCAAAGCCGCGTCGCCATGGACACGCCGGCTTTGCTCAGGCAATAATCCCCTCGATTCACCGATGCCACCACTGCTGAGATGGAGCTGATGTTTACAATTTTACCCCGAAAGGATGCATCGGCCTGGCGCTGGCGAATCATCCATTTGGCCGCCTGCTGGGTGAGAAAGTACGGACCTTGCAGATTGGTTTTAATCAAAAGCTCAAAACTTTCCTCGCCGGCATCTAAAATATCCGCACGCACCGGCGGGGCGATCCCCGCGTTGTTTACCAGCGCGTCCAAACGCCCAAAATGCTCCTCGGTGCACCGCAACAATTCCGCACGACGGCCCGCGTCGGCCACGTCCGCCGCAATATATTCAACCCGCCGGCCACTGGTGCTCAGTTCTTTGATGACCCCCGCCACGTCGCTGGCCGGCCGCTGTCCGCCGAGCATCAAATCCCATCCCGCCCGCGCCGCGGCCTGGGCGATCCCCAGACCAATGCCACGCGTTCCTCCAGTTATCAGCACCACCATAAGTCGCTCCTGTCGCGCGCACACTCAATCATAAAAATGGTAATTCCCACCCTTGCCCATCGCCCAGATCAGCAAGCCCAGTTCCAGCGCGTGGTAGTCTCCCCACATCGAACTTTGCCCACACGGAATTTTCGATCCGCCCGGCACGTAATCCCACCCATTGGGCCGGTGATACACGCTATGCAGCAAAATACCTTCATGCCGCAATTCGCTCGACAAGTACGGCTCATCAAATAGGCGCTGCGCAATCAGCAGGCCCGCCCGCACATATTCATCACCTTGCAACCCCAGCGCCGCGCCCAGGCGAATCAGCCCCTGGGCCGCGATGGCCGACGCCGATGAATCCACCGGCTCAAAATCATTATGCGGCTCGGCTGCACGCGATTGCCATTCACCCAGCTTATGCAGCAAGGGCGCGCCGGTGTCCCAGTAGCAAATCCCATCCTCCGCCGCCGCCTGTTGTAAATAAAAATCGCATACCGCCCGGCCCGATGCGAGCAGCATGGTTTCCCACTCTTTCATATCGTTCTTTGCGCTGGTTTTGTCGCCGTAATAGCGCACAAATTCCACTAGTTCGGCAAACCCCAGCATGGCCCACGCCAGCCCGCGCGTCCAAGTGCTAAAGGGCGAATATCCCTGCTGGCTGGCCGGAGCGCGAAATTGCCTGCTGACCGGATTAAACAGCGCCTCGTGCGCGGTTCGACCACGCTGATCCGGCGTGTCGTAATAATCCCGACCCTGGCCGTAGTAAATATTACATTGAGAGGTCGTGCGCGCATGCGTCAAGGCGCGCTGCAATAAATCCACGCGTTGATCCTGCTCATCCAACAAAACATGCCCCAAGTCGTGGGCCATAACCAAAACCCGCAGCGTGCGAAGCGTATCGATAAACAGCGAATGCGGGCCGTTGAATGAGTGGATAAACCCGCCGCCGTCAGCCAGCCGCGTCCAGCGCATGGCCTGCACCGCGCCACTCACTTTTATCGCCAGTTCGTACTGCTCCAATTCGCAATCCGAGGCTGTAAACTTTCCGCTGCGAGCCAGGCGTCTTAGTTGCCCGTAGGTAGAGAGCGTATTAAACCCATGATCGTGAACGCCCCGGTGCGTCAGATGCTCCGGCATAACCCGCTTCGTTCCCTGCCGCCCGAGGCGCAACATCTCCGCATCGCCGGTTACGTCATAGCACAGCAGGGCATTTCCATACTGAAATCCGTGCGTCCACTGCGTCCATGCGCGGGCCGTGTAGCGGCCGCCGGCCGTGAAAACCGGAGCGCCCTCCGCATGATTCCAGCGACGATTGAGTATCGCGGTCTTACAGCTCGCCAGTTCAAAGAGTCTCTTGACCGCCCCGGCCATATCCGCGGCGGTAATCGCTTGTGAAAGGTTCACTGCGCCACCTTGGCTTTGCCCTTAAATGCTTTGAGCTGATCGTGCTGGGGCATATTTTTATAAACCGGGTCCAGCGGGTAGCAACCGCTGATCATGCCCCCGCGCGGGGCGCTGGTGCAATCCGAAAATGTGCGGCATACCCGCTGGCGGCTCAGCGGCTTACCTTCCAGCGAATCGGCGATCATGTCCCAATAAGATAAAACCATCCGCCCGATTCCCACCACATCGCACATGCCCTGACGCACCGCCGCCTGCGCCACCTGCGGAAGAAAGTCTTGCAGGTAGGTGTAGCCGGTTCCCACCACAAACATCCCTTTGCACGCCCGCTTTATCCGCTCGGTCGCCCGCATTTGCCGCGCCACCCCGCACAATGGATCTTCCGGCGGCTGATAACCATCCGACGGCGGAAACAGCGCCGGCCGCTGAATGTGCGGGCAATAATAGGGCGAACCCGCCGTGGCGTTAAGCAACACCACTCCACAGTTTTCCAGCAATGTCACCAGTTGCACACTCTCATGCAAATCCATTTGCAAAGGATCATTTTCGTCCAAACCAAATCCGTCGTGGTAGGGCAGATCGAATTGTTCCGGGATGCCCGGCCCCAATTTACCATCGCCGCTTTTGGCCGGATCCGGTCGGTAGGGAACCGTGTCAAAGATCGACAAACGCACCCCCAGTTTCAGACCCGGACAAGCACTTTGCACCGCCGCGATCAACATGCGCAAAAACCGCGTGCGGTTTTCAAATGAACCGCCGAACTCGCCGTCGCGCCGCCGCCCGCTCAATAGCTCGTGCAACAGGTAACCGTGGCAGTGCTTTAAATCCACAAAATCAAATCCGGCTTGCTGCGCCGCCTTGGCCGATGCCACATAATCATCAATCAAATCGTGCAATTGCTGATCCGTCGCCACCACCGAGTCATCATCAGCCCTAATCCCGCAACGCCGGTCCAAAATGGGATGATGATAAGCAATCAGCGGGCGACGCTGTTTCTTGTCGTGTGGAAAGGAAAAACGCCCGGAATGCGTCAGTTGTAAACCCACCACCAGGCCGTCAGTTGAACCAAATCGCTCCCGGTGAGCTTGCAATAACGACTGACGCAACCGTGCCGCGCCCTGTTCAGCCCGGCCCACATCGCCACCCACCACACCCAGTTGTTGCGGGTTGGATCGCCCATCCTCGCGCACCGCAAACGCCTCTCCGCCCCAGATTAATTTTGCGCCGCTCAGTCCAAAACGCGTCCAGCGCCGCAAGGTATGCTCAGAGGGTGTACCATCGGCGTTGGCGTCCCATCCCTCCATTGGATGAATACACCAGCGATTGCCAATCCGCAGCCCATCCACTTCCGCGGGTTGCGCCAGTGGCGAATCCGCCCTGCCGAGGATGCTTGCATCGCACGGCAGCGCCAGACCCAGACTGGCCACGTGTGCCGAAAATTCTTTCTCGCTTTTGAATTGCCCAATCCGCGGAAACGTCATCTGATTTAGCTCCTTACCCGCCGATTCTCCCCGACGCCCCGGCAATTGCAACTTCTCGCCGCACGTTTTTCGCCGAGCAATACCGCTCGTTTCCTTCGGCGGCTATTTCTCCTATTATGTATCGCACCGCCCGGCCGCGGGGGCGATCCCCGCCGGGCCTGACCGCTATCCGGATGGATACATTATGGCTTTCACTGAACCGGTACTAACCCGACGCATCCCCGCCGACCCTAAAGCGCGTAAATTGATTGATTATGACCAGTACGTCGCCACCGGCGGATACGAGGCGTTGAGAAAGGCCCTCACTCTCAGCGGCGAAGAGATTATCAAAATCGTTACCGAATCTGGCCTGCGCGGCCGCGGCGGCGCGGGCTTTTCCGCCGGGCAAAAGTGGGCTTTTATTCCCAAGCAAAAAACCGGCCCGCATTACCTGGCGGTCAACGCCGACGAATCCGAACCCGGCACCTTCAAAGACCGCTTCCTGATGGACTATGACCCCCATCAAATGCTCGAAGGCATCGCCATCGCCGCCCTGGCAACCAACTGCGATATCGCTTACATCTTCATTCGCGGCGAATATCACCACCAGGCCAAGGTGGTCGAAAAAGCTATCGCCGAGGCCTACGCCCACGGCATCTTCGGCCAGCAGGGGATGCTGAGCGGCAATTTCAAGCTCGAGTGCTACCTGCATCGCGGCGCCGGTGCCTACATCTGCGGCGAGGAAACCGGTCTATTAGAAGCCCTGGAAGGTAAGCGCGGCTGGCCCCGCAACAAGCCGCCGTTTCCCGCCATCGCCGGCGCGTTTGCGCGGCCAACAGTCATCAACAACGTCGAAACCCTCTGCTGCGTTCCCCACATTATCCAGCGGGGCGCCGCCTGGTTCAAAAGCATGGGCGCGCCCTCCTCGCCCGGCCCCAAACTCTATGGCATGAGCGGGCATGTCAATCGTCCCGGCGTCTACGAGCAGGAATTGGGCATCACTCTCGATTTTGCCATCAATGAACTGGCCGGCGGCATGAAAGGCGGCAAATACAAAGGTGCCATTTGCGGCGGCATCTCCATGGGCGTGCTCGGCCCCAATCAACTGGATATCAAACTCGACTTCGACGATGTGCGCTTTCGCGGCGGCTGCCTGGGTCTGGGTACCGCTGGCATGATCGTCATGAACGAACACACGGATATGGTCCGCGCCTTACGCAACTGCGTGCGCTTCTACGCCCACGAAAGCTGCGGACAATGCACCCCTTGCCGCGAAGGCTCCGCCTGGATGCGCAAAATCCTCGACCGCATCCTCGACGGCCAGGGCCGCGCCCGCGATTTGGAAATGCTCCTGGAACTGGAAAAAACCATGGGCATCATGCCCGGCACAACCATCTGCGGCCTGGCCGACGGCACCGCCTGGGTTACGCGGACGTTTATCAACAAATACCTCGACGAATTTCGCGCCCTCTGCCCGGAAGAACCGCTGGTGGATATCACCATCGGTAGCAAGCCCGCCGTGCCTATGGGCAGCAACGTGCGCTAGCCCGCAAGGCATTGTCGGGTCGATGCTTGCCCTGCAATAAGTCGTGCCTATGCGCGGCATATGGCGCGAGCCCGCATTGGAGCGGAAAGCTATGGCGCAAACAGTGGGCGTAACCAATACGCTTCCGATGGGCCACATAGGTTTGCAATCGGCGGCAGCGCCCTGACGTGTATCCGCGCCGTAAAATAATGCAAAAAAATGATGCGGTATTTATCCCCTGGATCAGCCGGCGACCCTATCCATGCCGCCCCAATTCCACCATTAAGCAGCGGTTTTGTATGAAATCCAGCCCTGCCTCCATCGCCAGTCGCTCGGCTTCCTCACTGACGATCCCGGCTTGCAGCCATACTCCCCTGGCCCCGACGGCAATGGCTTGACGTACCACGTCTGCGCACGCATCGGCCCGCCGGAAAACGTCCACCAGATCAATCGGCCCAGGCACCGCCTCCAGCGATGGGTAACATTGCAGCCCTAATACTTCTGTTAGCCCGGGATGCACCGGCAAAACCGTTTTGCCCGCGTGCATTAAATACTGGGCAACATAATGGCTGGGCCGCTGCGGTTTGGCGCTGATGCCCACCACCGCGATCCGCTGGGCCGTGAGCACGCGCCGCATCATCCGCTCTTCCAACTCCGAGGCATCATGGGGCATCGGACAGGCAAGGGGATCATTTGCCATGCTGTTGCTCCTTGGCTTGCCGCCACCTATCGTACTGATAGCGGGTGGCAGGAAATCCATCCCCATCGACGAAATCTACCCACCACCCGATTTTCTTATTCCTTCTCATTAGCCAAAGCCTCCAGCGACTTATCAAATACTTCTTCACTGACCGAGCCAATAATTTTCTGCGCCACACGGCCCTGCTTATCGATCAAAAGCGTTACGGGAATGGCGGTAATGTCCGCCAGCAAAGGATCATTGCCCGGAGGCATCAATACCGGGAATGGAATCTTGTATTTGGCGGCGAAATCCTTCACCTTCTGCTCCCCATCGCGATCCAATGACAAGGCCACCATTTCCACGCCCTTGTCCTTATACTTATCGCTCAGCTTCACAATTCCAGGCATTTCCGCGCGGCAGGGGGGACACCAGGTGGCAAAAAAGTTCACAAAAACCACCTTGCCCTTATGCTCCGACAGCGTCCAAGTCTTGCCATTCAAGTCCTTAAACGAAAAATCGGCTTGCGCCTGCCGCTGATCGGGGGCGATGCGCTCGGCGGCGCGGGATGAACTGCCGTCGCGCAGGGTGTAAATCAACCCCGCGGCAATCAGCATCATTAGCGGGAAAAAGACGCGGCCGGAAAACCATGACGTTTGTTTCATAAATCTGCTCCTTAGTTACTTACATTCTACGCCCCAACCCCTATGCGGGGTCAAGGTCAAATCGGCGAATTAGTAAATGGTTTACTTGCGCTAAATAGTGCCGCGCAGGTCTGGCGGGCTATTGATTAGCCGGAACGTAGCTGATCTGCGGATTGGAAGGGGCAAGCTGGTTGTCCATATATAAAGTGCCCCAGGTGCGCGGGCGGTATTGCGTCAGCACCTCCTTGGGCGCTGACCAAAAATAATCGATTGCGTGCTGGTAATTGCGAATGTGAATGTTAAATGCCATCGCCGGCTGGCTGATCGGATCAAATCCGTTTAAGGCGCCGGCGGGAATAAACAATTCCACCACATAGCGATCGGCCAGCAAGCGTGACGCGCATTTCACTTGCGGATGCGGAATCAAATTTTCCCGCAGCGCATCACCATCGCGATGCCATTGGCCGACCACCGAGGAAATGCCCGCATTGCCGCTGGGATCCTGGGGGACAATAAAAAATTGATGACAATAGGGACTATAAACATTTTGATCGCTGCCAACCGGCCGCGTGCTGAACCATAATTCCACATTGTCCCGCGTCCACCACCAGCCATTTGCCGGCGCGCCGCTGATGTCGTTATCAAAAACCTCCAGGCCCATGTACAACCCCTGCGGCGTCCAGCCCATGTATACATTGGGCAGTGGAATCGCCGAACGCTCCAGGCCAACGGTCTGCGAGTGGCGAATTCCTTCGATTTTGCATGCGGATTTCCAGTCGCTCAATTCCCCGTTGAGATAGATGGGTTTCTCCAGCCGTGGAATCCGAGCGACCGGCTTGGTGGCAAAACTCTCCCGGTACACATCCTTCAAATCATCGGTCGCGCTTTGTTCATGCATCCCGTTGAGCCGGGGCGTGATCTGCCCGATCGCCTGGGTTAAAAGCGGATACGGCCGATCATCGATATCCACCACGCCGAAATTAACGTCCTCCCCGTCGTAGCTTCTTCCGCTGGGCGGCTCATCCATCCACTGAAACCAGTCGGCCCCAATGATGTAGGGCGTGCGCGCCAGCCGCGCGGTGAACAGTTTATATCCATCCGCCCGCGCCTGCTGATCGGGAACCTGCGCGGCAAATCCCACGGTATTCTGATTTCCGCTGCCGCCGTCGAGGGCATGAAACGAATATTCGCTCACGATAAGTGGTTGGTCCGACTGCTCATGGAGCATCTGGAATAATTCCAGGTCCAATCGGGCATCGCTGACATAATAATTAATCGATTGGGCGTCGGTGAAACCGCGCGCCGCCCGCGCCACTTCCGCAGGCGCATCGCCGCGAAATCGCACACCCAGAATCAGATGATTGGGATCATGCTTGCGAATCAGCCCGCAGGTAATCCGGTAATAGTCATGCGCCAGCTTCCCCACCCACGCGCTGTACAAGCGCCCATACGCCTCATTTTGCTCATGCGGCAAAGTCGGCCACTGATCCAGTTCTGCAAATTCCTTGATGGTGGTCTTCCAATCGCGATTAAAAGACTCCGTCGTTTTCCACGTCGCCTGGATTACTTGCATCACGGCTTGGCGGTTTGGATCCTCGGGCGCTGATTTGTCAAAATATGCCCACGGCCCGACGCTTCCATCCCCCCAGTCCAGTTCATTATCGATGTAATATCCCACCAGACTGCGATTCTCACGCAATGGGTCGGCTTGCTTGGCGATCACCGCCTCGGCCAGCGCTGTCCAATCCGGGCTGTATAACCGCCTCGATTGCGAAGCCAGAGAGGCCCAAACATTCAAGTCGCGCGTCATCGGCACATCCAACTGATGAAAAACAGGATGACACCACGCCCCCAACCCTTTAAAACCCGCCGCCTTGACCCGTTGCAGCGTGGTTTTGGCCCACTGCGCCACATCGCCCTCGCGGCCCGCGCTGCCATTCCAATCGCGCGACACAAACCCCGGCCCGATCGGATCCCGCGCCAGTTGATAGGGCTGGACCGTGGTTACCGTATTCAAAAATTCCAAGCGATCATCGGGCGACACAAACCACCACACCCCCTGGGCCGTCTGGGCCAAACGCCAGTACCCCGCCTGGCCGCTTTGACGCACAAATTTGGGCAACACTTTTTGCTGTACCGATGCGCTGGGTATGGGGGTCATGATCAAATGGGAAACGGGAGCCTCGGCCAATGCCGAATTGGTGGACAAGGCCGCGCGCCGGCCGTTGAGTGCGGGTATCGCCCATACCCCCAGCAGACTTAACCAGAATGTGGCGAAAATCCAGCGCGTCATACTCACCTCAATTTATCGGCCACTGGCTACTGAATCGTTAGTCTATTATAGTACGAAGTCAAATGTCATAAGTTCTTTATTGGCATAAGCTTGTGCAATATTTCACAGATGGGGCCGCATGGATTATCAGACTTTTATAAACCCCCATTTATTTCCGAGAAATACTCGGGCATTTTCCCGCTGTCCGAAAAATGCGATACCATGGTATATAGGTACTGCATGGCAAGGCAGTTATGGCTGGCGGAGCTGCTGCACTGGGTGTATCCGGGCAATTGCTGGATATGCCATCAATTTGTCGAGCGGGGGGGGCGCATCTGCGGCGAGTGTGAGCAGCGGCTGGTTCGTTTAGAACAGGTGCCACGCTGCGGGGCCTGTGCCCGGCCTTTGGCCCACCCACGCCAGCCGTGCCCCTATTGCCTGGGAAAAGGGGTGGCGCACTACGATGCCGTTGTCGCCGGCGGAACGTACCACGAGCCGCTGCGGGAATTGATCCTTCAGGGCAAGTATCACCACGGATGGAGTACGATTCGCTGGATGGCCCAACGCATCGTCAGCCAGCCCCATGTACGCTCGTTAATCGAGCAAACGGATGTGCTGATTCCCGTTCCGCTGCACTGGCGGCGGCGCTGGCAACGCGGTTACAACCAGGCCCAGATTTTAGCTCAAACCCTCGCTCGGCAGTTCGGCAAAACCGTTTTACCCGCCGTCAAGCGCATTCGCCCGACCGCCAGCCAGACCCAATTCCACTCCCACCAGCGCCGCCATGAAAACGTGCGCCAGGCTTTTGGCTTGGTCCGACCAGGCGCTCTGGCCGGCCGGCGCGTGCTGGTGGTGGACGACGTATTAACCAGCGGCGCTACCTTGGGCGCGGTGGGGGGACTGATCAGCGGGGATAGACCGGCGTCGCTGCATGGCCTGGTGCTGGCGGTGGCCGACCCGCGCCGCGGCCATTCCCCCCTCATGCTGGAGCCAAGCGCGCCCCCGGTCGAGTTGGACCCCTAACTGCCAAATCAGCTTGGCCGGCATCCGGCGGCTATTTTGGAACTGCAGGCAGTCGGCCATCGAGGCAAAAGGGTGCGCCCAAATATTTTTGCACTCTACCGTTTCAAAGTGCAAAACATGATTTCTGACTGGCCATGAAAGCTCATTTGATGAACTCGTGCAAAATTCCGTGCACACGCCCAGGCACAATCAAATGCGCCGACGCCCGGCCACTTTCATCGGCAGGCCGAACAGGTCGATGAAACCGCGCCCGGCGGTAACGTCATACCCTTCCATGCTGAAGCTGGCCAATTGCGGATCGTACAGTGTATGGGGACTGGAAGCGCTAATCGCCTGGCAGCGCCCTTTGAACAAGCGGACTTTTACAGTACCGCTCACGACTGCGTTGGTTTGATCCACAAAACTTTGCAGCGCCTCGCGCAGCGGGTGAAACCATTGCCCATTGTAAACCAGTTGGGCATATTTCAACGCCACCTGCTGCTTGTAGTGTTGCGTGTCGCGCTCGATGCAAAGCTGCTCCAGAGCTTTGTGCGCTTCGTACAAAATCGTCCCGCCCGGCGTTTCATACACGCCGCGCGACTTCATCCCCACCAGGCGATTTTCCACCAGCAAACTGATCCCCACCCCATGTCGCCCGCCGATCTTGTTCAGTTGCGCGATAACCTCATGCGCTTTGAGGGTTTGCCCGTTGACCGCCACCGGATTGCCCTTCTCAAATGCCACTTCCACAATCTCGCTCTCATCGGGCGCTTGGGCCGGCGGTGTGGTCATCGTCAGACAGTGCTCCCAATTCGGTTCCTGATCGGGATGCTCGATCTCCGCGCCCTCGTGGCTGATATGCCACAAATTGCGATCCTGCGAATAAATCTTCTTTTTGCTCTGCGCGATCGGCACATTGTGTTGCTGCGCATAATCCACAGCGCTTTCCCGGTCGCGCAGTTCAAAGGCCGGATCTTTCCACGGCGAAATAATTTTCAGTGCCGGGTCCAGCGCCATGTAGGTCAGTTCAAATCGCACCTGGTCATTGCCTTTGCCGGTAGCGCCATGTCCGACGGCGTCGGCGTTGGTTTGATGCGCCACCTCCACCTGCTTGGCCGCGATCAGTGGCCGGGCGATGCTTGTGCCCAGCAAATAATCCTGCTCATACGTCGCCTGCGCCCGTAACATTGGCAGGCAATATTTCTCGGCAAACTCCTGGCGCAAGTCCATTACCACCACTTCATCGGCGCCGCTTTTATACGCTTTATCCTCGATACCCTTGAGTTCATCCCCCTGTCCCAACTCGGCGGCGAAAGCCACCAGTTTCACGCCGGGATAGCGCTCTTTCAGCCACGGAAGAATGACCGAAGTATCCAGCCCGCCGGAATAGGCCAGTACGATTTTACGCGGATTATTCTGCTTGCTCATGATCGCTCCTTATTCAGATGAGCAAGTATAGAAATGCGCGCCAAAAGCGAAAGAGAGCCGCCGGCGTGATTTTTCGCCCCGCGGCGAGTAACGTACCGGGCAAATGACTGAACAATCCAGCTTTTCCCAACCCGCTTCCATGCCGCAAGCCTTTGGTCCGGCGCCCTGCCTCAGGCAAATGGCCTGGCATCGCATGGGCTTTTACGGATTTGTCCATTTCACCGTCAATACCTTCACCGACAAGGAATGGGGCTACGGCGACGAAAGCCCGGCCATCTTCAATCCCGCCCAATTGGATACCGATCAGTGGGCAAGTGTGGCCAAGGAAGCTGGAATGAAAGGTCTGATCCTTACCGCCAAACACCACGACGGATTTTGCCTTTGGCCCAGTCGCCTGACCGACCACTCGGTGAAAAATTCCCCTTGGCGCGGCGGCAAAGGGGATGTGGTTGGCATGTTGGCCGATTCCTGCCGCCGCTTTCATTTGAAACTGGGTATTTACCTTTCCCCCTGGGATCGCAACCGCGCCGATTACGGCACGCCCGCCTACCTGGACTACTATAGCGCCCAACTCGACGAATTGCTGCAAAATTACGGCCAGCTTTTTGAAATCTGGTTTGACGGTGCCAACGGCGGCGATGGCTACTATGGCGGGGCGCGGCAAAAGCGCACCATCGACTTTGCCAACTACTATCCATTTGAAAAATGGTGGCAGCGCATCCGCCAGTTGCAGCCCAATGCCGTCATCTTCTCCGATGCCGGGCCGGATGTGCGCTGGATTGGCAACGAGGAAGGTACCGCGCCCGATGAATGCTGGGGCCGAGTCGATCCCCAAGGCTATCGCGTGGGCGATTCCGATGTCCAACATGTGTCCCAGGGCCAGTCGCACGGCACCCAGTGGCGGCCGGCGGAAGTGGATGTTTCCATTCGCAAAGGATGGTTTTGGCACGCCATCGAGGAGCCGCATTCGCTGGAGCGCTTGTGGCGAATTTATTTACACAGCATTGGCCGGGGCTGTGGGTTGAATCTGAATTTGCCCCCCAACCGCGATGGACTGATTGACCAGGCGGATGTGGACCGGCTACGCCAGTGGCATCGCCATCTGGACCGCGTATTTGCGATGGACATTGCCCGCGGCAAGCCCATCAGCGCTGATAGCCAGCATCCGGGCGGGGACACTTTCGCCGCGTTTCACCTCAACGACGGCCGGGACGACACTTGCTGGGCGGCGCATCCCGATAGTCGAAAAGCTTGTATTACGCTCGACCTGGGACGCCCGACGCGCTTTAACCTCCTGGGCTTGCGTGAACCGCTTCAGTTCGGCCAGCGCATCAGCGCCTTTAGCGTGCGCTCTTGGCAAGCCGGCGGGTGGAAAACCATTGGCCAAGGCAAGACCGTCGGCAACCTGCGACTGCTGGAACTGCCCGACACCACCAATCAGCGCGTGCAAATTTGTGTGGACGATGCCTTGGCGGAGCCGCTGCTCAGCTCGGTGCATCTGTATGATGCGCCGCCGTTGTAGAAGCGGACGCAAGCAAAGGATGATGATGACTGAAAGTTTGCTACGACTGCGTAAACTCATTCGCGATATCCCGGATTTTCCCAAACCGGGCATTTTATTCCGCGATATCACCCCGCTGCTGGCCGATCCTTCCGGGCTGGCGCTGGCGGTGGAACTGCTGGCCAATCCATTTCGCGGCAAGGGAATTGACCTGGTGGTGGGCGCCGAAAGCCGCGGTTTTATTTTCGGTACCGCCGTGGCCTGCTGTTTATCGGCCGGATTTGTGCTGGTGCGCAAGCCGGGCAAGCTGCCGTGGAAAAAAATCTCGCGCGGCTACGATCTGGAGTATGGCAAGGACGCCCTGGAGATGCACGCCGACGCCATTGTCGCCGGCCAGCGCGTACTCATCGTCGATGATCTACTTGCCACCGGCGGCACGGTGCGGGCCTGCCGCGATCTGATCGAGCATCAGGGGGGACAGGTGGCGGGCGTGGCGGTCCTGATCGAACTGGCCGGCCTGGGTGGACGCCAGAGTATCGGCGGCCCTCCACCGCACTCGGTCATTGTCTATCCCTAAACTGGTTGGGCGTCGTCGGCGATTATTTGCCGCGGGCCGGGCTATTCATCGCGTAGCCGCCTTTGATATTGCGCGCTTCAAAACCGTTTTGAGCCAAAATACGCTGGGCCAGATATCCGCGCAAGCCAACCTGGCAATACACCGTTACCGGCCGCTGGCGATCCAGTTCATCCATGCGGCTGCGAAGTTCATCCACTGGAATATTGATGGCCCCCGCGAAGATCCCGCGCTCACATTCGGCGGCGCTGCGTACGTCCAGCAACTGCGCGCACTTTTCCGGCGGAGGATACTCCGATTGTGTCAAGCCGGACATCTGATTTTCCGCCACGAACGCCGCGTAATGCACCGGATCCTTGGCCCCGGAAAATTGGGGCGCGTAGACCAGGTCCAGCCTGGCCAGATCGTGGACGGTGCCGCCAAAGTGGATGGCCGTGGCGATCACGTCCAGGCGTTTATCCACGCCGGCCGGGCCACAAATCTGCGCCCCTAAAATCCTTCCCGAGGTTTTTTCATAAGCCAGTTTCACGCGCATTTGCTGAGCGCCGGGATAATAGCCCGCGTGGTCATTGGGCAGCACAATCGCCGTGTCCACATCCAGCCCGGCCGCCTCTGCCGCCCGCATACTCAGCCCGGTCATGCCGATGGCCAGATCAAACACCTGCACAATCGCCGAGCCTAGCACCTTGCCCGCCGGTGCCGAGTCGCCGCTGACGGCATGTTCGCCCGCCAGGCGCCCCTGGCGGTTGGCCGGGCCGGCCAGTGGCACGCGCATTGGCCTATTCAGCACGCCGTGCATCGCCTGCGCCACGTCGCCCACCGCATAAATATCCGGGTCGTTGGTGCGCTGATATTCATCGACACAAATCGCCCCGTCGGGCGCGAGCGTCAATCCCGCCTTGGCAGCCAGTGCGGAATTGGGCCGCACTCCGATACTCAAGAGCACCAAATCCGTTTCCAGCAGCTTGCCGCATTCGGTTTTGACAGCCGTAACCGCCTCATCTGAACCATGCAGCGCGGCGATGCCATCACCGCAAATCACGCGCACCTGGTGGTTCGCCAGTTCGCGGGTGATCCATTGGGCCATGTCGCCGTCCATCTGCGGCAGGGGATTGGGCGCTTTTTCCAGTACCGTTACCTCCAGCCCACGCTTGGTCAGCGCTTCAGCCACTTCCAGACCAATGAATCCCGCGCCCACCACCACCGCCCGCTTCGGCTCTTTTTTTTCCAAAAACTCATGCAGGCTCAAAGCGTCTTCCATTGAGCGCATGAAAAAGACATTGCCCGCCCGGCAATGCTCCAGCGGCGGCGCGATGGGCAGAGCGCCGGTGGCCACCAGCAGCTTGTCATAATGAAACTGGAGTTTGCGGCCGCTCGGCAGATCCACCGCGTGAACCACTTTGGCGGCTCGATCAATCTCCACCGCCTCATGGTGCACCAGGGCATCAATGTTATAGCGCGCCTTGACGGCCTGGGGCGTGGTCAGAAGTAGCTTTTGCGCCGGGGCGATGCGCCCATCCAGGTAATAGGGCAACCCGCAATTGGCAAAGGAAATGTATCCTCCCTTTTCCAACACGGTGATCGAGGCATTTTCATTAACCCGGCGGGCGCGCGTGGCAGCGCTCATGCCGCCGGCGACACCGCCGATAATGACCAGACGCAATGGCGATTGTGATTCCATTCCACTTTACTCTTTAGGGGCGCAACAGCATCCAGTAGCGCACGAAGAACCAGCATTCCAAGGCATCTTGGCCAGCAGAACGCCCATCGGGCAAAACCCGGTGGTCCCCGCCACAAACAGGCCAAAACCCACCATTGCGGCCAGCAAGTACCACCAGGGATTCACCCAAGTGCCCAGCGCCATGCCCAGCAGGCAGATCAATCCCGCGCCGCTCTGCACCTGCCGATCCAGCGGCAGCGCCCATTTGCCGCGCACGTTTTCCAGACCCGCCTGCACGCATCCTTCGGTGCCGCCTTGCACATTGACCACATTGTCAATTCCCGCGGCCTGCATTTTTTGACACGCCTGCAGCGAGCGGCCACCGCTTTTGCAGATGAAATAAACCGGCTCACCATTGCTGCTGTTGCGCAGCCCGCGAAGTTTTTCCAAGCTCAGTTCATGCAGCGGCAAATTTTTTGCCGCCGGCAAATGCACCGACTCATATTCCGCGGCCGTACGCACATCGATGAGGTCAATGGTGGAATTCTGTTTCAGTTTTTCACCCAACTGCTGAGGGCTGATTTGTCCAAGGGCCATACCACTGCTCCGTAAAAGTTATCTATTTGATCCCCAATACCACAAAAGGTTACAAAATTATCTGTAAAAAAGCCGCGGCGGGGGCCGGCCTCAAGCCAACCCCCGCTGCGGTGGCGGGTATAGCGCCGTCATGTAACCAGTGTTACAGCTTAACCGCTTTCACCAGTTCCTTCACATGATCAACGCTGCTCTGGAACATCTTCTTTTCCGTTTCATCCAGTTCAACCTCAAAGATTTTCTCCACGCCATTGCTGCCCAGCAGACAGGGCACGCCCACAAAATAGCCGCCGATGCCGTATTCTTTTTGGCAATACGCGGCGGCGGGCAAAATGCGCTTTTTGTCGCGGATAATGCTCTCGGCCATGGCCACCGTCGCGGCCGCCGGCGCATAATACGCGCTGCCGGTCTTGAGCAAGCCGACTATTTCCGCCCCGCCGTTACGGGCGCGCTTGACGATCTCCTCGATTCGCTCCTTGCCGATCAATTGGGTAACCGGGATTCCGCCAGCGGAGGTGTAGCGCACCAGCGGAACCATGTCATCGCCATGTCCGCCCAACAGCAGCGCTTGCACATCTTCCACCGAGCAGCCAATTTCCATCGCCAAAAAGGAGCGATAGCGGGCCACGTCCAAGACGCCGGCTTGTCCGATCACCTTATGGGTCGGCAGGCCCGAGGCTTTCCACGCCACGTAAACCATCGCGTCCAGCGGATTGGATACGACAATCATCACGCAATTGGGCGAATGTTTGGCCACGTTTTCCGCCACCGATTTGACGATGCCGGTGTTGATGTTGATCAAATCATCGCGGCTCATGCCCGGCTTGCGGGCGACTCCCGCCGTTACAATTACCACGTCGCTGTTGGCCGTCGGCTCATAGGTCGTGGCCCCGATAATTTTGGCGTCATATCCCTCGATGGGCGATGCCTCAAACAAATCCAGCGCCTTGCCCTGGGGCATCCCTTCCACCTGGGGAATATCGACCAAAACAATATCGCCCAGTTCCTTGGAGGCCGCCCAATGGGCGCAGGTAGCGCCAACATTGCCAGCCCCGATAATACTTATCTTTGCACGTCGCATAACATAGTCCTTTCGTAAAAGTTGCGGCACAGACCGCTTGAATGGGGAGGAATTGTCGGGAAAAAAATCTCGAATGCAACTTTACGGCTCCACTTGTTTCATCAAGCCGCTCAATGCCTCGGCCAAAAGTTCCGGCTGCTCCATCGGCGCGATATGCCCGCAATCGGGCAATTCGAGCAATTGGGCGTTTGGCAAGGCCTGGGCCATTTGTTTCGCAATCGCAGGCGGGGCGATTACATCCGCGCCTCCAACCACCACCAGCGCCGGGCAAGCCATCGAAGCCAGGCAATCGGTGTAATCCTCGCGGTCGCGCAGCGCTTCCAACGCATAGCGCACTGCGCTGGAGTCGCAACTTTCCATAATAGATCGGAGCTGCTCACCAATTTGTGGACGGCTTTTCATCGTCGTGGGCGAGAGCATTTTAGGAAACATCGCGTCGGCTACCGCCTTGGTGCCCTCTGCCTTAAGCGACTGGATCATCTGATTGCGCGCTTGCTTCGCCAGTGTGCTGTCAGCTTCAGATTTGGTGTCGATCAGCGCCATGCCTCGCAAATCAGAGGGAAATTGCCGGGCAAACGCCAAAGTGATATATCCACCCATCGACAGTCCGCCCAGCACCACCGGAAGCGACCCAAGCTGCTGCAATAGTTCATGCACCTGCCGGGCCATTGATGCAATGGTCATGGGCGTGGGCGGCAGGGACTTGCCAAAGCCGGACAAATCCACCAGCACGGTGCGAAAATGCCTGGGCAGATATGGCAGCACCGCGTCGTAAACGCGATTGTCTAAGGGGAACCCATGCAGCAGACAAAGCGTTGATCCAAGGCCTTGTTCTCGATATCGCAGCGGGGAGGGTGTACTCATTTGCTTACTCCTAATGATCCGCCGGGCAAAATGTCAACGGGAAAAATTATGGCTTGGGCGGATTAATAAAGCAATCTTGCGGCGGGACCGCCTGGTCTAATATTTTCATTTGCAACAGTTGATCCGCCAGTGCGGTCCAGCGCTGCAGCGTCATGCTGCCCAAGCCCTCGGCCTTGGTCTGCTCGGTTTCGATCAGCGGCTTTTGCACCTCGGCGGCCTGCTGAATCGTCTGCTGGTCCATAGAACGATTCATTTTGCCCATCAGCTCATTGGTCGCCGCTGGGTTGTCCAAATAACTACGCCACCCGGCTTGCAACGCCTGCATCATCGCCTGGATTTCCCGCGGATGTTCCTTGACGCGCCGAGCGGTGGTGATGACAACGGCGGTGTACGGGTTATACCCGGCTTCAGCGATCAAAAAGACAGTGGTTTTCGCTCCGCGACGAGCCGCGGAGATCGGTTCACTGGTGATAAAGCACTGCTGGGCAAGATCTTTGTCGGCCAGAAACGCGCCGATCCCGCCGTCGTAGGCGATCAATTTCACCTTGTCAAAACCGTATTTGTTTTTCAAAAAAGTTACATAAGGCAGCCCCGGCTCCACCGCGAGCATCCCGCCGGAAAACACATCCGCCAGGGAGGAAAGTTTGCGCGAAGCATGGGCCATGATTCCCTGCGGGCAGGTTTGATAGGTGGCGAAAATAGCGACGATATCCGCGCCGCGCCGCCGGGCGATCAAAACCTCATCGGCACTGGCGATGGCGTAATCCGCCTGGGCACTGCCGACCAGTTGCCAAGTTGGCGCGCCGGCCCCGCCGGGCAAAATCTCCACCTCCAAGCCATTGCGCTTAAAATCGCCGTTGAGCTGGGCCGCGTAGATGCCGCCAAATTCAGGCTCGGCCACCCAGTTGAGCGCCAATTTGATTTTGCCCGCGATGATTTTGTCCGCGGCGCCGGCCGCCGCGCAACATCCGCAAAAAAGCACCAGCCCGTAAACGACGTTTCTAAAACGCATAGCCGCTCCCAAATATCCGCCTCTGCCCCGATTCATTGAGGATAGTCCGGCTTTTGCTGCCAATCCAATTCCACGCTGGCGGGGATGCCGTCATACTCGCGCGGAAAAACGTAATCCTTGCGCAGCGGAAAGCCCACCCAATCGTCGGCCAGCAAAATACGTCGCAGGTCCGGATGGCCAGAAAATGTGATCCCCAGCAGATCAAAGGCTTCGCGTTCATGCCAGTCAGCCGCCGGCCACAAGTCGGCGACGCTGGGAACCGTGGGGTTATCTCGCGGGCAGTAGACCTTGACAGCGAAAGTGTGTTTTAATTCAAAACTGTACAGATCGTACTCGACACACATTTTTTCATCGGCCGCGTAGTCGATACCGCCAAGGTTGGCCAGCCAGTCCAGTTGCAGCCGCGCATCGTGGTGCAAAAATTCCGCAACCAACCGCCAATTATCCGCCGACAACTCCATGCGCGGATGCTTATCCAGCACATAAGTCGCCTCAACGCGCCCGGCAAACCGCTCTTTACACAAATCCACAATCGCTTGATGGGTCATAGTGTCACCGTCGCCGAGTATAAGAACATGCCACCCCACATGCCACAGCCGCCAACCGGCTTTTGCTTAAACTACCCCCGCGCGGGTTGCAGCCCACTCTGGATTGGACGCTAGCGTTTTGCTATCATTGAAGGTGATCTGCAAAGGAAGGTGCGCGATGTCTGACATTCTGATCCGCGGCATCGATACCCGAGCCCTCCAGCGGCTCAAGGAGCGTGCCAAACGCAACGGCCGCTCGCTGCAAAGCGAAGCCAAGCTCATCCTCGAACAGGCCGCTGGCCACTCGCTACCCGAGGCGCTGGCCGCCGCCGGGCAATGGCGCAAGAAGCTGGTCCAGCAGGGCGGACGATTCACAGACTCCGCGGCACTGATTCGCGAGGATCGGCAACGATGAAATGCTTCGTCATCGACGCGAGCATCCTGGTCAAGCTGTTCTTCCAGGAAGAGCACTCGGAAGCCTCCGTCCGCTATGTCAAGAATGCCACGGAACTTCTGGCGCCCGACCTCCTGTGGGTCGAGGCCACCAACGTCGTTTAGAAACGCCTGCGCCGAGGCGAACTCAACGCTGTGGATGCCGCAGCGCTCGTCGGTGAGATGCTACGGGTTCCCATCGTGACCTACGGCGGCGTTGACCTGGTCGGCCCCGCCCTGACGCTGGCGGCGGATACGGGACGCTCCGTCTACGATTGTCTATACCTGGCCCTGTCCATTCGACAGAACCTCCCGCTGTTGACCGCTGACGAGCGTTTGGCCAACGCGCTTCACGACGGTCCCTTCGCCAAGCACATTTGCTTCGTGGGCGACCATCGGTGACGGCGCGATGACCCCTGCAACACGCTGGGCCTTCTTTCCGGTGAACCTCTCATAGCGCTGCAAGATCACGGAGGCGGCGCGGGTACGAGTGCTGGGGGCGACCGAGCGGGCGGGGGTGGTGGACGGGGCGGTGTGCCCGCGCAATACCCTGGAATACCAGCCGCTGGAGTTGATGTTTGGCGTGAGCACCGATCGCATCAAGGGTAGCAGCCGACGCTGGGACTTTGACAATGCCGAGGCGATGATGACCCTGGAGGCCCTGAGTCAGAACATTGGCCTCTGGGACAAGTATTGGGCCAGTGCTTTATGCCACCTTATTAACGTCATCCCGGGAATCCGGGCACGCCCCTTGAACTGCCTTAATCAAGATCATTCTTGACAGAGCCGGAGCCATTCGTAGCATCAATGCAACCCCGCCGAATCGGGGAAGGAACTATTACTTATTTTGGAGATGCCGATATGGCCAAAAAGACCATCGCTGACGTTAATGTGCAGGGCAAGCGGGTGCTGATGCGCGTGGATTTCAATGTGCCGCTGCAAGGCGGCGCCATCAGCGACGACCGTCGCATTGTCCAGGCGTTGCCCACGATCAAGAGCGTGATTGATCGCGGCGGCAAGCTGATTCTAATGAGCCATCTGGGGCGTCCCAAAGGCGGGCCGGAAGCCAAATATTCTCTCAAACCCTGCGCTGAGCATTTGAGCAAGCTGCTGGGCAAACCCGTCGCCTTTACCTCTGATTGCATCGGCGCGGAAGTGGAAAAGACGGTGGCGGGGATGAAGTCGGGGGATGTGGTGCTTCTGGAAAATCTGCGCTTTCATAAAGAAGAGGAGAAAAACGACGCCAACTTCGCCGGTCAATTGGCCAAGCTGGCCGATGTGTACGTCAACGATGCCTTTGGCACCGCCCACCGCGAACACGCCAGCACCTTTGGTGTGCCGCAATCGCTGGCCGGCAAACCGCGCGTAATCGGCTTTTTGATTCAAAAAGAACTCAAATTTCTCGGCGATGCCGTCAGCACTCCTAAGCGGCCTTTCGTGGCCATCCTCGGCGGGGCCAAAGTCAGCGACAAAATCAACGTCATCGAACAACTTTTGGGCAAAGCCGACACCGTGCTGATCGGCGGGGCCATGGCCTACACCTTCTTTTTGGCCCAGGGCAAAGCGGTTGGCAAAAGTCTGGTCGAAGTCGATAAGGTGGACTTGGCCAAACAGTTATTGGCTAAGGCCGGTAACAAACTGAAATTGCCGGTGGACACCGTTGTCGCCGACAGCATCGACGCCGCCATCGGCACGGTGGTCGAGGGGGATATTCCCGATGCCCAGGCCGGATTCGACATCGGCCCCAAGACCCGCCAGCAATACCAACAGCAAATCGCTTCGGCAAAAACCATCATCTGGAATGGACCGATGGGTGTGTTTGAAAAAGCCCCGTTCGCGGCGGGAACCAAGGCCATCGCCGAAGCCGTCGCCAAGGCCACGCAGGAAAACGGCGCGGTAACCATTATCGGCGGCGGCGACTCGGCGGCCGCGATTGAGCAGATGCACCTGAGTGAAAAAGTCAGCCATGTCTCCACCGGCGGCGGTGCCAGCCTGGAATTTCTGGAGAACAGCCACTTTCCCACGCTGGACATTCTCGACTGATCGGTCGCATGACCGACCCGCGGCGGCGCGGCAAGCAGTTGGCGATTTTTTTCATCTCGCCTATTTCTTGTAGCGCCGCCGCTTTTACGCGCTTACGCTGCAACCGCTGGCTACTATCGCCGCCGACTGGCATAATCATTCCATGGTCCGCGATCCTTTTACGCAAACCCGGCCTTTGATCGCCGCCTCGATTTTGTCGGCGAATTTTGCGCGTCTCAAGAGCGAGATGGATGATGCGCTCGGCAACGGCGCGGATTTTGTTCACCTGGATATCATGGATGGACATTTCGTCCCCAACATCAGCTTCGGGCCGGCGGTGATTCAGTCCATCCGGCCTGAATGCTCCGCGTTTTTCGACGCCCATTTGATGCTCAGCGAACCGTTGCGTTACGTCGAAGCTCTATCCAAGGCGGGGGCGCAACTGCTCACCATCCATGTCGAGACGGTAAATGATGTGGCGGCGGCGGCGGCGCAAATCCGCGCACTGGGCGTGCGCGTGGGCATCACGCTCAATCCTGATACGCCCGTTGAACGCTTGTGGCCGGCGCTGGATCACGTGGACGTGGTTTTGATGATGAGTGTTTTTCCTGGCTTCAGTGGGCAAAAGTTTATTGCTCAATCTTTGGAACGTTGCGGGCGCGTCAAGCGCCGTTTGCGCGCCGATCAGCGTTTGGAAATTGACGGGGGCATCCATAGCGGCAACATCGCATCGGCCGTTAGCGCCGGTTGCGATTGGCTGGTGGCCGGCAGTGCGATTTTCAGCGGCCCCGATCGCGCCGCATCCATTGCCGCCTTGCGAAATCCTATGAACTCCGCACCGCGCCCTAGTGTTTGGCCTTGCACTGTGGACAATGATTAAACCATGACGCGCGTTGTGATTATGTGCGCCGGCCCCACCGCCTGGGATGCCGAGGATCGCATCGGTGGAGACCACAATCTTCCGCTCAGCGCCGAGGGTCTCTCACTGGTGCGCCAACGCATCACAGAACTGACCGATATTCCCGAGGCAATCTTCTATCCGCCTGACCATGAAGCCTGCCTGCAAACCGCGCAGGCCATGGCCGAACGATTCAAAATTCGACCCAAGGCCATTGCGGAACTGGGGCCGATGCGCCTGGGGCTTTGGCAGGGCTTGACGCGACAGGAAATGGCCCACCGTTTTCCCTCGGTGCGCGAGCAGTGGGAGGACAATCCGCTGGCGGTACATCCGCCCGAAGGTGAATCGGTCCCGCAGGCGGTGGAGCGATTAAACAAAGGACTGCGCCGCGTGCTGCGAAAAAATCGCGGACGTTGTATCGCCATTATCAGCCGGTCTTTGTCTATGCAGATAATCGTAGGGCTGCTCCATGACCAGACCCCGCTGCAAATCGCCGCGCACTTGCATCTACGCAGTCGGTGCGAAACAATCCAACTGAGCGACCCATTGTGGACCAGGCGCATGGAGTGAACCGGGCCGCCAACGCTACGCCGGGACGCATCGCGGAAAAAAGTTGTTTTCAGAATCGGGAGTTACCAATGTCGCAATGGCCGACTGATGGCTTAAAAGTGAAAAAGACCGACGGCATACCCCAAGGGCTGTGGATTCGATGTCCCGAGTGCGAGGGAATGCTTTACAAAAAAGCCGTGGCCGAAGCCCTGGAAGTCTGCCCGGATTGTCAATATCACTTTCCCGTGCCCGCGCGCTTGCGTGTCGAGCAACTGCTGGACCCCGGCAGTTTCGAGGAGATGTTTGCCAACATCGAGCCAACCGACCCACTGGAATTTGTCGATCGCAAAAGCTACACCGCCCGGCTCAAGGAATATCAGGAGAAAACCGGAAGCCTCGACGCCGTGGTCTGCGGCCAGGGCTTCATCAAGGGTCGCCAGCTTATGATCGCCGCGATGGATCCTAAATTCATGGGCGGATCGATGGGCAGCGTGGTGGGTGAGAAAATTACCCGCACTATCGAGTACGCCACCGAGAACCATTCGCCGCTGTTGATCGTCAGTTCCTCCGGCGGGGCGCGCATGCAGGAATCCACCTTGTCGCTGATGCAGATGGCCAAGACCAGCGCGGCATTGGCGCGCTTTGATGAGCAAGCGGGATTGTTCCTCTCGCTGCTGACCGACCCGACCACCGGCGGCGTTACCGCGTCATTTGCGATGCTTGGAGATTTTATCATCGCCGAGCCTAAGGCTCTGATCGGCTTTGCCGGGCCGCGCGTCATCGCCAATACCATCAAAGTTGAATTGCCCGACGGTTTTCAACGCAGCGAATTTTTACAGGAACACGGGTTTGTCGATTTTGTGGTCCCACGCAAAGATTTGCGTTCGGAAATCGCGCGCTTGATCGACTTTTGCGTGAAATAAATCGAGCTTTGCGTAAGCCAAATGAGCCATGGACGATGAACCAGAGTGCAACTCGATTTTTCTATGCCCGCATTGCGAAGCGGAATTGCCGCCGCTGATCAGGGAAGAGGAGCCGTTTGTCAACTGTCCCTGGTGCGGCAAGCCGGTAACCCTCCAGCACCAGGAGCCGCTAGCGGCCGAGGAAGAACCCGATGAACTCAGCGCCTTGCGCATTCGCCAGTTGGTGAACAATCGTCGCGCGCTGTTTCGCGCCCGCACCTGGGCCTTGATCGCGGCCGTGCTGGCGATGGTGGCCGCGGCACAAACGGAACTCACAGCCGTGCGATATTTGCGGCTGCGCCATCCCGGTCTGTGGCCCTGGCTCTATGGGGCAGGAGGACTGGCATTGGTGGCGGTGGCCATCTTCTTTGCGCGAAGTGTGCTGGATTACACCCGCTCCCTGAGCCGCTCGGCGCTGGATCAGCTTCCGCCGCCAGAGGGGGAGCCGGATTTTTCTGGTTTGTCCGACGGCAGCCAGCATTGGAAAATGCTGGACCAGATGGGACACGCCGATGCCGCGCAGGTAGAGGCGGGTGAGCAAGCGCAGGCAGAGGATGCCGATAGCGACCCCGAAATACTGTCGCCGCGGGATCAATCGCTTGAGGAACAATCTGACGATGAAGATTCCTCCAAAAGCCTGTAGACTATCCCACCAAGGAGTCGCGCCATGAGCATATTGGTTGATGCGAATACGAAAGTCATTTGCCAGGGCATTACCGGCGCGGCCGGGGCCTTTCATACCCGCCAGTGCCTGGAATACGGCACCAAAATGGTGGGGGGGGTAACGCCGGGAAAAGGCGGCGGCAAAGATGCCAACGGCTTGCCGATTTTTGACACCGTCTCCCAAGCCGTCGGCGACACCGGCGCCGACGCCACGATGATTTTCGTGCCCCCGCCTTTTGCCGCCGATGCCATCCTCGAAGCCGCCGCGGCGGGCATTGGCTTGATCGTCGCCATCACCGAGGGCATCCCCGCTTTGGACATGGTGAAAGTAAAAGCGGTGTTGCGCGATTATCCCCAGGTGCGGCTGATTGGCCCCAATTGTCCCGGCGTGATCACCCCCGGCGCCTGCAAAATTGGCATTATGCCAGGATACATTCACACGCCCGCGGGGCATGGCAAAAGCTTGAAAAATGCCGGCATTATTTCCCGCTCCGGCACGCTCACCTACGAAGCGGTATGGCAATGCACGCAGCTTGGTCTTGGCCAAAGTACGTGCGTCGGCATCGGCGGAGATCCGGTTAAAGGTTTGAATTTCATTGAGTTGCTTGCGATGTTCAATGCCGATGCCCAGACCGACGGGATCATCCTCATCGGCGAAATCGGCGGCAGCGACGAGGAACAGGCCGCGCAGTTCATCCGTGATTCAGTCAAAAAACCTGTCGCCGCCTTTATTGCCGGCCGCACCGCGCCGCCGGGCAAGCGCATGGGACACGCCGGCGCGATTATCAGTGGCGGGGAGGGAACCGCCGACAGCAAAATCCAGGCGTTGCGCAATGCCGGGGCAACCGTCGCCGACAGCCCCGCGCTCATTGGGCAAACACTGGCGCGCCTGCTGGGCGTATAACCGCTACGCCCGCCGCCGGCCCACCAGCGCGATCAGCACAAATAGCGCCGCCATGCTCAGCACGATGATGGGCCCGATCGGCAACATTTGCCACCGCTGATGCACCAGCGGCCCGGCCGCCGCGCCGCACAATCCCACCAGTAGTGAAATTCCCAGGCATGAACTAATCCGGCGCGAGCGCAGCAAGCCGGCCGCCCCCGGCAATACCAACATCGCCGTAGCCAGTACGCTGCCGGCGAATCGTATTGACAAAATAATCATCACCGCCGTGAGCAGCACCATCAAATAATGAATCAACCCCTCCGGCACGCCCGCGGCCGCCGCCGCTTCCGGGTCCACGGTGTACAACAAGATCGGACGCCACAAAAGCACAAGTAAACCGATCACGCCCAGGCTGAATGCCGCGGTCGTAACCGCCAGCATGGGTTCCACACGTTGCATCCGGCCAAACAACAGCGTTTCAAATCCCGATGGGGATAATCCGTGGTGGGCGGAAGCGTATATCTGTTGACCCAAAAATCCCCACGCCAGAGATGCCACTAAAAAAATGCCGATAGCCGCGTCGGTACTCACGCCCCCGCGCCGGCTCAATGCGCCAATACCCGCCGCGCACAGGAGGCAAAATACGATCACGGCGGTGTAGACCACCGACGACTGGTCTAGAAAAGGCCAGACACTTGCCGCCAGCCATACCGTTCCCGCCCCACCGAATCCGGCATGGGCAATCCCTTCACCCAAAAACGCCCAGCGACGATGGACCACGAAAATCGACAGCAGCGCGCAAGCGCTCGCCAGTGTCAGCAGTGCCAGTAAAGACCAAAACATGCGCCAACGATAGTCGCCGCCCAAGCAGTTTCCAAATACCGGTTGAAAACCCGTTCCCCTCCGCTGGCTAACAAATCAACCCGCGTTTGGCGGCCGGGCCATGCGCCGGCGGATTGGGGCCGATCCACCTTTCGTCGGCCGGTTGATCGGCACGCTGGTAACGTGAATCGCTGGAAAGGCGAATGCGATCGGTGTGATTGTCCAAACTCGCGTGCAATAAAAAGATGTTGAAAATTAAAATATCGCCGGCCTGGTACTGGCCAATCAGCCATCGCCCGCCGACGCTGCGGCGAACCTGCCGGGCATTTTTGGCTAGAAAGCCACCATTTCCCTTGGCCCAGGCGTCTTTGGACGCCGGGCCGTCGCGGTTAACGCAATGCGCATCCACATCCAACGTGCAGTAAGTCTCACGCATACGCTTATTAAGGTGCGAACCTTCCAGCACCATCAGTCCGCCCAGGTCAAAATCCACATCTCCCAGCGGCGTCCATAGCGTATACAAATCCGGCGTGCCGCGCCCCATGTAAACCACATCGCAATGTGATGGCGTGCCGTGCCCGCGCGCCACGGCGCGCAGCCAGGTGTAATCAAAATGCCGCACCGGGCCTGGCAACAGCCTCCCCATCAATTCCATGATGGCGCCGCTGTAAAGCAGTTGCTGCAAGGGCTGGTTGTCTTTGGCCAAATCCGGCCGGAAGGTCAAATTGCTATTGGGGCGGAAATAGGCCTCCTCAACCGGCTTGGCGGGGTCCAGCGCGCCCTCTTCAGCCAGCCGACGGCATATTTCCCGCCGCGCCTGCATGACCGCTTCCCGCTCCAGCAAGCCGCGCAAAAACAAATAACCATCCTGGGCCAACTGTTGTCGCAGCGCGTCCGGATCATCCAGCAGGTGATTCGAAGGCTCCAGCCAACCCAGCGCCGATTCGTCTGTTTCAAGTTCCACGCCGCCGCTTCGCACCGCCGGCATTTGCACGTTGTTCATCAATGCTCCCATGAAAAACCGTGTAATCATAGGCCCCGCCACAAATATAGGCAAAAATGCGACATTTTCCGCCGCATATTTGCTTGAGCAAGCTGCCGCGCATAGACTTTACCAGTCTTTTTTTGTATTGAGGAGTTTATGCAAGTATCCAAACAGAAAGTCGTCAGTATTGATTACACGCTTACCGATGCCAGCGGCACGGTGCTGGATAGTTCCAAAGGCAAAGCGCCTTTGACCTACCTGCACGGCGTCGGCGGATTGATCCCCGGCCTCGAGCAGGCCTTGGAAGGCCGCGAGCAGGGAGAGGCGTTTCAAGTAACCATTCCCCCGGAATTGGCTTACGGCAAACGCAACGAGGCGATGATTCAGCCGGTGCCGCGTAGCAACTTCAGCGGCGTCAACGAGCTGAAAGAGGGCATGCAGTTCCAGGCCCGCACTCCCCAAGGCAACCACGTTGTTACTGTAACCAAGGTGGAGGAGCAGACGGTAACCGTGGATGCCAACCATCCGCTGGCCGGCAAGCCGCTGACGTTTGATGTCAACGTCGCCGAAGTGCGCGAACCGACCGAAGAAGAATTATCCCATGGCCACGTGCACGCCGAAAGCGGCTGCGGGGGCAATTGCAGTTGCGGCGAAGGCGGTTGCTCCGATGAGGGCTGCGGCTCCGGCGGGTGCGGTTCCGAGGGGTGCGGCTGCAAATAAGCGGTCTACCTTGGCTTTATTAGTATTCGCGTAAGACCGCGCCATAAGGCGCGGTCTTTTTATGTTGCGCCGGTGAACAACAGGGGTTTCTTTTCATAAATCACCGGCTAAAATCCGTCCACCGCGATGAAAGGCGATCCACAAGCCATTGTGTTCGATTTTGACGGCGTGCTGGTCCACTCCGAACCGCTTCATTTCTGGGCCATGCACGAGGCGTTGGGCGAAGAAAAAATCGAGCTGACCGAGGCGGAGTATTACCAGCATCTCATTGGCTGCTGCGACCGCGACGGTTTTCGCCGGCTGCTGCAACTCCGCAGTTTGGAAGCCGAGCCAAAACTGCTGCTCAAACTCATGGCCGCCAAAAGTGAGCGGATCATGGACCTGATTTACCGGCGTAAGTTCACCGCGTTGCCCGGTGTGGAGGAACTGGTACGGGCCTTGTGGCGGCATTACCCTCTGGGCATCTGCTCCGGCGGCGCGCGCCAGGAGATCGAAGCGATGCTGGAAGCGATCAATCTCCGCGACTGCTTTCCCACCATCATTGCCGCCGAGGACTGCACCGAAGGCAAGCCCGATCCGCAAGGCTATTTCATGGCGTTACATGAAATTTCCCGGCGCATCAAAAATGATTTGACGCCCGCCGATGCCCTGATCGTGGAAGATGCGCCCGCGGTGATCGCCTCGGTTAAAGCGGCTGGATTTTCCGTTCTGGGCGTGGCCGGAACCTGCAGCGCGCGGAAATTGGCTCAAGCCGATTGGGTCGTCGAAAAACTGGATATCACCGCCGTCGCCGCCCAGTTGCCACGTCTGCGCTTAAGTCTGGAGCCAGTGTAGCGCCTATACTGCCGGCATGTTCGGTTCGCATCTTTCCATTTCCGGCGGCCTGCACAAGGCGCTTCTCAGCGCTGAAAAACTGGGAATGCAAACTGTCCAGGTATTCACAAAGAACCAGCAGCGCTGGCTCGTGCCGCCGCTGCTGCAAGACGCCGCCGATACCTGGCTGTCGCATCAAAAACGGCTGGGTTTTACCGCCACTGTCAGCCATGCCAGTTATTTAATTAACCTCGCTTCGCCAGACGACGTGCTCTGGGAAAAAAGTATTGCGCTGTTGCAAGAAGAACTTGGCCGCTGCGCCTTGCTGCACATTCCCTTGCTGGTGATTCACCCCGGCGCTCATATGCAAAGTGGAGAAAAAGCGGGATTGACCCGCGTGGCCGCCGCCTTGGACAGGGCGCACGATGCCCTGGGCGAAATCCCGGTTATCACCTGTTTGGAAAACACCGCCGCCGCCGGAACCTGCTTAGGGGGACCGCTGGAACACCTGGCCGATATTATTGCCGCATGTCAGCGGCCCGGTCGCCTGGGCATTTGTCTGGATACCTGCCACCTGTTTGCCGCCGGTCATGATTTTCGCGGCCGCAGATACGCCGGCTTTATTAAAAACGTGCAAAAGACCGTGGGCTTGGAGCGGGTCAAAGCGCTGCACCTCAACGATTCCAAAAAACCGCTGGGTAGCCGGGTGGATCGCCACGAGCATATCGGCCGCGGCCAGATTGGTATTGAAGGATTTCGCCCCCTGGTGCGCGATCCCCGCTGGCGCAACATCCCCAAGATTCTGGAAACTCCCAAAGGAACTGACCCCAGCGGCCTGGACCTGGATGCCATCAATCTCGACGTGCTGGCGAAACTGGCCTGGTAGCACCGTCGCCGCGGCCTGGCATTTTTCTTTCTCCCATTTCTTTTGTAGTATCTGCCCACCATGAGTTTGACCACCCATTTTTCGTTGCCGCAAGCGGCTATTCCCACACACTGGTACAATCTGGCCGCGGATTTTCCCGAACCGATGCCCCCGCCCCTGCATCCGGGCACGCGGCAACCGGCCACCCTGGCCGATATGACCGCCATTTTTCCTGAAAATATCGTGCGTCAGGAAATGAGCCTTGAGCGCTGGGTCGAGGTGCCCGAGCCAGTGCGCGACATGTACGCTTTATGGCGTCCCACGCCTCTGCTGCGGGCCGTGCGACTGGAAAAGGCCCTCAACACGCCGGCACATATTTACTACAAGCATGAAGGCGTCAGCCCCGCCGGCAGCCACAAACCCAATACCGCCATTCCCCAAGCCTATTACAACAAACTGGAGGGCACCAAGCGTCTGGCCACCGAAACTGGTGCCGGTCAGTGGGGTTCGTCGCTGGCTTTGGCCTGCCAACTGTTCGGAATCGAATGCGTCGTTTACATGGTGAAAGTCAGCTATCACCAAAAACCCTATCGTAAAATGCTCATGCAGACGTGGGGCGCAACGGTTCATCCCAGTCCCTCCAATCACACCAAGTATGGCGCGAAACTGCTCCGCGAAGACCCGGACAACCCCGGCTCCCTGGGCATCGCTATCTCTGAAGCCATTGAAGACACCGTTGGCACGCCCAACACCAAATACGCTCTGGGCAGCGTGCTGAATCACGTGTGCCTCCATCAAAGTGTCATCGGTCAGGAATCCATCAAGCAAATGGAGCAGGCCGGCGAGGAGCCGGATGTGGTGATCGGCTGCGTCGGCGGCGGCAGCAATTTCGCCGGCATCGCTTTCCCGTTTATCGAAGGCAAAATCAAACGCGGGAAAAAAACGCGTCTGGTGGCCGTTGAGCCGAGTATCTGCCCCACGCTCACCAAGGGCGAACTGCGCTATGATTTTGGCGACAGCGCGGCCATGACGCCGCTCATGATGATGTACACGATGGGACACGAGTATATGCCTCCAAAGATTCACGCTGGCGGCTTGCGCTATCACGGCATGGCGCCCATGGTCAGCCATGCGCGTAAGCTCGGCCTGATCGATGCCGTTTCCTATCCGCAAACCGCGGTGTTTGAAGCCGCCATGCTCTTTGCCCGCAACGAAGGCATCGTCCCGGCCCCTGAATCCGCCCACGCCATCCGCGCCGCAGTCGATGAGGCCATCGCCGCCCGTGAGGAAGGGAAGAAGCGTGTGATCCTGTTCAACCTGTCCGGCCACGGACTGATGGACATGAGCGCCTACGACGCCTATTTGTCTGGCAATTTCAAGGATTAACTCTCCTCAGCCGTGAAAGACTCCATGACGGAATTTTGTCGGCCCATGATCGATGCGCTGGCCGCTTGTGGCCACGTGCTATTGACGACCCACATCCGCCCGGACGGCGATGCCCTCGGTTCGCTGGCCGCTATGGATATCGCCCTGCGCGCCAAAGGCATCCGCACCACCGTACTGCTTTTGAGCCATTGGCCCAGCAAGTACGCGTTTGTGGCCTCGCAACTGGGCATCAGCCATATCGATGTGGAAAAAGGCTGGCCCGATGATTGGTCCATGCAAAAATTCGACGGCTTTATGGCCGTGGACACAGGAACCTGGTCGCAGTTGCCGGGCCTTAAAGAGCGTTTAGCCGATTTTGCCGGAAAAAAAATGGTGCTGGATCATCACCTCACCCAGGACAATTTCGCCGATGTGGCGCTGGTGCAAACCGGAGCGGCGGCCGCCGCCGAAATCGTGGCCCACTTGCTCAAACAATGGGACATACCCCTTAGCAAGCCATTGGCCACGGCCTTGTATGTCGGCATAGTATCCGACACCGGCTGGTTCCAGTTTTCCAACACCCACCCCGGCACCTTGCGTCTGGCCGCTGAATTGATGGAAGCCGGCGTGGACACTGACGATCTATATCAGCGCCTCCATCAAAGCGAGCGCGCCCAGCGCGTGGCCTTGCAAACGCGCGCCATGCAGTCGCTGGAGCTTTTGGCCAATGGCCGTGTGGCGGTCATGCAGTTAACCCGAGCCGATTTCGCCGACAGCGGCGCCAACGTGCCCGACACCGAAAATCTCATCAACATACCTTTGCAGATTGCCGCGGTGCAGGTCAGCGTGCTGCTGACCGAAACCCTGGACGGCTCGCCATTGCGTATCAGCCTGCGCAGCAAAGGACAGGTCAATGTGGCCCAATTTGCCCAGCAGTTCGGCGGGGGGGGACACGCCCGGGCCGCGGGACTGAAAATCAATAGCGACCTGGCCGATGCCAAACATCGCATCCTCCAAGCCCTATTGCAATTACCCGCTTTTTCTGGAGAACATTCATGAACCAAGATCAACTGGCCAAGCGAATCGCCGAAGTGGCCCTTTTGCATGGCGATTTTACCCTGCGCAGCGGACGCAAAAGCACTTTTTACCTGGACAAATACCGCTTTGAAACCCAGCCGGATGTGCTGGCGGAACTGGGCAAATTGTTTGCCGCAAAAGTCAGCTCGAACGTCGATCGCATCGCCGGGGCCGAGCTGGGTGCGGTGGCTCTGGCCGCGGCGACCAGTCTGGCCTGCTCCAAGCCCTTCGTGATCGTCCGCAATCAGAAAAAGGACTACGGAACCAGCAAGCAAGTTGAAGGCATTCTGCAACCAGGCGAGCGCGTGCTGATCGTGGAAGATATCATGACCACCGGCGGCCAGGTTCTGGAAGCGGCCAAGAGCCTCCAGCAAGCCGGGGCCACCATCGACCGCATCGTCGGCGTCATCGACCGGCTGGAAGGGGCACGCGAAAATATCGAAAGGGCCGGTTTTATTTTTGAATCGCTTTTCACCATCAAGGATTTGGGAATAAACCCCAAATAATACTTGAACGCGCTGGGGCCGACGGTGGGGGGCTTGAGTCGCCAATGCCACAGAAGTGCTGGCGCAGCTATGGCGAATTGGCTCGTAAAAGCTCCATCGCCGCTGGTTCATCGCCGCCATTGTTCAACCACTTAACCTGCGCAAAGCGCCGAAACCATTTCATCTGCCGCCGCGCCAGTTGCCGCGTGGCGATTTTGATCTGCTCGGCGGCTTCCTCCAGCGTGCATTGCCCGCGCAGATGCGCGATTAACTGCGCATAACCCGTGGCGGCCGCCGCCGTCAGTGATAAAGGCGTTTCCATTTGCAGCAGCCGGCGCACCTCCTCTACCCAGCCGTTTTCCAGCATCGTTTTTACCCGCGCGTTGATGCGCCGATTGAGCTGCTCTTTCACCCAGTTGAGGCCAATCCACAACGCCGAATGCCGCGGGCTGCTCGACTCCCACTGCACCTGTAATTGCGAAATCGGCCGTCCGGTCAAATGATGCACCTCCAATGCTCGAATCACCCTGCGCGTATCGTTGACATGCAAACGCGCAGCGCTGGCCGCATCCACCGTTGCCAAACGCTCGTGAAGCTGGGCGCTGGACCAATTGCGCAATTCATCGCGCAGCGGCGCATCGGCCCCCGGCCCCTCAAACAGCCCTTCAAAAAGCGCTTTGTAATATAAAGGCGTCCCGCCGCAGGCGATCAGCGGCACTCTCCGGTGCTGGCAATCAGCGATCACCAGATCGGCCAGACGCACAAACTCGGCCACGGTAAAGTTTTCCGTCGCCTCCACCACATCCAGCAAATGATGCGGAACTTCCCGTTGCTCCTGGGCGCTGGGCTTGGCGGTGCCGATATCCATGCCTCGATAAACCTGCATGGAGTCCACATTCAAAATCTCCGCGCCAAGCGTGCGGGCCATCTGCATCGCCAGCGCCGATTTGCCGGATGCGGTGGGACCGAGAATGACATGTAGATTGTGCAAGGAGGATCGGTTTAATGCGCCGCGGCGTGGGACCAGCGACGCAATTTACCCAGTGCGGCCCGCTCAACTTCCCGCACTCGGCTGACCGACAACCCTAATTCTTCACCAAGCTGCGCCAGCGTCATGGGAGTATGTTGATTCATACCAAATCGTCCGGCCAGCACCCGCCGCTCCGGCGGCTCCAATTGCCCCAGCCAGCAGGTTACCTGCTCCTTATCCAGCCGGCGTTGCCAATCACGCTGCTGGGAACGATCGATCCGCTCCGACGCGGCGCCATCGCCGCCGCCGTGGCTCTTTTCCAACCGCGGTGCCTGACGCGCAAAACCCTTCATCAGCGCTAACGTCGCATAAGTGCTGAATCGGTGGCCCCGATGCACGTCAAACCCTTCCACCGCGCGCATGAGGATTAAACTGCCCTCGCTGACCAGCTCCATCAGGTCCACACCCGGTCGCAGATGCTTGCGGGCCACAAAGACCACCAGCCGCAAATTGGATCGCAAAATGCGATCCTTCATCCGCTGGGCCTGGTGCCACAAGGTCTGCAAATTGTCCAGCGCCCGGCGGCGAACCGTTTGCGGATCCAACTTGGCGCGCAAAGTGTAAAAACGGTACCGATAATAATTATACAGCAGGAACCACGCCCGCTCCTGGGTCGCCGACGCCGGCGGCGTAGCGCAGAGTTGCGCCAATTCCGGCCAGGCGCTTCTTAAATCCCGCGGCAGCGGTGGGGCGCCCTGCGCCTCATGCAAACCCGGTTCATCCAACTGTTTCAGCAATGCCTCGGCCTGTGGCTGATGATAGAGAGGATCATCAAAAAAATGCCTTTTACGCCACCATAAGCGGTTGACTCGTTCCAACATCGCCAGTCGATACAGCATTGCGGCGATGATCCCCGCCGCCCGGGCCTTGGCAAATAGGCCGCGTCCGTTATGCATCGCCCCAAACCCGCGACCTGTTTCCCGCAACCGCTCGCAAGCCTCCGCATCGCCCAGTTGCAGCAGTTGCTTCACCGCCAGCGGCGAGCGCCCAAAATGCTTGCCCACCCGCCGGGCAATCTCCGCCGGCCACCACCCGGAGCCAGTCAAGCGTTCGGCTTGCCGGCGCATGGCGCTGAGTTGCTGGTCGCTTGGTGCGGCGGCGCACACTTGCACCGCGGCCTCGCGATGCTGAGTTATAAAATGCTCAACGCTGCCGAGTGTAAAACCCACTCGGCTTTTACCGTCTGCAAAAACGAAAATGCGCGCCGCCAGCCCTTTACGCCGCCAGCGCTGTATGGTTTTGGCCGTAACATTGAATTGCCGAGCCACGGAGTCGATGTCCAGAACCGGCTGGCTCGCGCCCGCGACAGTTAAGTTTAATCCCCGACTGATGCGCTCGATCAACAGCCCCAGATCGTGCTGTAAGGCCATGCCCGTCAGCAGCCCGTCGGCCACCTGCCGCGGGTGATACCCGGTAATGCGGAAGATTACATAATCCAGCGGATAACCCTTGGATGGCTGGATGCTGTGAAGCAGCTCTTCCGCGGCATTAAGTTGCTGTAGACGGGTACTTCGCGGAGTAAAAGTCAACTCTCGCGCCAGCTCGGCCATGCTGTGCAGACGAAAAGCGGCCATGACACTTAATTATCAGCCACCAAAGGGCTTGGGTCAAGCAAAACCCCGCGAATTTACCCTGACGGATTTATACTGGGCGTACCCACGGATTTTTGTGCGGGTTCAGCAAATCAGCCTTCCTGGGCAGTCAGAAACCGTGTTTACCGGTTAAAAACGGTAGAGTGCAAAAATATACGGGCACACCCTTTATACTGGGCCACCCGCAAAATATTGTTGCTTCTGTGCCCAATAATTGTGGGCGCGATTATTGGCCGCGACGCTGGATTGCATCCAACTGATCATACAGCGGATTGCCCTTGGGTTTTCTCGGTTCCGCGGCCGGGGGATTAACGGCCGGCGTACCCGTTTGCGGCGGCGCCGCTTGCGGTTGCGGCGTTTGTGGTTGCGGCGTTTGTGGCTGCGCCACTACGGTCGGGGGCACCGGCGGCAGCGGCAGTGTCAAACGCTTTCCACTGCGCTCAACGGTCAGCGGCAAGCGCTTTTGAAACGCATCCAGAACCTGCAATTTGGCTGTCTCGGCGTCGCCGAAGGCGTTGACGTTGATCTGGTTGACTTCGATAATCCGGTCGCCCACCTGCAAACCAAACCATTTTTCCATCCCGCCGCCGCTGGTGAGTCGCGATACCACCAGGGCGTTAAATCGCCCGGTGGGGGAGTCGGCGGTTAACTCAACCGTATAGGCGGCGCGATTGCCCTCGGTGTCGCGGCCGGCAAGCTGCTCCACTTGTGGGCGCACCGTTTTTTGCACCATTGCCGCGTTTTGCGTTTCAGGCAACACCGCGTACTTCAACACCAGCACCACCACCGCCAGGGTGATGAGCAAACCGGCCAGACCAAATACCGCGCGCATGGTAAACTCCTAAATGAGCCAATCGACGTCCGAGAATGCCCCCGGTGAAATTGTACGCACTGACCAGCGGCAAGGATATGGAATCTTTATCGACCCTGCTTTGTGCGCACTGCGCCAAACACCGGTTGAAATTTGACAAATCCTCCCGCCAACGGTCGAATACGCCGGCTGGATTTGAATTAGCAAAACCCTCATTGGAAGGAGACCGCATTATGGCTCGACCAGTTACCCTCTTCACCGGCCAGTGGGCCGATTTGCCCTTTGAGCGCGTCTGTTATAAGGCCCGCGTTTTTGGTTACGACGGGCTGGAACTGGCATGTTGGGGCGATCATTTTGATGTTACCAAGGCCCTGGGCGATCCGGCTTATGTCGCCAAACGTTGGGAAATTCTCAAGTCCCACGGCCTTAAATGCTTTGCGGTGAGCAATCATTTGATCGGCCAGGCCATTTGCGACAATATTGATGAGCGGCACAAATCCATTTTGCCCCCCGAGGTCTGGGGCGACGGCCAGCCCGAAGGCGTTCGCCAGCGGGCCGCCCAGCGCCTGATTGAAACCGCGCAGGCTTGCCGCAAACTCATGGATGCGGCACCGGAAAAGAATGATTTCCCCGCCGTCGTCAACGGTTTTACCGGTTCCAGCGTGTGGCATTCCATCTATGCCTTCCCGCCGACGGATCAAAAATACTGGCAAAAAGGGTTTGACGATTTCGCCAAGCGGTTTACGCCCATCCTTAACGAATTTGACAAGGTGAATGTCAATTTCGCTTTGGAAGTGCATCCGACGGAAATCGCTTTTGATACCGCCAGCGCCCAGCGCGCGTTGGAGGCAATTAAGAACCACAAGCGTTTCGGGTTTAACTTCGATCCCTCGCACCTTGGCTATCAAGGCGTCGATTACGTGAAATTCATCCGCAGCTTCAAGGATCGCATTTTCCACGTGCATATGAAGGACGCCTGGTGGGGCCACGGTGATGGCACGGTGGGAGTCTTCGGTGGCCATAGCAGCTTCGCAGATCCGCGCCGCTACTGGGATTTCCGTTCCCTTGGCCACGGCGACATCAATTTTGAGGAGATCATCGTCGCCCTGAACGACATTAATTACCAGGGACCGCTGAGCGTCGAATGGGAAGACAGCCGCATGGATCGTGAGCATGGTGCCGCCGAGGCCTGCGCGTATGTCAAGAAGGTGGATTTTAAACCATCCTCTATCGCCTTTGATGCGCAGTTTGATCGCTAAAGCGATACGAAATCCTGGCGGAGCTAGAGTGAGCCAAAACTTTCTGGTCAGACAATTTCCAAACGGCTTGACGCTGCTGGGCGAGAGAATGCCCTCGGTGCAGTCGGCGGCGATGTCGTTGCTGATCCCTGGCGGGGGCGCGGCCGATCCGGCGGGTCAAAGCGGCTCGGCCACGGTTTTGTCCGATTGGATCTTTCGCGGTGCGGGCAATCGCGAAAACCGCGCGCTGGCAGAGCATCTTGACAACCTCGGTTTGCATCGAGGCTGCGGCGTTTCCAGCTACGGCATGCGATTTTCGGCCTCGGCCGTGGCGGCGCGCTTGATGGAAGCGCTGCCAGCCTATGCCGATGTACTGCGGCATGCCCAATTACCCGACCATGAGTTTGAGCGCACCCGCGATCTGGCGCTCCAGTCATTGGAGGGGTTGCAAGATGATCCGAATGACCAGTTGCGGGTGCTGCTTCGCAAGGTCTATCTGCCCGACCCGATAGGCCGCAATCCCATGGGACGGGAAGAGGACTTGCGGGCCATGACCCCGGCCCAGTGCCGCCGGGATTATCAAAATCGCTTTCACGCCGGCGGCTGTATATTGGCTTTGGCCGGCGATATCGATTTTGAGCATGTGCAAGATGTGGTGAGCGAGCTTTTTGGCGACTGGCGGGGCGGGCCCGCCGTAACCTTCGCATCTGATCCGCTGGTGCCGCAAATGGCGCATATGACCGAGGAGAGCGAGCAGACATATATCGGCGTGGCCTATCCGTCGATCGCCGAAGCCGACGCGGATTATTATGCGATGCGTTTGGCCTATCAAGTGCTTTCCGGTGGCATGGGTTGCCGCTTGTTCACAGAGCTTCGGGAAAAACAGGGATTGTGTTACAGCGTTAGCGCCGATCACCAACCCATGCCGGGGCGCGGTGCCATCATGGCCTATGTCGGCACGACGCCGCAGCGGGCCCAGAAGAGTCTCGATGAGTTATTGCAACAAATCAATTTGATGCGGCAGGGCGTCAGTGATGATGAAGTCGAGCGCGCCAAGGTGCAAACCAAGTCCGCGGTGATCATGCAGGGCGATTCCAGCGGCAGCCGGGCTTACGGCCTGGGCCATGACTGGTTTTACCGTTCCCGGCCGCGAACGCTGGACGAAATTAAGGCCGCTATTGACGCCGTAACCACGCGGCAAGTCAATGAGTTTCTCAGTCAACACCCCCCCGGGCCGTTCACTGTCGCCAGTGTCGGCCCAGAGCCGCTGAAAATGCTGCTGTAAGGATCTAATTCATGGCCCTCTCCTTTCATTATTCCCAGCTAGCTAATGGCCTGGACGTGGTGGCGGAAAAGAATCCGGACGTACACTCCATCGCTATCGGTCTGTTTGTCAAAACCGGCGCGCGCGACGAAACGCCGCGGATCAACGGCGTTTCCCATTTCCTGGAACACATGATGTTCAAAGGCTCGGAAAAATATTCCGCCCTGGATGTCAATCGCATCTTTGATGAAATGGGCGCGATCTACAACGCGTATACCAGCCAGGAACAGACCGTTTATTATGCCTGGGTTTTGCCGGAATTTGTCCGCCGCGCCATGGAGCATTTGGCGTGGCTGCTGCGCCCCTCTTTGCGGCAGGCGGATTTTGACATCGAGAAAAAGGTGATCCTCGAGGAGATCGCCATGTGCGAGGATGACCCGACGCACGTGCTCTCCGAGCGGCTTTTGGCCGAATATTTCGTAGGCCATCCTTTGTCCATGAGCGTGCTAGGCCCGGCCCAAAGCATCCGCGATTTAGAGCGCCAGCAGATGCTGGAATATTTTCAATCCCGATATGGTCCGGGAAACATGGCGCTGGTGGTCAGCGGCCAGTTTGATTTTAACGAGATTGTTGATCTGGCCAATGAATTTTGCGGCCACTGGCCACGGGTGAACGCCGTCCGCGCGTATCCGCCGATACAACCCCAGAATAAGCGAATCGTTCTGACCGATGACAAGCTGACGCGCCAGTACACCATGGGCCTTTGCCCCGGTCCGAGTGAACAGGATGATCGCCGCTACGCCGCCGGAGTGCTTAGCTCTGTACTGGGCAGCTCCGATGGTTCCCGCCTGCACTGGGCCTTGGTGGATAAAGCCATCGCCGACAATGCGGATGTGAGCTATAATCCCAGTGACAACTGCGGCCATTTTTCCCTCTCATTGGGCAACGATCCGGCGAAAACCGAACAGGTCGTGCAGATCGCACTGGCGGAACTGAGCCGGGTGAAAACCGACATCAACCAGCAGGAAATCGACCGGGTGAAAAACAAGGCCGCCAGTGCCGTGGTGTTACACGGTGAATCGCCCGTCGGTCGCATGTTTTCCGTTGGCGATAACTGGATCAACTTGCAAAAATATCGATCGCTCCAGGAGGTTTTGGCAAGCGTAACGGCGGTGGATGTCAATGCCATTAACGCATTGCTGCAAGAGTTCACGTTTGAACCGATGACCCTCATCAGTATGGGCCCCAGCGGCGGCGGCACACTGCCGGCCTCCCCGAGCGACTAATCCTTCAGCAAGCAAATAATCGCTATTTTTCGCTCCAGTCGGCCCGCCTGTGGCCGGTTGCATTTGCTCTGCCCGCGGCCGGCGACGGCAAAGGGGTTCTCCGTGGGTTGATGTCCAGTTGCCCTGCGTTGCCGCCACGTGTTTTGCGAGCAATAACGCACAACGCACTGGACTCTGTCGGGGGGTGGGGCAAATTGACAAGTAATTCAAATTGATTGAAAATCGCCTTGCGTATGAGGCGTAGAACTTGCTGGTACAGCGGTCAGGTACAGGGCGTGGGGTTTCGCTGGACCGTGCGCAATCTGGCCATCCCATTTGATGTAACCGGCTTTGTGCGCAACCTGCGCGATGGGCGGGTGGAGGTACTCATGGAAGGTACAATCGCCGAGATGACTATGCTGCAAGAGGAGATTCAGCGTCGGTTAGGGGCCTATATTTCGGATAGTCAGGTCAAAGAGGAAGCGGCGACGGGGGAATTTGAACGATTTGAAATTCGGTTATGATTTTGTGAGCCAACAATGCAAGCCGAATACTTTCCATCACTTTCCAGAAAGATCGCGCGCCAGCACTGGCGCCGCGTCCAGTGGCACATCCTTGAATGCAGCGGCTGGGGGGCGGTGTTGGGCGCATTGGCGGTTGCCATGCTCAGGCTGGAGTCAAGCGCGTCGCTTGTAGCCATAGGCGGGGCGGCGGCGGTTGGGGCAATCGCGGCGATGCTGTGGCGTCCAAGTCGTTTTTCCACGCTGGTGCGGCTGGATGAACAGTTGCAAACCCGCCAACTGCTGTCCTCGGCGATGTGGGCGCAGTCCAACGGCGAACCGCTGCAAAATACGCTATGGGCCCAGGCGGCGGATTTTGCCCCGCGACTGGCGCAGGCGCGTTGGCGCACCATGGGATGGCGCGCCTGGTCCAGCGCGGCATTGCTGGTGCTGGCGGTGCTGTGGATCGCGCCCAGCGGCCCGGTGGATAAAGCGCTGGACTCATCGGAAGGCGCGGCACGCGAAGCGCGGTTGCTGAGCGATCAAAGTGTGCACCGCCAGGAACGGGGCGAGGCATGGCGGCGGGCACCTGTGGATGCGCGGGCGGCGGCACAAAGCGAACGCGCCGCCGACGCCGGTGTGGCCGTCGTACAGGCCACGCCCGCGGGAGGCGACGGCGCATCCGGCCAGCCGAAGGGTAACAGCGCAAGTGGCGGGGGACGCGGCGCGGGACAATCGCAAAGCGATCGCGCCCCAGAGCTATTGCTGCCGGGCAAAGCGGCTTCTGCCGCATCCTCCGCCGCCGCTGGGGAGGGCATACGCATTGGCGAGGGTGCAACGGGGTCCGCCAACAGCGCTGCCGCGCCGTCAGATATCCATGCCGCCGCCGGTGGAGCGGTGGATGCGTCCGCAGCCTATTCCAAGCAGCCGTGGCGTGATGCGCAGTGGACTCCGAGCAATTCTCTTGATGCCGGCGCGGCGGCCGGTGCTACTGGCGATGAAGTCCGCGACCTGGTGGCTGCATATTTTCAGCGCTAACCACTTCACGGGCCAAGCGGCTTGGCGCCCGTGGCTATAACTCGCCTAGATCATGGGTGGGCGGGGAAGCTGGATCGCTGGTGTGGCTCTTGGCCCCGCCGCCGCGGCGCGACTGCGGGTCTTTGCCGCGAAATAAAAGTTTAATGGGCACTTGGCTGTACGGCAGCAACATGCGAAAGCGATTGAGGATGAAGCGCTGGTAAGCATCGTCAAAATATTTGGGGTTGTTCACAAACAGCACGATCGTCGGCGGCGCCGCCTCGATCTGGGTGGCATAGTAAACTTTGGCGCGGCGGCCCGACGGCGTCGAGGGCGACCGTTCGCCGAGAATCTGTTTCATGGCGTCATTGAGTTTGGCGGTGGTTAAGCGGAGTTCGGCCTGCTTGCGCAACTGCTGAGCGGTATCCAAAACGGCCTGAATATTTCGGCCATCGCGGGCGGTGGCAAAGACGATCGGCGCGTAATGCACGTGCGGCAATTCCTTGCGCAGATATTCGATGTATTCCTCTTGCAATTTTTGGTTTTCCAGTTCCCCGGTTTCCAGGGCGCGCACCTGCTGAATGGTCTGGCGCGTCAAATCCCACTTGTTTACCACAAGAACGACCGGCTTGTATTGCTCATTGACATACTGTGCCAACTTGCGATCCGGGTCGCTCAGCGGCTCGGTGCCGTCCACCAATAACGCCACCACATCGGCCCGGCGGATGGAGCGCTGGGCGCGGTGGAAACTGTAAAACTCGATGTCGCTGGAAACCATCATGCGTTTTTTTCGCACGCCGGCGGTGTCGATCACCACCAGGGTTTTGTCATCTTTTTCAAAGCGCACGTCCACGCTGTCGCGGGTGGTGCCGGGGATTTCCGAGACGATCACGCGCTGATCGTCCTGCTCGTAATGGCGGGCAATAGCGTTGACCAGCGTGCTTTTGCCGGCGTTGCGCTTGCCGACAATCGCCAGCAGCATTTGCGGTTCGGGGATGGTGGAGGGGGCCTGAGTCAAGTCCACTGCGGCGGCGATGGCATCCAATGCAGCTTCCAGGTTGCGATCGTGCAGCGCGGAAATACCCAGCGGCGTGCCCAGCCCCAGCCGGGCGAACTCGCCCAAGCTCGTATCGGCGCGCGGGCCGTCAGCCTTGTTGGCCAGCAGCAAGGTTTTGACACTGTGCTTACGCAGCATGGCGGCGATCAACTCGTCGGCGCTGGTCAAGCCATCCTGGCAATCAACCACAAACAACACCAGTTGTGCTTGACGCACCGCCATCTCGATTTGCTGTTTGATTTGATCGCCCAACTGATCGGGATCGTCAAAGCCATATCCACCGGTGTCCATTAGTTCCAGATATTTGCCATTGAGCGCCAAAGGCGTGGAGACCCGGTCGCGGGTAACGCCAGGCAAATCCTGCACGATGCTGATCCGCTTGCCGACCAGCGCGTTAAGCAGGCTGGATTTGCCGACATTAGGTCGTCCGACGATTGCCACCACGGGTAAAGCTGCCATAGATGATATGTTGTACCGCCAATAGGACAGTTTGGATAGCCGCAGGTGGTTTTTACTTAATCCAATCCCGCTGTTTGAGAGGACTGAAGAGCAAATAAAACATCCTGAAAATCGGGCTTGATTCTTTATGCGGCGGGGGCATCGTGGTAAAAAGGAACCAAAGGAGTCGCCGATGAGCAAAGCCCATGTGGACCCGACGGAACTGCGGCGCTTCGCCCAGGACCTGGCCCGCTTTAACAATGAACTGCAATCACTGGTGGCCGGATTGCACGGCCGTTTGCGCAATCTGGAAAATACCTGGCGCGACCAGGAGCAGCGCAAATTTTCCGAAGCCTTCGAGCAGACGGCCAAGGTGCTGGGCCAGTTTTTAGAGGCATCCGGCCAGCACGTGTCGTTTCTGGGCAAAAAGGCGAGCCTGATTGAAGATTATCTCAAGCAGCGTTAAGGAGCGACCATGGCTGAATCGGCGCGCGTAGAATCGGTGGATGCGCTCAAGGGTTTTAGGAGCGTGCTGATCAAGTTCGCCGAGGCGGTCAATGTCGCTTTGGCCGACGCCGAGGCGGAAATGCAGCGCTTGGGAATGTGGCTGGAAAATGAGCAGATTGCACATTGGTCCACGGAACTGCGCAAGCGCCAGGAGTGGGCCAGCCGTTGCAAGGAAGCGGTGCGGATGAAAAAGGTGTTTAAGGATTCGGCCGGCTCGCGCTCGAGCGCTGTGGAAGAAGAGAAGGCGCTGCGCTTGGCCGAGCAGCGCCTGGCCGAGGCCCAGTGGAAGATTTCCGCCACCAAAACCTGGAGCCGCAAGCTCACCCGCGAGATTCAAAGCTACAAGGGTGGAGTGATGCGACTGGCGACCGCGGCCCAGGGAGATATTCCCCAGGCGGCGGCGACACTGGAAAAATTCATGGCGGCGCTGGAAGCCTATGGGCAATTGCAGGTGACGGACAATATCGTCGATGTCCCGCCGCCGCCGGATGAACAGCCGCCGCAAGAATGATCGGAGTCGATAATGGGCGTGTATGAAGGGCGCGGGGCCTTGTCCAAGGCCATTAAGCAATTGCAACTGCATTGGGCGGAGACGCGCATGCACTGGGATGATGTTCAGAGCCGCGTTTTTGAGCAGCGTTTTTTGCTGCCGCTGGAAAATGATTTGCGTCAAGCGCTGGCGGCGATGGACCACATGAGCCAGGTGATGGCTCAAGCGCGTAAGGATTGCCAATGAACCCGCCCTCTTCTGAAGATTTCGATTCCGCTCACGGCGCAAGTACGGGCGAACCAGTCGCCGCGGCCGGCGATGCGACAGCGGTGATTGGCGGAGCGAAATCGGTGGTTAGCGGCGCTGACGCGGCCGTCGCCAAGGCCACGCAACGCGATTTGCAGCGTCAGTCCCTCGGCGCGTTGGTGGAATTATGTCAAAGCTGCCGGGACCAGGAAGAGCAGCTAGCCCAGCGTCAGGAGGAGGGGGAACACACGCTTTTGCGGCGAGATCAGCAGGCCGCCGAAGCGGAAAAGAGCCAGTATGATCAGGCCCGCCAATCCATCGAAGCGCGCGTGGCAAATGAGCGCGAGCAAGCCGAATCATTGTGTGCCGCGCAATTGGCCGAAGCAAAAAAAAAGGCGTCCAGTGTTAAATCGCTGGCGGATCACGCTCGCGCTGGGGCCGAAGCGACGGTAAAGGAAAATTTTCAGCAGGCCGCGTGGTTGGCCGACAGTCTGCTGGAAGGCACGCAAAATCAGTTGCGCGCTCAAGCTCGCCAGCAGACTGAAATCCACGCCCAGCGACTAGAGTCGCTGGCGGGTTTATCCGCTGCGATGGATGCCACACTGCTACGGTACAACTTTCACCTGCTGCCCGGCGCGGTGGACGGCGGTTCGCAGTCTCCGCAAGAGTTCGATGCGCATTTTCAGCAGGCCCAGGCGCTACTGGGAAAACTCAATCACTTGGGCGTGCCGCGCTTGCTGGTGGGGGCATTGCCATATCTGGGATTGCTGGTGCTCTGCGTGGTTGGGGTGGCGATTGGCCAGGCGATTGCCGCCACGCTGGAACCCAATAGCGCGGCCATTGGTCTGGGCGCATTGGGAGGGCTGCTGGTCGGGCTGGCGGGGGGGCTGGTCTTACGCTGGATGGGCCGCAAGCAAATTGCCGCCGCGTTGTTGCCGCTGCATCAGCAGTTGACCGCCGCGGAGCGGGCATCGCAGCGCGAGATGGACCGCTTGCATGCCCAGCGCGAGTCGGAAAACCGCCAGGCGCGGCAAACCCGCGATGCTGAGGTGAAACAGCTCAAGGAGAAGGCCGCGCCGGTGCTGCGCCAGACTGCCGAGAAACACGAAGCGGCCCTCGCCGCAGCGCGGGAGCAATTGAGCCAAGCCGAGCAATTGGGTCAGGGGCAGCGCCAGCGGCATCTTGGCGAGCTGGATCAAACCATCGCCGCAGATTTGCGCGAACTGGATCAAAAACACGCCCGCGATGTGGCCCAGCGCCAAGAGGCTTTGGCCCGCAGTCGGCGTGAACAAGCCGAGCGGCTGGCGGCCGATCGCGCGGCGCTGGTGGAGCGGTGGAGCGGTGGATTGGCGGAGATTCAAAGTCCCATTCGCAACCATCCCGACGAAGCGCCGCTGCGCTGGGACGATGGCGCGTGGGAATCGTGGACGCCGCCGGGTTCGTTCGCCGCCGCGGTGCGTTTTGGACAGCTTGCGGTGAACGTGCGCGACATCACCCAGCGCGTGCCGCAAACCCTGCCGCTGCCGGAGAGTTTTAGTGTGCCGGCACTGCTGGCTTTTCCCCGGCAGGCGTCGCTTCTCATTCAAAGTGATCGGGGCGGGCGTGTGGCGGGATTGGATTTGCTGCGCGCGCTGATGCTTCGCCTGCTAACCAGCCTGCCCGCCGGCCGGGCGCGGTTTACCTTGGTGGATCCGGTGGGGCTGGGACAGAGTTTTGCCGGGTTTATGCACCTGTCGGATTTTGATGAAGCGATGGTCGGCGGGCGCATCTGGACCGACTCCGAGCAGATCGAGCAGCGTCTTGCGGACCTGACCGAGCACATGGAGACGGTCATCCAGAAATATCTTCGCAATGAATTTGAGACCATCGACGACTATAACGCCCAGGCCGGGGAACTGGCCGAGCCGTATCGTTTTCTGGTGATCGCCGATTTTCCAGTGAATTTCAGCGCCGATGCTTTTGCTCGACTGGCCAGCATCGTTACCAGCGGCAGCCGGTGCGGGGTATACACACTGGTGCTGCGCGACTTGCGGCAGTCAGCGCCGCCGCGGCACTGCCTGGAGGAACTGGAGGCCCGCTCGGTCAATTTGCTGTGGAAAGCAGACCGGTTTATCTGGAAAGATCCGGTCTTTGAAAAGTTTCCGTTGCAACTGGACGAAGCGCCCTCGGAGACGACGCTCACGCGCTTGCTGCAGCGCGTCGGGCATTTTGCCAAGGATGCCAAGCGCGTGGAAGTGCCTTTTGAGTCGATTGCGCCGGATGATTCCCAGCACTGGTCGCTGGATTGTACGCGTGAATTGTCCGTGCCCATCGGCCGCATGGGGGCCAACCGCCGTCAACTGCTGCGGCTGGGGCGCGGCGTGGCCCAGCATGTGCTGATCGCTGGCAAAACCGGGTCGGGCAAGTCCACGTTGTTGCACGCTCTGATTACCAATTTGGCGCTGTGGTATTCGCCGGAGCAGGTGGAGCTTTACCTGATCGATTTCAAAAAGGGCGTGGAATTTAAAAGCTACGCCACTGGCGGGCTTCCCCATGCCCGGGCCATCGCCGTGGAGAGCGACCGGGAATTTGGGCTTAGCGTATTGCAGCGCTTGGACGGGGAACTGACCCGCCGCGGGCAGCTTTACCGCGCGCTGGGGGTGCAGGATTTGGCGGCGTATCGGCAGGCGAAGCCTGATTCGCCGATGCCGCGCACACTGTTGATTATCGACGAATTTCAGGAATTTTTTTCCGAGGATGATCGAGTCGCCCAGGAGGCCACACTTTTATTAGACCGGCTGGTGCGCCAGGGCCGGGCCTTTGGCATCCACGTACTGCTTGGCTCGCAGACCATTGGCGGCACCAGCGGGCTGGCCCGCAGCACGCTGGGGCAGATGGCCGTGCGCGTGGCATTGCAATGCAGCGAGGCCGATTCGCAACTCATTCTCGGCGACAACAACTACGCCGCCCGTTTGCTCAGCCGTCCCGGCGAAGCGATCTACAATGATGCCGGCGGACTGGTCGAATCCAACAGCCCTTTCCAGGTCGCCTGGCTCTCCGATGAGCGGCGCGATGCGTATCTGGCGGAGGTGGAGCAACTGGCAAACCAGAAAAAAGTGCAAACGGAGGCCCCGATCGTTTTTGAAGGAAACGCCTCGGCTGATATCAGCAAAAACCGCGAACTTGCGACCTTCATGAGCGCCACAACATGGAGCCAAACGCCTGTATTGCGGGCATTTTTAGGCGATCCCGTGGCGATCAAAGCGCCAACGAGCGTAGCATTTCGCCGCCAGAGTGGGGCAAATCTGCTGATCGTGGGTCAACAGGAGACCGAGGCCATGGCGCTGCATACCGCCGCGATTATTTCGCTGGCTCTACAATCTCAACAGGCCTCGTTTATCATCCTCGATGGCACGGCGGCCGACTCGCCCCTGATCGATACGTTTAGCCGTTTGTCAGAAAAATTCCCCGGCCGCTTGACGTTAGTGGAATACCGCGGCGTGGAGGAGGCGATGGGGCGTTTGGCTGAAGAACTGGAAAAGCGCCGCCAGTCCTCCGAGCCATTGCCGCCGGTGTTTGTCATCATCCAGGGATTGCATCGCTATCGCGCTTTGCGTAAGCGCGAGGATTCGTTCAGCTTTTCGCCCAGTGATGCGCCGCCGGCGCCGCCGCCGGCGGATAAGGTGTTTGCCGAATTGCTGCGCGAGGGGCCTGAGTTGGGGATGCATGCGCTATGCTGGTGCGATACGCTGGCGTCGCTGGAACGCACAATGGATCGCTCCTCTTTGCGCGAAATGGATCATCGTGTGCTGTTTCAAATGAGCGCGTCGGACTCCAGCAATCTGATCGATTCGCCCCTGGGCAACAAACTGGGATTTCATCGCGCTTTGGCCTATAGTGAAGAGCAGGGGACGGTTGAAAAATTCCGGCCGTACGGCCCGCCGGCGTGGGATTGGATCGCTTTGAATCGCTGAAGCGGCTGCATTGGCGGGCAAAAACTCCAAAATCGAATGGAGATGATGAGTAACTTCGCACGCCGATTGTATATTGATAACGCCGCCACCAGTTTTCCCAAGCCGCCGGGAGTGCTGGCGGCGATGAACCGCTACGCTACCGAATTGGGCGCCAGCGCCGGCCGCGGTGCCTACCGTGAGGCGGTCGAAACCGCTTCGGAAATTATGGAATGCCGCCGACGGCTCTGCCGGCTTTTTAACGGCGAAAAACCTGAACATTTTATCTTCACGCTCAATTGCTCCGATGGGCTGAACCAGGCGATCAAAGGGCTGATGCGCCCCGATAAACCCAATCACGCCATCTGCGCCGCGATCGACCACAACTCCGTACTGCGACCGCTCAATGCCTTGGTGGCCCAGGGCCGCACCACGCAAACGCGAGTGGCGGTTGACAGCCAAAACGGCTTGATTGACCCAGACGATATACGCCGCGCGATTCGCCCCCAGACGCGCTTGATCGCGCTGACCCACGCCAGCAATGTAACCGGCACGCTCCAGCCGCTTGCGCCCATCAGCCGCATTGCCCGCGAGCATGGTATTCCGCTGGTGGTCGATGCCGCCCAGTCGGCCGGGCATGTGCCGATGGATGTGCAAGCCGACGGGATCGATTTTCTGGCCGCGCCGGGGCACAAGGGATTGCTCGGGCCGCTGGGAACGGGGTTTTTGTACATCCGTCCCGGTCTGGAAAAAGATTTGATTCCCCTGCGCGAAGGCGGGACCGGCTCGGTAAGCGAGCAGGATATCCAGCCTCAATTCATGCCGGATAAATTTGAGCCGGGCAGCCACAACGCCATCGGCATATTCGGCCTTTGTGAAGGAGTGCGCTGGGTTCTGGAGCAGGGAGTCCAAAACCTGCACCAGCGGGATATGGACCTGGTGCGCGTCTTCATCGATGGAGTACACACTCTGCCACGATTGACTTATTACGGCCCGCAAGGCGTGAAAAATCGCGTCGGTGTTTTTTCCGTGCGCATTGAAGATCACGATCCGCAGGAACTGGCGATGATTCTGGAAAGCCGCTACGGCATCCTGACCCGCCCCGGCATCCACTGCGCCCCCCTGGCCCATCAGGCAATCGGCACCGCCGCCGGCGGGGGAACGACGCGCTTCAGCTTCGGGCCTTTTTTAAGCAAGCAGGACATCCGCTATGCCACCGACGCCCTGGCGGAAATCGCGCTGGGCTAAAAACAGCTTGGCCCTGATATCCGCTTTACGGGAACGGCGCTTCCAGCGTGTCTGGCGGCTGATCGCGGTTCTCAAGGGGTTAATTCCGCCAATTCTTCTCCCAGCGCTTGCACGATAGTTTGCAAGTCCTTGAGTTCCATGGCCAGCGGTGGCATCAGCACGACCACGTCGCCCAGCGGGCGGAGGATCACGCCGCGACGGCGCAGTTTTTCACAGACCATTGCCCCGGTGCGCTGGCGTGGGTCTAAACGAGTGCGCGCAGCGCGGTCGGCCACTAGTTCGATCCCAACCATGAATCCGCGCTGGCGAATGTCTCCCACGTGCGGCAGGTTTTTCAGCGTTGCCAGCATCTCGGCCAGTTTGGCGCTTTTGGCCTCCACTTGCCGGACCAGATCGTCGCGCTCAAATAATTCCAGCGACGCCACGGCCGCAGAGCACGCCAGCGGGTTGCCGGTGTAGGTGTGGCCGTGATAGAAGGTGCGGTGTTCCCACGGCTCACCTAGAAAAGCATCAAAAATTTGTTGGCTGGCTAATGTGGCCGCCAGTGGCAGATAGCCGCCGGTGAGGCCTTTGGCCACGCACATCAAATCCGGCTGGACATTTTCCCGCTGGCAGGCGAATAGCGTACCGGTGCGGCCGAAACCCACCGCCACTTCGTCGGCGATCAATAGGCAGTCATAAACCTTAGCCAGTTGCGCCACGCCGGCCAGAAATCCCGGCGGGTGGACGATCATGCCCCCGGCACCCTGCACCAGCGGCTCCATACAAATGGCAGCGATGGTGGGGCCGTGTTGCCGTAAAATCTCCTCCAGCGCCCAGAGGCATTGCTCCTTAACCCATTGGGGATCATTTGGCCGATCGCTGCGATACACATACGGGCTGGGGGCTTGATGCACCGGAAAAAGCATCGGAAAATACGGGCGATGAAACGTGTCTATGCGCCCGATTGACATAGCGCCTACCGTGTCGCCGTGGTAGGCGTCGCCAAACCCGATGAAACGATTTTTTCCCTTCTTGCCTCGATTAAACCAGTATTGCGCCGCCATTTTGAAGGCGACCTCAGTGGCGGTGGCGCCGCTGTCGGAAAAAAAGATTTTGCTCAGGGATTGGGGCACCAGCGGCATCAGTCTTTCGGCTAATCGGCAGGCCGGCTCCCCGGCCAGGCCCAGCAGGGTGCTGTGGGCCATGCGCCCAAGTTGATCACGGATGGCCTGGTCAATATGGGCCACGCGATGGCCGTGTACGTTGCACCAGAGCGAACTGACTCCATCGAGGTAGCGATTGCCGTCGCTGTCGATTAAATACATTCCCTCGGCGGCGACGATCACCAGCGGCGGCTGATTGAGCCAGAGCGACATCGGCGTAAATGGATGCCAGATCAAACGTTGATCAATCTCGCGCAAGGTGGCAGTATTGCATGTTAAATTGGGGGGCATGGGTTTCTCCTGGTTCGCCGAAGCGCTTGGCAAAGCCTTCGGAGCGGCGATAATAATAGTGGGTTTAGCGGGACAATGGCTAACCTGCAAGTTGGCGGACTGTCTATTGGAAATGATGAGCAAGCGGACGACGCGAATATGGGTTTGGGGTGGTCTGGCGATGACCCAGATGTTGGGGCCGTCGTGCGTATATGGACAAACGGCTGGCCAATCGCCAGGGGCGGTTGGCGTGCCGGCCACGGCCAGTCTGGTGGCGTCCTCCGCCGCTGCGGACCAAGGCGGTACACAACATGACCCGGCGGCGGCCAGGGCGACCTTGCGCCAAGCGGCCCGGTTGGATGGGGTTCTGAATTTACAACGACAAATCGAAGCTCGCCCATTGCCTGGCGGGGCCGTATTGGCATCCGCGCTGAGCGCAGTAAATCGCGATAGTTTGACTGTTTCGCTGGAACAATTGGCTAGAGAGGTGGGCGGGCCGCGGTGGATTGAAGCGGCTATTTGCCAAGCGCAGGTGCAGGTGGATGCGGAGGAGGTGGCGCGACTGTGGCCAAAATGGATGGCGGACTGGACCCGGCGGGGCGAGTTCGCTGGCGGCAACCCAGCGCAGGCCGCTCAAGCATTGGCCGGATGGCGGGGAATGCTGATGGCCACGGGGGTCAGTTTCACAACTCAGCGGGCGCGAACGATCTCGCCTCCCCCATCGCTGCGGAACTGGGCTGGGGTATCAGCCGAACAGTGCCAACAACTCATTGGCCTGGCGATTGACAACGCCCAACGAAACTTGCTTGCGGCCATCGAGCCATTGCACAAGGCCGAGGCCATGCCTCGGCTGGCGCTGGCGGGCCGGCGATTGGATCAGGCGGCGGTCATTCAATTGCGATTTACGCTGGAAAACGCCGTGGAACTGCGGCTGTTTGTCCCGACGGCCATGCTTGGAGATGTGGCGGGGGTGCCCGTGGCCGGCGAGCAGGCGGGGTGGCGCATGGCTATGGGTCGGGCAACTTTGCGCCAGAGCGGCGAAAATGTGTCCAAGCCGCTCGTGGGGCATTTATTTGATGCGCAAGTAGCACCTCCAGCCTGGCTACAGGATCAATTGGACAGCCAAGGCTCGGCGACTTACGAGATTTCCTGGCTGAAAACCGCTCGCCGGGCCGAGGCCGATGCCCAGCGGCGTTTGCGGGCACGGGTGCTGGCTTTGCCGCTGACTGCGGACCAAACGCTGGGCCAGCGAGCCAATAGCGACGCCGATTTAGCGCGGGCTGTCGATCGGGCTATCGCCGCCGCACACTTATACAAAACCGACTATGATCCCAAAGGGGTGGTTACGGTGCGTATCTCTCTGGAATTAAGGCACCTATGGGATCAGTGGCAGCGCGCCGCTGCCACCGCCGCGGGGAACCCGGGTGGTCTGGAGAAATAATTTGCGGACGCGAGCGTTATAATAAACGAAATAGGGGGATGGTTTTTTCAGGAGTCTGATATGACGCGATGGTTGAAGTGGATGTTGCCGCTGGTTGCTGTGGGCGGTCTGTGGTTGGTCAAGCCCGTATTGGCTGAGGCCCCGGCCCCGGCGACCACGGGTATTATTAAAGGAAGCGTGGTGGACAAGGACGGCAAGCCAGTGGCTGACGCCAAGGTGTCCGTCGAATCGCTCGTGCAGCAGGAGCATCCCAAAAAGCATCAGGCGGCCGATGGGGATCATAAGAAAAAAGAACGTGGCAAGCACTATAAGGAAGTGGCCAAGGCCGTTTCCGATGCCAACGGCGATTTCACCTTCACCGTCGAGCCGGGCGAATATCGGGTTTGGGCCCGCAAGCAGGGCGTAGGTTCCGGCCAAGCGGAAACAACCGTGGTCGCCAGTGAAACGGTAACCGTGAAGGTAACCGTCGAGAAGCGCAAGTAATGCTCGTCTGAGCGATTACTGAGTTTTTCCCCTCCGCCGTCGGGGCATTATGTGATGCCCTGGCGGCGGATTTGCTTCCGTAAATTCTTATCGCATAATGCGTACGTGTCCATCGCGTACCTTGTTAATCAGTATCCCCTGACCAGCCATAGCTTTATTCGGCGGGAGATCGTGGCCTTGGAGGCTTTGGGTCAGCCGGTGGCGCGGTTTTCGGTGCGCGCCACTGAACACCTGGTGGTCGATCCAGCCGATCGCGCCGAAGCGGGCAAAACGCGCGTACTGCTTAAAAGCAAGGGGGCGATTTTGGCCGCTCTGGTGGGCGCGGCGATATTTCATCCAAGGCGATTTTGTGCCGCGGCCAAGGTCGCCTGGAGGGCCAGCCAGCGTAATCCACACAAACAAAAAGAGCATCTGGCCTATTTAGCCGAAGCCTGTTTGCTGCGAAAATGGCTGGATAAAGCGCAGGTTACGCATCTTCATGCCCATTTTGGGACCAACTCGGCGATGGTGGCGATGCTCTGTCGGCTGCTCGGTGGCCCGCGTTACAGTTTCACGGTGCATGGGCCGGATGAATTTGACCGGGCGGCCTCCTTATCGCTGGATGAAAAAGCCCGCTATGCCCACGCGGTGATCACCATCAGCGATTTTTCCGCCAGTCAGGTATATCGATGGCTGAGGCTGGAGTCGTGGGACAAGGTGCATGTGGTGCATTGCGCGGTGGATGACACATTTTTAAGCGAGCAGCCGGAGTCCGGCCCGCCGGGACGGCAATTTTTGAATGTCGGGCGACTGTGCGAGCAAAAAGGGCAGTTGCTGCTGGTGCGGGCGGTGGCGCGGCTGCGTCAGGCGGGACTGGAGATGCAATTGAACCTGGTGGGTGATGGTCCGATGCGCCCTGCGTTGGAGGCGGAGATCGCACGACTTAATTTGCAAGAACACGTGCGTTTGCTGGGTTGGAAAAGCGGCCCGGAAGTGCGCGAGGAGATTTTGCGCTCGCGGGCGATGGTCTCCAGCAGCTTTGCCGAGGGTTTGCCGGTGGTGTTGATGGAATCGCTGGCGCTGTGCCGCCCGGTGGTGGCAACGCGGATCGCCGGCGTGCCGGAACTGGTGGAGGAGGGGGTATGCGGGTGGCTGGCGACGGCCGGGTCGGTTGATTCGCTGGCCGAGGCTATGAGCGCGGCGCTGCTGGCGACGCCGGAGACGCTGCGCACAATGGGCCGGGCGGGCCGACAGCGTGTGCTGGAGAATCATAGCGCGATGATAGAGGCGGAAAAGTTGTTACGGATTATCGAGCCGCCGCCGGTGGCGGCGAATATGGAATCTTGAGGATTGCATGGAAACTTTGGATTGCACCGTTTTTGGATTGATCGTCGCGGACCTGATCGCCAAACCGATGGACCTGCGTAATCCGCCGGCACCGGGCGGGCTGCATCCGGTTCACTCCATCACCTTGACCAGCGGCGGCAACGTCTGCAATACCGGCGTGGCGATGGCAAAACTGGGGATGCGCACGGCGGCGGCGGGGCGCGTGGGGGCCGATGCCCTGGGCCAGGCGGTGTTGCAAATGCTCAAGGACGCGGGACTGGACGTGTCGGCCGTGGAGGCCAGCGACCTGGCCCAGACCAGCGCGACGGTGGTGGCGGTAGAACCTGGCGGAGAACGCTGCTTTTTCCATACCCCGGGGGCGACGCGGCTATTGGACGCGACGGCCTTTGAGCGGTGTTTTGATCTGTTTGCCCGCTCGCGGATGTTGCAAATCGGCTACTTTGGCCTACTGCCGGCGCTGACCGAGGTGCTGCCGGGGCTGTTGGGAAAATTGCGGAGCCGCGCCCCGCGCTTGAAGATCGCGCTGGACACGGTCAATCCGCCGGACGCATGGGAGCGGTTGGCGCCGATATTGCCACTGATCGACATATTTTGTCCCAGCCGCGCCGAAGCCGCCGCGCTGAGCGGCCTAAGTGAGCCGGAAAAGATGGCCTGGTTTTTCCGCAAGCACATGCCCGCCGGGGCACTGGTGGGGATTAAGCTCGATGCCCAGGGGTGTTTACTGGATGATGGGATCCAAGCAATCAGGACGGCGTGTTACCCAGTGACAGTGGCCGATACCACCGGAGCTGGGGACACCTGGTTTGCGGGACTGATGTGCGGGCTGTTGCGCGGGCTGGACCTGGCGACGTGCGCCAAACTGGCCAATCGCGTGGCCGGAGACTGCTGCCAAGCAATCGGCGCTTCGGCGGGCCTGCGCGATTTTGCTGCGACCATCAGCCGGTTGTGAGGAGAGGCCGATGCCCATTGAACTGGAAGCCAAGATGAAGGTGGCGGACCTGGGGGCCGTGCGCCAGCGGCTGGAGCTTGGCGGCGCGCAGCGGCAGGGGTATGTGCTGGAGGAGAACATTTTTTTTGATACGGCGGATCGGCGGCTTCTGGCCCAGGACAGCGGCCTGCGCTTGCGCGATGAAGTGGACATGGAAACCGGGCGGAGGCTGGCTCGGCTGACGCACAAAGGCCCGCGCAGAGCCGGGGCGATTAAGAGCCGGCCGGAGAGCGAAGTGATCGTGGCAGATGCGGCGCGGATGGCGCGGGTGCTGGAGGCCCTGGGTTATCGGCGATTTTTGCATTTTCAAAAAAAGCGGGAAAGCTGGCTGTGGCGCGATTGTGAAGTGGAACTGGATGAGCTGCCGGTTATAGGCACGTTCGTGGAGATCGAAGGGCCGAATGAGCCGAGCATTATGCAAGTGCGCACGGCGCTGCGGCTGGAGGACCAAAAGCTGATTCAAACCGGCTACGCGGCGCTCTTGACGGAGGCCGCTGGCGGCGGATCGGCGGGCCAAGCGCCGATGATCATTTTTGACCCGGCTTTACTTCCGGCGCATATGCGAACTTAGCAGCTTGTCGGAATATACGCGCCGGTCTGACAATTTATTGCATGTCAAGAATCAGGGAATTCGCATATATCCTACGGATTCAAGGCAAGCCATATCGCGGTGAGGTGGGAAACACTCTGACTTCTTACGCGTCATGCGGCCATACATAGCGACTCAGGCGAATTGAAACGTTTCACTTTTCGCATCGGCACTACAGCGCTGCGTTGATTTCACAGCGATGCGATCAACACAGAACGTTGCATATCCAACCGCACAAGCTGACAGCGCCTGCCTTTGCCTTACCCGCGCTACGTGCCTCCTGAATAGTCCTGCCTACAGTACCGCGCTAAGAGGTGGCTCCTGGATGTGGACCAAGAGGGCGGCTACTCCATCCCTACCGGGAAACTCGCATTGGATTGGAAATTCTCTTGCTTGAGAAACCGCTCGTCTGGCTTACAATGTGCGGCTCATGATGGAACTGGGCGTCAATATCGATCATGTGGCCACCTTGCGTCAGGCGCGGCGGGCCGTGGAGCCGGACCCGATTTGGGCGGCGGTGGAGGCGGAGCTGGGCGGAGCGCACGGCATTACGGTGCATCTGCGCGAAGATCGGCGGCATATCAATGACCGGGATGTGCAGCTTTTGCGCCAGACGGTGCAGTGCAAGCTGAATCTGGAAATGAGCTTGGTGCCGCAGATTGTGGAGATCGCGCTGCTGACCGTGCCGGATCAGGCCACGCTGGTGCCGGAGCGGCGTCAGGAAATCACCACCGAGGGGGGACTGGACCTTTCGGCCAACGCCGAAAAAGCGGCCGAGGTGGTGCGGAAGCTCAAGCAGCGGGGCATTTTCACCTCGGCGTTTGTGGACCCGGAACAAAAGCAGATGGAACTTGCGGCCCAGATCGGGTTTGACGCGGTGGAATTGCATACCGGAGACTATGCCAACGCCGCCGATGCCGGCTCACGGGCGCGGCAGCTTGAGCGGCTGCGCGAGGCCGGCGGGCGAGCGGTGGGGTTGAAGCTGCGGCTGCACGCCGGGCATGGGCTGAATTACCTCAATGTCCAGCCGGTGGCGCGGCTCGCGGGGATGCGGGAATTGAATATCGGACACGCTATTTTAAGCCGGGCGCTGTTTGTGGGACTGCGCCAGGCGGTGCGGCAGATGCGGGATGTGCTGGAGCAGTTGGAACGCGGTCCGGCGGATGCCGGCACCGCCAGCAGTGGGAACGAATTATGAATTTAAGCGGCGCGATGACGGCGATGATCACTCCCTTTACGCAAGGGAAACTGGATGAGCCGCGTTTGAAAGAGCAGGTGGAGCGGCAGATTGCCGCCGGGATCGATGCGCTGGTGCCGGTGGGGACGACGGGCGAATCGCCGACGTTGGATTTTGGGGAACATGAGCGGGTGATTGCGCTGGTGGTGCAGTATGCGGCCGGGCGCGTGCCGGTGATCGCCGGGGCGGGGGCCAACGCGACCAACGAAGCGTTGGAACTGCATAGGTTTGCCAAAAAGGCGGGGGCGGCGGCGGCGCTGTCTGTCAATCCCTATTACAACAAGCCCAGTCAAGAAGGTTTGTACCGGCATTTTATGACGCTGGCCGACAAGGTGGATTTGCCGATCGTGCTGTACAACATTCCGTCGCGGACGGGGATCACCATGTCGCCGGCGACGGTGGCACGACTGGCGGAGCATCCAAACCTGGTGGCGATCAAGGAAGCGACCGGATCGATGGACATCGCCAGCGAAATCCGCTGTTTGTGCACAATGACAATTTTGTCCGGGGACGATTCGCTGACGCTGCCGCTGATGAGCATCGGCGGGGCCGGGGTGATCAGTGTGCTGTCGAATCTGAAACCCGCGGCGGTCAAGCGTTTGGTAACATTGGCGGCCCAAGGCGACTGGACAGGGGCCGCCCGGCAGCACCAGCGGCTGTTTCCGCTGGTCAAATCGCTGTTTCTGGACGGCAACCCGGTGGGGATCAAATACGCGATGAAGCAGGCGGGGTTGGACAGCGGTGAATTGCGGTTGCCGCTGTGGACCGCGTGTGAAGCGGCGCAAATGGCGATTGATCAGGCCATGAGCGATACGACTGATCTATAAGAGTTTTCGAGGCAGTGCGCGGTAGCAGCGGGGACCGGTGGGGTTCGGCCGGGGCATTGGATGAGGTTGGCAAGCGTGAGGGCATCGGCCTGGGCCGGGGGCAGCGACGGCATCGGCTGGGGGCGTGGGACAAGTCGCATGTGCTATTTATGTGTTCCCATTATGGCAATCAACGCGGCGCAAACGCTGCGGGACAGCCTGCGCGCCGCCGAGGCGGGCGCGCAATTACTGGAGTATCGCGTCGATCGGCTGAGCGATGCGGCCGCAGTGGCGGACTTGGTGCGAAAATCGCCGCTGCCGTGCATTGTTACCTGCCGGCCGATGTGGGAGGGGGGGCAAAGCGACTTGTCGGACTCGGCGCGATTGGATTTATTGCGGGCAGGTTTAGAGGCGGGAGCGGCGTATATCGACTTTGAGTTACAGGCGGCGCGGGGTTTGACCATCCCCGCGGACGTGGCCGGTCGTTTGATCGTGTCCAGCCACGATTTTTCCGGGCGGCCGGATCGTTTGTACAACCTGCTTGCGGAACTTAATGCGACTGCGGCGGCGGTGAGCAAGATCGTCTGGACGGCCCGCACGGTGCGCGACAATTTGGAAGTATTCGACATTTTGCAAAAGCGGCAGCGGCCGACGATCGCGCTGTGTATGGGGGAGGCGGGATTGATCAGCCGCGTGCTGGCCAAAAAGTTTGGGGGATTTTTAAGTTTTGCGGCGCTGGAGGAGCAAGCGGGCACGGCGCCGGGACAAATTTCCATCACGCGGATGAAGCGGCTTTACCGTTGGGACGCGATCGGCCGGCACACGCGGGTGTACGGCGTGGCGGCCAATCCGGTGGCTCATTCGCGTTCGCCCCTGTTGCACAACACGGCGTTTGATCAGATGGGAATTGATGCGGTGTATCTGCCCTTGCTGGTACAGGATGGGTATGAGTCATTTAAGGCGTTCATGGAGACTTTTCGCCATACCGAGGGGCTGGATTTTTCCGGCTTGAGCATCACATTGCCGCATAAAGAAAACGCCTTACGCTATACGCAGGAGGTTCAAGGAGAAATTGAGCCGCTGGCGGAAAAGATTGGGGCGGTCAATACCTATCGAATGGATGGAGAAAAGCTCGAGGCGTTTAACAGCGATTACGCGGCGATTTTGGAGAGTATGGCCGGGGCGTTGGGATGTGCCGTGAACGAACTGGCCGGAAAGAGAGTGGCGGTGATTGGGGCGGGGGGAACCGGGCGCACGGCGACGGCGGCGCTGGCTTCGTACGGTTGCCGGGTTACGTTATTTAACCGAACCCTCGAGCGGGCTGAGGAACTGGCGCGGGAATTTTACGATGCTGGCGGGACGGTGCGCGGTTTGCCGCTGGAGCAATTGGCGGGGTTTGAGGCGGATATTTTTTTCAACGCCACCAGTGTCGGGCTGCATCCGGCGACGGATCGTTCGCCGCTGGATGGGGCCATGCCCAAACTACAGGGGGCGCAACTGGCATTTGACAGCATCTATAACCCGCCGCATACGCGCTTTTTACAGCAGGCCGAGGAGGCGGGAGTGGCGACGATTGGTGGAATAGAAATGTTTTTGCGTCAAGGGGCCAGGCAGTTTGAACTGTGGACGCGGCAAGCCGCGCCGCTGGCGGCGATGCGCCAGGCGCTGCAAAGCCAGTAGAGCGAGGGTTGAATGTTGAGTGTTGAATGTTGAGGGTTGATTGTGATGCGCAGGGCATTGCTTAGCGAGTAGAGACGGGCTGCGATTCTTTGCGCGCGGCATTGCAAATTGAGTGGATCGCGACGGTTGGGGACGGAGGGTCATGTCAAACAATAGCCACGATCGGCGGCGGGTTTTTCATCACTGACTTGCTGTTCACCGGCTGCCGTTGGGTGCTTTTTTCATGTTGGCTTTGGCGTGCAACTGTTTCCACCGCTCTTGCAGGCATTGGCGCAGCTTGATTTCAAAGCCGGGCGGTAGAGCGAGTGGTTGATCGTGGTTGTATAAAGCGATGGTGCCACGGAGGTTATCAACCACCACGCGACAAGTTGGGCAGTCGGCCAGATGCTCCATCAGTGCTTGGCACTGGGCGCGATCCGCTTGCGCCGCCGGTGACTGGCTCTCGATATACTGGCCCATGCTCAATAGTAATTCCTGACAGGTCATGCGTTGCTCCGCTGCATTTTGGATGCGCCGGAAGATGAATTGGTTACAGAATCTTCATGGACGTGCGGCATCAGGCGCTCATAGTCGCCGAAGTGGCGGGTGAGCCGCTCGCGCAAAAGCAGCCGCGCCCGCATGAGCCGGACCTTGGCATTGGCAATGGTGATGCCGAGGATATCCGCGGCCTGCTCGGTGCTGAGATGTTCCACGTCGCGTAATAAAAAGATCAAGCGATATTTCTCCTCCAATTCATGGATGGCCTGTTCCAGCAAGCTGCGGGTTTCGCTTTGCATGGCCAGTTGTTCCGGCCGCTCTTTCCAGGGAGCGACAAATTGCGGATGGGGCAGAGGCTCGCCGTCGGCGGACAAGGGGTTGTCGCGCGGGTCCACGGGCTGGGCTTGGGTTTTGCGCTTGCGAAGAATTTTCAAACTCGCATGGGTGGCGATTCGCAGTAGCCATGTGGATAAAAGGGACCGGCCCGCAAAATCGGATAAATGCTCCATCGCCGACAAAAACGTTTCCTGCACCACATCCTCGGCATCGGCAACGTGGCCGGTGATGCGCAGGCCCAGGCGATAGACCGAGGCTTGATGCCGCCGCACTAAATGCTCAAAAGCCGCGAAATCGCCACCGCGGGCCTGGTGAAGCAGGTCCAGATCGGGGTCAAGTTGAGCGGTCGGCTCAGGCATCGCGCCACCGCACCAGTAACGTTTTCACCTGCCAGGGCGCAAATTGTATTTCCACTGCGCCATCCTTCACCGGCAGAGGGCGCAACGGAATTTCCAGCAGGTCGGCTTCATATACTTGTGCGGCTTCAGGTAATTCCGATAGCTGCGCCACAGCGGATTTACCGGCGCTTTCATACAAGCGAATCACGCGCCCGCCGCCCATTTCCGCATGCTTGATGCAGGCAATCTCGACATGAGGCGCATCGACCACGGGACGAAAATACGTAGCCTCATTGGTGGTAAAAGCGTGTTGCAATTGCCTGACCAATAACGGCTGGTTGAATGCGGCGGCCTGGCGGACGACCTGGGCATCGGCCCAGTCGCCGGCGTGGGGGTAAAAGGCGTAGCGGAACTGGTGTTCGCCGGCGTCGGAAATCGCATCGGGATCGTAGGCGCTGCGAAGCAAACTGAGACGCAAACGACAACCCAAAGCGTCGTAGCCGTATTTGCTTTCGTTGAGCAGAGCAAAGCCATATTCCGGGCCACCAATGTCAGCCCAGCGCAGGGCGGGCGATTCCTGGCCATCGGCGGGCCGGCGGGCGGCGGCAAAGGGGGTTTCAAAGTTGGCCTGGCACTGGCTCAATCGAGCGGTGAAAGCCACTTTCAAATTGGGCACGCCTTTGTTGCCATCGCCGATCTCGCGCCAGTCAACCCAGGTTTGGAAATCGACGCGGGGCAGCTCGCGATAGAAAATAATGTGCTGGCGGATTTTGCTTTCGCGCACGGAGTGCTCCATTTGTATTACCGCGCGTTGTGGCCCATCTTCCAGCACGGTGCAAACGGCGCCGCGCAGGAGGCTTTGTTCCTGGTGGACCTCGTGAATCTGCCAGGCGTTCATACCGTGGGGATGCTCTTCGAGCACTTGGAATACATTCAATGCCAGGTCGGGGCGGGCGCTGTCCAGGTAATCGGAGGCGCGGCGGGTGCCAAAGCTGACCAGTTCGCGGGCGACGCGTTTGTCAAAAAAGCTGACCAGAATGCCGCAATCTTTTCGCAAAAGTATGCGGAATTGATTGGTTTCAATCTTGAGATAAAGTCCTTCCTTTGGTTCGGTCGCTAACTCAAATCCGAGCGTTTCGGTGGCAGACTGCGCGGTGTGCACCATTTTTTCCTGTTGCGGCACTGGGCCGGCGTGCAACTGGTATCGCGCGGAATCAAATGGGCCAACACGGGCTACAAAGCCAATTCCATCGGTGGACTGCTGGGCGGCAATGATGCGCCCGGTCTCGTCGCGCACCGCCGGGGCTGAGGCGCCGCGGACCTGTACCCACTCGTTGCGCTCAAAACCCAGTGGGTTGGTTACTACAATATCCCCGGCCGCGGCACCGGCGCACAATTGCGCCAAGCTGGCGGCATTGGCGGACTTGGCGGCGGCGTGAACGGCTTGAAAGTCCTCCTGGTTTTTCTCGTAGGATTCATGAATCGCCGAGCCGTCGAGGATGTCGTGAAACTGGTTGAATAATACATGCCGCCAGGCTTCGGTCAGCTCCGGCTTGACGCCGCTGACGGCCGCCAGCGTGTCGGCGGTGCAGAGCAGGTTTTCGCCGTGGCGGTTATAGCGCTTGGTGTCGGCGTGGGTGGTGTAGCAACCTTCAAAGATGGTGCTGGTCTCGCCGCAATGGATCGGCAGGGCCGTGTTGCTTTGACCGATACCCTGGGCATATTTCTCCAGTGTCGAGCAGGCCGAGGGGGGCAAAAACGGGGTTTGGACAAATCGGGCAAAGGACTGAAGATTTTGGCGGGAGGGGCCGCCGCCATGGTCGCCGATGCCGTGAAAATGCAGGGCGTGGGAGTGGCCCCATTTTTTGGCGCGGATGGCGGCGATGGCCAGATCGCGGGCGAAAATTTCGCCGTTATAGCTGGAAGTGCAGATGGACAAAATGCGCGTGCCGTCGTCTCCTTCCCACCAGTAAGCGGGCCACAGATTGACGCCGTTGGGGTTGGAACGGTGGTGATAATGGATGTTGAGGCCGGCGGCGACAGCCAGTTGCGGCAGGTTGCCGGCATGGCCGAAAGTGTCGGGATCATGCAGCACCTTGGGACTGACCCCCAGTATGGATCGGGAATAGTTGCACCCTTGCAAAAATTGTCGCGCGTGGGCTTCTCCGCTGGCCATGTTGACATCGCCTTCGACCCAGGTGGAGGCGAGAACTTCCCAGCGTCCGGAGGCGATGTGTTTGAGAATTTTGGCAAACATATCCGGCGCCTGCTGACGGATCACTTCGTAGGTTACGGCCTGCGAATGAGAGAAAGTCAGGTTGGGAAATTCATCCATCAGGCCCAGGACGCTGCGCACGTCGCGCAGGATCACCTGCTGGGTGTCGGGCCAGGTCCATAGCCAATTCATGTCGATGTGGCTATGTCCAATGACATGCACATTGCCTTGAGCGCACACCTCGGCCAAGGGAGCCAACGCCGCAGTCATTTGCGCAAAGGCATGATCCGTTTGCGCCTGATTCCACGGCAACAGTGATTGCGGCACGCAGGCGGCGGCGCGCTCCACCGCGGCTTGTTGCTCAGCCGACTCCGCGCAGGCACCGGCCCACGCCAACTGCGCCCAGGCAATATCCACTTGCTCGAAGGCGGCGCGGATGCTGGGCGTGCTCAAGCGTAGTCCGATATTTTGCGTCGCTTGAAACGAAGGCATTTGCAGCCGCAAGTGCAGCGTTCCATTGTCGCCCACGGTTAATTTCTCTATCACTTCAAATAGCGCCGGCCCGCAAGCGACGGGCACGCCCCCTTCTTCAAAAAGTAATTTGTCGTTATGCCGCAGCGACACGGGATAGAAACTGTTGAGCGTGGCCACCAGGGGCTGGCCGGCCAACACAATGCCTTGCAGCGACTCGGGCAGGTTCAGTTGTGCTTTGGCCTCCATTAACTGGCCGCTCTCCAAGGCGATGTTTTCCACATAACTGTTGGCATGAAGCGTGATGGTCGCGGGGCCTGGGCCATGAACGCGTTGAAACTCCACTTTCGGAAAAATATTGTGAATGGAATCGGCCGCGATACGCAGCCGCTCTAAAGCCTGTTTGACAGTTTGAGAATACATAGGATCCTTTGCTAAAAGAAAAAAGAAATTACTTGGAAAGCTCTTGGGCCATCGCCGCCAGATGATGCGGAGCGGTGCCACAGCAGCCGCCGATCATCTTTACTCCGCAGTCGGCCAGTCGACGCGCTGTTTTGGCCATCTCCCGCTCGGTGGCGGCGTAAATTAGTTGTCCATCAATGGACTTGGGACTGCCCGCGTTGGGCTGGACGATCACCGGCGCGCCGCCGGCGGCCTGGACCAGTTGTTCGGCCAGGCGCAGGTAATCGTCCAGCGAAAGGGAGGTTCCACAGTTGGTGCCGACCACATCGGCTCCGGCCAGGCGGGCGGCGGCGACGGCTTCGGTAACGCTGGTTCCCATCATGGTGCGAAACGATTCGCCTTCGCCGCGGTTGAAGGCGTAGGTGGCGATTATCGGCAGTTTGGTGGCTTGTCGAGCGGCTTCTATGGCCACGCGCATTTCACTGGGATCGCTCATGGTCTCAATCAGCAGGGCATCAGCGCCCCCCTCGGCCAAGGCGGCGGCCTGCTGGGCGAATAAGGTGGCGAGTTCCCCGCGGGTCATCTCGCCAAGCGGTTCAATAAAATCGCCGAAGGGGCCTATATCTCCCAGCACAAACAGGGACTTTTCAGCGACCTGGCGGGCGAGCTGCGCGCCGTGCCGATTAATTTCATCGGTGCGCCCGCCGAGGCCGTGGCGGTTTAAGGCGTAGCGGGTAGCGCCGAAGGTATTGGTGGTGAGGCACTGGCAGCCGGCCCGACGATAGGCTTGGTGAACCGCCAGCACCCGATCGGGATGTTCAACATTCCATAGCTCGCCGCAACTGCCGCTGAGCAGGCCGCGGGCCATGAGTTGCGTTCCCATGGCACCATCGCCTAACAGCGGCGGGGCATCGGACAAAATACGTTGCATCAATGCGTTGGGCATTAAACAGTTCCTATTGGTCAGAAGGCAATGAACATAATGCAATCGCGCTAGCAATAAAAGGGATGTGAATTGCTTCGCTCCGCTGAGGGAACCGGGTTATGATATCCGCGTCCAAGTATCGGAGCCATTGATGACCAGCACTCGCCGCTTAATCGCCGAATATCGCCGCCGCCGAGCATGGCAGCAGTGGTGCGCTGCGCTGGTATGGGCGGGCAAGGGATGGCTGATCGCGGCCGCCGCGGGTTTGCTGTTGCAGCGATTGCTGGGGGCAATCATTCCGCACGCCAGCACCTTGCTACTGGCGGCGGGGGGCGTGGCGCTGGTGGCATCATTGGTTAAGGCCTGGCGGGGGATTCCTGATGAACTGGCGGCGGCGGTGGCGCTGGACAAGGAATTTGGTTTAAAGGAAGTGATTTCCAGCGCGCTTTTTTTGGGCGATGGAGCTGACGGGGTAGCGCGCGATGTGGGGCGGCGTGCCGAGGCGGTGGCGGGGGGACTGTCGCTCAAAGGGCGGTTTGCAATGATGCGCCCGCGCGGACTGAGGACGCTGGGAATGCTGGGGCTGCTGTTAGGAGGGATGTACCTGTGGTTGCCGCAAAAGGACCTGCTGGGCCGGGAATCGCGCAAGGGGGTGGAGGCGGCGAGGGCGGTGGAAGCGGCGCAGCGCAAGGAGGCGACCGATGCGGTGAAGCAAGCGCTGGCGGTGATGGCGCAGGTGCCGGCGGCGATGGCCGAGAAGGAGGAAATTCGCCAGGCGCGCCAGGAATTATCGCAACTATTGCAACAACCCATTGAGCAGCCGGCGCAGGCCCGGCAAAGCGCGCTCAAGGCCATGCAGCAGGTGCAGCAAGCATTGCAACAACAGTTGGCGGAGAATCAGCAATTTGCCGACAACCAAATGCGGAAGCAGTTAATGCGCAACATGGCCCCGCCCACCACGGCCCAGAGCGGCCCGGTGGCCGATGCGCAGCGGGCGCTGGCGGCGGGTCAGATCGACCAGGCCGCCGAGCAGTTGCAAAAAGCCGCCGAGCAGTTCAGCAAACTGGGTGCGGTTCAGCAACAAAAGGCGGCCGAGCAGATGCGGCAACTTGCCCAGCAATTGGCACAACAGGCCGACAATCCCCAGGCGCAGCAGAAGTTGCAACAGCAGTTGCGGCAAATGGGCGCAAATGACGAGCAGGCCAAGCAGCTTGCGCAATTGATGCGGCAGGCGGCCGGTGGGGACCAAGCCAGCGCACAGAAATTGCAACAAATGGCCCAGCAGTTGCAAAAGCAGATGAACGACGGACAAGGCCCAACCGCCCAGCAACAGCAGCAGGTTCAGCAAATGATGCGGCAGATGCAGTCGCTGGCCAATGCCCAGCAGCAGACCAGAGCGCTAGCGCAGTCGGCCCAGCGGATGGCACAGGCCATGCAACAGGCGGCCCAAGCTGCCGCTGCGGCACCCAATGGTCAACCCGCCACACCCCAAGCAGCCCAGCAACTGGCCGCGGCGCAGCAATCGATGCAACAGCAGCTTCAGCAAATGCAGGCATTGCAAAAAGACGCCCAGCAGGTTGCGGCCGCCCAGCAGTCGGCGGCCAATGCGGCGGCGGCTGCGGCGCCAGGCGCCGCACCGGGCACTGCACCGGGCGCTGCGCCAGGCGCTTCGCCGGGCGCTACGCCGGGCGCCGCCGGAGCGCCGGGTGCGGGGGCAGCGGCTAGTGCTGGCGCAGCGCCGAGCGCAGCCGGCGGCGAGCAAGCCCAAGGCAATACTTCCGGCGGAGGACAAAAGCCCGGCGGCTCCGGCGCGGCGGGCCAAGGCAACGGTCAACAAGGCCTCTTTGCCGAGGGAGAAATCCAAGGACGCGGCAATGGCCAGGGCGGACCGGGGCGCGGCAACGGGGGTAATACCGGCAAGGAGGAGTCGCCCTTTGCGGTGGCAGCGGAACATGCTCCGGCGCAGCAGATTGAAAGCGGCAAGATATTGGCCAGCCATTTCATCAAAGCCGACGCGATCAAGGGGGAGAGCCGCCAGGAATTGCGCCAGGTGTTGACCGCCGCGCAGCGCGATGCGGCCGAGGAGGTGGATCAGCAGCGCATTCCCCCGTCGGCGCAAAAGGCCGTAAAAGACTACTTTGGCGGGCTGGAAGCGGAATAATTTTTTTTTCTCATTATCGGCCTGTGGAAAAGTGATTTTTTTGTGGTAGCGTCGGGGCCTGCCAATCGTCGCTCATGGATGAGCGGCTGGACATCGACGACAACATGGAGGATCCATGTCTTCATACACTTCGGCGCGCTGGATGCGCTTTTCCTGGCCACTGGTTGCATTGCTTCTGGTCAATGTGCTGTTTTGGGTGGGTTACGACCGCTGGCGGCATCCGCACGGGCTATTGAGCATTGAACCAGGCCAAGGGGCGATAAGCGGCCAAGTGGAGGGGCGCGGCAAATTATCCTGGAAATTTAATTTGGATATGGCGCAGGCGGCCTCGCCGGGTGAGATTTCGCCTCCGGTGGCGGGGGTTTGGTCGTGGACCGATGCGCGCACGCTGGAATTTGAACCGGCCCAACAGTGGACGCCGGCCAATCAGTGGGTGGTGGCGCTGGACTCGCGGCTTTTGCGATCCGTTCAAGGTTTTTCTCCCGGCAAATGCGAGCCGCTGATTGTGCGCAGTCAGCCGCTGCGGGTGCGCGCGATCCGCTCGGTGGGCTGGACCAGCGAGCAGGGATTGTTGCTGGAAGCGCAGTTCAACAGCAATGTGGACCCACGGCAATTGCTCAAATCGCTCAAAGCCGCTGGGCCTGACGGCAAAATGCTGTCGCTGCATCCACTGGGCCTGGCGCCGGGCCAGACTCTGCGTTTTTGCACCTCGCCGCTGCCGCGGGCCTGGATGGGCGATGTGAAGGCGGCGGTGCGTCTATCGCTGGCGGCGGGATTTTGCGGCGAAGATGGCCCGCTGGGACTGGCGAGCTTGTATGAGCAGGCCGTACCCACCGCCTGCACGCTGCGCTTGATGGATGTAACAGCGCGGCAAGCGGAGGAGGCGGGTTTTTCGCTGGCTTTGCGCTTTAATCAATCGCAGGTGGACCTGGATTGTTTGAAGCGGGTATTGAGTGTTGATCCGGCGGTCGCCTTTACACTGGGCATGCGCTACGAGGAGGTGGAACTGCGCGGAGACTTTAAGCCGGCGACGCGCTACCGGATAACCATCGCATCGCCGCCGGCGGACGCTGCGGCGGAAAAATATCCGCTGGCCGGCCAAATGGGTGTTTTTGTGCCGGACCAGGCGGCGCGGGTGTGGTTTGCCTATCCATCGGGATATCTGTCCACCCACGGCAACGGGCTGGTCAAGGCGCAGGCGGTGAATATGCCGTCGCTGCGCCTGCGCATCACGCGCATCTATGACAACAATGTGGTGGCGTGGCGCAACCAGCCGCGTTATCGCTGGGGCGCGGTGGAAGGGGTAGCGCGGCCTTTGGTGGAGCGAGTTATTCAAGTGCCGCGGCGGCACAATCAGGTGAGCGATGTGTCGGTGGATTTGAAAAAGGAATTGGCGGGGCAAGTCGAGTCGGGGGGTGTGTATCGCCTGGAGCTGGGAGCCCAAAGGCGCGGTGAGGAGGAAGAATATGTCGAGTCATCCGACAGTGTGGTAACCCTTTCGGATATCGGGTTGACGGCCAAAACCAGCGGCGGACAGGCCACGGTGTGGGCGGTCTCGTTACGCCAGGGCGTGCCGATGGAGCGGGTGCGCGTGCGCGTCTACTCCAGCAAAAATCAATTGCTGGGGGAGTCCACCACGGACCAAACGGGACTGGCGCGCGTACCACTGCGCGGCAGCGGAGCCGATGAGCCTGCGGCGGTGGTGCTGGCGGACAGGTCGGACGGCTCACAACTAACCTGGCTGGATATCAGTCAGTCGCGGCTGGATTTGGCCAGCCAGCACAGCGGCGGGGCGGATTATCATCGCCAGGGCAACGAGGCGTTTATCTTTTCCGATCGCGATTTGTATCGGCCGGGGGAGACGGCGCGCCTGCGCGCGCTGGTACGCGGGCCGGAGGGCCGCATGCCGGGCGTATTTCCGGTGAGCTGGGAAATTCGCCGGCCGGATGGGCGATTGTGGCAAAGCAAGACGCTGCCACTGGGAGAAGCGGGCGACAGCCAGTGGGATTTGTCATTACCCAATGATTTGCCCACTGGTAATTGGGAAGCGCGCTTGTCGCTGGGCGTTACCAGCGCCGCCGCACCAAGTGCGGGCACCAAGCCGGCGGCGGTGATGGGGGCCTATGCTTTTCATGTTGAAGAATTTGTGCCCCAGCGATTGAAAGCCACGCTGGCGATTGGGGATGGCCCCGCCGGCGGCGATGTTGAAATGCGAGTGGCGGATTGGGATCGGCCATTGCGTTTGGCGGTGCGCGGGGATTGGCTGTTTGGCAAACCGGCCGAAGGGTGTGCCGCGACGCTGGGAGTGCGCGCTGAACCGGAACAATTCAGCCATCCGGCGTGGGTCGGTTGGACGTTTGGAGATGCCGAGGCGCTGCGTCATCCGGCCGCCGCCGGAGTGCTGGCGCGGCAGGCGAGCTTGCCGAGCGCGGATTTGGACCGCCAAGGACAGGCCGTTTGGCAATGGACGCCGCGCTCATTGTTTGAGCAGGCAAGCGGCGGATATACCGGGCCGTGGCGCGTGCGATACAGTGCGCAGGTGGCCGAGCCGGGCGGACGGGGCGTGCAGGCATATCAGACCGTTCATTTGGACCAGCCCGGCGGATACATCGGCGGGAAAATGGATAGCGCGTTATTGCAGCCGGGGCAAATCGGGCGCGTGCAGGTGGCGTTTGTGGGTGCTGACGGGAAGCAATTGCTAAAAGAGGATTCGCTGGAAGCGAATGTGTGGAAAATCGAGTGGAACAACTCGGTGGTTTATCGCCAGGGCCGCTATGAATATCAGTCCACGCGCGTGTTGCATGTGGAGGTAAAGCCGTGGGCCGTGAAAATGAGTCAGGGACGCGGAGTGTGCGAATTTCCAGCCCCGAGGGCGGGAACATACCTGATCAAACTGTCCGGCGGCGACGGGCAGGTAACGACGCTCCCGATAACGGTGGCTTCAGATGGATGGGATCAGTCGGTTAGTTTGGAAAATGCCCAGCAGCTTGCCATTGCCGTAACGCCGCTGCGACCGGCGTCGAGAAAGCTGGCCGAGCAGTGGCTGAAACATCCCACCTGGGCGGCGGGCTTGGCGGCGCTGACGCCCACGGCGGGGCCAAGCGAGGCGGAATCGGCCGGGCTGGTCGCCGGGCAGTGGATGCGCGTGGTGATCAATGCGCCTTTTGCCGGGCAGTTGCTATTCAGCGTGGAGACTGATCGTGTGTTGCAAACTCGCTGCTGGTCGATGGCTGGCTCGCAAGTGAGCTTTTTGTTGCAAGCTCAGCGCGATTGGACTCCCAATGCGTATCTGGCGGCCAGCGTGGTACGGGCGGTGGACCCGGCAGCGCCGTGGGCGGCGCATCGAGCCTATGGGGTAACGCGGGTGAAACTGGATGAAGCCGCCCGTGGACTGAATGTAAAAGTGATTGCCCCAGCCGAAATGCGCCCGCAACAAACCCTCGATGCGCAGGTGTTCTTAAGCGATGCGCTGGGCCAGGCGGCGGCGGGAGTGGTGCCGGTGGCATTTGCGGTGGATGAGGGGATTTGCCAACTGACGCAATATCGCACGCCTGATCCGCTGGGCTATTTTGATCGCACGCGCGGTTTGCAAGTTGGTTGGAGTGACAGCTACAACGCGCTGATGCCCGAACTGGCCCGGGCAAGCGCTATCGGCGGGGATGGCGATGCGCCGGCTGCGCGACATCTTTCTCCGGTAGTGGCGCGGCGTTTCGTGCCGGTGGCGCTGGTGGGCCAAACGCGCCCGACCGATGCCCAGGGACACACCACGATCCATTTCCAGGTTCCGCAATTTGCCGGCAAGCTGCGGATTATAGTGATCGCGGCCCAAGGGCAGCGTATGGGCAGTGGGCAGGCGACAGTGGAGGCGCGCTCGCCGCTGGTGATGCAAAGTTCCTGGCCGCGTTTTCTTTCTCCCGGCGATGAAACGCAAACGGCGGTAACGCTGTTCAACAACTCTGGCCAGGCCAGCACCCCGACCTTGACCATCCAAAGCCAGGGAGACGGAGAGATTCAATTTGCGCCTGAAGGTAAAAATGCTTACACCTGGACCGGGCCAGCGCTGGCGGCCGGGGCGCAGACGACCGTATGGGTGCGCTGCAAGGCGGGGCAAGCGGTCGGCGTGGCGCGGCTGGTTCTGCTGGCCCGCTTGAATGATCAGCAAACCGAGGAAAACCTGGAACTGGCGGTGCGGCCGGCGGCACCGCAAATCACCCGCGGCGGCTGGGCCATGGCGACCACGCAAGCTGCGGCGAATGTGGAGTTGGATGATCCGTGGGTCAAGGGGACGGGGCAGCTTGCGCTTTTGGCCGGACCGATGGATGATCTGGCGATGCCGCGGGGACTGGAATACTTAAATCGCTATCCTTACGGCTGCTGTGAGCAGACGGTGAGCGTCGGGTTTCCCTTGGTGTTTTTGCCGGATTTGTTGCGGAAGATCGATCCCGATCAATATAGCGTGCAGCGGATCGCGCCCAAGATAAATGAGGCGATCATTCGGCTTTTGTCCATGCAGACCCGCCAAGGCGGACTTGGGATGTGGCCGGGCGCAACCGAGCCGTGGCCGTGGGGAAGCGTGTATGCGGCGCATTTCATCATCGAAGCGCAAAAGGCCGGTTACCAGGTGCCGGAATATTTCACAGCCGCGCTGATGCAATATTTGGAGCAGATACTCAACCGCAGCGATGATGAGCCGCAGATGCTCGAGCAGCAGGCCTATGCCTGTTATGTGCTGGCGCTGGCGCGGCGGCCACAGATTGCCCAGATGAACGCTTTGACCGAATTGCTGCAAACTCCGTCCGGTGATGATACCGCGTCGTGGCTCTGGACGCCGCGTTGCCAACTGGCGGCGGCGTGGCGCTTGGCCGGCCGAGCCGATCGCGCCGAAGCGCTGTTACCCAAGCGGATGCCCAGCCTGAATGTGCCGCGGCAACTGGGTGGCAACGTCGGTTCAGCGCTGCGAAGTAAAGCGATATTGCTGGCGGCGCTGCTGGATGTGGATGGAGACAATCCCATGGCAGACGGCTTGGCGCGGGAACTGGCCGATGCGGGGCGCGACGGGCATTGGGGCAGCACCCAGGAAAATGCCTGGTGCGTGATGGCGCTGGGGCGCTATATGCGGGCGCGACAATCAGCCCAGCCTTATACCGCGGCGACATTGCTGATTGACCAGGCCACGGTGGCCCAGGGGGCCGCTGCGTTGCGGGCGGCGTACCCAACGACTGCGCCGCTGGCCACCGCCACCACGCAAGCCGCGGCTCGGCAGGTTCGTATGGAAATCACTGGTAATG